>NZ_JBQFXC010000035.1:0-500 GCF_056540645.1 Ruegeria sp. AM5 | reverse complement strand
CTGTCCCTCCGCCTCAGCCTGCACGCGGCGGATCGTGTTCAGATCCCCCTTGCGAACCAAGCCTTTGTCAAACAGCGCCTTTTTGGTTTCAAATTCTTCCTGCAGGATTTCCGCGCGACGTTTCATACTGTCCAGTTGCGCCTCGAACCCGCTGGACCTGATCCTGAGGGCCTCCATGTTGCGTTCCAACAATGCGATATCATTCAGCAGGGTTTTGCGGGATACTTCGAAGCTGATCTGCTGGCCATCAAGAATGGTCATGACTTCGACATCGTCAGTGGCTGAAAGCAACTCGGCGGAAAACTCCAACTGATCCATCTCATTGTGTTCGGCCTCAAGACGTTCAGACATGGCTTGCAAGCGGATTTTGCGGATGAACAGTTCTCGTTCATTGGCCTCGGCCGAGGTTTGGTCCAGCGTCATCAGCACTTCCCCCGCCTGAACAGACTGGCCCTCGATAACTTTGATGTCTTCAATAATGCCGCCCTCAAGATGCTGGA
>NZ_JBQFXC010000034.1:0-516 GCF_056540645.1 Ruegeria sp. AM5 | reverse complement strand
TGGTCATGTCGGCTTTGACGGCGGGGTCTTCGAACACGGCTTCGATGATCAGATCGCAGCCTTTCAACTTTTCCAGATCAGGTGTCGGAGTGATCAGGCCCAGCATGACGTCTTTCTTGTCTTCTGAGATCTTGCCCCGCTTGACCGACTTGTCCAGATAGGTCTCGGAATACGCTTTCCCTTTGTCCGCGGCAGCCTGATCGCGGTCAATCAGGATAACCTCCATACCGGCTTGAATCGAGACCAGCGCGATACCGGCCCCCATCATGCCTGCACCCAGAACACCGACTTTCCTGACCGACTGATCGGGGATCCCGGCAGGGCGCACGGCGCCTTTGTCCAGCGCCTCTTTGTTCAGGAACAGCGAGCGGATCATTGCTCCAGATGACGGGTTCATCAGCACAGTGGTGAACCAGCGAGCCTCGATCCGCAGGGCGGTGTCGAAATCGACCAGAGCGCCTTCATAAACCGCGCTCAGCAAAGCCTTGGCTGCTGGGTAAGCACCCTGAGTTTTGC
>NZ_JBQFXC010000033.1:0-686 GCF_056540645.1 Ruegeria sp. AM5 | reverse complement strand
ATGGCGCGAAGAAGGCTTGCAGCTCCCACAACGGCACAAGAAACGCAAACGGCTGTACCACAAGGACAGCTCGATCATCCGGCTCCGACCGCAACATCCCAATCACATCTGGAGCATTGACTTTGTCCACGACAAGCTGAGCAACGGACAGAGCTACAAGATGCTGACGGTGCTGGATGAGTATACCCGTGAGGCGCTCTGCGTAGCGGTCAAGCCGAAGATGAACAGCGCAGACGTGCTGGATGCGCTCTACCCACTCTTATTGCGGCACGGGAAGCCCGAACACATCCGTTCCGACAACGGCGCGGAGTTCATCGCAACGGCCCTGCAGACCTGGTTAAGAAAGGTGGGCATTAAGCCGATCCAAATCTACCCGGGATCACCTTGGGAGAATGGATACAACGAGCGCTTCAATGGCACTCTGCGCCGGGAAGTCCTCAACGCAGAATGGTTCCACACCACCAAACAGGCTCAGATCGTCATCAATACCTGGCTTAGACAGTACAATCGTGTCAGACCCCATCAGGCTCTAAACATGCGACCGCCCGTTCCAGAAACCTTGCTCAAAACTGGCCCATAGAATTGGGGCTGGACAATGGCGCGAAGAAGGCTTGCAGCTCCCACAACGGCACAAGAAACGCAAACGGCTGTACCACAAGGACAGCTCGATCATCCGGCTCCGACCG
>NZ_JBQFXC010000032.1:0-757 GCF_056540645.1 Ruegeria sp. AM5 | reverse complement strand
TAGAACAAAATGTTCTACTGTGCAACAAAATGTTCTATAGGAGGGGTGATTGAAAGAAGATCCTAGGCTGATCGCCACACGACAGGCGGCGCTTGATGCGGCGCAAAAGATACTGATGGATGAAGGCGTGCTGCACGTAACTCATGGCGCAGTTTCAAAGGCAACGGGCATTTCGCGCAGTACACTTTACAGGCACTGGCCAGATGCGCGTAGTCTGCGTGATGCAGCATTCCGGCGCATCGCAACACCACCGAACATACCGCCCAAAACCGATGGCCCGCTGCGATCTGACCTGCGTTGGTTACTCGGCGTACTGATGGGAGCCTTGAATGACACACCATGGGGTCAAATTGCACCTCAGGTAGTCGCTGCTGCGTCCACCGATGCAGAAGCGCGGTTGGTGATCACTGAATTCATGAAAGACAGGTTCGCAAGTGTTGAAGCAGTATTTGCAGCCGCAATAGACCGAGGTGAGATTGCCGCGGATGTTCCGGTTGAACAGCTTATAGAACTAGCTGTCGCGGCACCTTATTTCCGCAAGCTCATACGTCACGAGGCGCTGAACGAAGAATGGTTGGACAAACATGTCGATCTGCTTTGCAGTATCGCGAAAACCAATTCGGGACAGTGACCATCGCCTGACTTTGAAATCAAAGCGACCTGCAACTGGCGCGAGATTTCGACAGAACAGCAAGTTATGATCAATAGCCTGTCCAGCCGGTTCCTCATAACTGCTGCTCCAAAAGCTCTCGGCAAA
>NZ_JBQFXC010000031.1:0-993 GCF_056540645.1 Ruegeria sp. AM5 | reverse complement strand
TGAGCAGCCTCATCTGACTGGTCCAATTTGATTGTTAGTGCATCATCGGCCTGTGATCCATCGGGATGATGGTTTCCGGCGCTGGCGGGCGATAGCCCAGTGCACTGTGGGGGCGTTTTGTGTTGTAGTGTTTCCTCCATTGCTCGATCAGAATTTGAGCTTCGCGTAGGTTGTAGAAGATTTCGCCGTTGAGTAGCTCGTCCCTGAACCGGCCATTGAAGCTTTCACAATATCCGTTCTCCCATGGGCTGCCAGGTTCGATGTAAGCCGTCTTGGCGCCGACAGCAGCAATCCAGTCTCGGACAGCCTGGGCGACAAATTCTGGCCCATTGTCTGAACGTATGAAACGGGGCGCGCCACGAAGTATGAACAGATCCGTCAGGACGTCGATTACATCAGTCGAGTTCAACTTCCGCTCGACCCTGATTGCCAAACATTCCCGACTGTACTCATCAAGGATGTTCAGCGTCCGGAAGACTTTGCCGTCGTCGGTTCGACAATGGACGAAGTCATACGACCAAACATGATTGCGATACTCTGGCCGTAGCCGAACGCATGAGCCGTCATTAAGCCATAACCTCCCTTTCTTCGGTTGTTTCATCGGCACTTTCAGCCCCTCTCGCCGCCAAAGCCGTTCAACCCGCCCATCACTGACGGACCATCCAGCCTCTCTCAGCAACGCAGCGATCCTGCGATAGCCATATCGGCCGTATTGACGGGTCAGCTCGATCATATCGGCCACCAGCCGGTCTTCGTCTGCGCGACCTTGGGGGATGTGCCGTTGCGTGGACCGGTGTTGCCCAAGCACGCGGCAGGCGCGTCTCTCGGAAACCTTCAGCTGGTTGCGGACATGATCAATGCAGGCACGACGACGAGCGGGGCTCAAAAGTTTCCCTTTGCGGCTTCCGTCAGGATCAGCTTGTCCAGAGTCAGATCAGACACCGCGCGTCTCAACCGCTCGTTCTCTTTCTGAAGCCGCTTCAGTTCTTTCAA
>NZ_JBQFXC010000030.1:0-1085 GCF_056540645.1 Ruegeria sp. AM5 | reverse complement strand
ATGGCAAAGGAAAAGTTTGAGCGTAATAAGCCGCACGTCAACATCGGCACGATTGGCCACGTTGACCACGGCAAGACCACGCTGACCGCAGCAATCACCAAGTATTTCGGTGACTTCAAAGCGTATGACCAGATTGACGGCGCGCCTGAAGAAAAAGCACGTGGCATCACCATCTCGACCGCCCACGTGGAGTACGAGACCGACAACCGCCACTATGCGCACGTCGACTGCCCCGGCCACGCCGACTACGTCAAGAACATGATCACCGGTGCCGCCCAGATGGACGGCGCGATCCTGGTTGTGAACGCAGCTGACGGCCCGATGCCGCAGACCCGCGAGCACATCCTGCTGGGCCGCCAGGTTGGCATCCCGAAGATGGTCGTGTTCATGAACAAAGTTGACCAAGTTGACGACGAAGAGCTGCTGGAACTGGTTGAGATGGAAGTTCGCGAACTGCTGTCCAGCTACGAATACCCCGGCGACGATATTCCGATCATCGCAGGTTCGGCTCTGGCGGCGATGGAAGGCAACAACCCGGAAATCGGCGAAGAGAAGATCAAGGAACTGATGGCGGCTGTTGATGACTACATCGACACCCCTGAGCGTGAAGTTGACAAGCCGTTCCTGATGCCGGTCGAAGACGTGTTCTCGATCTCGGGCCGTGGTACTGTTGTGACCGGCCGTGTCGAGCGTGGCGTGATCAATGTTGGCGACGAGATCGAAATCGTCGGCATCCGTGACACTCAGAAAACCACCTGTACCGGTGTTGAAATGTTCCGCAAGCTGCTGGATCGCGGTGAAGCGGGCGACAACATCGGCGCACTGCTGCGCGGTATCGACCGTGACGGCGTTGAGCGTGGCCAGGTTCTGTGTAAGCCGGGTTCAGTTACACCGCACACCAAGTTCGAAGCCGAAGCCTACATCCTGACCAAGGAAGAAGGCGGTCGTCATACTCCGTTCTTCGCGAACTACCGTCCGCAGTTCTACTTCCGTACAACTGACGTGACCGGCACCGTGACCCTGGCGGCGGGCACCGAGATGGTTATGCCCGGCGACAACGTCGGCTTCACCGTCGAGCTGATCGC
>NZ_JBQFXC010000029.1:0-1513 GCF_056540645.1 Ruegeria sp. AM5 | reverse complement strand
TTGTCTGACGTCAGCGCCCATGGGACAGTTTAGGTCGATTTGATAAGAGAGGGTTTCTGGCTCATCGTAACCGCCAAGGAGTGGAGATGAGAAAGAAACCCGGAACCAAGCAGAGCCACGGTGAGAAGGTCATAAAGGACATTCGCCGTGCGACCCGCAAACAGTATTCCGCAGAAGAGAAGATTAGGATCGTGCTGAACGGCCTAAAAGGCGAGGACAGCATTGCAGAGCTGTGCCGTCGTGAGGGCATCGCGCAGAGCCTTTATTACAGCTGGTCCAAGGAATTTCTGGAGGCCGGCAAGAAACGTCTGGCCGGCGACGCGGCCGGCGCGGCAACTTCCACCGAAGTGAAGGATCTGAGACGGGAAGCCCGTGACCTGAAGGAGGTGGTTGCCGAACAGGCTCTTGAACTGCGGTTGCTCAAAAAAAAGCATGATCGCGGATGGGGACGACGACGAATGAGATATCCCGCATCCGAAAAACTGGAAGTCATCCGCTTGGTTGAGCAATCGCATCTGCCGACCAAGCGCACTTTGGAGAAGCTGGGCATTCCGAAGACCACCTTCTATCGCTGGTACGACCGATATCTCGTCGGCGGCCCCGAGGCGCTTGAAGATCGTAGACCCACGCCGTCACGGGTCTGGAACCGCATTCCCACGCCAGTGCCCGAGAAGATCAAGGATCTGGCTCTGAAGGAAAGTGAGCTTTCCCCGCGTGAATTGGCTGTTCGCTTCACTGACACAGAAAAGTACTTTGTGTCAGAGGCTTCGGTCTATCGCATCCTGAAATCCTACGACCTGATCACCAGCCCGACCTATGTGGTTCTATCGGCGGCCGACGAGTTCCAGGACAAGACAACACGACCGAACCAACTCTGGCAGACCGATTTTACCTATCTCAAGGTGATCGGCTGGGGCTGGTTCTATCTCAGCACGATCCTGGACGATTACAGCCGCTACATCATCGCCTGGAAGCTTTGCACGACGATGAAGACCGAGGATGTGACCGACACACTGGACCTCGCCTTGCACGCCTCAGGCTGTGATCAGGCAACGGTGCTGCACAAGCCACGTCTGCTCAGCGACAACGGGTCCAGCTACATCTCTGGTGAGCTTGCCGAATGGCTGGAAGATCAGGAAATCGATCATGTTCGAGGGGCGCCAAACCATCCGCAAACTCAGGGAAAGATCGAGCGCTGGCACCAGACGCTCAAGAACCGCATCTTATTGGAAAACTACTATCTGCCCGGTGACCTTCAGCAGCAGATCGATGCTTTCGTCGATCACTACAATCACCGGCGCTATCACGAGAGCCTGCAAACCCTAACACCGGCCGATGTCTACTTCGGGCGCGGACAGACCATTCTAAAACAACGAGAAAGGATCAAACGAAAGATCATCGAAACCCGGCGCTTGCTTCACCGCAAATCCGCCGCATAATCACAACAACCAGTTGAGCCAGACCCTCTCTTAGTTCAGGCGGCCATCTGTCCCAAAATCCCTGACGACGGACA
>NZ_JBQFXC010000028.1:0-1532 GCF_056540645.1 Ruegeria sp. AM5 | reverse complement strand
TGCGGAGATAGTGTTGAAAAAGTCGGTTGATTGGTTGGTCTGGCGCTGATTCACTCGTTTTGAGAGTGGAGGACTTAGCAATGATGGGACCGAGGCAGGTGGCGCAGGGTGCGCTGTTTTATGAGTTCTCGATTGACGAGTTTGTTCCTGCCGATCACTCTCTACGCGGCATTGATCGTTTCCTTGACCTGTCAGACGTTCGACCGCTTCTGGCACCGTCTTATAGCGCGCATGGTCGTCCTTCGATTGACCCTGAGTTGATGATCCGGATGCTGTTGTTGGGCTACTGCCAAGGCATCAGGTCCGAGCGCCGCCTTTGCGAAGAGGTGCATGTCAATCTGGCGTACAGATGGTTTTGCAGGCTCGACCTGACTGACCCGGTGCCTGACCATTCAACTTTCTCGAAGAACCGGCATGGGCGTTTCCGGGAGAGCGGTTTGTTCCGACATCTCTTCGAAACCGTTCTGAGACGCTGTATTGATGAGGGTTTGGTTGGCGGCGAGAGTTTTGGTGTCGATGCCAGCCTGATCCCGGCGAATGCCAACCAGACACGCGGGATTGAAAGCAAGGAAGGTCTGCCCCCCGAACTGACCACCCGCGTGGTTGAGGAATATCTCGAAACGCTGGATGACGCCGCATTCGGCGCGTCCACCAAAGTCGTCCCCAAATACATCTCGCCGGTGGACCCTGCGGCGCGCTGGACAGGCGCCGATGGAGGGGCCGCATTCTTTGCATATTCCACCAACTACATGGTGGATTTGGACAATGCAGTCATCGTGGATGTGGAACCATCCGTACCGATCCGAACCGCGGAGGCCTTTGCCGCGCGACGGATGATCGACCGCATCACGGATCGCTTTGACATGACGCCAGACAAGTTGGTTGGCGATACAGGCTACGGATCGGCAGAGATGCTGGGCTGGCTGGTCGAAGAACGCGGCATCGCCCCGCACATCCCGGTCTGGGATAAATCCAAACGGACGGACGGCACATTCTCACGCGAAGACTTCATCTACGACCCCGCGACCGACAGCTACTCATGCCCTGGCAACAAGGAGCTGCGAACATATCGCCGGAACTTCTCCAAACCGCGAAAGCCGAACGGCGGCAAAGACGGGTTCATCAAATATCGAGCGTCAAAGCACGACTGCGACGCATGCCCATTGAAGGCAAATTGCTGTCCAAAACAGCCAGCTCGAAACGTGCTTCGCTCCGTCCACGAAGCAGCACGCGACGCCGCCCGCGATATCCGAAAAACAGACGCCTACATGACCTCGTTCATTCAAAGACGGAAAGTCGAGATGCTGTTTGCCCACCTGAAGCGATACATCGGCGTGCCGATGATGCGACTTCGAGGACCCAAAGGTGCATATGAGCAGTTCCAACTCGCAGCCACAGCTCAAAACCTAAGGAAACTCGCAAAACTAGCCCCGCAACCAGAACCAACAGGCTGAGAGGAACATCCCAAGCGGCTTTTGCCATCGCTCATCGGCAGTTCCAACGTCGACTTTTTCAACACTATCCGGACAAAG
>NZ_JBQFXC010000027.1:0-1727 GCF_056540645.1 Ruegeria sp. AM5 | reverse complement strand
GCAAATCCGCCGCATAATCACAACAACCAGTTGAGCCAGACCCTCTCTTAGTTCAGGCGGCCATCTGTCCCAAAATCCCTGACGACGGACAGTCAGACACCCGGATTTTGCACCGGTGACTGTGGCCACAGCGAATGAGACCAAAGCCAGTTGGACAATTTTTTTCATATAGAGGACGCTAAACGCTTCTTTAGTCGAATAAAACCCAAGCTGCACGACTCTCGGCCATGAGCGGACCCCGCCTTACCTTGAGCGAAATCGACGAGCTCGAAATCGACGATGCACTCAATCGAGGCGGTACCATCGGCAGATTGGACCTAAGCTTTGTGGCGCAAATTCACGAAGCCATGCAGAGGACGCCGTTTACGTCTCAACGCAACAAAGAGCGGCTTGCTGTGTTGTTCTCGACCTATCTGTAACGGCCCCGCTTAGGCGGGGCCTTTGCTTTCTAAAGTGTGCTTTTACCATATTGGTAAACGTACATTCGCCCTCTGTTCTGACTTCTGAATTGTTTCGTGTGCGCTTCCATGTTCTGCCCCTATATCGATGCCATTGAGGTGTCATAATACCCAAAAAAGAAAGAACAAGAAGGAAACAAATAAGGCTCAAAGGAGGTTTCTGAGATGCAATCATTGAGCACCAATTTGCCGATTCTTTTAGCAACAGGAAATTTTGCTGCGACCGAATACCGATTGAGTTATTGTCCTGCATGCTCAGACAATTGGAGTAGAGAATGGCTCAGCATTCTCGGACAAGAACTGAACTGGTCGCGATACCTAGTGACCTTGTCGGCACGCGTGCCGCAGTGTTTTTCTTGCTCAGTAGACCTAAGCGCCGCAAACTCCACATCGGATTTGCTGACCGAGCCGCTAACACTCCCACGCGCCCTTCAGCACTTGAGCCTCGCGGTCGGCACTACACAAAGACACTCCTTTTGACGGACGAGTTTATCTTCACCTAAGTCTGGCTGCATCAGTTCGAACGAACATGATGAATTCAACCACGTGTTCGCAACAAATAATAAGCTTTTACAACTCGTTAACCAACTTGTGGGCATGGGCCATGGGCTGGTGCATCGAGCGGTAACCATGAAAAAGTCGGCAATACTGGACAATTTGAAAGAGGTAATAGGCTGAGATAGAAA
Source organism: Ruegeria sp. AM5 (assembly GCF_056540645.1). Lineage (NCBI taxonomy): Bacteria > Pseudomonadati > Pseudomonadota > Alphaproteobacteria > Rhodobacterales > Roseobacteraceae > Ruegeria > Ruegeria sp. AM5. Next base: position 583 of record NZ_JBQFXC010000027.1, on the reverse strand, counting down.
AAGGTTCGGCAAGCTGGTCAAGTATGACGATCACAACGGATTTTCAGAGGAAGAATTGAAGGGATTGGATGAGTTGTACGCACGCAGCCCACCACCCAACGCCATAACCGAACCTGCACACCCGCCGTCATACGTGTATCGAGACCGACTTTCACGAAAGAATGCTGCTGGTGGTGGCCTGATTAAAGACGACGACGGGGCTAACCGGCCTCACAATTGGGGGCATCGCGAGCGACTGCGGCAACGCTTTCTCAAAGGCGGTCACGATCCAATGCCGGAATATGAGCTTTCAGAGCTGCTACTTTTCAAAGCAATTCCGAGGATCGACATTAAGCCATTGGCCAAACGTCTGCTGGCTGAGTTCGGCGACCTGAATGGGGTCATTGCAACCTCAAAGCACCGAATTCTCAAGTTAGATGTGGCTAGTGACCGGGTTCACTACCATCTGCGCGTTATAGAAGCTGTCGGGTATAGGATGGCACAGGCACAGATTTGTCCGTCGTCAGGGATTTTGGGACAGATGGCCGCCTGAACTAAGAGAGGGTCTGGCTCAACTGGTTGTTGTGATTATGCGGCGGATTTG
>NZ_JBQFXC010000026.1:0-4026 GCF_056540645.1 Ruegeria sp. AM5 | reverse complement strand
CTGACATTTGAGCATTTGAAGGCTGAGGTTTCGTCTGGCGAGATTGATACGGTATTGGTTTGTCTGGTTGACATGCAGGGCCGTTTGATGGGCAAGCGGTTTCATGCGGGTCATTTTGTTGCGGGAGCGTGGGAAGAGACGCATTGCTGCAATTATCTGCTGGCGACGGATCTCGAGATGGGGACGCCGGACGGGTATGCGTCGACCAGTTGGGAGCGAGGCTATGGCGATTATGTGATGAAGCCGGATCTGAGCACGCTGCGTCCGGTGCCGTGGCTGGAAGGCACGGCGATGGTGATGTGCGATGTGCTGGATCATCACACGCATGAAGAAGTGCCACACGCGCCGCGCTCGATCCTGAAACGTCAGGTGAACCGGCTGAAGGCGATGGGCTATGACGCGATGTGCGCCACCGAGCTGGAGTTTTTCCTGTTCGAGAAAAGCTTTGATCAGATCCGCAAGGAAGGCTTTCGCGACCTTGAGCCGATCTCGGGGTACAACGAAGACTATCACATCCTTCAGACCACCAAGGAAGAGCATGTGATGCGCCCGATCCGCAACCATCTGTGGGATGCGGGGATACCGGTCGAGAACACGAAAGGTGAGGCCGAGACCGGGCAGGAAGAGCTGAACATCAAATATGCGCCTGCAATGGACACGGCCGAGTATCACTCGATCGCCAAGAACGCGGTGAAAGAGATTGCCTGGCAGCATGGGCATGCCGCGACCTTCCTGCCGAAATGGCATCATGAGAAAGTGGGCAGTTCCAGCCACGTGCATCAGTCGCTCTGGTCCGAGGGGCGGCCGATCTTTTTCGACGAAAAAGATCCGCTCGGCATGTCGGATGTGATGAAAAGCTACATGGCGGGTCTTTTGAAATACGCCGCCGATTACACCTGTTTCATGGCGCCCTACATCAACAGCTACAAGCGGTTCATGAAGGGGACCTTTGCGCCGACGCGGATCATCTGGTCGGTGGACAACCGCACCGCCGGGTTCCGCCTGTGCGGTGACGGCACCAAGGCGGTGCGGGTGGAATGCCGTATCCCGGGCTCGGATATGAACCCCTATCTGGCGATGGCTGGGATGCTGGCGGCGGGGATCGCTGGGATCGAAGAAGGGCTGGAGTTGCAGCCGCCGACCACGGGTGACGTCTATCAGGGAGAGACGGGGATGATCCCGGGCAATCTGCGCGCGGCGCGGGATGCGCTGCATGGCTCGGCGATGTTGCGGGCTGCGATGGGAGATGACGTTGTCGATCACTATGCGCGCGCGGCCGAGGTTGAGATCGAAGAGTTTGAGCGCGTGGTGACCGATTGGGAAATTGCCCGCGGGTTCGAGCGGGCTTGAGAGGGTGAAAGCGAGGGGCCAGCCCCGCCGCCATTGGCGCTCGAACCAATGGCGCACCAATGGCGGCTCCCGAGATATTTATGGCCAGATGAAGCAGGGATCCTGCTCTCTTTAGAGATGGAGTGACTATGGGGCAGATGTTGCAATGTGTCTCGCCGATTGATGGGTCGGTTTTTGCCGAGCGCGAGGTGTTGTCGCGGGAGGCCGCGTTTGAGGTTGCGGGCCGGGCGCGGGCCGCACAGGCGGCTTGGGCGGCGCGGCCCTTGCGGGAACGCATTGATCTTGTGATGGCGGGTGTGGCTGCTGTCGGCGCGATGAATGAGGAAATCGTGCCCGAGTTGGCGCATATGATGGGTCGCCCGGTGCGCTATGGCGGTGAGTTCGGCGGCTTCAACGAGCGCGCAAGCCATATGGCCGGGATTGCCGAAAGCGCATTGGCTGATATCGCGGTGGGTGAGGATGAGACATTCAAGCGCTATATCAAGCGTATCCCGCATGGGGTGGTGTTTGTGGTGGCGCCGTGGAACTACCCCTACATGACGGCGATCAACACGGTGGCCCCGGCGCTGATCGCGGGTAATACGGTGATCCTGAAACACGCCACGCAGACCCTGCTGGTGGGCGAGCGTATGGCGCAGGCCTTCCATGCAGCGGGTGTGCCCGAAGACGTGTTCCAGAATGTCTTTCTGAGCCATGACGTGACCAACGATCTGATCGCGGGCAATGCGTTCGACTTCGTGAACTTCACCGGCTCGGTCGGCGGCGGCCAGGCGATGGAGCGCGCGGCGGCGGGCACCTTTACCGGCGTCGGGACTGAGTTGGGCGGCAAGGATCCGGGTTATGTGATGGACGATGCCGATCTGGAGGCGGCGGTTGAGACGCTGATCGACGGGGCAATGTTCAACGCGGGCCAGTGCTGCTGCGGGATCGAGCGGATTTATGTGCATGAAAGCCTGTATGACGACTTCGTCGCCAGGGCGGTGGAGATCGTGAAGGGCTATAAGCTGGGCAATCCGCTGGACGCTGAGACCACCATTGGCCCGATGGCCAATGTGCGCTTTGCCGATGAGGTACGGGCGCAGATTGCCGAGGCGGTCGAGGCTGGTGCGGTGGCCCATATCGACATCTTCCCCGAGGATGATGGCGGCGCATATCTGACGCCGCAGATCCTGACCAATGTCACCCATGACATGCGGGTGATGCGGGATGAAAGCTTTGGCCCGGTAGTGGGCATCATGAAAGTGTCCACGGATGATGAGGCCATCCGGCTGATGAATGACAGCGCGTTTGGCCTGACAGCGAGCCTCTGGACCCGCGATCTGGATCGCGCGGCCCGCGTGGGCGACCAGATTGAGACGGGCACCGTCTTCATGAACCGCGCCGATTATCTGGATCCCGGCCTGTGTTGGACCGGCTGCAAGAATACCGGGCGCGGCGGCGGTCTCTCGGTCATTGGCTATCACAACCTGACACGTCCCAAATCCTATCACCTGAAAAAGGTCACGGGCTAAGGACGCCGGCCTGCCTCGGAATGACCCCCTCGCCGGGGCAGGCCTTTTGACACGAAGGAAAGCAAACATGTCACTTGTTGGAAACTGGTCTTATCCAACCGCAATCAAATTCGGGGCCGGGCGGATCAATGAATTACCCGAAGCCTGTGCTGCGGCCGGCATGAAGAAGCCGCTGCTGGTCACCGACAAGGGGCTGGCCGACCTGGCGATCACCACCGCGACGCTGGATATCATGGAGACCGCCGGTCTGGGCCGGGGTCTGTTCGCGGATGTGGACCCGAACCCCAATGAACAGAACCTCGAGGCCGGTGTTGCGGCCTATAACGCGGGCGGCCATGACGGGGTGATCGCTTTTGGCGGCGGCTCGGGGCTGGATCTGGGCAAGATGGTCGCCTTCATGTGTGGTCAGACGCGCCCGGTCTGGGACTTTGAGGACATCGGCGATTGGTGGACCCGAGCGGATGCCGATGCCATCGCGCCGATCATCGCCGTCCCCACAACTGCCGGGACCGGGTCCGAAGTGGGGCGCGCCAGCGTCATCACCAATTCTGAAACCCACGCCAAGAAGATCATCTTCCATCCCAAGGTGCTGCCGACCGTGGTGATCTGCGACCCCGAGCTGACGGTGGGCATGCCCAAGTTCATCACCGCAGGCACCGGTCTGGATGCGTTCGCGCATTGTGTCGAGGCGTTCAGCAGCCCGCATTACCACCCGATGTCTCAGGGCATCGCGCTGGAAGGGATGCGGCTGGTCAAGGACTACCTGCCACGTGCCTATGCGGACGGCACCGACATCGAAGCCCGCGCCCAGATGATGAGCGCGGCGGCGATGGGGGCCACCGCCTTCCAGAAAGGCCTAGGCGCCATCCACGCCATGAGCCACCCCGTCGGCGCGGTGTTCAACACCCACCACGGCACCACCAACGCGGTCTGCATGCCCGCCGTGCTCGAGTTCAACGCGCCAGTCATCGCCGACCGCTTCCAGCAAGCCGCCGCCTATCTGGGCATCGACGGCGGCTTCGACGGCTTCCGCAGCTTCGTGCAAGAGTTCAACGACAGCCTCGCCATCCCCCGCAATCTCTCCGACCTCGGCGTCACCAAAGCCGCCATCCCCGAACTGGTCCAGGGCGCAATCATCGACCCCTCATGCGGAGGGAATCCGATC
>NZ_JBQFXC010000025.1:0-5973 GCF_056540645.1 Ruegeria sp. AM5 | reverse complement strand
CCCTTCACCGGCGCTGCTGAGGTGCTGGGACGCGGTGGAAGCTGCGGAGACGCTCGGGAGAGACTGGGGGCATCTGAGGTTTTTGATTGGGCGGTGGCGCTGAGAGATTGGCGTTATGGTCTGGTTTTTGGGTCTTGGTTGTTTTGTTCTTTGACATTGATGGATAACTGAAGAGATATGTGGGCGGTTTGGTTCGTTTCGACGGATTGAATGTCTGTATATCGCGCTGGTAGGGGTTTTTCCCCGATGACCAGTGTCAGCTTCACTGTTTGTACGGCTTTCGGTTTCTTAGGAGACCTGAAGCACAACAAACAGATGACTTTTAGTTGTACTCTCGGCTAGCCGGCTGAGGGTGTCGTTTATTCGTGCTCAAGTAGCCGAATAGGCGGTAGCACAACTAAAGATGTGCAGAGGTTCGAACGTCAAGGATAAGCATGTAAGTGCTTTTCAACTTGAGAGTTTGATCCTGGCTCAGAACGAACGCTGGCGGCAGGCCTAACACATGCAAGTCGAGCGCGCCTTTCGGGGTGAGCGGCGGACGGGTTAGTAACGCGTGGGAATATGCCCTTTGGTACGGAATAGCCTCTGGAAACGGAGAGTAATACCGTATGAGCCCTTCGGGGGAAAGATTTATCGCCAAAGGATTAGCCCGCGTTAGATTAGGTAGTTGGTGGGGTAATGGCCTACCAAGCCTACGATCTATAGCTGGTTTTAGAGGATGATCAGCAACACTGGGACTGAGACACGGCCCAGACTCCTACGGGAGGCAGCAGTGGGGAATCTTGGACAATGGGGGCAACCCTGATCCAGCCATGCCGCGTGAGTGATGAAGGCCTTAGGGTCGTAAAGCTCTTTCGCCTGTGAAGATAATGACGGTAGCAGGTAAAGAAACCCCGGCTAACTCCGTGCCAGCAGCCGCGGTAATACGGAGGGGGTTAGCGTTGTTCGGAATTACTGGGCGTAAAGCGCACGTAGGCGGACCAGAAAGTTGGGGGTGAAATCCCGGGGCTCAACCCCGGAACTGCCTCCAAAACTATTGGTCTAGAGTTCGAGAGAGGTGAGTGGAATTCCAAGTGTAGAGGTGAAATTCGTAGATATTTGGAGGAACACCAGTGGCGAAGGCGGCTCACTGGCTCGATACTGACGCTGAGGTGCGAAAGTGTGGGGAGCAAACAGGATTAGATACCCTGGTAGTCCACACCGTAAACGATGAATGCCAGTCGTCGGGTAGCATGCTATTCGGTGACACACCTAACGGATTAAGCATTCCGCCTGGGGAGTACGGTCGCAAGATTAAAACTCAAAGGAATTGACGGGGGCCCGCACAAGCGGTGGAGCATGTGGTTTAATTCGAAGCAACGCGCAGAACCTTACCAACCCTTGACATCCCGGGACCGGTCCAGAGATGGATCTTTCACTTCGGTGACTCGGTGACAGGTGCTGCATGGCTGTCGTCAGCTCGTGTCGTGAGATGTTCGGTTAAGTCCGGCAACGAGCGCAACCCACATCCCTAGTTGCCAGCAGTTCGGCTGGGCACTCTATGGAAACTGCCCGTGATAAGCGGGAGGAAGGTGTGGATGACGTCAAGTCCTCATGGCCCTTACGGGTTGGGCTACACACGTGCTACAATGGCAGTGACAATGGGTTAATCCCAAAAAACTGTCTCAGTTCGGATTGGGGTCTGCAACTCGACCCCATGAAGTCGGAATCGCTAGTAATCGCGTAACAGCATGACGCGGTGAATACGTTCCCGGGCCTTGTACACACCGCCCGTCACACCATGGGAGTTGGTTCTACCCGACGGCCGTGCGCTAACCTTTTGGAGGCAGCGGACCACGGTAGGATCAGCGACTGGGGTGAAGTCGTAACAAGGTAGCCGTAGGGGAACCTGCGGCTGGATCACCTCCTTTCTAAGGATGTTCCTAGTATCTTGAGCTTGCTCTTGATCGTGGAACACTTAGCAGAAGATCAACAAACAAAGTTGGTCAAACTCATGGACCGAGCCGTCCTCATATCTCTTCAGAACACATCAGGCCGACCGGCCTGTCTGGGTCGGTAGCTCAGGTGGTTAGAGCGCACGCCTGATAAGCGTGAGGTCGGAGGTTCAAGTCCTCCTCGACCCACCAAGCCTTTTGCGGAGCAAGGGGCGTTTTTTGTGGGGCCTTAGCTCAGCTGGGAGAGCGCCTGATTTGCATTCAGGAGGTCAGGAGTTCGATCCTCCTAGGCTCCACCATTTACCCGATCAGATCGTTAAGCACCTTTGGGTTCTTAACCGTCCGATTGGACGTCAATTGACATCGTATAGAGAGAAATCAATCAACACTGTTTGATGGGCGCCGAGTGTGGCGTTGATCTCAGTTGGTCCTCTTCGGGGGAGGTTTGATTAGGGATGTTTCCTCGTCCCTCTTTGAATATCCCGGCTGAAACGAACAGAGTTGTCCAAGTCAAGTACACTAACCCGCATGATCTGACGATCATGCATGTCTTCTATTCTCCATGTGGGGCCGACCGACATCGGCAGCATGGGTTCCAGGATAGAAGGCGGGAAAGTATGCTTTTGGTTCAGAAACAGAGGCGGCCTTTAGTTACCAGCTGGGTCTGCCGTGAAGGACGTCTGTCTTTCTCTTTCTGGATCAAATCAAGCGCGAGAAGGGCGTTTGGTGAATGCCTTGGCAGCAAGAGGCGATGAAAGACGTGATACTCTGCGATAAGCCATGGGGAGCTGAGAATAAGCTTTGATCCATGGATCTCTGAATGGGGCAACCCACCTGAAAGCTTCATATTGTTATCTTTGATACTCAATATGGGGTTTAAACAGGTACTTAAGACCTGAATACATAGGGTTTTAAGAGCAAACCCGGGGAACTGAAACATCTAAGTACCCGGAGGAAAGGAAATCAATTGATACTCCCCTAGTAGCGGCGAGCGAACGGGGACCAGCCGAGCCAGATAAGTGACTAGAACACGTTGGGAAGCGTGGCCATAGCGGGTGACAGCCCCGTATAGGAAGCTTTGATGGACGTATTAAGTAGGGCGGAACACGTGAAATTCTGTCTGAAGATCGGAGGACCACCTTCGAAGGCTAAGTACTCCTTGCTGACCGATAGCGAACCAGTACCGTGAGGGAAAGGTGAAAAGCACCCCGACGAGGGGAGTGAAACAGTACCTGAAACCGAACGCCTACAATCAGTCGGAGGATCCTCGAGATCTGACGGCGTACCTTTTGTATAATGGGTCATCGACTTGGTCTTACGAGCAAGCTTAAGCCGTTAGGTGTAGGCGTAGCGAAAGCGAGTCTTAATAGGGCGAATGAGTTCGTGGGATCAGACCCGAAACCGAGTGATCTAGGCATGGCCAGGTTGAAGGTAAGGTAACACTTACTGGAGGACCGAACCCACATCCGTTGAAAAGGATCGGGATGAGCTGTGCCTAGGGGTGAAAGGCCAATCAAACTCGGAGATAGCTGGTTCTCTGCGAAATCTATTTAGGTAGAGCGTCATCCGAATACCCCGGGGGGTAGAGCACTGGATGGGTAATGGGGCCCCACAGGCTTACTGATCCTAACCAAACTCCGAATACCCGGGAGTACTAGATGGCAGACACACTGCGGATGCTAACGTCCGTAGTGGAGAGGGAAACAACCCTGACCTACGACTAAGGCCCCCAATTCATGGCTAAGTGGGAAAGCAGGTGGGACGACCAAAACAACCAGGAGGTTGGCTTAGAAGCAGCCATCCTTTAAAGATAGCGTAACAGCTCACTGGTCTAAATAAGTTGTCCTGCGGCGAAGATGTAACGGGGCTCAAGCCATGAGCCGAAGTCTAGGGATGCGTAAGCATCGGTAGCAGAGCGTAGTGTGACATAGTTCCTATCCTCTTTAGCGATCTTCGGATCGCCTTGGAGGATATTTGGAGCTTTCGATGAAGCCGGGGCGTGAGCCATCCGGTGGAGAGATCACTAGTGAGAATGATGACATGAGTAGCGACAAAGAGTGTGAGAGACACTCTCGCCGAAAGTCCAAGGGTTCCTGCTTAAAGCTAATCTGAGCAGGGTAAGCCGGCCCCTAAGCCGAGGCCGAAAGGCGTAGGCGATGGGAACTAGGTTAATATTCCTAGGCCAGGAGGATGTGACGGATCACAGGTGTAGTTCAATCTTATCGGATTGATTGGGCTGCTGAGTGGTTCCTGGAAATAGCCCTCCATCAGACCGTACCCTAAACCGACACAGGTGGACTGGTAGAGCATACCAAGGCGCTTGAGAGAACGATGTTGAAGGAACTCGGCAAAATACCTCCGTAAGTTCGCGAGAAGGAGGCCCGGTTCCTAGGCAACTAGGGGCTGGGGGCACAAACCAGGGGGTGGCGACTGTTTATTAAAAACACAGGGCTCTGCGAAGTCGCAAGACGACGTATAGGGTCTGACGCCTGCCCGGTGCCTGAAGGTTAAAAGGAGAGGTGAGAGCCTTGAATTGAAGCCCAGGTAAACGGCGGCCGTAACTATAACGGTCCTAAGGTAGCGAAATTCCTTGTCGGGTAAGTTCCGACCTGCACGAATGGCGTAACGACTTCCCCGCTGTCTCCAACATCGACTCAGCGAAATTGAATTGCCTGTCAAGATGCAGGCTTCCCGCGGTTAGACGGAAAGACCCCGTGCACCTTTACTACAGCTTCGCACTGGCATCAGGATTGTGATGTGCAGGATAGGTGGTAGGCTTTGAAGCGGAAACGCAAGTATCCGTGGAGCCTCCCTTGAGATACCACCCTTCGCACTCTTGATGTCTAACCGCGGTCCGTTATCCGGATCCGGGACCCTGCGTGGCGGGTAGTTTGACTGGGGCGGTCGCCTCCTAAAGCGTAACGGAGGCGCGCGAAGGTTGGCTCAGAGCGGTCGGAAATCGCTCGTTGAGTGCAATGGCAGAAGCCAGCCTGACTGCAAGACTGACAAGTCGAGCAGAGTCGAAAGACGGCCATAGTGATCCGGTGGTCCCGAGTGGAAGGGCCATCGCTCAACGGATAAAAGGTACGCCGGGGATAACAGGCTGATACTGCCCAAGAGTCCATATCGACGGCAGTGTTTGGCACCTCGATGTCGGCTCATCTCATCCTGGGGCTGGAGCAGGTCCCAAGGGTACGGCTGTTCGCCGTTTAAAGAGGTACGTGAGCTGGGTTTAGAACGTCGTGAGACAGTTCGGTCCCTATCTGCCGTGGGTGTAGGAGACTTGAGAGGAGTTGCCCCTAGTACGAGAGGACCGGGGTGAACGATCCACTGGTGGACCAGTTGTCGTGCCAACGGCAGTGCTGGGTAGCTATGATCGGACAGGATAACCGCTGAAGGCATCTAAGCGGGAAGCCCCCCTCAAAACAAGGTCTCCCTGAGGGCCGTGGAAGACCACCACGTCAATAGGCCGGAGATGTAAGCGCAGTAATGCGTTCAGTTGACCGGTACTAATCGCCCGATAGGCTTGATTTGATCCAGTAATGGAAAGACAAATCACCAAAAGCATACACTGACCTTGAGTTGGATAACGTCGCAGCGCCAAGCCGCGATGTTGGTTGATTATATAACCGAGTGGCAACGCGCCTTTTGCAAGCAAAAGACGCTGCCTGCCACCTCGTCGCTTTCCTGCAACGCAGGAAAGTCGACATGGGCTTTTCCTCGGTTTGGTGGTCATAGCGCAAGTGAAACACCCGGTCCCATCCCGAACCCGGAAGTTAAGCACTGCCGCGCCAATGGTACTTGGGCTTAAGCCCCGGGAGAGTAGGTCACCGCCAAACCTAGTAAAAGCCCACAGTCTCTCAAACACGATGAAAAGAACACTACCCGGTCTCAAGTAGCCGAATAGGCGCTAGACCAACACAAGACCTCAAGTAGCGTAAGCGATAGGTCACTTAAAGTGTCGCGGGATGGAGCAGCCCGGTAGCTCGTCAGGCTCATAACCTGAAGGTCGCAGGTTCAAATCCTGCTCCCGCAACCA
>NZ_JBQFXC010000024.1:0-7031 GCF_056540645.1 Ruegeria sp. AM5 | reverse complement strand
CAGAGAGATCGCGGTTGCTTGTAAACCCGGCGCGCTGATTGTCGATGTTGGCTCAGTTAAAGTAATTCCCGCAGAAATCATGCGGCGGCTGCTGCCGAACCATGTAGACATCGTCGCAACCCACCCCTTGTTTGGTCCTCAGAGTGCCGCGACGGGTATTGAGGGTCTAAAGATCGCGGTCTGCCCCATTCAGGGAAACCGAGATACTAGGCTGGCTGCGTTTTTACGCAAAGCGCTCGGTCTGACCGTCATCATGACGACACCAGAAGATCACGACCAAGAAGCAGCAGTTGTCCAGGGACTCACGCACCTCATTGCCAAAGTGCTACTGCGAATGGGACCGCTGCCAACGCGCATGACAACGAAAAGCTATGACTTGTTATCTGAAGCAATATCCATGGTTCAGCACGATGCGCCAGAAGTATTCGAAGCGATTGAGAAGGCCAATCCTTACGCCGAGACGGTGCGACGACAGTTTTTTGATTTGGCCGCAAGTTTGAGTGTTGAGCTGGAAACAGCGTCAAGGACGCTACAGCACAATGAAAACGGAAATTGATGGAGCGACATCCAAGGTCGACGTCTTCAACACTATCTCCGCATAGCAGTCGCTCACACCGAGTGCGGCGACTGTCTACTTCGGAGTCCACTTTGACCGATGCTGCGCGATACACCAATTACAGCAATGCGCAGAAAGCGGACTTTGCAAAGTGTAGCAGACTGCTCAAAGCGGGTGTTCCTTCCAATAGCAGCGTATGCGGCTTTGAGCTGCGTTCCGCAAATCATTTAAACTGCACAGGACAGCAACATTGAGCCCAGAGTTGCCGATGTGGCAAGTAGCGTGCAACGCGGCAAGGGTTTCAGAAAGAGACATTGAATCTCGCCGATCTACAATCGGGCATACAATCTAAAAGAAATATTTCAGCCCAAAATACGGCCCCTGCTGCGTGACGTCATATGCGAACTCGCCTGAGCTGAGTGTGTCGCTATAATCAATACTGAAATACCGATAGCCGAACGTCAGCGCGACCTTTTCCCAGGGTTGGTAGTCGAATCCCGCGTTGGCCCCAATTTGCAAATCGTTTCCTCCGGCGCCGAAGCCACCCAATTCCAGAGATGCGATAGAGGTCCATTTTTCATTCAAGCGCCACATACCCCTTGCGCCCACGACAGGTTCTATCCAGCCTTCATCGCCCCCCAGAACCGGAAGCGTCATGGGACCAGGGGTTGAAACTGAAATTTCCTGTCGGATCGAATTCAAGCGCGCACCGCCTTGGATATCGACTGCGTATCTTTGATTTTTTCCCCCGTAAGTCCCGTCCGCAACGCGATACGCAGCGAGGATACCAAACCATTTTTGTCGGACGTCAACATTTACATCTGCGTTCAGTGGTCCCGGTAGGCTGGCATCTTGTTCGATGCCGACATAATTCGCATCAACGATGATACCGAAATCACCTTTCCACGCCTCGTATCGGCCTGCTGCTGCAAAATCCAAGACGTCGAGAACATCTCCCAGGCTCAAATCCAACTCAGCGGATTGCCCAGCGACCGTTGAGGTTCCCCGAGTGCGGAGCGGAGTGAACAGATAGAATGATGCGGCGTGACGCCAATTTGCTTCATCCTGTCCCGCGGCAGGCAGGGATTGCGCGACGACGGTCTCTGGGCAGGCCAGGATGGACGCAGAAAACAAAAGGCTGAACAGGGTTCCGGACTTTGGCATAGATGATCTCCACCGAAGTTGATTGAGGATATATTAGTAGTTGAACCGCAGGCCCAGGCCCGCACCTTTGTCGTAAGGGCGGTCGGAACCTATACCGATGAGAAAGTCGGCATAAATCGCTATTCCGGAGCTGAGGTTCTTGCCGATCTGCAACTCTGCGGTCGCTGGCCAAGCATCGTTTTCCCAGTCATATGGCGCTTTGATATCGGCTTTGGCCCAATACCCATCGCCAAACGGTTGCAGCGCAATCAACCGCATTGCGGTCTGGCTGATGTCGGTCGGGCCATTGTACGAAGCAAAATGCTGGAGCAAGGGGATCAGCGTCAGCCCTGATTTTGTGTTTGCAAAGGCGAACCCGCCAAAAGGCGCAATTTGATCGGACCCGGTGCCGATTCCTTTTTCCGGATCGCCAAGGTCCAGTATCCACTCCAGACCAATGGCCGACTTGATGGCCCATGTGTCGTTGAGCGGCCTCTGAGAAGGAAAGTAGATCGCTTTGAGGCTCGCTTTCTCGAAATTAGTGAACCGCGTTCCGGTCACATCTGTTGAGTTGTAGTGCAACTCATATTTCAGTTTCAGATCGGGCCGCAGCATATAGGCACCATCGATAAAGGCGTCCTGCCGATCAGCGCCATTGCCCAGATCAAAATACTGATACCGGATGTCCGTGTTGTTGACTGCGGCCAACGGGTTCGAGGCGTTCTCGTCTGCCATTGAAGGGGTCGCGACGATGCCAGTTGCCAATGCTAGGGCAAGCGCTTGGAGTTTCATACTGTTCCCATGATCTTTGAAGTAGATGTCAAACCCCGCGTTGAGCGCTTCGTTTTGCGGCGCGGGGTTTGCGTTACTCGTAGCAGAGTCACCTATTACTCAGGCTGAATGTCCCGCTTGGCGACAAAGGCATCCACCGCTGCGACAGTTTCGGGACGAAGGTTCGCGATACCTTCATAGGGGCGTCCCGTCGCGGCAGGTTGATCGGGGTACATTTCCTTGAATTTCAGGTGGCGGGCAATGATCCGGTTGAACTCATGACCTGCCCACGCGCCGATCTCTGTCGATACGCTCTGTTCTTCGCGAGGATCTCGGAACAGGTTGTAGAACTTGGCCACGATGGCGTTTTCACCTTTGGCCGGAACCTTGAGCTTGATGTGTTCCTTCACCACCTCTTTCAGCGAGTTGATCGAGTAGATCAGAACATGATCTCGGCGCCCATGCGTATCGCCAATGAACATCAGGGACGTCTGATCGACACCGTCAATGATCCGGTCGCGGGGGATGGCATCCATCGCTCCGCCAATACGTGCTATCGACGTGAACAAGTCAGAGATGTGAATGATGTCCGATACTATCGAGTCTCCCTCGATCAGGCCGGGCAGGCGGGCAAACGCGTCCACCCGAACCCCTCCCTCAGAGGTATCGGCCTTGCCGCCGCGGAAGACCAAAGGTGAAAACCCACTGCCGGGAGCATATTTGGTGAAGTGACCGTTATCGCCCATCAAAACGATCAGGGTATTGTCTCTGAGCCCCAGCGTATCGACTTCCTCAAGAATGACGCCGATCCATTCATCCAGCTCTTCCATGCTTTCAACGAATGTACCGCCGTTGGGTGTCGTGAACGCCTCTTTCGTCGTGCGCGTTGTCGACAGAGGGACAAGAGGCCAGTATTGCAGGAAGAACGGTTCATCCCGCTCTGCTAGCAGGCGCAACTGTTCCATCGCTTGTGCCTGATAGCGGATGTTCATTTCATTGTATTTGTCCTGGGTCCATTTCTCACCCGGTTCCATATGGACTTCGCGGACCTCTCCACCAATGACAGCTTCAAGCCCTGTAATCATGTGTCCCGGATCAGGTCGAAACCAATCATCCAACGTGTACTTGGAATTGTAGTTGTCTTCACCGATGGCCATGGTGATTTCTTCTTTAGCCGCGTCTTCGTTGAAGATGGCCAACTGGCCCTGCTGATGGATCGGAAACGCGGCGTAGTCGAAACCCTGATAAGTCGGCCAGGATTCCTGAATGTCGCCCATGTGCCATTTGCCAACATGCGAGGTATTGTAGCCTACGGATTTCAAAACTTCGGCGAGGGTGACCTCTTCGTCGGCAAGGCCAAAACCTGAAATATCGACGGCAGTATCACCCATCCCATTGCGATACGGCTGGCGACCCGTCATGAAGGCCACGCGCGACGGTGTGCAGGACGGCTCAGTGTACATGCGCGCGAACCGCATGCTTTCCTCTGCCAGCGCGTTGATATTGGGCGTCGAATACCCGCGGATGGCGTTCATCTCGGGCATACCCATGTCGCCAAAGCCCATATCGTCAATCAGGATGTAGAAGATGTTTGGAGGGTTCCCTCCGTTCTTCTCACGAAAATCGGCCAACAGTTGATCAACCTGCGCGTCGTTCTCGACCCAAACGGCCTCGTTTTGCTGCTTAAGTACATAGTACTCCGCATCATGCACGATGTTGCTGTCCTGAGCTGTCGCCGTGAAAGCAGAGCCAGCAAAGGCCAGTGTGGAAAGGAACAGTTTTGATTTCATGAGATACCCCTATTTCATGATTTTTGTGTTTTCAGACCTTCAAGGATCAGGTGATGGCAATAGGTCGAAAGCGAGAGTTCGCTGTCCTCAGCCTGAGAGCGCAACATCTCTTTTTCGCTCTTGGTAAGCAGTGTTACGACACGTTCAGTGCGCGCTATGTCATCAGGCAAGGATGGGCGTCCAAACCTTTTTTCCCCCGATTTGTCTGCCTTGTCTTGCAATTGCCTAAGCCTACGTTTGCGAGATAACATTGCATGACAATTACGCGAGCTGCTGAATGGACCACATCAAAAAACGATCAGTGGAAGAAAAAACCTGCAACCCAAATACTCTTTTATTGCAGGATCCTTCGCAGTTCCGCGAGCTTTCCCAATGGGATGTCGAATTACGCCAACTCGAAAAAGGAAACATGAATTCGGCGGTATCTGTTTGGGCGGGGACTGGTCTCCAAATGATAGATTTGTCGTTTGACAAAGCCGTGTACCAAACCGGTGTATCTCGCCCCGACATTCTGGCGTTTGGACTACCAGACAAAGGGAGTGTACGGACTTGGCTTAACGGCTACCCCTCAGACACCGCTCTGATGAATTTTGGTAGCGGGGACCCTTTTGAAGGCGTGAGCAATTCAACGCTCACAGGCCTGACCTTTGGCATCGACATCCGAAGGGCGGAACGGGTCGCCGACGATTGCGGCCTTGATATCAGCACTGTGCGAAAAAATGCTTCGCGTTCGTTCGTGGGTGATGCTGGCAGATTTCATTCTCAGATCAAAAACAAAGCACGTTTTCTCATAGGTTCCGAGACAGGCCCCAGCACTGAAGGTGAAGAGAGCGATCTGATCCTAGAGCTTCTGGAAATGCTAGTGAACGATGAGAAATGGAGTGATAGAGGCAACAGCAAGAACAGAACCCGCTTGGCGCAAAAGGCAGTTGAATTCATGCGTGCCCATTTGATGGACAACGTTTCAATTGGAGAAGTATGTGCAGACACCCAAGTATCCGCATGTACTCTTCGTCGCGCATTTCAGGAAACTTTCGGTGTAAGCCCCAAACAGTTTTATCTAAGAGCCCGTCTCGGTGCAGTACGCCATGAATTGGTATCCTGCTCGCCAGATCAGAGTATATCGGACGTCGCAAATTCCTTTGGGTTTTGGCACATGGGGCAGTTTGCACGAGACTACAAGGCATTCTTTGGGGAACTACCGACTCAAACGTTATCCGGCAGAATGAACTGAAACAGAGCTTGGTAGCAGTCTTAGGCGCAAAGTTTATGTTAAGCCATTCTTGTTGCGGAGCCAATGTCAGATTTCCGTGGTTAGCGACGCTGAGATATTGGCAGAACGAGGCCTAACTTATCCGCAACACGAGAACTGCAAAGTTGGAATTTGAAGGTCCGCTTCGGGCTGACTGCGGTCCTTTGAATTAAGAATGCGGATGGCTGCAAAGTCCGCAAGGCAGACGTTAGGCGTGATTCAGCGAATGACTGCTCAGAGCCCAAAGCGGTCACCTTATCTTTCGAGCTTACGGCGGATTGGTTGACCTGAGTCAGCGTCTATTTTGAGTTCACCATCACCAACAACTAACGTGCCGTTTACGAGAACGGCTTGCACCCCAACAGCGGGTTGGTTTGCGTTTTCGTATGTGGCTAGATCCGCCACTGTCTTGGGGTCAAAGACGACAATATCGGCATCCATTCCAACTTGCAGACGCCCCTTCTTTCTCATTTGTGGAACGAATTCCTCAAGCGTTTGAGCTGGCATCAAGGACATTTTTCCAATTGCTTCCTTGAGCGACAGCAAACCCCGTTCGCGCACATATGACCGAAGGATTTTGGTGAATGCTCCAGCCGACCGCGGGTGACTGAATACATTTTCGGGAAGTGGCCAATCACTCCCTTCATAGTTCAGAACTGACCCGCTTTCGTCGAAGTAGGACCAAAACACAGCATCCGAGGCGATCATGACTGCTGGGTGGGTAACGGACGCATCCAATAGCGCAAGCGCTTCCGGATCGTTCTCGTCCAGGAAATGCCATGTGACAAAGGTGCCAGGCTCGTTGTCCTGGTAATCGGCGAGCTCTTGTTCTGTCATGCGATCTGAGCCCAGTTGAAAGTTCTGTGCCGTAGAGCTCATGCGTTCTCGCCATCCGTCTCCTGAGAACATCGCGGCTCCTACAACGGTGTTCGCGGCACCGTAAGGATAGGCCTCTACCGTGACGTTAATGCCTTGAGCCTGCGCACGTTCTACCAAATCAAGGGTGGCGTGGATGTCTTCCAATGAAGAACTGTTGATATGACAGATATGCATGTGTGCGCCTGTAAGCGCGGCGTTCGCAATCAATTCTTTTATTGCCTCAAAAGACCCCTGCGGTTCCAAATTCGATGCGTACCGCACGTGCGTATACGTGGCCACGCCATAGTCAGCGGCCATATTTGCCAAAGCAAAGTATTCTTTTTGTCCGTATCCAGGCGCGTATCCTGCATTAACGCCTATTCCCAATGCCCCCTCTTTCAATCCTTGCTCTACTAAGTCCAACAACTCCGCCATACGAAGCGGATCAGCGATTTGTGTCTTCCAATCGTCGAACCTCTGCGCATCTTGAAAATAGGATAGTTCGGCAACAGGCCCTTCACCTGTGAACGCAGCTATTCGGCCAAAGGTCCAAGCGGCAGACGCCCCATAGTGAGCCTCCCCAACTGATCTGGTCCACCGTTATGTTTAGGGAACGGAGGACCACGAATGGCAAACAAGCGACCGAAGCCCGAAGAGATTG
>NZ_JBQFXC010000023.1:0-8815 GCF_056540645.1 Ruegeria sp. AM5 | reverse complement strand
CGCGGCGCCGGGCCCAACCAGAGGAGATGTCTCACAAGAGACATTGACGATGGGCGGGAGCCTCACACTTCGAGCGTCTTAATCACCCAGCTTGGCGTGAATCTCATCTAGATCGATCTCACCCGTCGGCATTTTGTTGGCGGGATTTTCGAAATCATACTTGAACAGTTCAAAATCCTGTTTGTAGATCTCGTAGACCAGATGCATCGACAAATCGTCAAAGTAATCCTCGACCGGATGCACGCGTTTTGGCCCATGGCCTTCGGATTCGTTAAAGCGCGGGATCTCGGACAGAGACACAGGATGCGAGGTTTCAAGATTGTCCAACACACCCTGCATCCCATCGTTGAACTTCTCGGTCCAAAAAATACGATCATATCGCCCGCCATTAGCGATCAGCGTCGAGACATGGCCAGACATGGCCGACCAGTGAATGTCGGGGTCCATCGGACGCCGCCAACGAATCGTGTCGCGTGCGAATAAAAGGAACCGGCGGAAACTGGCAATTTGGTCAAACTCGCCCTTGCCGTCGTCACCCCCGACTTCGATTCCATAGTTGTAAATCAGCGTTGGCACCAGATTGCCGCGATAGCGTTTGCCGTTGCGCTGGATGCCGCAGATCTTGTCAAAAAAGGAACTGAGAATGCGTGTGTAGGGATTACGCACGCAGGTAAACGTATAGGACTGGTGCGATCGAACATTTCTGGCAATCGGATCCTGACTGGCACCAAAGGCCCACTTGTGCATTCCGTCCTTGGCATCGTGAATGTCACCATCAAAGAAGCGGCCATGATCCGAGAAATACATGATTTGCCCGATCGTCGAGCAGGCGCATTTCGGCACAACACGGTAGACCATGCTTTGACTTTCGGTCATCCATGTTCCGGGAAAACCCATCTACTGCGCCTCCTTAGCCAGTTATCGCATTGATACTCCGGCATTTTGACCCAAAGAACCAAAAATATTCTGTTTATTCAATCGCTCATCCTCAGTATCACGGTTGCAAATGGGCAGAAACGGGGAATTACGAAACGCAAATGGCAAAGATTGCCTATATCTTGCTGTGTCACAAAGACCCTGACGCAATCATTGCGCAGGCCAGTCAGCTGACGGCTGCCGGCGATTGTATGGCGATCCATTTTGACGCCCGCGCCAATGATACGGATTATGCGCAGATACGCGACGCCCTGAAAGATAACCGCAATGTCACATTTGCAACGAAGCGGATCAAATGCGGATGGGGCGAATGGTCACTGGTTCAGGCCACGCTCCATGCATTACAGGCGGCGGTGGATCAGTTCCCAAGGGTCACCCATTTTTACATGCTGTCCGGCGATTGCATGGCAATTAAAACCGCCGAGTATGTGCACAGCTTTCTTGATGAACGCGACATGGATTTCATCGAAAGCCATGACTTCTTCGAAAGCAATTGGATTAAGACCGGAATGAAAGAAGACCGGCTGATCTATCGTCACTATTTCAACGAACGCAATCAGCCGCGCCTGTTCTATGCCGCATACGAAATGCAAAAGCGTTTCGGTCTGACCCGCGGCATACCCGCAGACCTGCAGGTCAAGATCGGCAGCCAGTGGTGGTGCCTGCGCCGTCGCACAGTCGAGATGATTCTGGACTTCCTGCGCCAACGCCGCGATGTGGTCCGGTTTTTCTCGACCACCTGGATTCCGGACGAGACGTTCTTTCAGACGCTTGTTCGCCACCTCGTCCCGAAGCAGGAAATCGAAAACCGTACACTGACATTTTTGATGTTTTCCGACTATGGCATGCCTGTCACCTTCTACAATGATCACTATGACATGCTGTTGGGGCAGAACTACCTGTTCGCTCGCAAGATCAGCCCCGAGGCCCATGAGTTGAAGGAACGGTTGGGTCAGCTTTATGCCAGCGAAGGGGTCACGTTCCACATCTCGGACGAAGGGCGCAATCTGTATCACTTCCTTGCCGGTCGCGGTCGTGTCGGACGACGTTTCGCTCAGCGCTTTTGGGAGGTCGGCAATACGTTAGGCCCCGAGCGTCAGGCGTTTTTGATTGTTTGCAAGAAGTGGCATGTCGCCAAACGGCTTGTTGACCAGATCGCATCCGAAACCCCCATTCCCTGCATCGAATACATCTATGATGAGCAGGATACGCCATTGCCCGATTTGGGTGGAATCGAGACGACCCTGATTAAGCGGTCGCGCCATCGGCGGGCCGTTGCACGTATGTTATTCGATTATTTCCAAAGCGACAGGCTGGTACTCTGCGTAGATCCGGCCAATCTGGACGTCATTCAGGATTTCTGTGCAGATCAGGCCCAAACACGTGTTCTGGAAATCGAATGTGCCTATTCAGATGAATATCTGACGGGCCATGCCCATCGTGTTGGTCTTGCGGGCCAGAACAGCTCACAGGATTCTCTTGCACGCCTGCTACCGACCCTTCGCAATGCGCTGGCTTACGAATCCGAATTGATCCGCAGTACCCAGAATGATGGGCTGTTCCATTTGCGTGAGGCGGCGGAACGTTCGGAGAATGAGGTGATTATTGCGGAATTTCTGGGGATCAGTGCCGATCAGGCCAAAGCGATCATGCAACTGGATTACCTCTTCGCTGATTGAATCCGGCGGCAAGATCAGGTGCCGCCGGACATTCGCGTTCAGATGTCGAATTTGACACCCTGCGCCAATGGCAACTCGGCTGAATAGTTTACCGTGTTGGTCTGACGGCGCATGTAGGCTTTCCAGGCATCTGATCCGCTTTCGCGCCCGCCTCCGGTTTCCTTCTCGCCACCAAATGCGCCACCGATCTCGGCCCCGGACGGGCCGATGTTCACATTGGCAATCCCGCAATCCGACCCGGCCGCTGTCAGGAATTGCTCGGCTTCGCGCATGTTCAGTGTAAAAACGCAGGACGACAAGCCCTGTGGCACGTCGTTCTGAATCTCGATCGCCTCGGCAAAATCGTCATAGCCCATGACGTAAAGGATCGGAGCAAAGGTCTCGGCCTTCACAGTTGCGGTCTGGCCCGGCATCTCAACGATGGCCGGTTGCATATAAACACCGCCCGGCACACCTTCGGTCACGCGCTGACCTCCGAACACGGCACCACCCTCGGCCTTTGCTGATTCAAGCGCTGCGGTCATCGCATTGCCCGAAACTTCATCCACCAACGGCCCAATCAACGTACCCTCGGTCAACGGATTACCGATGGGTAGACCTGCATAGGCTTTCTTCAGACGCCCAACCAGTTCCTCGCGGATCGATTTGTGTACAATCAACCGCCGCAGTGTCGTACAGCGCTGCCCTGCTGTCCCGACAGCCGAAAATACGATCGCGCGCACCGCCATTTCCAGATCAGCCGACGGCCCAACGATCATCGCGTTATTGCCGCCGAGTTCCAGAATACACTTGCCAAAGCGCTGCGCCACAATCGGCGCCACCGCCCGGCCCATCCGGGTCGAGCCGGTGGCTGAAATGATCGGCACATCCTCGCTGGCAACCAGCGCCTCACCCAGATCGGCACCACCGATCAGGGTCTGCAAAAGCCCCTCGGGGGCGTCACCAAACCGGGCCAACGCCCGCTCAAAGATTTTCTGGCAAGCCAACGCGGTCAGAGGCGTTTTCTCGGACGGTTTCCAGATCACCGGATCGCCGCAAACCAGCGCCAGCGCAGCATTCCACGACCATACCGCCACGGGGAAATTAAAGGCCGAGATCACTCCGACCGGTCCCGCCGGATGCCACGTTTCCATCATCCGGTGACCCGGGCGTTCCGAAGCAATGGTCAGACCATAAAGCTGCCGCGACAGACCAACAGCAAAATCGCAGATGTCGATCATCTCCTGCACTTCGCCCAGACCTTCCGAGGTGATCTTGCCTGCCTCCCAACTGACAAGCGCGCCAAGGTCGTCCTTGGCGGCCCGTAGCTCTTCGCCCAGCAGGCGGATCAACTCACCCCGGCGCGGAGCCGGCACAACGCGCCATTCCTTGAACGCCGCTTTCGAGCGGGCAAAGATGGCCCCCATCTCGGAAACCGGAGTTTCGTGAACCTCGGCCAACAGGCTGCCATCTATCGGAGAGGTCACCCGCAGCGACCCGCCGCTAAGCTCCGCTGCAGTCAGGTACAAATTCGCAAACGTGGTTTCAGCAGTCATTACAATGTCTTTCATATCTCAGGCCGCCTTGTTTTGTTCGGTAACGTCACCGGCGCGATAAAGCCGGCCAAATTCGGTGTTCAGGAAATCGGCAAGCTTTACCTGCTCTTGCCGAACAAAGCCTTTCGAGGGCAGAACCCCTGTCCGCATCAGATCGACGACACCCAATACGCCTGCCGCAGTGGTTACTTGGATCGCACTCCAGACTTGTCCATCGATGGTGCGCGCAAAGGATTTGTTGATCAGGGATTTCTCACGCAACGTGCCGTCAAAGATGCCCTTTGCAGTGCAATAGACCAACACGACGTCTTGATCCGTACGCGGCAAGGCCGTTTCAAAAATCTCTTTCAGCAGATCGCGGCGACGCTCTAGTCCCAGGTCACTGAGCAACAAGCGCAAGATATCCCGATGGCCCGGATAGCGGATCGAGCGATAGGATACCGCCTTCGCCTTACCGTCTAGCGTCTCGGGCAAGGTGCCCAGCCCGCCCGATGTATTGAAGCACTCGTACTCGACTCCGTCATGGCCGATCAGCTCATAATCTTCGAGGGGGGCGGTCTTGACCCTCTCGCCATTCACAATGGCATCACATGGATTGCAGTATTCGTTGATTAGCCCATCAGTTGACCAAGTCAGGTTATATTTCAACGCGTTGGTCGGATAGAGCGGTAACGCCCCGACCCGCATATGCAGGCTGTCGATTTCATCGAACTCGGCCGCCAGCGCAGCGCCCGCAATCCCGACAAACCCGGGGGCCAACCCGCATTGCGGCATAAATGCCGTCTCGCTGTTCTGCGCCAGCTCGCGCACCGCGTTGGTGGCGGCGACATCTTCGGTCAGGTCAAAGTAATGCGCCCCAACAGTTTTGGCTGCGCTCGCAATCGCCGGTGTCAGAAAGAACGGCGCGGCAGAGATCACCGCATCAAACCCTTTAAGGCCTTTCTCCAAGCCCGCGCTATCGCTGGCATCAATCTGCCGCGTAGAAATGCCCCGCTTCTTGAATGCTGACAGGGCCGCAAGATCGTGATCGGCAACAGTCACCGTGTAATGTGCCGAGGTTTTCAGCAAAGTCGCGATCATCTGACCGATCTTCCCCGCCCCGACTACGCAAATATTCCAGCTCAAAACGCGCCTCCATTCTGTGTTTCTTTTGATTATGAAGGGCGACTTGTTCGGATTGCAGATCGTATCTTGACGAAATGAGGTAATTTTCCGTCATTTTGCCATATTATACGTCACTTTGCTAAATGGTTTACTCGAATATGACTTCGAACATGGTCGAATTCACAATCGTTTCAGCGCTCCTTTGAACTGATTGTACTATCAGGTATGAGAGGACCATTGTCGGCTATACAACGCGGGCAATCGCGGTTCGCCCAAGCATATAGGTGCCTTCAATGAGATCTCTCCGTGTCCTGCTTACCTGTTTCGCATGCCTGCTTCCTTTTGCAGCTCTGGCCCAATCCGCTGAGGCACCTGCCGCTGAGATTTCGTTAGAGCTCAATGCCTTGGAAGACGTTGGTAGTGCCTGCAGATTGACCTTTCTGGTGACCAACCAATCCGGAACCACTATCGATGAAGCCGTATTCGAGACGGTGATATTTGACACCGAAGGCAGTGTCGTTACCCTCTCGCTTTTTGATTTTCGCGACTTACCTTTGGATCGCCCACGTGTCCGTCAGTTCGATCTGCCAGAGATGTCTTGCACGACTGTTGGGCGCGCATTGATCAATGGCGCGAGTTCATGCGTGGTAAAAGGCTCCCAGAGCGACATCTGTCAATCGACCCTAACGCTCAGCAGCCGGATTGAAGTGGAGTTGCTTGGATGAATATTCTCTCTTCTCTTCGAGAGATCCTGACCCTTGGCGGGCCCGTTGTGGCTATCCTTATTGTCATGTCGGTCCTGACCGTAGCAGTTACTCTTTACAAGCTTTGGCAGTTCGCAGCCTGTGGCGTAGGGCGGCACAAGGTTCTGTCACAAGCGCTGCAGGCCTGGGATGCTGGAGATCGAGCCACTGCACGCGCGCGCCTCGCTCAGAGCAGCAGCTATCTTGCACCGCTTGTCGAAGCCGCCATGGACGCGCCGGACACTCCTGATCTGGACGCTCGACTGGATGCCGAAGCTGGATTGGCACTGGCCGGGCTGGAGCGCGGATTTCGGCTTTTGGATACGGTCGCCCAGCTTGCACCCCTGCTTGGATTGTTCGGAACAGTTTTGGGAATGATCAATGCATTCCAAAGCCTTCAGTCTGCCGGGTCTTCTGTCGATCCCTCATTGTTGGCAGGTGGCATCTGGGTTGCTCTGGTAACAACAGCCGTTGGCCTTGCGGTGGCAATGCCGACTTCAATGGTCTTGTCTTGGTTTGAAAGCCGAACTGCCCGGGAACGGGTGTTTGCGGACAAAGCACTGCGCACGGTTCTGGTCCCGAACAACTCGAACCAGCCCGTCTCAGACAGGACCGAGATTCTGAACGCTGAACATGCGTAACACGGCGCCCTTTGTAAGACGCCCGATGTCGATGACCCCGCTCATCGATGTCATCTTCTTGCTGTTGCTGTTTTTCATGTTGTCTTCAACTTTCTCAAAGTTCGCGGAAATCGAAATCAGCAGCGCAACCTCAGGAGCATTAGCCTCGGCTGAGCCGGTGGAGAGGATTTTCATTCAGATCGGTGCAGAGCGCGTGACTTTGAATGGCGAAACGCTGACGCTGGATGAGCTGTCCGCGCTGATCGGAACCGGTCAGGCTCTGGTAAGCCTTGATGCCGATACGTCCGCCCAAAGGCTTGTTGATTTGCTGACCAGGCTGCGTGGCCGCGATGGCTTGACCGTCACGGTGTTGGAGTAGACCGATGATCCGCTTTGGTCGCCCAAGCCGCAAACGAGACTCGACCATCCCTCTGATCAACGTCGTCTTTCTGATGCTGATCTTCTTTCTGATTGCAGGCACCCTGGCACCACCGCTTGATCCCGAGCTTCAGCTTGTCGACACATCGGAACTCGAAGGCCGCGACCCGCCCGATGCGCTTGTCTTGAACGCTGATGGCATCCTCAGTTTTCGTGGGGTGCAAACCGACCCTGAGGCTTTTATGGCCAGCCATGATGACGGACCCGTCAGGATTGTCCCCGACCGCAATGTTTCAGGCCAACGATTGATGGAGGTAACCGGTGCCCTTCGACGGCATGGGGCGCCATCTGTGTACCTCGTGACCCAGCAGGCTTTAAAATGATCCGGAAGTCAGCAGCCATCGCTGCGTTGGCGGGTGTGCTTTCGCTTGTCCTGCATATCTTTGGGATCAGTTTCTACGGTTCCAGTCTGCCAGAACTGCGGGCCAATGAGGAATCGGTCAGTTTGATCGAGCTTGGCAACACATTCGAGGAATTCAACGACAACACGACGGACCCGGTGCAGCCGGAATCTGCTGAAACACCCGACCCCCCGGTTGAAGACACTATTAAGCCCAATACTGCCGACATCCCGATCAGCGAAACACTCGTCGCTTCCCCCAATCCTCAGCAGGTATCTTCACCAGATGTCGGAGCGCCCGTCGCCCCACGATCAGAGCTACAGGAAGAGGTGCCGACCGAACCGGTCGCCCCGTCCAATCCGGAACCAGCCACAGACGCAGATACCTCCGTAACGTCAGCGGTCGACCCGAAACCCGAGCGCTTGGCAGCGTTACCGCCCACAGACGGCTCAACAGCGCCGGTCCCTCCACTCGAGAGTACTGCAGTCGAACCAGAAATCCCAAGTTCGGTCGATGAGCCAACAAACGAGCCACCAGAAGAACAAGCCGCGCCTTCCGATCAGGCCGTATCTGTTTCCAAACGCCCCCGCCTCCCGGACAGAAGGCCCGCAACGGATACGCCAAAATCACTTGATGGGTTCAGTAACTTCGATAACTTGCGCAACCCTACGCAGACATTGGAGTCGCCGCTTAGCCTTTATCAAAAGGAAGGGGCTGACCCGTTCCGAGCCAGCAGTGGCCGAAATCAAACCTCGGGTCGCGGCGTTGGAAACTCCGATACCACTAACTATGCCGGACAAGTCCTGGTCCACCTCAATCAAACGCCCGTCGTCTATGTCCCTGTCCGCGGGTTTGCGCAGGTATTCTTCGAAATTAATCCTGATGGATCACTGGCTTGGGTTGATATCGTCGATAGCTCTGGCTCACCTGAAATCGAACGCGCCGCCAGAGATCAAGTCATCCGCGCCGCTCCATTTCCCCGTCCACCAAGCGGGTCAAGCCGCAGGCTATCGTTTTATTACCAAAATAGTTGATACCAAAGACAGCAGTTCGCCGAACCAGTTGTTCGTTCCCTGAATGCTTCAACACGCTCTAAGGAGAGGATTTCCATCGGTCGTCACGGCAAGGTCACCGTGGGCGAAGCACAGAAGTTGGCAAAAAAGAGCTGAGGGGGTGAGTGGCTAGTTACGAAAAGAAGTTTCCTCTCGTTGCTTCCACAGTGCTTCCAGAAGTGTTGGCGCAAATAAGAACACCGCCCTGAGACGGCGCGTAAACATTTGTTTTTGCACTGTGTTTTTGTTTTCGAGAGTAGGATTTGAACCTCTGAGTTGTCTGACGTCAGCGCCCATGGGACAGTTTAGGTCGATTTGATAAGAGAGGGTTTCTGGCTCATCGTAACCGCCAAGGAGTGGAGATGAG
>NZ_JBQFXC010000022.1:0-12608 GCF_056540645.1 Ruegeria sp. AM5 | reverse complement strand
CTGGCGCGAGATTTCGACAGAACAGCAAGTTATGATCAATAGCCTGTCCAGCCGGTTCCTCATAACTGCTGCTCCAAAAGCTCTCGGCAAAGACTCGCAATGATCGTTCTTCGAATTTTGCAAAGTCCGCGTTCTGCGCATTTCTGTAGTTCGGGCAACGCGCGGCATCGGCCAAAGTGGGCTCGATGCGGCCATTCTCCGCGGCTTGCATGTTTGGCAGGTCCAGCCCAATCCGGACACTTAATCCAAGACTTTGCAATTCCGACTTGCGGACAAAACTGACCTTGGCGTCTACACCTTCGCTGACGCAGGATCCACCGCACTGGCAGCAACAGCTCTTCCCTTCAACAGGGAAAATCGCCAAAGCGGCCGTTCCACAACGGGCTTTGGAGCTCCTTGATCGCTCTTTGACCAGACGGCGCTCTGGCATGGAAACGAAGGGACTTGGCTCAGCGCATAACCAAAGCTAGAGAATAGGCGTCAGGATCATGAAATTGGGCTTCTTCGCGCAAGTAGGGCGAAGACAGGCAACATTGTTACGATCCAGACCACGCTATAAATTGCGGATGGTATGGCATATTCGCTTAACCCATTGGTGTTAGGCAACAGCAAAGTGGCAATTGCGATTCCCAAAGCTCCGTTTTGAACGCCGGTCTCAATTGAAATCGTCTTCGCCTCGATGTCTGTGCATCCGAGCATCCCTGAACTCATGATGCCAATAAACGTGAGTGACGCACCTACAACAAAAAGTGCGGGTCCAAGCCTAAGGTAGTTATCCGCGACCACCACCCAGTTTGAAATGATCGCGCCTCCGATGACCATCGCAAAAAGTAGCATAGAGACCTTGCTAAAGACTGGTTCGACCGCGGCTACAATCCGCGGCGCCAATGACCGCGCGGTCACCCCGACTAGGATTGGAGAAGCTGTTAAAAAAAACATCGCTAAAGCCGTCGAAGAGATGTCGATAGCGGGCGCAGTTGCCCCCATGAACATCTGCATCGAAAACCCCAGGATAAGCGGTACGGTAACGACACAAGTCAGACTGAAGACTGCTGTAAGAGTAACGGACAAAGCAACATCCCAATTCGAAAGCTTGGTTACGATGTTACTGATCGCCCCGCCCGGACAGGCCGCTAAAATCATAATGCCAACGGCTGTCTCGGCGGAAATCCCAAAGATAAAGGTCACTATCAAAGCGATGCAAGGCAGCAAAATGATCTGGTTGAGAGCCCCGACGCAAAAGGCCCGTGGACGTCGTCCGATGCGTTGAAAGTCAGCCGCTGTGAGTCCGAGGCCAAGGCAGAACATGATGACAACAACTGCGAGCGGCAGCAGCACAGATATAAAAATTTCGCCCATCTACCATGACCTCTATGACTGCATGCTTCCGCACGCTTTCGGACGATACCGCTCAGAAAACCTGATGACGAGTTTTATCAGTTTGGCGCATTGATCCTCAAGCGCCCGAAGATCGAGGCTGTCTCTATTTATTATACCTATCACAGGGTTGGACGATCTGGTGTGAAAGAGCTTTCCAGTGCTAATCTCACTGTATGGCAAGTGTAACTTACGCATTCGCCCGCGCGATGGCCAACGCCGCCGGGATGACGCTGAACGACGATGGCGCCCTGATTTCGAATGGCGCTGTCGTGCTGCGTTTGCCAGAAGCTCAAGACGGCCAATTGGCGGATGATGCGTATTTCGATTTGATAGATTGGATTCGTGCGCAACAAGCGGACGAGGCCGCGTTGGTTGAGGCCTATGCAAACGCGATTGCGACCGATGATCTCGGCGTACTTGGCCTGGCCGTTAAGACAGCTCCGACCTTGCGGCAATCATTGCAACGGATCGAGCGCTATTTTCGTCTCGTCACGGACACCGCAGTTTACAGACTTGATGAAACCAGCGATCCGGTCCTTTGGATTTTTGAGGGACAAACATCACATCGCGCTGCCTTGGAGCTGCGCAACGAATGCGCGCTTGCGGCCTTTGCGAGGAACATGCATCGGTTTGTGGGTGATGGGTTGTCGCTCGCATATGTCTCGTTTCAGCATCCATGCAGACAAGAACCAGAGCGTTACGCCGAATATTTCGGGTGCCCGGTTCGATTTGGGAGCGCCCACAACGCCATTGCTATGCGCCCTGCTATGCTGGAAAGCGAAAATCGTCTTGGCGATCCGGGGTTGTCAGATTTCATGACGAAGCACCTGGATGAGGAGTTCAACTCTCGCGATGACGACACCTCACTGAGCCAAGCAATTGTCCACCGGCTTACACCGGCCCTGAGTAACGGCGCGCCGCAAGCAGCGCATGTCGCACAAGAGATGGGAATGAGCGAGCGCACGCTTTACCGCAGGTTGGCCGAGGAAGGGCTGACCTATCGCGACGTTCTTGGTCAGGCACAAGTTGCACTTGCTCGTGACCTGCTCCGTGACGGTAAGGCTTCCATAGCCGAGATCGCCTTTATGACCGGGTTTTCGGAACAGAGCACGTTCAGCCGCGCCTTCAAGCGCTGGGTTGGCCAGGCTCCGGCACGATTCAGGCAGCAAGCGACCTCCGACTAGGCACACACCTCAAGACCACATGGCAGGTTCGGCCAAAACCTTGGCAGGGCGGGCCGATACCTCAATCGATGTGGTGCATAGCTTCTTCTTTGTCAGATCCACCTGGGGCGCCGCCGAGTAAAGCAAACCCATTTGCCCCTCTCAGACAAAGGAAATTTGCAATGAGCAATCATGACCACAAACATGGAGCAAGCTGCGCTTGCGACGTCACGCCCGAACGCGTTGATATGGCGCGCCGGCGACTCTTGCAACAAGCCGCCGGTGCGGCCGCGGCAGGTACAACAATAGTGGCTGGCGGGCAGGCCCTTGCCGCGACCGGCGAAGCACGCGCCTACTATGCTGACCCGGAAAATCCAGGCCTTCCCCAAATCGACATGACCATCGAGCCGGGGCGTACTGCGCTTGTGGTGACCGACCCCCAGATTGATTTTTTGTCAGAGGACGGTGTGACGTGGGGCGTCGTTGGCGAAAGCGTGACCGAACAGGGCACGGTCGACAATATCGAACGGCTTTTCATTGCCGCCAAGGCTGCGGGGATGCCGGTCTTCATCTCGCCCCACTATTACTACCCACATGACCACAAGTGGGAGTTCGAGGGCACTCTGGAAGCGACGATGCACAGCATCGGCATGTTTGACCGCCTGGGACCGCTCAATTTGGACAACTTCGAGGGCTCAGGTGCCGACTGGATGCCGCAATACAAGAAGTACATCGAGGATGGCGAAACCATCATTTGCTCGCCACACAAGGTTTACAGCCCTGCTCAGAATGACCTGAACCTGCAATTGCGTAAACGCAAGATCGACAAGGTGATCCTCGCGGGGATGTCGGCGAACCTGTGTACGCAGGCGCATCTCTACGAGCTGCTGGAGCTGGGCTACGAAGTCGCTGTCGTTCGCGATGCCACAGCCGGGGCCAAGGTGCCTGAAGGTGACGGGTATCTCGCCGCCATCATCAACTTCCGCATGGTCGCCAACGGCGTCTGGTGGACCGACGACGCGGTTGAGCGCATTGGCCAATCGGCCTGACCCAAATCGATCTTCAAATTTGAACCTAGCATCCTGAAAGGACATATCATGACACGCATCTTTACATTTCCCGCGCTTACAACAGCGTTGACTCTCGCCCTGGCGGCGGCGGCATTGGCTGACGATGAATACAACGTTTCGAACAGTCTTACCTTGACTGGGCAGCCCCTCGGCATGCATGGCGTCGATCCTGTATCGATGTTTGAAGCCGAAATACCCGAAATGGGCAACGCCACTTTTACATCGGCCCATGATGGAGTGGACTACTATTTTGCGTCGCAGGCAGCGAAAGCCACATTCGAGGCGGATCCGACGGCACATCTGCCTCAATTCGGCGGGTTCTGCGCCTTTGGCGTCTATGTAGGCAAGAAGCTTGATGGCGATGTTCGGTATGCCGATATCGTGGACGACAAGCTCTATCTCTTTGTGAATGAGGAAATCTTCAAGAAGTACCTTGAGGACAAAGAGACCGTGATCCAAAGCGCCCATGCCAAGTGGGCAGACATCCACCACACGCCTGTCGGCAGCCTTTGATCGAGGAATTTGGTGGCTTTTGCCGGTCGGAGCCACCGCTGCCTCTCCCCTCCCCAAAAGGCCGGCATTTCTCCAAGACACCCTGTCCGCAATGACAATTCGCGTGTGTCGAAAACTCTTCCCAAAGGAAACCAGACATGACTGATTTTGAGACATATACAATCGCCTCAGCCCCTGATGCCGCGAAACCAATTCTGGAAGCATCGCTGAAAGGATATGGTTTTGTACCCAACCTTTATGCGGCCATGGCCGAAGCGCCCGCAATTTTGGAAGGCTATACGACACTTTCCAGCATCTTTGGAAAGACCAGCCTGTCAGAGACTGAGCGCCAGATCATCCTTATGACTAACAACCGGTTGAACGGGTGCAAGTACTGCATGGCCGCCCATACCACTCTTTCACAGATGGCCGGTGTCCCCGAAGACGTGATCGCAGCGTTACGCGATGGCAGCCCTATCGCCGACCCCAAATTGGAAGCGCTGCGCAAATTCGCCATCGTGATCAACGAAAGCCGAGGCTGGCCCAGCGACGCACAGGTCGAGGCGTTTCTGACGGCTGGTTACACACGCCGATCTATGCTGGAAGTCATCCTCGGCACAGCGTTGAAAACCCTGTCGAACTATACGAACCATGTGGCGGAAACCGCGTTGGATGATGCCTTTGTGCCAAATGCATGGATCGCCTCGGTCGCGGCAGTGGCTGAATAGCGGACCAAACCAGACATTCTCCAATCGAGGCGAATGTCTGGTTCAGTTTTTGCGTTGAGTATACGCTATTCGATCAGTCGTGCTGCGACGTATCCCACCAATGCGCATCCATGAACTGCGGGATCGCCTGCGTTTTACCGCTCAGTTTCCCGACGGTGCCTTCAGTCAACTCAAGCGCCATCCATGCCTCGGGTGCCGTCAACAGATCGGGGTAAGGCGTAGGCTTGTCGGTTGGGACAAACCCGTAGCGGGGATAGAAGGTCGGGACACCCAACACGAACACGGCGTCAGCCCCAATAGACTTTAGGTGCCCGATGCTGGTCTCCATCAATTCTTTCCCGACACCTGTACCCTGATGGTGTGGTGACACGCCGCACGGGGCCAGAAGGTAGCATTTGGTGTCGCGGTGGTCCGTAAAGACAAATGGCGTGAACAGCACGTTGCCCGCTAGTTTCCCCTCTCGTTCAACACTGATCGAGATTGTGTCTGGATTGTCGAGAAAGGCTTTGGCAAGCTGTGCAATCGCCTCTCCCTCAGCTTCTCCATCCGCTTGACCAAAGGCCTGTCGGTGGATGCCCAGAATGGCGTTGATGTCTGTTTGTTTCATAGTGTTCTCCTATCGTTGATTCATTTGGGCTCGTACGGATTTGATCCCCAGCGCAGACGCGCGATAGGGGGCACCGTTTTTCGAGCGGATCAGGCGCTTTTTAAGAAGGCGCTGAAAGATATTGAGGGTGCAGTCAGACAACACATGACCGCTGCGCGTATAGCAGGTGACATCATGTACTTTGCCGTTCGGCTGGTGTTCAAATTGGATGGACCCGCCAAGGGCGAGTTCATGCAAAACACGTTGCTCGTGCTTTGAGATGTTCATTGGGATGTCTCGATTTTACGAAAGTACAGAAACAGGGCACTCAGCGTTGCGCTTGAGTGTGCCTATCAATGTTGGTGTTCCTGAATTTGTTTCGCCAGGAACGGGCGTTAGGCCCGGGACTCTTTCATAAAATCTCCATAATGCGAGGCGCTACGCCTCAGACGAGACGGTCAAATAGGCATTCAAACGAGTCGCGTCAATATGGACGGCGGCCTTTTTTGGGGAGGCGGCGTGTTTCAATGCAGTCTTTCGCCGCGACACGCGTTTGTGGGAGGAATGGGCTCGTTCCAGTCGTTCGCTGTGTGGTGTGTGATTGACTGCATTGTGTAGAAAGCGGTAATTTGACCGCCGTTCGGTCCATCGCAAAGTCATTTCACAGTATCACATTAAACTGATCCGCAATTTGCACCCCTAGTCTCATCTGCTCTTCAGGTTCCGTGTTACAATACTCATACTGGCGTGGGACACACAACTTCGATCAGAGATGGCCCGTCGCTGGAGAGACCGGCAGAGAGCGCCTTCGCAAAGCTGTCCATGTCATCTGCGCGTGTCCCCGGAACACCATGGCCCTTCGCCAGAGATACCCAGTCCAGTGTCGGGTTATCCACGTCAAACATAGCTTGAGCATTCTGACCATAGCTCGCCACACCGACATTTGTGAGTTCATCGCGCAGGATTTGATAACCGCGGTTCGCAAACACAACGATTGTCACGTCCAGATTTTCGCGGGCCATAGTCCACAATGATTGAAGAGTATACATGGCGGACCCGTCGCCGGTTAGTGCGATGACTTTTCGGTCGGGGCAGGCGATAGCCGCACCCGTCGCACAAGGCAAACACAACCCAATCGCGCCGCCGGTGCCTGCGAGTAGGTCATGCGGTCGAGCGGTGGCTGTCGGTGGAATGACGTGAAACCCGGACGTCACGGACTCATTACAGATGGTCGCGTTTTCCGGGATCAGTGCTGCCAACGCCAAACCAACTTTTTCGAGGGTCAACTGCCCGCTGGGAATGTCCGGCAGATCGAGCGGATGGGTTTCTGCCACCGTTTTGCTTGTGACCCCGACCGCGTCGGCGAGCGCTCGCAGCGTCCACTCGATATCATCTGTGGGCGTACATAAGTCGGTAATGGGGCAATACGGAGGTTCGGGTACGCTTGGTTTCCCGGGATAAGCAAAAAAGGCGACTGGCCTGTCTGTGCCAAGCAGAGTGATCGAAGACGTTGCATCAAGCTGAGCGATCTTGGGCGATATCGGATAGACCAGTTGATCTAGCTTTGCTGTTCCTGCGCCTTTGGAAATGCGCGGTATCAGAGTATCGGCCAACAACCGGCACCCCGTCGCGGCAGCAATTTGTCCCGCTAGTTCACGCTGTGGTCCAAACAGGGCTGATCCGCCAATCATCAGCGCGGCGTTCGGCGTTACAAGACGGGCTGCCGCGGCCTCTATCTCGCCTATTGACGGTCGATGGAGTCTTTCTCTGTTGTCCAAACGGTTTGCCGCTGCGTTCGCTTCGTTCCAAGCTGTGTCGGCAGGCAGGACAAGGGTCGCGATCTGGCCGTTTTGCGCGCGGGCTGCTTGAACCCCTGCCGCTCCATCCCTAGCTACGTCGGTGGCATTAGACGATACTCGCGTCCACTGACTGACCGCTTGGCTGACACCGAGGATGTCTCCCTTCAAAGGGCTTTCGTAGCGCAGATGTTGCGTTGCATGATCGCCCACGATGTTAACGATCCCGGACCCTGCTTTTCTGGCATTGTGCAGATTAGCAAATGCGTTGCCAAAGCCTGGTGCAAGATGCAGCAGCGTGCCCGCAACATCACGTTTCATGCGAAAATATCCGTCCGCCGCCCCTGTCGTTCCTCCTTCGAACAGGCAAAGAACGCAATTCATCTCCGGGTGTTCATCCAAGGCAGCGACAAAGTGCATTTCAGAGGTGCCGGGATTTGCGAAGACTGTATCCACGCCATTGTTCAAAAGGGTTTTTACGAGTGATTGAGCGCCGTTCATTTTAACCCTAGCCTGATTTCAAGCGATCATTTGATGACAATGCTCGCACGAAAAGACCTTCTTTCTGAACATATTTTCCTCTCGACACTACACTTTACGACGCATGGCACCGCAACCGCTCGCGACGTGGAGCAGTCACCGGACTTAAGACCGTGCCTTTTGGCGGGGCCAAAACTTAGAGCGAAAGCAGTCAAACACTTGGTGAGATAGACACCGCGCGAGCACGCCCGCTTTGGGCTCTCCCGGCACATTCGCCGCGAGATCCATGAACGACGGCTTCGGGAAGGAGCGCCTTTCGCGGCGTGGCGCACGAACTGGCAAGATGCGGCCAAAGCAGACTTTCAGTCGAATAAATTGAAAGTCTGCTTCTCGGTCGCGGCACATGCTTTAACTGAGGTGATGCACTTCTTGCATGCCGTAGACCGGCGTTGGTACACCCTCCATTCGGGCCTTTATTTGCAGCGAAAGGAATTGTGAATAATGTCGGGACTGATGCAGGTTACCACCATGCATCCAGAGGTTTGGAAGCTGTGTCGGCTTCCACATATTGCGTTGCTCGCCTTCCCAAGGCCCCGGGTCCTTGGTTGTGTCAGAGCCCAGACCCCAACACTTCCCAAGCCGATCCGCCATGTCCTGACCCATCAGGTCAGCAACCCAGCCGTTCATCGAATTATACCCGGTCGCATAGACCACCAGATCAGCATCCAGATGCGTTCCGTCATCAAGGATAACTCCGGTTTCATCAAGCGCAGTGACCTGACCGCGTTTCAGCTTGATCTCACCATCAATGATCAACTGGCTGGCCCCAATGTCGATGTAATAGCCTGATCCGCGGCGCAGGTATTTCATGAACAGCCCGCTGTCGTCGTCGCCCCAATCCAGCCAGAACCCGGCCTTTTCCAACCCATCATAGAACTCTTTGTCCTGTTCTTTCATCGCGGCATAGGCCGGAATCTGGAATTCGTGCAGAATGCGATAGGGCAGCGATGCAAAAATCAGATCGGCCTTTTCGGTTGTCATACCAGAACGCACCGCACGTTCAGAATAGAGATCGCCCAGTCCGATTTCCATGAGGGTGTCCGAGCGGACGATATGTGTTGATGACCGCTGCACCATTGTTACATCGGCATCGTTTTCCCAAAGCGCCGCGCAGATGTCGTGGGCCGAGTTGTTGGACCCCACCACAACGACCTTCTTACCGGCCCATTTGTCGGGACCTTCATGTTCCGAGGAATGCACCTGCTCGCCTTTGAAAACATCCATACCCGGAAAATCAGGCATGCGTTTCTTGCCGGACATCCCGGTCGCCATGATCAAATGCTTGGGCCGCAGTACAACCTCTTCGCCGTCCCGGTCCACCGTGATGGTCCACTCGCCCTTGTCTTCATCAAACGTGGCGGATTTGGCCGTCGTTCGCGTCCAATAGTTCAGCTCCATCACCTTGGTGTACATCTCAAGCCAGTCACCGATCTTGTCCTTGGGCGAGAAGACGGGCCAGTTTTCCGGGAACTTGATGTAAGGCAGATGGTCATACCAGACCGGATCATGCAGGCAGAGGGATTTGTAGCGATTGCGCCAACTGTCGCCAGGCCGGTCATTCCGTTCAACGATGATTGTCGGGACGCCGAGCTGTCGCAGCCGCGCGCCCATGGCGATCCCACCCTGACCACCGCCGATGATGACGCAGTAGGGCTGTGTTTTGTAACCCAGTTCAGCCTCTTCTTGGGCCCGTTCTTCCGCCCATGTGGTCCTGTGTTTACCCGCACCATGCTTGGCCCCAAGTGGGCGGTTGAACCCTTTGGGCTCTTCATGACCTTTCAGCTCGACCATCGTGGTCAGCAAGGTCCATATCTTGCCATCCTTGAGGCGGATTAACCCAAAGCCGCGTGCCACTTCGGTTTCGAACTTGATCCATGCGGTGGTTATTCCGCCATCTTCAGTGGGCACTTCACTTTCAGCTATTTTCCAACCGCTCGGCTTTGTTGTGGCCAACTGGTGCGCGAGCATATCTGCCACCTGCGCCTTGCCTTCGACCGTTTTGATATTCCAGGTAAAGCTGACCAGATCGCGCCAATAGCAATCGTCCTGGAACATATCGCAGGCGGCATCGATATCGCCTTGGGATAAAGCCGCACCGAAGTCATCCAGGAACCCCTGCACCTGATCCGAGAGTGTTGTGTCGAGCATGTCATCCTCCCTATCTCCACGGAGCAAAAGGCTGACAAATCCGCGTCCCTTCGGGCAAGTCGATTTGGCGGCTCAACGCTTGACTTCGGCCAAAAAACCCAAGACTTGTTGCGCGCGCAACAAGGGCGCAACACGAAGGCATGTGCGTTTATGCAGGTGGAATAAGCCCGGCCTTTCGCACACGGCGCAGGATTGTCGACCGGTTCACGCCAAGGCGTCGCGCCACTTGAGACATATTCCAATCGCAAGCACGCAGCAGTGCTTCCAGATCATCTGAGTCCAGCTTTTGCGCAGGGGCGAGCGCCGGGGCTGGCAAATCCGTCAAGTCGATGATGTTGTCCTGACACAGGGCGACCGCGCTGTGCAGCAGATGTTCCAGTTCACGAATATTGCCGCTCCATAGTCGTGATTTCAGATCGGCGCGCGCGACTGTCGACAGGTGAATATCATGGCTTGCAAACCGTCGAAGCAGGCGATCAATTAGCCAATCCAGATCCGCTCGGTGGCGCAAAGGCGGCAGAGAAAATGTGGCCCCCGCAATCCGGTGCAGCAGATCTTCACGCAGACCGCCCTGCAATCCCGCCGGGGGCTGCCGACATGAGGCAATGATCCTCAGATCAGCCCGCCGCTCAAGCACTGCTAAAAGAGAGGCCTGTGCAGGCTCGCTCAGGTCTTCAACACCGCGCAGGTACAGCGTGCCGGGGTCGATGGTTTGGCAGAAATCGAATGTCTCGGTATCGCAGCAGATCACTGTGTGGAAATCCTGTCTCGCAGGATCGGCCATGTGGATCGCACGCGCCAGTTTGGTCTTGCCCGTGCCGCTTTCACCAGTCAGCAAAAGCGGCAGGCTGGTCGGTGCAAGACGTGCAGCATTGTTCAAAAGCTGCTGAAGGTCCGCATCCGGCCCAGCAAAACTGCCAAGGGCTCCGGGCAGAACCTGTTCTCGCTTGCGCAGGGCCGCTGTCATCTGCGACGTCTGTGGCGCAACGGCATGACCATAGAGCGCGCGCCCGTCCTTGAGGCGCAATACCCGGTCTTCTGAGGGCCTGCCGCGCATGAATTCGGGCATGTCATCAACACTGATTTCAAGCCAGTCCTGCAATTGCGACCCGATCAGGTGGCCCGAACCGTCCGGGTCCAGTGCGCGTCGGGCCCCCGAGGTCATACCAATGATCTTGCCGCTTCCGTCCACTGCAACCGCCGCTTCAGGATCGACCTCAAGAAATTCGGGGCTAGCTGAAAAGCGCAGGACCCAATCGCGCCTGGTCGATGCCATCAGGTTTGCCATCTCGACGCGACGGGCGGAATTCGTCACCAATGTCATGGCCAGATTCTGCGACGCCTTAGGCGAAGGGCCACGCAACAACGAAACATCCAGAACAGCCGCAAGACCACCTTTGGTATCGAAAATAGGCGCTGCCGTACAAGACAGCGGCGTATGCGTGATCGAAAAATGATCCCCCTGATGGATCGTCACCGGCTGACCTGTAACGATGCACGACCCTACCCCGTTCGTTCCTGCCAACTCTTCCGTCCACTTGAATCCCAGATGAAGACCGGCAGTTCTGAGTTCGTCCTCAAAGTTCCGGTCGCCAAAGAAATCGACGCAGACGCCATCCGCATCGGCAAGCAGCAGGACGTAGTTCTGCCCTGCAACCTGCGCAAACAAAGATTGCAGCCCCGAGCGCGCTGTTGTGATCAGACGTTCCGATTGCTCCAGATGTTCACGGAATTTGGTGTCAGGCAGGATATGCGCGGGTTCCTGCCGTGAGGGATCCATACCATAGGTTTCAACGCAGCGCTGCCAGCTGTCCGCGACAAGCCGGTCTCTCCCTGTATCGAACCCGCTTAAGACACGGTCAATCTCTTTTGTGTGCTGGCGATCCAACAGCTTCCCGCCCTACAAATCCTCTCTAAAATTAGCATGAGGATGGCTTCGCGCCTATGTTCAAATTTCGTCTGGCAAACGTATTGGCGCTTTGCTTCGTCAAGCTGACCTTCGTTGAACGCGCAGCATTGAGCCCTTTCGGACTCTCCTGGCACCTTCGCCGCGATCTGCGCCAAGGGCCGGTCTGATAAGGATCGACGTTCGCTGCACGCGGCATGAACTGATAAGACGCGGACAAACCTGCCCTTCGATGCTGCTCCATCAATTTCCGTTTTCGGTGTGCGGTAGCGTCGTCGATGCTGTATCCAGCTCGACACTCAAACTTGCGGCCAAATCGAAAAACTGTCGTCGCACGGTCTCGGCGTAAGGATTGGCCTTCTCAATCGCTTCGAATACTTCTGGCGCATCGTGTTGAACCATGGAAATCGCTTCAGATAACAAGTCAAAGCTTTTCGTTGTCATGCGCGTTGGCAGCGGTCCCATTCTCAGTAGCACTTTGGCAATGAGGTGCGTGAGTCCCTGGACAACTGCTGCTTCTTGGTCGTGATCTTCTGGTGTTGTCATGATGACGGTCAGTCCGAGCGCTTTGCGTAAAAACGCAGCCAGCCTTGTATGCCGGTTTCCCTGAATGGGGCAGACCGCGATCTTTAGACCCTCAATACCTGTCGCGGCACTTTGAGGACCAAACAAGGGGTGGGTTGCGACGATGTCTACATGGTTCGGCATCAGCCGCCGCATGATTTCTGCGGGAATTACTTTAACTGAGCCAACATCGACAATCAGCGCGCCGGGTTTACAAGCAACCGCGATCTCTCTG
>NZ_JBQFXC010000021.1:0-31035 GCF_056540645.1 Ruegeria sp. AM5 | reverse complement strand
GTCACTTAAAGTGTCGCGGGATGGAGCAGCCCGGTAGCTCGTCAGGCTCATAACCTGAAGGTCGCAGGTTCAAATCCTGCTCCCGCAACCACTTGGGTCGAACAAACTACCGAACAAGCCGCCTCAGGGCGGCTTTGTTCATTCTGGGACACACCCAACGCAAGCAAACCCGCCAGTTCCCCAACAAGTTCAATCGTATATTCCCCTTTTTCCGGGACCAATCGTATCTCATTCAGCAGACCGCGAATGATAGATGTCGCTTCAGCCTGGGAAGAGGGATCGCGCAGCGCTGTGGTCAAGTTGGTGACTTGTTCTCGGTACACGTTGGACAAACCGGGGTGCAGCATAACTGGGGGGTCATCCGACGCCGAATTAATGTTGTCTTGGAGTTCGGATTTGCGTGCCTCTAACGCTGTCAGCTTTTCCTTCATGCTGGAGTGGAACATCCCGTCAGTGATAGCGTCGATGAGATTGGCGATCTTACTCTCTACCTGAGCCAGATCGCGTTCGGCTTTACCCCTCTCCTGTTGAATGGACCCGGCAAGGCGGTTGTATTCCTCTTGATAGGCTTTGGTGAATTCTGCAATCAGATCGGGGTGCAGCATCTGTTCCTTGAGGCCGGAGAGAACACGGTCCTCCAATTCCGAACGTTTGATCGTCAACCGGTTGTCGCAGGTGCCTTTGTTCCGTTGGGTGGAACACCCGTAGTAGTGTTTGCCGACTTGGATGACACCGCCGCCACAACACCCACAGGTCAGCATGCCGGAAAACAGATGCCGTGCCCGCTTGGTGCGGCCCAGCCTCCTGATGCTATCGCTGATCGCGGCGTTGCGCGTCTTTTCCTGCCGTGCCTTCACGGCATTCCACAGGTCATCGGAAATGATCCGTAGATCGGGCACGTCTTCAATCACCCATTCCTCCGTTGGGTTTGGGCGTGCTTGTCGCTTACCGGTGTTTGGGTCTTTGACGAAACGCTGCCGGTTCCAAACCAGCCGCCCGATATAGAGTTCGTTGTTAAGAATACCGGTGCCGCGTTGGTGGTTGCCATAGATGGTCGATGCGCCCCATGTACTACGAGGTCCGGGAATGCC
Source organism: Ruegeria sp. AM5 (assembly GCF_056540645.1). Taxonomy (NCBI): domain Bacteria; kingdom Pseudomonadati; phylum Pseudomonadota; class Alphaproteobacteria; order Rhodobacterales; family Roseobacteraceae; genus Ruegeria; species Ruegeria sp. AM5. The sequence continues at coordinate 29,944 of NZ_JBQFXC010000021.1, read as the reverse complement.
TTCTTCGTTCAGATTGGTGGCGATGGCACGTGGGCTCATCCCATGGCTGTAATCCTGAAAGATACGACGAACGATTTGGGATTGGCATTCATTGATCCGGCGATCCCCTGTGGTGATAGACCCATCTGCCCCAACGTCCCGAACAACATCGTAGCCGTAGGTGACACCACCGGCTGATTTACCTTTGCGCACACGTCCCTCAAGCCCACGGTGGGTTTTTTGTGCGAGGTCTTTCAAAAACAGGCTTCTCATGGTGCCTTTGAGGCCGATATGCAGTTCGGAAATCTCACCTTCAGCCACGGTGACAATCGGGATGCCCTGAAACCGCATCTGCTTAAAGAAGGCCGCGATGTGCTCCTGATCGCGGCTGATGCGGTCGAGACCTTCAGCCACGACAACATCGAACACATTGCATCGCGCACCTTCCAAAAGACGCTGATAGCCGGGGCGCAGGTGTGACGCTCCGCTCAGTCCCCGGTCGGAATAGGTCTTGGCCTCCTGCCACCCGTTACCATTGATTAGACGGAGGCAGAGCCGATGCTGGTCCTCAATGGAGGCATCACTTTGAAGATCAGTGGAGTAGCGAGCGTAGATGGAGGCGCGCATGGGTTGGGCCTTTCGGACTGAGAAACAAGTTGGCCCAACCCATAATAGGCATAGATCGGGCTGTGTCTTCCACTTTCGATTGCAACTCGTTGCAATGAAAAATGCTTCGGGCATAGGTAGTTGACCGAACTGACAAGCGGCTTTCGGGCGCAAAACCCTATCGTTTGCGACCCAAGGTCTTCATCTTTGCCTGCAGGAGAGATTGGTAGTCGTCACTGGCAGACAGACCATTGGCACGATTGTAGTGCTTCTGAGACATGTCCAGCGTGGCGTGCCCGAGGATATCCCGGATGATGTTGACATGTTCCGGGTCTTTCTCGGCGATGGTGGTCGCTGCAATGTGCCGAAACTTGTGTGTGCGCAACTCAACGCCCAGCATGCGTTACGCCACTTTCGGCAACTCACGAGACAGGCCGTCCGGGGTGATCGGATCTCCATATTGGCTGATCCACAGAGCATTGGATGTCTTGGGTCCGAGCAAGATCGGGCGATGGACATCCAAATAAGACTTCATCGGTTGCACCAGAAACTTAGGCAGAGGAAACCACCGCGCTTTTTTGTCTTTGGTGTCTTCCGCCGAAAGGTGAACCTAGAACCCTTCGGCGTTTTTGCGCAGATGCTGGTCCGTTGTCAGCGCTAGCAACGCGCGACGACGTACGGGCCGCAAGATCAGAAAGGCGATCATCAGGCCTGCCCGAAAGTGGATTGCGCGCTTCAGGTCACTGAGAGACGGATCACTCTCCACATCTTGGAGCCATTGCAAGCTTTTGGTCAGAGCGTCACCTGCCAATATCGGAACCGCTTTCGGCAGGCTTTTGCGATCTGCCAGATGTACCAGACGGTTAGACAGTTTGTTTAGCCAGTCCCAATCTCCTGACGGGTCCATCGCCTTTACAAGCACATACAGATCACAAATCATGTTCTTGCGGGTCATGAGGCCTACGCGCGCTTCCGCTTCTTCCAGATATCTCCGCACGGCATCTTTGGTAATGCGATCTGCCGGGGATCGATCCAAAAGGGAAGGCTGATGACGCTTTATCCATGACAGCCAGTATCCGTAGCTCTGGCGTCGTTTGGTGCGGCTGCCTTCGGACCAGCTCGCTCAGGGGCCTGTACCGTCAAAGATGTCACCTTCTACGAACATGGCCTCCCAGGCGGTTTTATCCGCCTGGGGCCAATTTTGATAAAGAAGAACAAGAGGAATCGGGTTAGTCATCGGACGTCCCCCGGAACTTCGAAAGAACCACCTCATCATAGTGGTCGTGTGCCCATTGGTTGCCGAGCGATGCGTAGAAATCCATCGTCGTTTGGAGCCGCTTGTGCTTGAGCAGGCGGCGGACGGTCTCGAAGTCGCCGGGGCGTTCTTCTAGATAGAGCTTGGCCGCGATGTGGCGGAACAGATGTGGGTGAACCTTCAACCCGGTCTCACGAAAGATACGACGGGTCAGATCACCGCCAAAGTTTGCGGGCGACCGGGGCTTTCCGTCACTGCTGCGGGGGAACAGAGCGTGCCCACCCGCTTGCGACACCTGCGGACGGAATTGCATGATATAGCGGTGCAGAAGTTTGGAACTGCGGGTGTTCAGTTTGACCTCAATAGGCTCCCCATTCTTTACCTCGATCCCTTCGATGCGGATGGAATAATAGGTGTGCGTCCCCGAGCGGGCAGGGATCAAATGCTTGTCCAAATCAAGGTTCGCGAGATTTTTAACGCGCATGGGACAGCTCAGGAGGATCGTCAGTGCCGCCGCATGCATCGCCGCCAATGCGCTGTCGCGACGAGTCGGATTGTCATCCGCCCGTGCCATCAGCGTGTCCGGCAGGCTCAACAACAAGGCCACGTTCTCCCAATCATTGAACTGCGCAAGGCGTTCCGCATTCTTGTTGCTCATACCACGAGCGGTCGCTGCGACTTTCTTGTGAATGTCTTTGAGCGCCTTGATGGCGTCTTCGGGTGCGTTTAGGTGGTGCCGTGCAATGGCGATACACGTTGATGCAACATTGCTCAGCCCGGTCGGCAGACCGTCGCTCCCACGCCGGTCTATGATCGTCCGGAAGGCTGTTTTGAGATTGTTCGCCGTAACCACCACAGAAAGGCTGGTAAACTTTTCCGGGCTTTGCCCCGAGGTTACCAGCGCGTCCAACATCTGCCGCAGACGGGCTTCGGTATTGCGCAGGCTGGTCTCACTCAACGGTTTGTCAGGCCCGTCATCGCTGAACAAATCGCGTTGCGCCAAGCGGTCGATATAGGCTTTGATCTCTGCTTGCAGGCTTTCCGGGTAGTCCGTCAGCGGGCGGGTCACATAGCAGTCCGACGACAAGCGGTCCAGCCGGGGAAGATCGAGACCGTGTTTGTCAATCACGCGGTTCCATGTATCGATCATGGACTGAATGTAACTGGCCGGTTCATTCTTCAGCAGCACAGCGTCGAGGACCGTCAGAAACGCCTGAACCACTTCGCCACCAATGTCCTTGGGCGAGATCGACCGGGCACTGCAATAGCGTGCAAACCGCATCAAGCCCCAAACCTGATGGGTGGATTGCACAGTCGTCAAAAACGCGCCCCACTCCGGGGTCAGTTCAGATTTGGCTTGAAAATCCTGCAACACCCCGACCGCACGCAGGGCACTGGCCAGATCGCTTTTGGTAGTGCTGAGGGTGTTGGGCTTCACCCCGCAGGCGGCAAGATGCAGCGATGCCAGAAATTTGCGCAGTTGCGGAATGTCCGTCGGGATATCTGACGGAGGACGGTTCAGGTATGTACTGATGCGCGAAATCGCGGACAGTTTGGAGCGTTGACGTTTTTTGTTAGGGTCAGGATTGGACTTCAGAACGTCCAGAACCTCGGCCAACGTTGTTGGCGGTTGGATCTCTTGGTGATGTGTCATGATAAACCACTTCGGTTTTGAAATTGGGGACAAAAGGGGACAAACGAGGACAGGCAGACCCACGGCGGCCCTCTTGCAGACATTCGGGAAAACAAAGGTGTGAATTTGTAGCCAAAATCCATGGCCCCGTTTTCCCGAACGCCGGAAAAGCCGAGATTTGTGAGGGCTTTAGAGAACATGGGCCGCTGCCAGATTGCCGCGTTGCTTGGCAAGGGCATGCAAATCACAGCGCGCGATGCGCCAATCGCGGCCCAGCCGGGTTGCAGGTAGATCACCGGATTTGATCCAGCGGCGAACGGTCTTGGTGCTAATGCGAAACAGCGCGGCGACATCGCGCACGCTGAGATAGGCGGACTCCTCCGAAATTGGCAGATCAACCATGATCAACCTCCGGGTCTTTGCCGTTGCAACTGGTTGCAAAGTCAGTCCGCGCACGCTTCGCGTGCCAACAGGCGCACAAGGCTGATCAAAGGTTCGGGGATATCAAGTTTGGGCAGGTTGCTCGTGGGAGCAGAAGACGAACACGTCATCGATACGTTCCTTTTAAAGGAACCGTTCGAAGCAATGATCGCGATGTTCTGGCTTAGGAGTACACTCCAAGCGACAAAACACTGACCTCAAACGAGATCAGGATCATTGCTATCGAGTGTGTCAAGGACGATGAGTCGTCCTATTTTCTCCCAATGATTGCGGCCCAGCCATCACGGCTGGTGAATTGATAGTACTCTTAACCTATGAGCCGTCGCTTGCCTGTCAAGGGCAGCACGGCGTGGTTACCTCACGGTTACCACTACTGAGATCAGGCCCGACTTCTACATGTTTAACTCAATGAAGTTATTTAAATTTTGTCTGTTTTGACTTTGGGTGGTTATCCGGACGTGATAGTCTCAAGCGCAAGGGTGCCGGGTGAGTGCCTGGATACCTCCTCTCTCTGACAAGCGACGAGGCCACTCCGGTCGGTTAACGCCGATATGTGTCAACCCGGCCCCGATCTCTTCTGCGCAACTGACAACAGGTTCAGTCCCAGCCCCGCTTGACCGCACCGGACAGCATTACGGTGATCTTCTCTCCTATCGTTTGATCGGGATTGCGTTTGAACATGAAGATCTTGCTGAATCCGCACCGTGTTCCAAGACCGCGACTGTGCTGGATACGGTAGCCATGGCTCACGCGTTCGCGGACTTCTTTTACCATGTCGTGTTCGTTGATCTTCAAATCCCGGATCGCGTCTTCTTTCGACCGACGTCTAACCCGTTCGGCAACTGCGCCTTCAAGTAGTAGTTGTGCTTCCGGCACAAACAGCGCACATCCTTTGACATTTGGCGCGAGTTCTTGTTGGCTTCATTAATCCGGAATTGGCTTCGCGTTAACCGGCCTGCCAGAACCGTAGAGAAGTGAAGGGCCCGTTGCCGATGCTTACATTAAAGTCATGGCTCGAATCTCTGAAGTTGGAAAAATACCTCGACGTGATGGAAGCCAATTCCATTGATTTAGACGTCATCGGAGAGCTTTCTGAGCAGGATTTCGCAAGCCTTGGCATCGCGCTTGGCGATAGCAAACGACTTCTCAAAGCGATGAGGGCGCTGCCGGAGGAGAGGGAAGACCCCGACGTTGCCGGTTTTCAGGAATCCGCCTCCGCCTTCGAAATCGCGACAGAACGGCCGCGAAGGTCCATCGGCGAGCTGCGTCAGATGACGATCATGTTCGTTGATTTGGTCAACTCGACAGGGCTCGTGCAGGAACTGGGGATCGAGCAGTATCGAGACTCGCTCAAGGCCTTTCAGAACCTCTGTGCCGAAGCGATCAAAGAGAATTTCGGCTATGTCGCTCAATTCGTCGGTGACGGGGTGGTTGCCTACTTCGGTCACCCGGTAGCCAACGAAGATGATGCAGAGCGCGCAGTGCTCACGGCACTTGCAATCATCGAAAAAGTGAGCGTGATCCCTGTTCCCCCGCTAGAAAAACTGTCCGTGCGCATTGGCATAGCGACCGGCGATGTTCTGCTCGAAGACATTATGCACGGCACACAACAGGTCGACAGTTTCGTGCTGGGGGATATCCCCAACCTCGCCGCCCGCCTTCAGGCGCTGGCCGATCCTGGGCAAATTGCCATATCTGGGCGAACGCGGCGGCTTTTGGGGTACAACTTCCGCTGCACTTCGATCGGCAAACACCAATTGAAAGGATTTTCGCGCCCTGTAAGTGTTTGGCTGGTCATAGAATCTCGAAAGACAGAGCTACGCTTCGAGAAGCGGATGCACGGCGCACTAACCCCCCTGATTGGACGTGAAGGCGAATTCAACTTGCTGCGCAGACGCTGGAACGCCGCCTGCCGTGGCGAAGGACAGGCAATATTTCTCTCTGGCGAGGCGGGGCTCGGAAAGTCGCGTCTAGCAGAGGAAATACAGCAAACGCTCGTTCTCCCCATGGGCCAGAGGCTCAGCTTCCAGTGCTCACCCTACCATGAAAACAGCTCGTTCTTTCCAATAAAGTCACATATCATCAATGCTGTAGGCCTTAAGGAAAACGACACTCTCAAAGAGCGTGAATCCAAACTGAAAACGTTTCTGGAAGAGCGCGGCAACGCCTCCGACGAAGTGACCTCACTGTTTTCCAACCTGCTTTCTTTCGGTGCGCCGGAGCAACGCCCGCCTGTGGCGCCCGAAGAGATTAAAACGCGCACTTTTGAGATCCTGCAAAACTACGTCGAACGCGCCTCGCTCAAAAAACCTGTCTTTATCCTCTTCGAAGACCTGCAATGGATCGATCCCTCTTCCGAAGAGTTGCTCAACAACCTGCTGGAGCGAATCGGCAATCTGCGGGTCATGGTACTGGGCACCTACCGCCCTGAATACACACCAAGGTGGTCGAACCTGCCCAAGGTCACCACATTGTCGTTGCCCAGTTTGGGCACGCGCGAAACAGCACAGCTACTCGAAGCACTGATGAGCGACGGAATGGCACTGAACGGGCTTATGGAAACCATCATCACCCGTTCGGAAGGCGTACCGCTCTTTGTTGAGGAAATGGTGAGTATGCTGGCCCGCTCCGCGGGTTCAATCCGGCCGGACGGCCATTTGAAACAAGAAACACTATTCCCGTCGAACTTGAAGGACCTGCTCCGGGTCCGGCTCGACCATCTGAGCGTCGCACCGGACACGATTTCAATTTGTGCCGCTCTGGGACAGGGCTTTACGAGTGATCTCGTCGCCGCCGTTGCTGGGCGACCGGTCGATGAAATCCTGTCAGAGCTTCAAAACCTCGCACGCGCACAGACCATGGTGGAGAAATTTGAAGGAGGCGAAAGCAGTTTTTCTTTCCGCCATGCCCTGATCAGCGATGTCGCCTACGAGGCGATCTTACCACAACAGGCAAGGAGTCTTCACCTCCGCATTGCCGAAACCATGGTAGCGCGTTTTGCGAACCTTTGCGCACGTCAGCCCGAAATTCTGGCGCTGCACTACAAAAAGGCGGAACAATTCGACGCTGCGCGGGATCGGTGGCACGAAGCTGCCAAGCTGAGCCTGCGCAACTATGCCAGCAACGAAGCAATTGCCCAGATGAGCGCCGCGATCGAGGCGCACGACAGGCTTGAGCACCACGAAACGTCCGACCAGATCGAGATCAAATTGCGCCAGTCTCTCGCCGTCGCCCTTGAAATGCGCAGCTGGGGCTCGCCCGACATCACAAGAAATCTGGAAAAGCTGATCGCGCTTAACGAGAAAAGTGGCGATCACGAAGTGGCTTTTACCAACCTCCACCAGCTCATAGGTGAACACTTGATCGGTGGCCGCCCCGATGCGGCCTGGCCGTATTGCGAACAAATGACTGACATGCTGGCCGATGACCCCAATGCCGCTTTGCACACCTTAAGCGAACACAATAGCGGCTTGGCTTCGCTGCTTAGGGGCGAATTCGACCAGGCGATTTCTCATCTGGACCGTGCACTTGAACATCGCGCCCAGTGCGACTTGAGCGAAATCAACCGATTCTATCCAGCGGATACGGAAATTGTCGATATGGTGATGCGCTGCTGGGCACGCACTCTGCAGGACCCTGAAGATGACAAGGTGCGCTCGGAACTGGAGCAGGCGATAGCCAAAACCCGCGCCGAACGCAGCGAATTCTCCCGCTGCTACGCGTTGAGCATTATCGCGTCCATTTACTGTACCTACGGTGAGCCCGCACCCTGTCTAGAATTTGCCAAGGAAGCGTACGAAACCAGCAAAAGAAAGAAATTCAAGTATTGGGAACACTGGTCCGCCGTACTTGTGGGATGGGCCGAGACCAGATGTGGCGAAGCAACGGGTGTCAAGACCCTACGGGACGGGCTTGAAAAATATGTGGACACAGGATCGGGTCAGATCGTTGCCTTCTCGCACAGCCTGCTTGCGGATGCCTTGCTCCATCAGGGTGATCCGGAAGAAGCCGCCGTGGAAATGTCCAAAGCCCGTGAGATTCTTGCGGTCTCCTCCATCAGGTTCCATGAACGGCTGACCGATACAATCGAAAAGAAGATTAAGGCCCATCCCGCCGTTTGACCACGCTGCACCCTGCAACCCGAAATCCCGTTCACAGTCCACATTTTCCCGCAAACCGGGGGAATTCTTAGATTTTTTAAACCGAACGTGCTACGGTTCTGGCATTACTCGAATTTTGTTGTCGAAGTAAATTATGAAAAGACCCAGTTTAAGTATGTTGCTGTTAACTTGCATTGTCGCTCTTTTTTCCGGTTGTTCCTATGTAGTGGAAGACGAGAAGGGATCATCATTCAACACGATCAACCTGCCCGACCAGAAGGTGGTCGCGGGCGGAGTATCTCCTAACAAGAATCTGGAAGACCCGCCCAAGCCAGTGAAAGAGTTCACGGAAGCGGATTTCAAAAGGCTCCTGTCGCAGCTCAGTGAGCCCCCTTGCGATCCCCAGCAGGAGTTTTGTCCTGCCATTAACCGTGCGTCGGTTGTCCGTGACTACGGCGGATTTTCCGGGGTCGCAACCGAGCCGGTTGTAAGGGTTGCGAACAACAGGAACCTGTTCGGCACAAGGACAGTTTCGGTCAAGGGGCAGATATTGGACAAATGTCTGCACGACTCTAGGCTCGCCGGGTATTATTATTCTGGTGGCGCAGATGGTCCGTATGCAAAATCAAGCGGCGACCTTCGTCTCTGTGTCCTGATGCGAACCGCAGTCTCGCGTGCTGGAAGGCTGACGCCAGCAGTTCGTTACCAGTACTTCCACGTCGAGGCCGGGAACGCCAGGGTCGACAAAAAAACTATAGAAGACGCGATAAAAGGTGTATTTCACAAAGCCTTTGATGCGACAGAACTGAAGGTCAGCGCTGCCATGGCGGAGCCGTTCGAATACAAGCTTTATGCCGCGAAACAGGACATCAAAATCGTCAACTATTGGGAAGCGAATTGGGAGCTTGGCAAGGGCCGCGCAAAATGGAAAAAATTCGATCAAAGCACAGTTCCACCCGGAAGTCTGAATCGTATCCCCCTGATCTTTGCGGATAACGGGACCGCCTGTATTGACATGATGTTCCCGGAGGAAACGGGCGTACCAATGACACTAAAACCCAACGCCGCGGCCGGTGTCCACTATTGCCTCGGTCGTTGTTCAAAACCGCCCATCGTGAACACGCGCTGACAGAGCGGTGAGTTTGGCGACCCTGTCGCGCGTTGCGTGTTTCAGCCGGCGCCGTTTTTTCTACTTCGCGAACGTTGCATTTGCCCTTTTAGGCGAGCCGGCATGAACTTCCATGTCGAAGGCTCCACCAGCGATGTCCCGTAGAAAGCTGGATATAACTACGCACGTGAAGGGTCCTGTGCGGGGCTTTTCTCGCTTGGTCGTCCTTCATCTGGCTCTGAAATGCACGCAACGCAGAGGCGTCTGTGAACCCATGCCGGACTTCAAGAAACTGGGAGCCGGTGTAGCAGATCCGCAGGCGATCATTCTGATCGAACGAAAGAACGCGAGTAGGAAGGTCCAGACCTGCTCGCATGTTCTCTTTCAGAATGGGCGTGTGACCCACCTGCTCGCAAACGCACACTGGCTTGCATATGAGGACCGATATCACACCGGGTTGGACATCTGATTATCGTGGTTTCGATTTGGTAAAGGTAGACAATCTGCCTTAGCCGCGCGTGTTGATAGCAGATCGCGGCTATGATGCTGACAAAACACGTAGACAGATGAATAATCGAGTTGTGATGACCCAGATATCGGTACGGAAAAACACAAAGATGCGCGTTGGTGTCGACCGTTCACTCTACCGTCCGCGAAAACGGGTCGAGCGCTGCTTTAACAGGCTCAAAAACGCTCGACGTGTCGCGATCCGCTACCACAAGGCCGCAGAAAGCTTCCTGGGATATCATAGACATAGAGTCCAACCGACTTTGGCTTCGCCATTTGTCAACATGAACTAGTCGCCAGTTCTCTTGATTAACGGCGTAAGTCGCGATCACCACCGCAGGTCACAAAGTCCAAAGTGCCATTCGCTGCGCTCACATGAGCGCATCTCGGTTTTATCGATGCCTCAATTTTGGCGTGCGAGAAGAATTGACCTATCGCGTCGCATCCAAACCCGGTGGAACGCCCTTGCAATAGCCGCCCGCACAAAACACACCTGCGTTTGGCAGCGACGCCGGCACGGAAATGTCAAAACCATTAACCTTATCCACGAACCAAATGTCGATACAGGCATTCCCTACAATCAGGTATGCAGGGTTGTTGGGCGGCAGCGCCGTGCCGTCAATTTGCATAAGTACAAGCTGAATTCCCGTTCCTCTTGCAATAAACCGCTGCTGATACGAACCACCATTGGGCGGCGGGTTTGAAAAGCCGCCTGATTCTTCGACTTTCAGGCTTTGGCCATTCACATTGAATACCCACCGCACATTGATTGGGATGCCCTCTATGTCGTTCGTAAGTAGATTACGACATAGGACAAACTTGGTGGTCCTTATGTCGAATTGGCCACGACCAAGACCCTCGTTCGCGTCTTGATCAAAAGCGTACTGGACGGCAGTCATGGAACTGCGACCCAAAATAGCCGTTTTGTAGATTTCCCATTTGTTATTTGGATTGCCCAGATCTGGTGGGGCAGGCGGAAGCGCCTTACACTTTTCTGCGCCGATGTCAGAAACTGTTAGCATTTCTATTGCTGCCGCGGCTTGCACTCCACCACCGTTCAGTTCTTCATCTTCAAAATACCCGAGTGAGTCACCAAGGGCTTCCAACCCAGGGTTATCACTTTGTCTCAGAGCATTGATAAAAGCATCTTCGTTCAATGATCTATAACCATCCTCCTCCGAAGCATTTATCGCAAGTGCGGACTCGGAGCTTAGGCCCAACTCGCTTATTTGGTCGGAAAGCTCTTTTAGGTCAAAAAACTTCTTTATGTGGTTACCTTCAGAATCTTTCTCCTCGGACAGATAGCTGTAGAAAACACTTGGCACCGTCACGATTTCGTTGTCCTGACCGCGAACATCCGTCGCAATGGACAATGAAACCAATAAACACATCGGAGTTCCGTAACGAGCCTTGCTAAAAAAGGCCGTGCAAAGACTACTGATCATAAAACTCTCCCTGGAAAACTTAACGACAAAAAAGCAAAGACTTAAAAACAACAGCAATCAGCTAAGTGCGATTGGACGGCAAAACGTTCACGCAATGAGCAAACCGCTGTAGCGGTGTAAGGTTAGCACATTTCAGCATTCGCTGCACTGGATTTGTAGCAGTGCGACGTACAGTTGCCGCTTGGGCATTTTGTTTTCGCCGGAAGCTTCATTCTTAGCAACTAAACCAAGTAAACTGCCAAACACAGCATCAGATATAAAAATAACGGTCATTTATTCGGCAATAGCGCGAATCTCAGCCTCGTCTCGTGCCGTTAGGCCGAGAACTATGATTTTGGGCTAGACCATGCGTGGTGTGTTGAGCTTTCCAAATTGCTTGGTCTCGTGTGCCAAACAAATGCGCATAGCTAGGCCCATAGTGTGCTTCGTCAAGTGATAGAAGCGGTCACATCACCGACAAGAGCACGATCGCTTTGTAAGCATATAAAAGCGTCCAGCCTCTTTGCTCTAAGAATTGATTGGGTTCAGCGGCATCATAGCCGCCACGCAAGATGCGCGCAAAATGCAGCGTCCGCTGCGGTTTCATTCGCCCCCGTGCCGTTATCGTATCTGACCTGAAAACCCGATCAATTTCGCGTTTCAAATCGTTCCATCCTTTCGGTCTGGAGTTGGGAAGGCTGGCAATGGTGACCCTCCCGGGCCGCCCCTCTTGCAGGCTTTAATTCAGTACAGTCGCTCAGAATCTTCTCGAAGAGACTCCGGACTTTTTTGTACGCCTCTAACTTGGCGTTTCCAGACACTTTTTTTGACTGCCGGTAAAGCTCTACCGCCTCTACGAATAGGTTGTTAACTTCCGTGTCATTGTTTTGTGCTCGCACTTCGAATGCTGAAATGCAAAAAAAAGCAAACGCCAGCAAAACGGTTCAACGCACGTGTTGCGACGATCCGTTGTAATCACCGCCTATACCTGGCATTTCAGTTGCGTTCGGCATCGGTGGTTGCGTCCTCCCGCAAGCAATTGTGTCGAACAAAGCCCCGAACAGACCGCCGCAGGGCGGCTTTGTTCGTTTTGAATCTCAACCAACGCAAATACACCGACAGTTCCTCGACAAGTTTAATCGCATACTTCCGTTCTAACGGGATCAACTTGATCTCCGATAGACAGCTGCGAATGATGGATGTCGTCTCGGCTTCTGTGCATTGAGCATTCAACGCTTCTTTTCAAAGTTAACTTGATGATTGTCGATGACTGAAGGCGGCTTTTGCGACGAAAGTTGTTAAGTATCATTCATTAAACGCTATAGGTCAAAACCAGACAATCTGGTGCGATGTCTGCCTCAGATACAAACGTTTACCGGAACTCCAATCTCAGAATGGCAACATTTCAAACTGCCTATTCGAAGCGGTCTAAGTACGTTTTCGATTTGTCAAATTTTGTGTTGAAGGAACCCTTGTCAAAGGTCTGAGACGGCATCGGCGCAGATGGTAAGCCGGCAAAGACTACGTTTCACACGACCAAGTTACTCGCAGCAAGCCAAAGCGTTACGGAAAAAGCAAGAAAACGTAGATGAAGTAACATAAAGCTTGCTGCGAATCGATGAGAGGCTTATTAACCGACCTACCGGTCACTTAATGATGTGAATTCAAATTCGGAGTAATCGACCTATGGACGCCTTTATCTGCGACGCCCAGCGCACCCCGATCGGACGATATGGTGGTGGACTAAGCCAGGTGCGCACAGATGATCTTGCCGCCCTGCCAATCGCTTCGCTTGTCGCGCGTAACCCACAGGTGGATTGGTCCAGTCTGGACGACGTGATTTATGGCGATGCGAACCAAGCCGGTGAAAGCAACCGCAATGTGGCGCGGATGGCGGCGTTGCTGGCAGGGCTGCCGGTGGATGTACCGGGAACGACAATCAATCGGCTCTGCGCGTCTGGCATGGATGCGGTGGGCATGGCTGCGCGCGCCATCAAGGCTGGGGATTATGACATGGCGATCGCGGGTGGGGTCGAAAGCATGTCGCGTGCGCCATTTGTGATGCCCAAGGCAGCATCCGCCTTTACTCGTGCCAATGCCGTTTACGACACCACGATCGGCTGGCGCTTTGTGAACCCGAAAATGGAAAAGGAATTTGGTATCGACTCGATGCCCGAAACAGCGGATAACGTAGCGGAAGCTTATGGTATCAGTCGCTCCGATCAGGACGCGTTTGCCGAACGCAGCCAGGCCCGCTGGGCCGCGGCGCACCAGACCGGGGTGTTTCAGGAGGAGATCACCCCGGTCACAATCCCCCAGCGCAAAGGTGACCCGGTGGTGGTCGATACGGACGAGCATCCACGTCCGGGGACTACAGCAGAGAAACTGTCCGGCCTAAAGGGCATCAACGGGGTGGACAAGACTGTGACCGCTGGAAACGCCTCGGGTGTTAACGACGGCGCGGCGGCGATCCTGATGGCAAATGAATCTGCTGCGGCAAAGAACGATCTGACCCCGATTGCCCGTGTGGTTTGCATGTCCGTTGCCGGGGTGGAACCGCGCGTGATGGGCATCGGCCCGGTTCCAGCCAGCCGAAAGGTGCTTGCACGGGCTGGGCTCAGCATCGATCAGATGGATGTGATAGAGTTGAACGAGGCGTTTGCCTCGCAGGGCCTTGCCACGCTGCGCGAACTCGGGGTGCCCGATGATGCGCCGCATGTGAACCCAAATGGCGGGGCAATCGCCATTGGCCACCCGCTTGGAATGAGCGGTGCGCGGCTAGTGATGACTGCTGCCTATCAACTGCGCCGCACCGGAGGCCGCTACGCGCTCTGCACCATGTGTGTCGGGGTAGGGCAGGGTGCCGCACTTATTCTTGAACGTGTGTAAGGGAGGAGACCTCACATGTACGCTCAGATGATTAAAACAGCCGGATCCGGCGTGAAATCCCGCGAGGAGATGACCGAGCAGGAGCGCGCGTTTCAGGACAAGATCGACGCCGATATCAAGATCGAGCCCAAGGATTGGATGCCCGACGACTATCGCGCGACACTGATCCGTCAAATTGGCCAGCACGCACATTCTGAAATCGTAGGCCAGCTGCCCGAAGGAAACTGGATCACCCGAGCGCCAACGCTGGAGCGCAAGGCGATCCTGCTGGCCAAGGTGCAGGATGAGGCCGGGCATGGGCTGTATCTCTATTGCGCGGCAGAAACGCTGGGTGTCAGCCGGGATGAGATCACCGAGATGCTGCTGGACGGGCGCATGAAATACTCGTCGATCTTCAACTACCCGACCCTGAACTGGGCCGATATCGGCGCGGTCGGATGGTTGGTCGATGGTGCCGCGATCATGAACCAGGTTCCGCTGCAGCGGACGTCCTTCGGACCATACTCGCGCGCAATGATCCGCATCTGCAAAGAAGAGAGCTTTCACCAGCGCCAGGGCTATGATGCGATCCGCAAGATGGCAGAGGGTACGCCAGAACAGCGTAAGATGGCGCAGGATGCAATAAATCGACTGTGGTACCCGTCGCTGATGATGTTCGGGCCGTCGGACAAGGAAAGCGTGCATTCGGCGCAATCCATGGCGTGGAAGATCAAGATCAACACCAATGACGAGCTGCGCCAGAAATTCGTGGATCAGACCGTGCCTCAGGCCGAATATCTGGGTCTGAGTATCCCTGACCCGGACCTGAAATGGAACGAAGAACGGGGCCATTATGATTACACCGACCCGGACTGGTCCGAGTTTTTCGATGTGATCAAGGGCAACGGCCCCTGCAATGTCGACCGGCTGGCCGCGCGTAACAAGGCGTGGGACGACGGTAAATGGGTTCGCGACGGGCTGCTGGCTCATGCCCGCAAGAAACGCGCTGCAAATCTGGCTGCAGAATAATACTGCCCTGAGGAGGATACCAAATGAACAACGAATGGCCCCTGTGGGAAATCTTCATCCGCGGACAACATGGCATGAGTCACCGCCATGTTGGATCGTTACACGCCCCGGACGCGGAAATGGCGATCAAGAACGCGCGCGATGTCTACACGCGCCGCAACGAAGGCGTTTCGATCTGGGTGGTTGAGGCCAACAACATTTCGGCCTCATCGCCCAGCGACAAAGGTCCGCTGTACGAGCCCAGCGAAAGCAAAGTGTACCGCCATCCAACCTTCTTCGATATTCCCGAAGAAGTGGGGGCGATGTAATGAGTGTTCCGGTTTCCAATGACGCTTTGCTGCAGTTTCTGCTTCGGATGGGGGACAATACCCTGATCCTCGGCCATCGCGTCAGCGAATGGTGCGGTCATGCGCCTGTGCTGGAGGAAGACATCGCGCTGGCCAATACCGCGCTGGACCTGATCGGTCAGACTCAGATGTGGCTGGGTCTTGCGGGAGAGATCGACGGCGGCAAATCCGCCGATGATCTGGCCTTTCTGCGCGACGCCTGGGATTTCCGCAATGTGCTGCTGGTCGAAGTGCCGAACGGCGACTTCGGCCGCACGCTGATGCGTCAGTTCCTGTTTGATGCTTGGCATTCGATCATGCTGGGGCATCTGATGAAATCCTCTGACGAACGTGTCGCGGCGATCGCCGCCAAGGCCAGCAAAGAAGTTAGCTATCACCTCGAACGTTCGGGCGATACGGTTGTGGGCCTCGGCGACGGGACCGAGGAAAGTCATGCCCGCGTGCAAGAGGCGCTGGACTATCTCTGGCCATATGTCGGCGAGATGTTTGCCAGTGACGATGTTGATGCAGAAATGGTTGCGGCGAGGATTGCCCCGAACCCGGCAGATCTGCGCGCAGAATATGACGCTCTGATCGAGCGTGTGCTGTCCGAGGCGACACTAACCATTCCCGAAAGCCGCTTTGCCCATAAGGGCGGGCGCGACGGTCGCATGCATACCGAGCATCTAGGACATCTTCTGACACAGATGCAGTGGCTGCAGCGCGCCTATCCCGGCGCGAAGTGGTAAGGATCAATGCGGGCTTCAACGGATCAGGTGTGGGAATGGCTGGACGCTGTACCAGACCCTGAGATTCCGGTGATCTCGGTCGTCGATCTGGGCATTGTACGCGATGTGCGATGGGATGATGACACTCTGACGGTTACCGTCACGCCGACCTATTCAGGCTGCCCGGCGACCTCGGTCATCAGCATGGATATCGAAACTGCACTGCGTGATCATGGAATCGACGATCTGCGGATCGAGACAAGTATCGCACCGGCTTGGACCACCGATTGGCTCAGCGACAAGGGCCGTGCTCGGCTCGAGGATTACGGCATCGCCCCGCCGCAGCCTGCAGGTGGACCTGAACGCTGCCCACATTGCGGTAGCAAGGCGGTTGAAAAGGTCAGCCAGTTTGGCTCGACCCCTTGCAAGGCCCATTGGCGCTGCACCGACTGCCTGGAACCTTTTGACTATTTCAAGTGCATCTGAGGGAGGATCACCGGATGGCACGCTTTCATGATCTGGAAGTTACCGATGTTCACAAAACCATCCGCGATGCGGTGGTCGTGACGTTGAAACCTGTAAACGGTTCAGCCGATGAATTCGACTTTACCCAAGGCCAGTACCTGACCTTCCGCCGCGATTTCGACGGGGAAGAACTGCGCCGGTCCTATTCGATCTGCGCGGGCAAGGATGAGGGCATTCTGCAGGTGGGGATCAAGCGCGTGGATGGCGGCGCATTCTCGACCTGGGCCAACTCCGATCTAAAGGTGGGCGATACGGTGCAGGCGATGCCGCCGATGGGCAGCTTTTACACCGCAATCGATCCCTCCGCCGAAAAGCATTATCTGGGCTTTGCGGGTGGGTCGGGCATCACGCCGGTTCTCTCGATCCTGAAGACGACGCTTGCCCGAGAACCACATTCGCGGTTCACATTGGTATATGCCAACAAGGGCGTGAACACGATCATGTTCCGAGAGGAGCTTGAGGACCTCAAGAACCTCTATATGGGGCGTCTGAACGTGATCCATATTCTGGAAACAGACGCGCAGGAAATCGAGCTTTTTACAGGTCTGGTCACGCAAGACAAATGTGCCGAACTTTTTGAACACTGGATCGATATTCAGAACGTCGACACGGCTTTTATCTGCGGCCCCGAGCCGATGATGCTGGGCATTGCCTCAGCCCTGCGGGCGCATGGGCTGAACGACGGGCAGATCAAGTTTGAACTCTTCGCCAGCGCTCAACCCGGTCGGGTCAAGCGCAAAGTGAGCGGGGCGGACACGGCATCTCAGGACAACCAGACCAAAACATCAATCACCATGGACGGGGCAACGCAAACGATCACCATGCCGAAGGATCAATCGATTCTCGATGCCGCGTTGGAGAATGCGATGGACGCGCCTTACGCCTGTAAGGCCGGGGTCTGTTCAACCTGCCGCTGCCGAGTGCTTGAGGGCGAGGTCGAGATGGTCGCCAATCACGCATTGGAAGACTACGAAGTCGAGAAAGGATACGTCCTGAGCTGTCAGGCCTATCCGATGACCGACACCGTTGTCGTGGACTACGATCAGTAGACGGAGGGAATGATGGCTGAAGACATGACAATCGAGAGCTATTTGGCAGCGGGTGGTGTCCTGAGTAATCCAACCAACGTGCCTCCGCGCTATCGTGCAGAGCTCATGAAACTGATGGCGACCTTCGTGGACAGCGAACTGGCCGGCGCAGCGAGCTTTGCCGACATCATAAATCTGGGCCCGGGCATCAAGGAACGCATCGCGGCGGCCAAGATTGTGCTGGAAAAGACCGACAACGCAGATCGTGTCCTGAAAATCATGGGCGAGTTCGGAGCCAACACTGACCGCTATGCAAATCACCATCCCTGGACCACACGTCTGGATCGTGATGCGGATATCGGGGCTACGCGGTCCGAACACGACATGCGCCTTGCTGTATTCAACTATCCGATCGAAGGATGGGAAGATGCCGTGGTTATGAACCTGCTGATGAGCCAGGCGGTTGACGTCCAACTCGCCCAGTTTTCGCAGATATCCTATCAGCCTTTGGCCGAGGCCTTCCGCGAGATTTCCCCGATCGAGGCGCGCCATGGGGAGCTTGCGCTTGAGGGTGCGGGCAAGCTGATCGAACAGGGAAAGGCTGCAGAAATGCAAGCGTCGGTCGACTATTGGTGGCCCCGGGTCGCGGCAAGTTTTGGGGCAGGCACAGCCGAGAAAACCGAAACGCTCCGCAAGCTGGGGCTGCGGCAATTAACCGGGATTGAGATGAAAGATCAGTGGACAGTAAAAGCGACCGAACAGATCGAAAAGCTGGGACTTAAAGTACCCTAGCTTTCAAGGTTGGCGTTTACGGCTCAACAACCCATACTTCACGGCCAATCCGCGAAGCGTGCGACGCTTTCGCCGATCTTTCTTCAATGGCTGCTGGGCTTTAGCACCACATTTCCGATTGAACTCAAAAACGTCAATCACCCGCTCGGCGCAGCCACAGGCTTCGCCCAGACCTACTTTGGCGAAATAGAATTTATCGAAACGATCAGGGCGTTGCATGGGTAACCTCCGCCCTTATTGAACCTCATCCTGACCGCAGAGCCAAATCAACTCTGTGCCAACAAGGGTTCAAAGGCCATCAACACCTGATAATGTCAGATTGCTTACCAACGCGGCGTAATCGCTGCGCGCGTTGGCATCCGCCCCGGCATTCCACATGTAGAACCAGTTCAACATTCCGAAAACGGACATGGTCGTGGCCCGAAGCTTGGCCGCATCATCCTTGAAAGTTGCAGGCGAGATGCTGGCGATGATGTCACTGACGAACACCACCAGATCCCTCTGATAGCCACGCAGCAGATTCTGCTGCTCTTCGGGCAATGTGGACATGCCGCTGGTTTGCACGCGATGCTCATCATCCACGCCTTGATAGGCCAGTAGGATTTCCCGCACCACCCGTTTCAAGCGATCCGCGGGTTCCATCCCATCAAGGTCCAAGCCGCAAACCTGGTCACGCAATTGCAGCAGGTAACTGTCGAGAATGTCGAACAGAATGGCGTCCTTGCTGTCGTAGTAGTGATAGATATTGGCCTTGGATATCCCGCACTCCCGCGCCAGCTGAGACATTGACGCCCGATCAAATCCTTCCTGCGCGAAGACGCGGGCGGCGCATTTTAGGATGCGAGTTCGTTTATGGTCGTGGTCTTTTGCTATCGTGCGCGCCAAATCCTGACCCTCCGTCTGTCGCTTAACTGTCCCGATTGTCAATCACACGCCGGGCCTTGCCCTGTGAGCGTTCGACCTCGCCCGGCTCGCCTATATCGATCTCGGTCGAGATGCCAACCACCTCTTTAATCCGGCGAGATAGCATCCGAGCAGCGGCGGTTTTGCTCAGCTCATCGGCTGCATCTGGCGTTGCTTCGACATGCACGCGCATCGCGTCCATCCGGCCAGCTTTATAAAGTTCGATCTGGTAGTAGGGCGCCAGACCGCCGGTTGCCAGAACCTGCTCCTCGATCTGACTGGGGAAGACGTTGACACCCCGCAGAATGATCATGTCATCCGAGCGGCCCGTGATCTTTTCCATCCGACGCATCGACCGCGCCGTGCCGGGCAAAAGCCGCGTCAGGTCACGGGTGCGATAGCGGATCATCGGAAGACCTTCTTTGGTCAGCGTGGTAAAGACCAGTTCACCAATCTCACCGTCAGGCATGACCTCGCCGGTCTGCGGGTCGATGATTTCGGGGTAGAAGTGGTCTTCCCAGATCACGGGCCCATCTTTGGTTTCGACGCACTCATTGGCGACGCCCGGTCCCATGATCTCGGACAGGCCATAGATATCGACGGCATGCATATCGAAAGCCTGTTCAACCTCGGAGCGCATCGAATCCGTCCAAGGTTCAGCGCCAAAGACGCCGACAGCCAAGGAACTTTCGCGCGGATCGAGTCCAGTCTTATGATACTGCTCAAGAATGTTCAGCATATAAGATGGTGTTACCATAATCCCGTCTGGTTTGAAGTCGGTGATCAGATCAACCTGCTTGCCGGTCTGTCCACCGCTCATCGGGACGACCGTGGCCCCCAGTCGTTCGATTCCATAATGCGCGCCCAGGCCGCCGGTGAACAGGCCATAACCATAGGCGTTGTGCACCATGTCGCCCCGGCGCAAACCGCTGGCACGCAATGACCGCGCCACCAGATCCGCCCAGTTGTCTATGTCGCCTTGCGTATACCCCACGACGGTTGGCTTACCCGTGGTTCCCGACGAGGCATGAACACGAATGATCTGCTCACGCGGGACTGCAAACAGACCAAAGGGATAGTTTTCCCTCAGATCGTTTTTGTAGGTAAACGGAAACCGTGCCAGATCACTGAGGGACTGAAGGTCGTCAGGATGCACACCGGCCTCATCAAACCGCTGCCGGTACATAGGCACGTTGTCATAAGCATGGCGCAGCGACCATTTCAGCCGATCCAACTGTAGGTTGCGGATTTCATCAATCGAGGCGATCTCGATCGGATCAAGATCCGCCTTGTTCGGAGTAAGATCCTTCATGCCATCCCCCTCATCTCAGGTCTCGTCAAACACCGGACCCTTGACCGCGCGGGAAAAGCCCCGAAATTCTGCGATCTTTTGTCCGGCTTGGTTGGTTATGGATACGTCATAGATACCGCTGCGCCCTGTCAGGCTCAGTTCCGTTGCGCGGGCCGTCAGCAGATCACCGGATCGCGCGGGCGCGACGTAGCTGATCACATTGTGCTGGGCGACCGTGGACTGGTTGCGACTATTGCAGGCAAAGGCAAAGGCGCTGTCGGCCAACATGAATGTCACGCCGCCATGGCAGATCCCGTGCCCGTTGCAGTGATGGTCAGCCACCTGCAACGCCAGCGTCGCAGCGCCTTCATCCATCTCGACCAGTTCCATGCCTGCCCATTTCGAGGCATTGTCCCGCCCCCACATGGCAGCAGCGGCTTTCTGTGCGCGTTCCTTCGGCGCCATCTCATTCTCCCCGAAATACTGGCGCGCGCTTTTCCAGAAACGCAGTAACGCCCTCGGCATAGTCGACGCTTTCGCCGCAGGTTTTCATTGCGTCCGCCTCAATCTCGAGTTGATCGGTCAGGGTGTTCGTGGCAGCCGCCTGTATCGTCTGTTTCGTCAGGCCAAGTCCCAGCGTTGGACCATTGGCGAACTGTTCCGTTAGCGCGCGCGCCTCGGTCATTAGTTCAGCGTCTGGAATTGCTTTCCAGATCAGCCCCCAATCCGCAGCCTGCTTTGCTGGCAGGGGTTGCCCAGTCAGGGCCAGCCCTTTGGCTCGCGCTTCACCCAGCAAACGTGGCAGATGCCAACTGCCGCCGGTATCAGGTATCAAGCCCACTTTGGAAAATGATTGGATAAACTTGGCAGAGTCAGCGGCAAGTACCACATCACAAGCCAGGGCGAGATTCGCACCCGCCCCGGCGGCAACGCCATTGACGGCGCAGACAACAGGTAATTCCAAAGACCTGATCAGGCGGACCAAAGGCGCGTAGAAGGTGCGAACCGTATAGCCCAAATCCGGCGGACCCTTCATCGTGGCAGGGTTTCGATCGCCCAAATCCTGCCCTGCGCAGAACCCGCGCCCCGCGCCGGTTAACAGCACCGCTCGGGTACCACCGTCACGCGCGGCCTCAAGTGCAGCGCGCAGGGCATAGTGCATCTCATCCGTGAAACTGTTCAGGCGATCAGGGCGATTGAGTGTAATTTCAACCCATTGACCCATATTCTGCGAAATAATCGTGTCGGACATGCCCGGTTCGCTTTTCATAAGTTACAACAAACTTCTTGCATAAACCGAACGGTTGGTCAATAAATTCTATAGCCGTTTGTGACTCGGCGATCGGAAATGCACTTTGGCCAGCGGGCGGAACAGCATTTCTCGTCGTTGATAGTTACAAAACGTACCATTAACACATTCACGACTTGCGATTTTGAGGAGGAGACCCGGTCATGAAATTCACCAAGCTCACCACATTGTTGGCGTCTGCAACCTTGGCGGTGTCCGGCACCATTGCTTTTGCGGCTGACTACACCCTGACAATTTCCAGCTGGGCCCCACCCACCCACGGCATCAACGCAAAGATGTGGCCCAAATTCGTCGAAATGGTAGAGGAGGCCACTGACGGGCAGGTCACCGCAGAGCTTAAGCTGGGTATCGCTCCACCGCCTGCGCAGATGGATCTGATCATGGATGGCGCGGCCGATGCCTCGATTATCTTTCACGGCTATCAACCGGGACGCTTCGTCACCACCAAGCTGGTCGAACTGCCTGGTTACGAAGGCTCGGCCGAGGACGCTTCGGTTGCTTACTGGCGCGCCTACGACAAGTACTTGAAAGCTGCTGACGAGCATCGTGGTGTCAAAGTCATCGCCTTGCACACGCATGGACCCGCGCAGCTGCATTCCAGCGCGCCAGTAACCACTCTGGATGAGGTTTCGGGCCTGAAAGTACGTATCCCGGGTGGCGTTGGCGGAGACGTTGGTGCGGCGCTTGGCGCGACCGGCATTCAGGTGCCCGCTCCGAAAGTCTATGAAACACTGGCATCGAAAGCCGCTGACGGCGTGGTCATGCCACTGGAATCGCGCAAGGGTTTCAAGCTGACCGAGGTTGCGCAGAACGTCTATGAGATGCCCGGTGGCCTCTATCGTGGTTCGTTTGCATTCATCATGAACGAAGACACCTTCGCAGATCTGCCACCCGAGCTGCAGACGGCGCTGGAAGAAAACGTATTCGGTGAACCGCTGAGCCGTGAGATCGGTAAAATCTGGGATGAGATCGACGCCACTGGACGTGAGGCAACCGAGGCGGCAGAAGGCAATGCGATCAACGCTGCCACAGATGCGGATATGGAGAAGTTCTCGGCCATCGCCGAAGACATCCGCGGCAAGGTCATCGCCGAGGTTGACGCAACAGGTGTCGACGCGCAGGCCGCATATGACATGATCAAATCGGAAATGTCCTCGAACTGATCCGACTGCAGGGCGGCTCTTGCGCCGCCCTGACTTACCCTGCGCGAGTTTCCCATGACCCCTATTATTCAGCTTGTGCGCCGTGCCAGCGCCCTTCCCGTGATCGTGGCCTGCATTGCACTGTTTATCCTGATGGTAATGACCTTTTGCGACGTGATCCTGCGTTCGGTCTTCAATGCGCCCATTGAGGCCGCCACCGAGCTGACGCGCATTCTGATGGCAATTCTGGTGTTTTCTGTCCTCCCGATCGTCTCCACCACCAATGGCCATATCGCGGTCGATCTGACAGACGGGTTCTTCCACCGTCTGCATCTGTCGCGTGCGCGGGACGTTGTGATCTATGTGGTCAGCGGCATCATGCTGTTCTGGCCGGTCCAGCGCGTTTGGGTCCTGGCCGAGCGAGCGCGGGATTATGGGGATGTAACCGAATATCTTTCAATCCCCACCTACCTGATCGGCTGGTTCATTACCCTGTCTGTTGCCATCACTGCACTGGTGATGATCGCCACTGGGCTGCTAAAGGCCTTCGCCCCAAATACACTGTCGGAGCCTATGTAATGACCGCAGCGCTAATCGGATTTGCGATTGTATTGATCTTGGTGCTGGTGCGCCTTCCTATCGTCTTTGCCATGGGTCTGGTCGGCACATTGGGATTTGCCTATGAGCGTGGCGGCTCGATCTTTGATGAGCGCGGGATGAAGGCTGCCATGTCCATGGTGGGCCGACAGATCACCGACACTGCGCAGGACTATGGTCTGTCGGTTGTGCCGCTGTTCATCCTGATGGGCCTGTTCGTGAACAAGGGCGGCATGGCGCGCGAGCTTTATGCGGTGTCCAACGCCTTTCTTGGCCACATGCGCGGTGGCATTGCCATGGCGACGGTTGCGGCCTGTGGCGGATTTTCGGCTATCTGCGGATCGTCGCTGGCAACCGCCGCCACGATGTCAAAGGTCGCGATGCCGCAGATGCGGCGTTACGGCTATTCCGATGAACTCTCGACCGCCTCGATTGCCGCCGGTGGTACGCTTGGCATTCTGATCCCTCCATCGGTCATTCTGGTCATCTACGGGTTGCTGACCGAGACCTCGATCGGGAAACTGTTCATGGCGGGCATCATCCCCGGCATCCTCGGCATTCTGTTCTACCTCTTCGCCGTGCGCTGGACCGTCTGGCGCAACCCCGAGGCCGGTCCAGCCGGAGAGCGTGCCACATGGTCCGAACGCATCCGTGCGCTGGGCTCGGTTTGGGCTGTGCTGTTGTTGTTCTTCCTAGTGATTGGCGGGCTTTATGGAGCCTTCGATTTTGAGCCCCTAAACCTGACATTCTCACCCACCGAGGCCGCAGGTATGGGGGCCGCTGGGGCCTTTCTGATTGCACTCTTTCGTGGGGGTCTCACGGTTGGCTCGACATTCGAGGTGCTGAAAGAGACCTGCTTTACCGCGTCTGCCCTGTTTGCGGTGCTGATTGGCGCTCAGATATTCTCAAATTTCATCAATCTGGCCGGTTTGCCCGAAGCCCTGATCGCGATGGTGACCGCCTATGATGTGGCTCCGTTTGTCGTGATCCTGATGATCCTTGGTATCTACATCATTCTGGGTTGCGTCTTCGAATCCCTCTCGATGCTGTTGCTGACGGTTCCGATCTTCTTCCCGTTGGTCACGTCTCTGGGCTATGACCCAATCTGGTTTGGCATCGTCGTCGTGGTTGTCACCGAAATCTCGCTGATCACTCCACCCGTAGGCCTGAACGTCTTCATCCTGAAAGGCGTGGTGGGTGACGTCTCGACCGGCACCATATTTCGCGGCGTCACTCCGTTCTGGATCGCCGATATCTTCCGCCTCGCGCTGATCGTGCTGGTGCCCATCGTGGTGCTGTATCTGCCGCAGCAAATGGGCGCTTTGGGACACTAGTCCCACCGCATCAAACAGGAGAACACCATGTCCCTGCATCAGATTTCCAGCTTCGCCGCTGGTACTTGGGTCGCGCCTGGAGAAGGCGCGCGCACCATCGCATCCGCCATCACCGGCGCACCGTTTGCCAGCGCTGGCAATGCCGCGCTCGACGTGCAGGCGATGCTTGACTATGCGCGCATTACCGGTGGCCCCGCGCTGCGCAAGTTAACGTTCCACGATCGTGCTCGGATGCTCAAGGCGCTGGCGCAAGAGCTTTCGGCGCATAAACAAGCCCTTTACGACCTGAGTTTCGAAACCGGAGCCACGCAGAAGGACCACCTGATCGATATCGATGGTGGCATCGGCACGATGTTTGTCTTTGCCTCAAAAGGCCGGCGCGAGATGCCGGACGCGCAGGTTTATCTGGACGGCGAAATCGAGCAGTTGTCACGCAATGGCACCTTTTTGGGGCAGCATATCTGCACGCCCCTGCAAGGGGTCGCGGTTCATATCAACGCCTTCAACTTCCCGGTCTGGGGGGTGCTGGAAAAGCTGGCCCCGACGCTGCTGGCTGGCGTGCCTGCAATCGTCAAGCCGGCTACCAACAGTTGCTACGTCACCGAACTGGCAGTGCGGATCATGCTGGATAGCGGCATCCTGCCTGCCGGTGCGCTACAGCTGATCTCAGGCGGGTTGGGCGACATGCTCGATCACTTGGATTGTCAGGATGTGGTCAGCTTCACAGGCTCGGCGAACACCGCGTTGAAGCTGCGGCAGACGCCTGCGATCTTGCAGAACTCGGTCCGGTTTGTGGCCGAGCAGGACAGCTTGAACGCTTCCATCCTCGGGCCCGATGCCACGCCCGGCACGCCCGAATTTGACCTGTTCGTCAAGGAAGTCTCGCGCGAGATGACCACAAAGGCGGGCCAGAAATGCACTGCGATCCGACGCATCATCGCGCCCCAGCTGCAGGTCGACGCCATAATTGCCGCGCTGTCTGACCGATTGGCAAATATCACCATCGGCGACCCCCGTTCCGACACCACTCACATGGGCGCGCTGGTGTCGAACGGGCAGAAAGCCGACGTTCTGGAAAAGGCAGCTCTGATCGGGCAAGAGGCTGAACGGGTTTATGGCAACCCCGACGCGTTCGACCTGCACGGCCCTGAAACCGGCGCATTCGTTCCCCCGATGCTGTTTTACTGTGCTGACCCCGACAAAGCGCAGCGCGTGCACGATACCGAGGCCTTCGGCCCAGTTTCGACCCTCATGGGCTACCGCGATCTGGATCATGCGGTGGCACTTGCCAATCGCGGGCAGGGGTCTCTGGTCACGTCGCTGATCACTCACGACACAAAGGTCGCGCACAACGTAGTGATGGGGGCCGCAGCCTATAACGGGCGGATTTACATCAACGACCGCGACTCGATGGCTGAATCGACCGGCCACGGATCTCCGCTGCCCCATATGGTGCATGGTGGGCCGGGCCGTGCGGGCGGTGGTGAGGAAATGGGCGGCGTACGCGGAGTGAAACACTATATGCAGCGCACGGCCATTCAGGGCTCCCCGCGCATGCTTAGTGGTATCAGCACCAAATGGGTACCAGGAGCGCCCGAATTCCAAGGTCCGGCACATCCGTTCACCCGTAAATTTGGTGAGTTGCAGGTCGGCGAGACGCTGCACACAGCCTCGCGAACCATCACGCTGGAGGATATCGAACACTTCGCCAATTTCACCGGCGATACCTTTTATGCGCATATGGACGAGGACGCGGCGGCGCGGAACCCGTTCTTCCCCGGTCGTGTGGCGCATGGTTATTTGTTGCTCAGCTTTGCGGCTGGTCTGTTTGTCGAGCCGAACGAGGGGCCGGTGCTGGCCAATACC
The DNA here is from genome assembly GCF_056540645.1 of Ruegeria sp. AM5. NCBI lineage: Bacteria > Pseudomonadati > Pseudomonadota > Alphaproteobacteria > Rhodobacterales > Roseobacteraceae > Ruegeria > Ruegeria sp. AM5. The sequence continues at coordinate 3,153 of NZ_JBQFXC010000021.1, read as the reverse complement.
GGACTGGATGGGCTGCGGTTCATGAAGCCCGTTGTTGCTGGCGACAGCATCAAGGTGCGCCTGACGGTAAAGCAGAAAACCCCACGCAATGACGATTATGGCGAGGTCCGCTGGCACGTGTCCCTGACCAATCAGGATGACGAACCGGTCGCAGAATACGAACTTTTAACCATGAACGCCTGCTGAGCCGCTATACTACCTGTTTTTCTTATTGGGCCTAATGGGTTAAACTGGGTCCATGACCGAAAAGAGCTCGTGGTTCGAAACGGCTGTGGCCGAACTGGCGGACCCGCAAGACCAGCGGGTCTGGTCGATTATCGTCTCGCTGTTTGGTGACATGGCACAAGAGCCCGGCGCGCAAATCTCGGGCGGTGTTCTGACCCGGATAATTGAGCCGATGGGCATCAAACCCGAAGCGATCCGCGTCGCTCTGCACCGGCTGCGCAAGGACGGCTGGATTGAAAGTGACCGGATTGGACGCGTCTCGCGCCATGTCCTCTCGGAATTCGGCCGGACGCAATCCGCCGCCGTCACGCCGCGCATATATGCGCGCGGTCCTTCGCCCATTGAAAATTGGCATCTTCTGATCGCCGAAGACGGGTCGGGCACTCAGGTGCTTGAGGACGTGATGCTCAGCGATGACTACATCCCCATTGGGCGCAACGTAGCGATGGGTGCGGGTCCCGTTCCAGATCAGTCGGACGGTTTGCTGGCCTTGGACATCTCTCCGCACGCAGCCCCCAAGTGGGTGCAGGATCGGTTGTGTCCACCCGAATTGCGCGGCTCTTGCAAGGCTCTTCTGGGCGCGGTCGAACGCGCCGCGAAGTCCCGTCCCGAAGGCTGGGCGCCTACACCCTTGCAGAGCGCAACACTGCGCACCCTGCTGGTGCATCGGTGGCGGCGCGTCGTGCTACGCCAGCCGGACTTGCCTCCGGCTTTTTATCCTGTGGATTGGGCTGGTCCGGCTTGTCGCGATAGCGTGTTCGGGCTGCTTGATCTGCTGCCACGCCCCTCGGCTGACGTACTGAGCGGTAGTAGTTGACCGCTGAGCGGTCTGTTCAACCATATTATCAGTGCGGCGCACATACCGGGTGCTGGGAGCTTTTCTGACCAAGTCATACCAATTTACACACCAATAATTAGGTTGCGGTTATCTGCCTGCCAATTCAGCCGTTCAGAAAACGCATGGTGCAATCGGGCCCCGGGCAATACCATCGCCTGAGCAAACCTACCGGAGATCCGTGATGTCGATTTTGCTAACGATTGTCTTGTTTCTGATGTCCCTTTTGCTGGGGATGCACATCTGGACTCGTCGCCTAACGCGGCAGGGCACCGAAGTGGTGCCGCAACTGGGGCGGATCGTGCCCGTTCACGGTGGCAGCATTCACTATGTCGAAAAAGGCGACCCTTCCAACCCGACAATTGTCATGATCCATGGCCTATCAGGCCAATTGCAGCATTTTACTTATGCGTTGGTGGATGATCTTGCTCAGGATTATCACGTTCTCGCGGTTGACCGTCCGGGCTGTGGCTATTCCACGCGCGATGCTGCCCAGTTGGCGGAATTGCCCGAACAAGCCCGCATGATCCACGAGTTTCTGGAAATAAAGAACGTCGATCAAGCCACACTGGTCGGTCATTCTCTAGGTGGCGCCGTGTCTCTTGCGATGGCACTGGATTATCCCGACAATACGGCGGCGTTGGCGCTTCTGGCCCCCTTGACGCAACAAATGCCGGAACCGCCCGCCGTTTTCAAACCACTTGAAATCCGTACCGAGTGGCTGCGCAACCTTATTGGCAATACAATCGCCGTCCCGATGGCCCGAAAAACCGCACCCCTCGTCCTGAAAGACGTCTTCGCACCCGAGCCCGCGCCCTCAGACTTCCTGAACCGTGCTGGGGGTGCCCTTGGTCTTCGCCCCTCGGCCTTTATCACCGCTTCACAGGATGTTGTTGGGGTAGAGGCCAGCATGGGTGCCCTGACTTCACGCTATAACGACCTGCGCGTGCCCGGAGGCATCCTGTTCGGCACAGAGGACCCGATCCTGTCCGCCGAGCTACACGGTGCTACAATGACGAAATTCGGCCTGACCTTTGAGGTCCTGGAACACCGGGGTCACATGATACTCATCACAGAACCCGAAGTCTGCGCGCGTTTCATCCGCCAGATCGCCGAGAATTCCCGCACCCGGCTGGCAGAGCAGGACGCGCATTGAATAACGCAATAAAGAATCTCGGCAGGCACGCTTTTCCCTCTTGACCCTCCCCGGCCCCTCGCTTAAATCGCCTCTCACTCGTGGCGGAGTAGCTCAGTTGGTTAGAGCAGCGGAATCATAATCCGCGTGTCGGGGGTTCAAGTCCCTCCTCCGCTACCAAATAACCAACATAACACATTGAAAAAACTGTAAAAAATATTTTTCTTGAGTTTCTACCATCACCCTTACCACTATTTGTCCGATATTCAGCAGCATTTGATCAGTGGAGCTCGAGATTCTCATCTGGCTAGTAAGATTCGAAAACCGCTATAGGACTTCTCCAGAGAGTGGCGGTCGCTAGCTGTCCAGCTTAAACTATATGCCCCTACCCGATTAGAGGTTTTCTGGATACGACCGATGGAACTCAGCTACGCCGAAAAGTCACAAATAACTATGTTCGACTAATCCGCTTTGTCCAAAACCCATCTTCCGTTTGGCTTCAATATTGCATTGGTGTTTTGCAGAGCACTTGATAGCTGTTGACGATCGCAACTCCTTTTCATTTTCTCGGATACCCTTATCCTCAAAAGGTCGAAACTGCACCCGCCTTCGGCCTCCTCTACAGCCTCCTCCAATGTCTCTTTCAATGCCGCCGGAAGTGATGTCCTTCTATCGTCGTTCCAATGCGAAAGATAGACATTCCGCCCACTGCTTACTCGAAGCTCCGAGGAAAGTGAGAGCAAGCTAAACAAAGCCTCCGGATCCATCGTGGGGAGCCCGGGTAGGTATTTATCAATTTCAGATATGTGTATTCCATGATTCAAGGAATTAAGAGTATTGCAGGCATAACTAGCTAACCGCGGTTGGTCGTTTCTCTTGTCTGACGTCAGCGCCCATGGGACAGTTTAGGTCGATTTGATAAGAGAGGGTTTCTGGCTCATCGTAACCGCCAAGGAGT
>NZ_JBQFXC010000020.1:0-31358 GCF_056540645.1 Ruegeria sp. AM5 | reverse complement strand
CGCCGCCTGTCGTGTGGCGATCAGCCTAGGATCTTCTTTCAATCACCCCTCCTATAGAACATTTTGTTGCACAGTAGAACATTTTGTTCTATAAGCATGGCCAGCTAAAAGCTAAAGCTCAATACTCGATTTCGCGAACACGTCTTTTCAAAATAGGAGCGTATCAATGTTCAAAGTGGCAGCAACCCCGCTGGCGGTACTCTTAACGATGGGCGCGACAACCGCATTGTCCGAGAGTGGCAGCTACGAGATGGATCCTGGACACAGCCAGGTATTGTTCAGCTACAACCACATCGGGTTCTCAGAAACGTTTGGAATGTTCTCAGGTTTTAGCGGCGAGATAGAGTTCAACGAAGATGATCCGTCTGCGTCGTCTGTCACAGTGTCTATGCCTGTAAAATCCATGATCACGGGCTGGGATGCCCGTTTGCAACACTTCATGTCCGATGACTTTTTCAGCGCGAGTGACGGTGACGTGGTCACTTTCGCCTCAACCAGCATTGAAGTGACCGGGGAAAATACCGCGGATATTTCTGGCGACCTGACCATGAATAGCATCACCAAACCTGTTGTTCTGGAAACAACGCTTAACAAGTCAGCGCCATACCCGTTTGGTCCGAAAGAGGGCACGCCGACCTTGGGGCTGGCTGCCACGGCGACTATCGTGCGGTCTGAATTCGGACTTGGGGCATTTGCGCCAGCGGTGAGCGACGAAATAGAGCTTTTGATCAATATCGAAGCATTAAAGGCTGAGTAATGTGTTCAAGGGCGCTGATACTGCGCTGAGCGCTCATTCTAAACTTTTGACGGGCTGGCAACAAAATGAATGTGTTCTTTAGACTACTGGCGGTTGCTGCGATAGCGGTGGCGTTGACGTGCCCGTTGGCATTCGCACAAGAGCGCTCCTTGCCGGAGCGTACCTCACCCCGTCCTGAAACGACAAGTAGAGTACCGCATACTCAGATTGGTGTCGAAATTGATGCCGATTTGGCCAAGCTATTGCTGGAGCGTGTTGCGCAATTACCAGGGGTCACGCTTGGCCCGACACGCATATCGCTTCCTGGCGCGATTGGCTTTCAGCTTGATCCCGACATGTTGTTGTCCCAACCGAACTCTATCGTCGGTGGGTTTGAATTTGCGCACATGCATCCTGATGGCAGCTTGCACGCTTCGCTGCACCCCGCAATGGCGCGACGGGCAATTGAGGCTGGTTGGGCCGTTGCACACCCTTGGGCCAAGCAACGTCCTGGGTGGAGTGGCTTTGTCATGATATACACACCGACTACACCAGAAGAGTTGGATGTCGTCATCGATTTGGTCGAAAGCTCGTACACCTTCATCACCGGAAACACCTTGGACTAAGCTCGAATTGCGCGAAAGTGTGCGGGGACGCCTGTTTTCTGTCTGAGAGCAGTTTCAGCCACCTTGTTTCTCGCAGTCATTTATTTCTTAAATTGTCGCCGTGGCGAATGCTCGATACCTTCAAGCCATTCACACTAATGGTAGCTGCCGCCTGTGTTGGGTCAATTTCAATATCGTCATTGACGCCAGCGCCATCTCCAAGAAGCGGAGCGGTGCTGTCTTCAACGTTGTAGACAACGCGGTCCAAGGTTCTGTCGAACCAGATGTTCCCGATCATCCCGTGTACTGCCGGAGTTGCCCCAGTCGCCAATGTGGCGTGTCCGACAACCGTCTCTGTATTGGCATGGCAATGATGGGCGTCCAGATAGTGTACACCGTTTTCTAGTAAATACTTAAGGCCACCCTCCCCAAGATTCTCAAAGTAGCGTGTCGGCAGATCGCCCCGAAACGCGTCAACGGTCAGCTGCAAAACGAGACGAGGAGGTTCTTGCGCATACGCAGGAGCGACTGCAACCAACCATAAAGACAAACAAACTCTCAGTGTTTTGGTCATAGTGCTTCCTTTCGCTGTATTGCGCAGCAGGTCAGTCGCGACTGCAATTGCGCGCTAGAACAACCCTCTTCAATACCAAACTGATAGCAAAACCGCTTCACGTCTACTTCTTCCGACCTATCGCGAAAGAGCCTGCAAAACCCAAACCAGTGTTCATCCAAACTATTGCTTGGAACTGAGGTGCCCGGATCGGTTTTGATCCAAAACAAGGCTTTGAGTCTTTTGAGACACTAAACTCTGCGCCAGAAACCCTGTTTCAGGTGAAACGCTATGACCAAAAACCTATCGGTTTTTCTTATTTTGGCTGGTTTAGTAATTGCTGGTGCGTTGCTGTATGTCGTTGTTGCTGAGGATGGCGATGAATTGCCGGTCGGATTTGTGCAAGGAAACGGGCGGGTTGAAGCGGAACAGGTCGAAATAGCACCAACTAATGCAGGTCGGGTTGCAAAGGTAACGGCAATAGAGGGCAGTATGGTTGCAGCCGGTCAAATCCTGGCCGAAATGGACATAGACGAGCTATCTGCGGCCCTGGACCGGGCTAAAGCCGAAGTAGCCTTGGCAAATCAGACAAGGGCCGAAGCAGAAGCGCTCGTTGTGCAACGCGAAAGCGAACAGCGCAGGGCCGAGCAAGAGCTTGATCGTGCCACGGCGTTGCTGGCAGGTCAAAATATCTCCAAAACTATTTTTGAAGATCGCGATACCACTCATAAGGTTGCTACAGCAGTATTGGGCGCCGCCAAAGCCCGAGTTGCAACCGCAGAAAGCCGTATTGCTGCCGCTGAGGCGGAAGTACGCAGGATCGAAGCACAGATTGAAGACAGCGCTTTAGTGGCACCTTTGCCCGGCCGCGTGCTTTACCGGCTTGCAGAACCCGGAGAGGTCGTTGGCGCAGGCGAACCAATCCTGACTATTCTTGGCCTTGAGAATGTTTACATGGAAGTTTTTCTTCCGGCGCGTGAAGCCGGACTTTTGCCCATTGGAGCTGAGGCTCGCATCGTGCTCGACGCATTGCCGGAATATGCGATACCTGCATACGTGAGCTTTGTTTCTCCCGAGGCACAATTCACCCCCAAACAGGTCGAGACCCTGGATGAGCGAGAGCAACTGGTTTTTCGCGTTCGCGTCCGTATCCCAATAGACTTGGTTGAAAGTCGGATTGAGCACGTCAAAACCGGTCTGCGCGGTGTCGCGGTGATCCGGCTGAACCCAGCCGCTGCTTGGCCTGAGGCGCTTGAACAACGCATCCCAGAAGAGCTGTTCGAATGAGAGTAGAGGATGACGCTTGCGATATTCACATTTCAGGTGTTACGCACCGTTATCGCAAGCATGTCGCATTGGATTCTGTTTCGTTAGAACTGCCAGGCGGCCAGCTTGTTGGCTTTATCGGGCCGGATGGGGTGGGAAAGTCTACACTGCTTGGTTTGATCACCGGCGCAAAGAAACTGCAATCCGGCAATATCGACGTTTTAGGCGGCCCGATTGGCGATTCTGGTCATCGACACAGCATTTGCCCAGCCATCGCGTTCATGCCGCAAGGGCTGGGTCGAAACCTGTATCCGGAGCTGTCTGTACGCGAGAACCTTGAGTTCTTCTCAGGTCTCTTTGCTCAAGGGCATTCAGAGCGGGATGACCGTATCGCAGCGCTATTGGCTGCGACAGGGCTTGCGCAGTTTGAAGACCGTCTGATGGGCAAGCTCTCGGGTGGGATGAAGCAAAAACTAGGTCTTTGCTGTGCGTTAATCCATGACCCCAAACTTTTGGTTTTGGATGAGCCAACGACCGGGGTCGACCCGTTGTCGCGTCGGCAGTTCTGGGCTTTGATTGATGCAATCCGAGCAAAAAGCCCCGAACTGTCGGTATTGGTTTCAACGGCGTACATGGAAGAAGCCGAGGGTTTTGACCGGATTGTCGCGATGGACGCGGGTCAAGTCATCTTTCATGGGAAGCCCGCCGAATTGAAAGGGAGTGATGTCGACCTCGAAATTGCATATCGGCGTCTGAGAGCACGGGAGTTGCCTGTCGAACCGGCGGGGAAAAACAAAACGAATGGGAAAATCGAAGCAAGCCCAGTGATAGTTGCGCGTGGACTGACACGACGCTTTGGTGATTTCACGGCCGTAGACAACGTCGACTTCACAATCAATCGCGGTGAGATATTCGGGTTTCTAGGATCAAACGGTTGCGGCAAGTCCACGACAATGAAGATGCTGACTGGCTTGTTACCTTCTAGCTCAGGTGAAGCACTGCTGTTTGGCAACCCTGTCGATGCATATGACCGAAAAATGAGGCGTGAAATAGGCTACATGAGCCAGGCCTTTTCCTTGTATGGCGAGTTGTCGGTCCATCAGAACCTACAATTGCATGCGCGGATATTTGCAATTGCCGACCGAGAACAACGTGTTTCGGAACTCACTGAGCGCTTTGGGCTCGAAGAGCACCGGCATACGTTGGCGACGGCACTGCCTCTAGGGATCAAACAGCGACTGTCGCTAGCCGTAGCAGTGATCCACCGTCCGCGGGTGCTAATACTCGACGAACCAACATCCAGTGTGGATCCAGAGGCGCGCGATTCCTTCTGGGACTTGTTGATTGAGCTGTCGCGAAATGAGTCGGTAACGATCTTTGTGTCCACTCATTTCATGGGTGAGGCGGAACGCTGTGATCGCGTTTCGTTTATGCATGCTGGTAGAGTTCTAGCGGAAGGTACTCCGGCTGAACTGATCGCCGTTGAAGGGGCGGAAAACCTTGAAGACGCCTTCATTTCGATATTGGAAGCAGCAGAAAAACCAGTCTCTGTTGTCGCGCCAGAGGTCGGTTTCAGGGCCAGATCCCACGCCGGGGGAGGAGCGTTTTCTCGTGTATTGGCTTATGCGCGGCGCGAGACCGTTGAAGTAGCTCGTGACCCGGTGCGTCTGGCTTTCGCGTTTCTGGGTTCTGCTATTCTAATGTTGGTTTTTTGCTTTGGAATTACGCTGGATATCGATGAGCTTGAATTCGCGGTACTTGACCTTTCTCAGGGGCCGGAGAGTCGTGCTTATGCGGCTGAATTCGCCGGATCGTCCTACTTTAAAGCCACATCGCCGCTGCAAAGCGCCAGCGAAGGGCGCGACCGTTTAGTGTCAGGTGAGGTCTCTCTGGTTGTTGAGTTACCACCTGACTTTGACCGAAAGATGAGTACGGGTGAACCGACCCAGATACTTGCGACTGTAGACGGTGCTATCCCATTTAAGGGTGAGACGGTTGAAGGCTATGTTTCCGGACTGCACCAATCATTTCTCGCGGAATATGCCCTTAACAACGGCAAAAGCCAGATAGATATCGCCAGGATCGAACCCCGGTTTCGCTACAATCAAAGCTTTGAAAGCATCGCCGCGATGGCTCCGGCAATGCCTGCTATCTTACTGATTATGCTGCCAGCTGTTTTGACTGCCGTAAGCGTAGCAAGGGAACGAGAGCTGGGGTCAGTTGTCAATTTCTACGTGACACCAACCACGCGGCTTGAATTTCTAATCGGCAAACAAATTCCGTACATTTTGATCGCCTACGCAAATTTTCTGCTTTTGGCCGGAATGACCGTTTTTCTTTTCGGGGTGCCGTTAAAAGGAAATCCTTTCCCTTTGGCTGTTGGTGCCCTTCTTTACGTTTGGGCAACAACATCCTACGGGTTGTTGATCGCTACAATGACATCCAGTCAGGTGGCCGCCACATTTGCAACTGCCATCGCCTCAGTCGTCCCAACAATCCAGTTCTCAGGCCTGTTGCAACCTGTTTCAACGCTTGAAGGAGGCGCACAAGTGGTGGGCTCTCTTTGGCCTTCCTCATATTTCCTACACCTAAACGTCGGTGCCTTCACTAAAGGTTTGGGTTGGGAGGCCCTTGCGCCAGACATTCTGGCCCTCGCCTGCTTCGGACCAGTTCTGACACTGATCGCAGTCCTATGTCTTCGAGCGCAGGAGAAGTGAATGCAACGTTTCTACTGCATATTCTGGCTAGGCTTGAAGGAAGTGATGAGCCTGCGCCGTGATTGGGTGATGATGGCATTGTTGGTCTGGTCATTCACGCTGGCCCCGATAATGGAAGCAACGGGAGTGGCAAGTTCTGTAAACAACGCCTCGATAGCGTTTGCGGATGAAGACGACTCGCCACTTTCTCGAGCACTTGCCACAGCGTTTTTCCCACCAGAGTTCCAACCGGTCGTCCAAATCGAACCCGGAAAAGGACCTGCCTACATGGACGCTGGGCGCTTTATTTTCGTTGTGGTTGTGCCCCCCGGATTCGAGGAGGACCTGCGCGCAGGGCGCAGTCCGGAGATTCAAGTTCTTATTGACGCAACCGCTATGGAACAGGCCGGTATTGGTGCAAACTACATCACCAGTATCTTGAGCGCTGAAATACATCGCTATGCAATTGGTATCGATCTAGTAGATGCTGCCTCAATCAGTGTCATTCTAAGAAGCGCCTTCAACCCAAATAGAGATACTGTACGTTTTGCTGGTATCGTTGCTCTGATTGGCCAGATCATGTGGCTCACAACTATTTTGACCGGAGCGGCAATGATTAGAGAACGAGAGCACGGGACTATTGAACATCTCCTTGCCATGCCTCTTGCTCCATTTGACATTGCCATTGCCAAAATTTGGGCGAATGCAGCAGTGGTTTTGGTCGCGGCTGGTCTTTCACTAACCTTTGTGATGCAGGGTTCTCTGGGTATTAGTATCGCTGGATCCAAGATGTTGTTTTTGGTTGGCACGGCGTTGTTTCTTTTTACTGCGACGGCGCTTGGGGTGTTTCTGGCAACCATTGCACGCTCTATGGCGCAGTTTGCGCTTCTGGTTATGTTGATTGTGCTGCCAATGCTAATGCTTTCAGGTGGAGAGACCCCAATTGAAGGGCAGCCGGCGTGGTTGCAGGCGGGTACTTTGGTTCTGCCGTCACGCCATTACATGTCAGCAAGTCAGGCTATTGTTTTCAAAGGCGCTGGTATTGAGACTGTCTGGCCGGAATTCGTTTGGATGACGTTGTTGGGAATTGCTTTGTTACTAGTGAGCCTACGGCTTTTTCGACGTTCTCTTGCTCAGATCAGCTAGCGCTCTAATCTGCTGGCTATGACAGATTGGAGCGCTAGCTGATCTGCGTCAGAAGACAGTTTGGAAATCTGTTCGGCAGAGGTCAGGGCATCAGCGATTGTCTAAGCGTTAGCTTCACTATCTATAGTCATATTCGCATTATGCGGGCCGACGGCTGGATTGCGATGCAATCAAGGTTTTGAAGGGCCATAGTCGCAAACTCTACTCAACCAACAAAGCGCCGCTCAGGTCAAAATGCCTCGGGAACATTGCGCGCAGAAAACGAAAAACAATTCTCATTGCTTCGTCGCGATCAAATGAATCAGGGTGTAGTAGGTAGTCGGTCCACATGCCTTCCAGCATCGCAAGTGTGCCGTGCGTAGCGTCTCTGGCAACTTGATTAGGGTGTTCGGCTCCAGCTTCTTTCGCAATTCGAGCGAAAGCGTTGAAAACCAGGTTCCGCAGCTTAGCGTCGCGGGTATCTGAAAACGCAGCGATTGCTGCTCTATTTCGGGCCTCGCCTCGAAACGCGTACCAAATGGAAACGTTTTTCTTATTGAGAATGGTTTCACTTAAGTCGCCCCGAACAATCATCTCAATATGTTCCTGTCCGGTTTGCCCGGTCGTTTCCAACAAGTCATAAATTCCATTGTAATATTGTTCGGATGAGTAGCGGGCGGCTTCGTCAACCAAATTGTCTTTACCGCCAAAATGAAGGTGAATCATTCCGCGGGACAGCTCGGCGCGTTGAATGATTTCGCTGACCGAGGTCTCGGAAATCCCTTTTTCTGCGACCGAGTCGAGTACTGCCTCGATTAGGGAAAGGCGATTTCGCTCGCGTATTTCTTGTCGTCTTCCAGTCATTGGATCAGCCGGCTCTGTTTGTTTTCAGTCTCTTGCGGTGCCTTCTAGCGGCCAGTGTGAACTTGGCCATCCCCGGTTGCGAAATTATCAGTTGACACAACTAGTCCAAAAATTCCAGACTTAAATGGACGATTGTCCATTTTGTGATCGACATGGTCGCGCCACCAAAAAGCAAAGTTCAGCAGGGAAGAATGGCCGGAGTACTACGAAGTGAAACGGGCAAGGGCCTCGCACTAAGCGCACCTGCGACGCTCTACGTCGGTCTGCTTGTCGCCGTGCCGCTTTGCATTCTCGTCGCTTACAGTTTTTGGACCCAGACCTATGTCGAGATCGACCGGACCTTTACTTGGGCAAACTACCAAGAGGCGTTTACCGACCCATTGGTTCGACACCTAATGTTCCGTTCGGTCGCAATTGCAGGCGCGGTGACATCGGCAACTGTTTGTCTGGCCTATCCGATTGCATACTTCATCGCGTTTCGAACAAAGAAGAAGACCCTCTGGCTGTTGCTGATCACTATTCCCTTTTGGAGCAGCTACCTCCTGCGCGTGTTCAGTTGGAAACTAATTCTTGGCTTCAATGGGGTGTTGAACTCTGCGCTGATTTCACTTGGTTTGATACAAGAGCCGCTGACATTCTTGCTCTACAACGAATTCGCTGTTGTCCTTACGCTCGCCCACGCCTGGGCACCGTTTGCTATCCTGCCGATCTATGTATCGCTGCAAAAGATCGACCGCAGCCTATTGGAGGCTGCAACCGACCTTGGCTGCAACAAGCTTGAAAGGTTCGTTCGCGTGACACTGCCTCTGACGGTGCCGGGGGTCATTGCGGCCTGCCTGATCATTTTTATCCCAACGGTGGGCGATTACGTCACTCCGGCCTTAGTCGGTGGATCACAGGGCAAAATGGTGGCGAACTTGATCCAAGTACAGTTTGGTGCCGCCAATAACTGGCCGTTGGGTGCAACGCTGTCTCTTCTTGCCATGCTTTCGGTCGGCTGCGTTGCAATCCTGTTCGTGGTGGTCGTCACCGCTTTGGGCCGGAGGATCAGATGACCAAGTCATTTCGTTTCTCATGGTTGCTGGTTTATGCGATTGCCTATCTGGTGTTTCTCTACCTGCCGGTTTTGCTATTGCCACTGTTTTCGTTCAACGACGGAACTATCGTAGCCTTCCCGCTAAAGGGTTTCACGTTGAAGTGGTACGCACAGCTGGGGCAACAGGACACGCTGATACAGGCTATGGTGAACTCGTTGATCGTCGGCGGCGTGACTGCCCTGATGGCAACATCTCTGGGTCTCTTCGCAGCTCGCGCCTACGTTCGGTATCGTTTCACGGGGCGTGAGTTGTCTGAGGGACTGGTCATGCTTCCACTGGTCATTCCCGGCATCATCGTGGCCAGTTCGATGCTGGTTCTGTTCATCAGCATCGGTTTGAAACCATCGCTGACCACAGTAATCCTTGGGCATGTGTTCGTGGCGTTGCCATTTTCCGTGTCTATTATGAAATCTGCATTTGACGATTTCGCCCAGTCCTTGGAGGAGGCTGCATTCGATCTTGGTGAAAGCGTCGTGGGAACGTTTCGGCGTGTTACCCTCCCAATCGTAGCGCCGGGTATTGTCGCCAGCCTTTTGGTCACGTTTACAGTGTCGTTTGACGAGTTCGTCCTGGCCTTTTTCTTATCAGGGAATAGCCCGACTTTGCCGGTCTATATCTGGAGCCAGATCCGCTTCCCGGCAAAATTGCCCAACACGTTGGCCCTAGGATCGCTGCTTTTGCTGTCCTCGGTCCTGCTGTTGTTGATCGCCGAATACTTCCGCCGCCGTTCCATCCAATCCTCCGATTGAAGCCAAAGGAAACGAATAAGATGAGCGAACAGAATATCATCGAAATTCAGGGCGTCGAAAAACGCTTTGGTTCCTTTGTGGCTGTGTCCGATCTGAACCTGACCTTGAAAGAGGGTGAGTTCTTTTCGCTGCTTGGCCCTTCGGGCTGCGGTAAGACAACGGCTTTGCGCATCATCGCGGGTTTTCAAGACCACGAAGAAGGCGAGATCCGGATCGATGGTCGAACGATGGGAGAGGTGCCTGCAAACAAGCGTCCCACCAATATGGTGTTCCAAAGTTATGCGATCTTTCCGCACCTGAATGTCGGCGACAATGTTGGCTTCGGATTACGCAAGACCAAGCTTTCGCGGAAGGAAATCAAAGAACGCGTTGCCGAGGCGCTTGAGATGGTTGAGCTTGGCGGCCTACAGGACCGCAAGGCTAACGAGTTATCGGGAGGTCAGCGGCAACGAGTAGCGCTCGCCCGCGCGCTCGTCATGCGACCCAAGGTTTTACTGCTAGATGAGCCGTTATCTGCGTTGGACAAAAATCTGCGCGAAGCGATGCAATTGGAAATGCGCCGTCTTCAGCAGAAGCTTGGAATAACTTTTGTAATGGTCACGCATGACCAGTACGAGGCGATGACCATGTCCGACCGTATTGGCGTCATGTTTGCGGGGCAGCTCAAGCAGGTGGATAAGCCAGAGGTCCTGTATTCCCAACCGTGTAACCGGGAAGTGGCTTCTTTCATCGGTGGAATGAACTTTCTGGATGCCGAAGTGACTTCAGAGAATGCTGAAACTCTCGAAGTCAACGTTAAGGGCTTTGGGAAGATGGAAATCGGGGTGAACCCCAACGTCCAGGTGCATGACAAGGAACTTCTTGTGGGCGTTCGTCCTGAGCAATTGGAAATCAGTGCGGAAAAGCCGGATGGGTACGATGCTCTTGTTCAGGGCGAGGTTTCGGACGTCGCCTTTTATGGAGAGAGTGTCCACTACTATGTGCGCGTCGATGGTCTGAAAGACAGTATCGCCGTCGCAGTACCAAACTACTTTCACACGGTCGATCACACGCGCGGCGATACCGTCTGGCTTGGCGTTCAAAGCGCCTCGGTAATTGACTTGGGTAAACGTGAATCTTTGGGAGGAGACAAATGAGTAAAACAGCACCACTTATGGCAGCAGTAGTTGCCACCTTTGCCGCCAGCCAAGCTCTGGCGAACGCCGCTGATCTGACCGTTTTTGACTGGTCCGGATATGAGGATCAGGGTTTCTACGGCGACTATGTCGAAAAGTACGGCGGCGCGCCTAGCTACACCTATTTTGGCAGCGTGGAAGAAGCGTTCACAAAGCTTCAGTCCGGTTTTGAAGCTGATTTGGCCCATCCCTGCACGGATGCCCTGAGAAAGTGGGTAGCGGCAGACATGATCAAGCCGATTGACACCAGCAAGCTGGAAAACTGGGACAAGCTGATGCCCAAGATCAAAGAGGTCGATGGCATCACCATTGATGGGCAGACCTACATGGTTCCGTTCGAATGGGGCAATACTGGTCTTATCTATCGAACAGATATGATTTCGGCAGATGACGTTTCGCTGCAATTGCTTGCCGATCCTGCATATCAGGGCAAAGTCGCCATTCCGGACGCCGCTTCCAGTGCCTTTGCAATGGCGGCATTGGCAACCGGCGCCTCCAGCTATACCGATATGAGTGACGAGGAATTCCAAAAAGCGGCGGACTACCTGCGCGCGATTCATCCGAACGTGCGCTTTTATTGGTCTGACGCCGGCCAACTGGATCAGGCAATTGCCAGCGGTGAGGTCACGCTGGGTTGGGGATGGAACCAATCGGAACTGAACCTGATCTGGAACGAAACGCCAGCGGTCATGATGCGTGATGTAGACAAAGGTATCGCAACTTGGGTTTGCGGTTATGTGCATCTGAAATCTGCCAAGCAGTCGGATGAGCAAGTCTATGACATGCTGAACGCGCTCAGCTCTGCGGCAAGCGGTAAATACATCATTGAAAGCTGGGGTTACGCCCACGCCAACGAAGACGCTTTTGCACAGGCAGATCCAGAGCTGATCGAAACCTACGGGTTTTCGGATGTGGACAGCTTCTTTGAAGGCAGCCTGTTCTTTGACGCTGTTAACCCCGAGCTGGAGGCCAAGATGTTGAAGGAATTCGAGCGCATCAAAGCTGGCTTCTAAGGGCACTCTTACAACACAGCCGGGAATGGTAGGGACGTAGAAATCCTTCCATTCCCACGAACCAATTTCCAATTTCCTTGGAGGAAGCGCGGCAATGTCAGGCGCTGACGAATATTCTGTTCTCTTCGAACCGGTCAAGATCGGGCCAGTAACGGCTCGAAACCGGTTCTACCAGGTGCCCCACTGCAATGGTTTGGGTCATTTGCGACCTCAGGCCGAAGCTGCCATGCGGGCGATGAAAGCCGAGGGCGGTTGGGCGGTGGTGTCCACTCAGGAGGCCGAGATTCATCCGACTTCAGATTTGTCTCCTTATTCTGAAAACCGAATTTGGGACGATCAGGATATTCCTGCACTGCGTCTGATAACCAACTCAATTCATGAGAAGGGCTCGCTCGCGGCAATCCAATTGGCGCATAACGGGCACCATGCCCAAAACCACCTGACCCGAGCGCCTCTGCTGGCCCCATCAGAACTTGTCTTGCAGACTCCATACCCGAAACAGGCAAGGGCAATGGACAAGGCTGACATTCGAGAATTTCGCAAGTGGCATCGCGCGGCGGCTCGTCGCTCGCGCGAAGCCGGGTTCGACATTGTGTATGTCTATGCGGGGCATCACATGACATTGCCTCATCATTTTCTGCTGCCACAGTTCAATGATCGGACGGATGAATATGGAGGTTCGTTGGAGAACCGGGTGCGACTGACTCGCGAGCTTCTGGAAGAAACCAAGGAAGAGGTTGGAGATGATTGCGCCATTGCCCTTCGGTTTGCGGTTGATGAAATGCTCGGGTCAGAGGGGATGCAAGCGCAGGAAGAAGGCCGTGCAGTAGTCGAATTGCTGGCCCAGCTTCCAGACCTTTGGGATGTTAATGTGGCGGATTGGAGCAACGACTCTGCGACGACTCGGTTCGAGCCCCGCGACGGCTTTCAGACCTCATATATCGAGTTCGTGAAACAGGTGACTTCTAAGCCTGTTGTGGGCGTCGGGCGTCTTACGTCGCCGGACTTGATGGCGTCACTGGTCAGGAAGGGCATCCTTGATTTTATCGGCGCGGCGCGACCATCCATCGCCGATCCGTTTCTGCCCAACAAAATTAGGGAAGATCGCATCGAAGAAATACGTGAATGTATCGGTTGCAATATCTGTGTTTCATCCGACTCTCTAGGCGTCCCAATACGCTGCACCCAAAACCCGACTATGGGTGAAGAGTGGCGGAGGAAATGGCATCCTGAGATCATTGAGCGTCGGGTAAACGAGGAAGCCGCGCTTGTTGTCGGCAGCGGACCAGCCGGACTTGAATGCGCCATGCAATTGGCGCGGCGGGGCTACGAGGTAACTCTGGCGGAAGCAAAGCAAGAGTTCGGCGGCCGTGTGATGCAGGAAGCTGCCCTGACCGGGCTATCCGCTTGGAAGCGCGTGACAGATCACAGAATCTACGACCTCCAACAACGCGGGAACGTTCAACTGTTCACCGACAGCCGTTTGTCAGCCAGTGAGGTCATCGAGTTGGGAATACCGAACGTCTTTGTTGCAACCGGCGCAAAATGGCGGCGAGACGGGCGCGGGAAATCTGCATTTCACGGTGCACCAATCGGTTTAGGTTCTCAGATTTTCACTCCGGATGACATTGTGGCCGGAGTCATGCCGCAGGACGGCCCGATTGTGGTCTACGATGATGATCAAGCCTATCTCGGTGGAGTCTTGGCTGATCATTTGGCTCAGGTTGGGCGAGAGGTTGTCTTTGTAACGCCGGCCTCAATAGTTTCGCCGTTTACCGAATTGACGTTGGAGCAGACTAAAGTGCAACGCAGTCTGTTGAAAAAAGGCGTTCGTCTGAACCTGTCCCAGACCTTGGCCGGTGTCGCGCCCGGCCAGGCGACATTGCAGTGCGTCTACACGGGGCGAGAGAACTCCATTGAATGCAGCTCCGTGGTACTGGTGACGCAGCGAATGCGAGAAACCACTCTTTACGACGAGCTTTGCGGTTTGACAGCAAGTCCGCTGAAAACGTTGGAATTAATCGGAGATGCCGCAAACCCCGGCTTGATCGCGGATGCTGTATATTCGGGTCACATGGCTGCCCGGAATTTCGAACGTAACGCGGACGACATCGACCGTGAGTTCTTCCGCCGGGAAGTCATTTCCCTTGAATCTGCATGAGGTGCGCAATGCCAAAAGATGACCTGCAAGTAATGCGCGATTTGATGGACGCGCAACAGGAAGGGTTCGCCCTGCCTCGTCACTTCTATACGTCTCAAGCAGTATACGAGAACGATATCGGCGCGTTCTGGAACCGTAACTGGATCTGGGTCGGCCATGTTAGTCAGGTCGCAGAACCGGGGGACTATTTCCTGTTCGACTATGGGCCCGAGTCCATCATCATCGTTCGGGATCGCGAAGGTGAGGTGCGCGCGCATCTGAACGTTTGCCGCCACCGGGGATCGCGGGTTTGCATTGAACGGAAAGGCAAGGCACGCAATTTCATCTGCCCCTATCATGCGTGGACTTTTGATCTGAACGGCAAGCTACGAAACGGGCGTTCAATGGGGTCGAATTTCGACCCGGGCCAATACGGATTGTTCCCGGTTCAGGTGAAGATATTCCAAGGTCTGATTTTTGTCTGCGCAGCTGAAGACGCCCCGCCGCTAGATGCTGCGTTGGTGCAGTTGGCCCCACTGTCAAAACCGTTCGAATTTGAAAACCTGAAGGTCGCTCATGAAGCCTCATACCCGGTTCCAGCAAATTGGAAACTGGCGTTGGAGAATTACCTGGAATGCTATCACTGCGCGCCGTCCCACCTGGATTATTCACGCAGTCACTCGTTGAAAGACCCCGCTCAGGTTCTGGAGTTCAGCGGCGCACTTCATGAGCGGATGAAAGAAGCCGGAGTGCCCGTTGAGGAGCTGGACCTGACCGGAGATAACGCGCTCGCCCCGGGTGCAGATGTCTATTGGCGCCGCTACCCGCTGTTTCCCGGCTATTTGACCGGTAGTAAGGATGGCGCTTCGCTGGCGCCGCCTTTGGGTGAACTGAAAGGTCACGATGGCGGTGCCACCGATCTGGGGATCGGGACGCTGAACTACTTCCTTGTTTATGCAGATCACGTGGTTGGCTACCGGTTCGTCCCACGCGCGCTGCAGGAAACGGATATTCAGATCGTCTGGTATGTGCGCGGCGACGCAGAAGAGGGTCGTGACTACGATAAGGACGCGTTGATATGGCTCTGGCATGTCACGTCTCTCGATGATGAGCGGATCATCCGTCACAACCAAGAGGGCGTGAACTCCCACCGCTTCGTGCCGGGACCGCTGTCCGAGATGGAATGGAGTATTCCGGGTTTCTATCGAAATTACTTCAGCATGATCTGACAAGCTCAGAATTCGGAGAAATACTATGACAGAATTAACGAAGCGCAGATCAAGACGGCGCGGGGGTGGGCGCGAAGCACGTGCAGCCGTGCGAACCAGCAACGTCGCTTCGCAAGCAATCTGGCCGGGCATTTCGGGGGGGCGCTACAAGCCCCTTTCAGATGCTGACATGTCAAATATTCACGAGGCCGCCCTTAGCATTCTGGAGCGTACGGGCGTCGGTGATCCAACGCAGGAAGTTCTTGATCTCGTGCTGCCTAAAGGGGCGACGGTGAACGAGCATGGTAGACTGTGCTTCCCTCGCGCGTTGATGGAAGATCTTTTGGCTAAGGCGGCCAGTGAGTTCTATGTCCATGCACGCGGATCACGGGCCGGTAAGGATGACATGCACTGCACCAAAGACAAGGTGTACTATGCGAACTCCGGCACCGCTGTGACAACGTTTAATGCGGAAACTCGCAGTTACCGGCCGTCGACACTCAAAGACATTTACGACTTTACCCGATTGGTTGACCGGCTCGACAACATCCACATGACCGGTGATACAGTTCTGGCAACGGATGTGCCGCAGGACTACGAGCACGACATGAGCATGCTCTACGCCATTCTGGCGGGTAGCGAAAAACCATCTTGTCTGACGTTCCGCACCCGAGAGCACATTCAGGACGCAATCCATCTTTTCGATCTGGCATCAGGCGGCGAGGGTAAATTCCTCGAGAAACCCTCGGTCATTTTTGGCGGTTGTCCCATAGTATCCCCGCTCCGGTTTGGGCGGGAAAACTTGGAGATCCTGATTGATACAGCGAAGATGGGGCTTGTCTGCGATTTGGCTGTTCCGCCACAAGCTGGGGCGACGTCGCCTGCGCCTCTGGCCGGGACTTTGGCGCAAGCCGTAGCCGAGACCCTATCTTGCGTCGCAATTGCCAATCTGATTAACCCGGGCACCCCCGTCGTCTTTGCAGCTTGGCCGTTTATTACTGATCTGCGAACTGGTTCATTCACGGGTGGCAGTGGTGAGCAGGCGTTGATATCCGCGGCAGCTATCCAAATGGGCAATTTCTACAACCTCCCGACCAGCGTCGGTTGCGGCATGACGGATTCCAAGATCCCTGACGCACAATACGGTCTGGAAAAGGCGTTAACTTTCGCATTGGCGGCCCATGCCGGGGCCAACAGGCTCTGCGAATTTGGCGGTATGCTTGGCAGCCTGATGGGTTGCAGCTTTGAGTCCATGGTCATCGACAACGAGGCAGCGGGCATGATCTCACGAACCCTGCGTGGTATCGAGGTGAGCGACGACACACTGTCGGTCGACGTCATCCACGAATGTGCAATTGATCCCGGTCATTTCCTCGGCAACACGCAGACCTTGCAATACATGGAGACTGAGTATGTCTATCCAACCCTGATGGATCGGGAGCTAACCGATACTTGGGAAAAAGCCGGTCGTCAGGATATGTTTGAACGGAGCCGGTCAGTCGTGAACGATATTCTGTCCAATCACTATCCAAACTATTTTGGCAGCAAGGCGGATGCGGAGGTTCGGTCCAAGTTCCCGATCAAATTGCCACCAGAGGTGATGCGGGCAGGGTAAACGCAGCGCACTTAAGCGAAGGTATCGCGACCATGAAAATTGCGATTGCGCGCCGAGGTGTTTCCTAAGGTTTAAACGTACCCTGCTGCTTTAGGTCTTCGGTTGCCAGCCGGATACCTTTTTCAAGGATGTCGAACATCTGGCTCAACTCACCTTCCGTAATGATCAGAGGTGGGGAAAACACGCACATGTTGATAATCGGCCGCAGGATCAACCCGTTCTCCTGACAATGATGATCAATCAGGGCGCCGACAGATTTATCTAGGTCCAGTGCATTATCTGCTTTTGCGTCTGCAACACATTCGACGCAGCCAACCAGCCCCATGCCGCGCGTATCACCGACGAGCGGCAAATCTGCCAGCGCCTGGAGGCGCTCTTCGAAGAGCGGCGTGATTGCACGGACATGTTCCAGAACGCCGTCGCGCTCCATGATTTCAATCGTCTTCAGGCCTGCCGCCGCGCTCACTGGATGGCCTGAGTAAGTGAAGCCGTTTGAAAACGTAGCGTTCTGTGCATTATTTCCGCTTACATCTGCAATCAGCCGGTCAGAGATGATACAAGCCCCCATGGGTACGTACCCAGACGTCATGCCTTTGGCGCAGGTTATGATGTCGGGCTTAATCCCAAAGACGTCTTCGGATGCAAACCAATGCCCAAGTCGCCCAAACCCGGTGACGACCTCGTCTGAAATGTAAAGGACATCGTACTTCCGGCAGATTTCAAGACAACGCTGATGATACCCCCGCGGCGGCACGATGACGCCTCCAGAGCACAGGATCGGTTCTGCGATGAAAGCGGCGACTTTGTCTGCTCCAGTCTGCAGGATCATGTTTTCCAGATCCGCTATTTTTTCGTCCAGAAAATCGTCGACCGTCTGATCGGAGCGACGTGTATACGGATTCACATTCGGTAGGAAACGCGTCAGGTGACTTGCCTGGTCCAGCCAACCTTTGTCGCGCTCTTTTCCGGACACTGACGCCGCCAGATAAGTCGATCCGTGATAAGCTTTCTGTCGCGATATCACGATTTTCTTTTGAGGTTTTCCCAGCAGGTTATTGCGGAACTGTACAAACCGCAGCGCACTATCCACGGCCGTTGAACCACCGGTCGTTAAGAATACATGGTTCAAATCTCCCGGCGTTCTCTTGGCGATTTCATGTGCCAAACGGGCCGGAGTTGAGTTGGCGTTGTTGAAGGGCGAAAAATACGCCATCTCTTTCGCCTGCTGAGCCATAGCATCGGCAATCTCGGTGTTTCCATAGCCCAATTGAACGCACCACATGCCAGCAGGGCCGTCTATCAGGCGCTTTCCGTCCTCTGTGACGACATGAACGCCAAGTCCGCTTTCGGCAAAGGTTCGTTCATTTTGACCAAGGTGTGACATACCTTCCCACGGGTGAAGGAAATGTTCGTTGTCCCATTCTCGTATGGACCGAAAGTCGGAGTTGAAAAGGGTCATGCAGCACCTTAATGTAATATAAGTCACAAAATGAACAAGCATTCATTCAATGTCAATCCTTGAACTGTCGTATTGCTAAATGCGAGAAGACAAAGGCGACTAACCCAGCGAAGGAGAAATAAGATTACTCTCGAGCGTGATACCCCAACCAATGCCCGAGATCTGGGTAAATTGCAGAACCGAAAGCTGCTGATCCAATCGGCTGCGGACGCCATTTATAGATACGGAATACGCGGAACAACTTCGGCAAGAATCCAAGAGTTGTCGGGATTATCGCTAGGGATGGTCAACCTACACTTTGGTTCCAAGGAAAAGCTGCTTCTTGCGGTGGCTGAGGAGTTGTCAGTCCGCTACGCGGAGCAGTGGAAGGCCATTGCAGTCCATCCAGAGTTAGACCCGGCAGACAAGCTAATCTCTATCATAAGGGCAGATTTCGACCCTTTGGTCCTTAATGCGCGGGACGTCGCGATCTGGTTTTCCTTTCGGGCTGAAGCGCACTCAAACCCTCACATATTTCCTTTTATCGACTCGCGAGACAAAGGTTTCCGCGCGGTGATCCTGGAGTTGTTGGAACAAATAAAGCGCGAAGGCGAGTACGAGGACGCAAGCGCCAAACTTGCAACAGACGCGTTGGTTGCTTTGTTGGAAGGGCTTTGGACCGACTACCATTTGCACTCAGATATTTTCAAACCCTCGGAGGCTTTGAAGATCTGCCTGTTTGTGCTGCAGTCGATGTTTCCTAAACACTTTAAGACGTCAGAGATTGACGAGAGGTGCTGTAGTACTGGTTAGGGTCGCCGTTGCAAACAGGATCAGGACAACGGCCAACAATTCTACCGAAGTTAACCGCCGGAAAATAATTGACACGCCGCGCTTCTCAGCCCTGAGAGCCGGAACAAGCCGCAGCTTGTTCAGCGCCGCTACGTCAAGAAGCATTCTGAAAACCATTTGTTTCATCATATCGAACTTTTTGGCTGTTCAGAACTCAGGCTGCCGACAACCGGTAAAGCTGCCGGCAGTCTTCAATCGTCAACTCGTCATGATTTTTGGGCTATGGCGATTATCAGCCAGACTTCGCCATGAAGTCCGCGAACGCTTCCTTATAGTCTGGATGCCATCGGCTAAGAGGTGGGCGATTTTCAATGATGTCTCCAGCGCTCCAAGCGATGCGTTTCTCATCAGTGTCGCGTGAAACGTCATTGTCGGGGCAGAGGATGTAGAAATCCCCGCGGTTCACGCTTTCGACAAAGAAGTCGACAGTCTGCTCAGCGGTCCAGGCAGATGCAGGCTTCTCGGGCGCGGAGATCATGCCGGTATAGACGAATCCAGGGATCAGTAGATGCGCGGTAATCTGATGACCTGGACCCGTTCTGAGCTCGTGGGACAGTGCCTCGGTAAAGGCTTTGAGAGCCGCCTTTGAGACATTGTAAGCCGGGTTACCTGGCGGGGTCGTGATGCCTTGTTTGGACCCTGTATTGATAATTGCGCCTGGTCTGCCACGGGCGATCATGTTTGGCGCGAAGACCTGGGTGCCGTGGATCGGACCCCACAGGTTTACACCCAGCATATTGTCCCAAGCCGCAGCGTCCCCAATGGTCGATGATTTGCCTCCGACACCGGCATTGTTCATCAGGATATCTGTCCCTCCGTAGCGGTCTGCCACCATCCGCTCCAACGCCTCTGACTGCGCACGATCACGGACATCTGTCTCAGACGTCATAACATCGGCCGCGCCAACGGCCGACACTATGTTTGCCGCGGCCGCCAGTTTCTCGGCGTCTCGATCAACAACAACAATGCGCATTCCCATTTGCGCGAACTTCACTGCGGCGGCGAGGCCAATGCCGGAAGCACCCCCGGTGATCACGGCCACAGAGTCTGAGGTAAATGCGGGGTGTGTCATCGGCCAAGCTCCTCCTAAGCCTGTCTTGGATCGAAAGGTCCGAAAAATCCAAACCTGCCTGATGGTATTAGGCAGCGTTGGCCACGTTAGTTTTCAGCTTCATCATACCTTCCATATCGTAGGCGGTGAATAGCACCTCGGTTGCCTTTTCCGTTTGCAAGCTTGTCGGAATGACAGGGTCTTCCATACCTCTCTTGTCCACTTCATTTCGGAATTTTTACTACCTAGGTGTGGTATGGGTTGAGTTTTGCCAATTTGAATGCACTTTTGATTGAGTTTGGTGCGTTCCAGTTGATCGAGCTAAGCTAAGTCAATCGAAAATTGAGCGCGTATGGTGAACCGTGCAAACTTATGGGCAAATCGTGCAAACTTATGCGCAATTGCTGTGCAAAATTATGGGCGACGACACCCAGATTTTCTGAATAAAATCAATGATAGGAATGAAGCGTTATGCGCGTCCCTACAGCGGGTGTAGGTTTGCGCATAACACTTCGCGCACCCCATAAGTTTGCGTAGTTCGCCCATAGTTTTGCGCTACGCGTTTGTCTGCATTAGCGACGAATTCAATCAGTTTATGGCTTAGTCGTCGCGGTTATGGCCCTTTGCATTGCTCAATCCCACAAAGGGCCTCCCTAAGGAACCTTGGATTCTCGCGAAGGTCTGCGATGCGCAGAAAGCAGACTCTACAAAGCTTTTTGAGCATAGGTCACCCAGATAGTAACATAATCAAATTGTTGATTTTGTCCTGAGTCTTTGACCTAATACTAGGCGGAACCAACGAGGGAAGAACAATGAAGAAAATTTTGATGCCCACTACTGTATTGTTGGGGGCTCTGACAGTTGCAGCATGTGAAGATACTGGCAGTTCGACTGTGTCATCAGAACTCACTCCTGCTCAACAGGCATGTCTGCGTGATGTCGCCAATACGACAAACAATTCGCAAGTCGTGGTGCTGTCGTCTGCGTTTAGCGAGGCGGGAACACAAGTAACCGTCGGCGTTGGCGAGGATCGTGCTCCTTGGAATTGCATTGCCTACAGTGATGGCGCGACAGCTGGTATCGAGTTCTTGGGCGACGAAGGCGCACTATGACCAGTCCGTTGCGTAGCTGAACACGGCTGCGCAGCACTGGCTTACTCTTCGGAAAGTTCGACTTGGTTTGTAGAATAACCACCATCGTATTCGCGATCTTTTACCTGCTGGCTTTGTTTGTGTTCTTGACGGGTACATTTGGCTGGTTTGAACAAGAAAGAGACCCTTTGTCTGGGGTGTTCCTTTTGCCGTTGGGATTGCCTTGGATACTTGTATCGGACTTGGTTTCAGAGCCAGTCAAACCGTGGTTCGCAGCGATTGCACCCGCACTCAACCTGTTGGCATTGGTCTTAATTTGCAGATGGGCACGCGGTTGGCGTCAGAAGTGAAGGCGGAGCTCTGTCTCACCAAAAGGGAGGAAAACATGGGAAAATTGATCTTGGGAATTGTGATCGGGCTCGTCCTGGGCGTGGTTGGGGCGATGACCTTGGGTGGCGGGGCCGCGGTGGGTGTCGGCGTTGCGACAGGCTTGTCCGCCGGTGTCTGCACCACATTGAAAGGAGCACAAGCCGAGAACCTGATCACCGCCGAGCAAGCGGATCAGATCCTCAATCGCGTTAATTCCGAGATGGCGTCACTGCAAGGAATTGAAGCGACGGGCGAGATCGTCGGTAGCGCACAGGCATGCGATGAGTTTCTGTCAAAGTTAAGAGAAGCGAAGTGAAATCCCCTGATCCTAGTTCAAAGAAGGGATTGATTTCTAAAAGAAAGGAACTTTTTGAATGCACTTTGACTTGGCACATGCAGTCGTCACCGTACTACTACTAGTGGCAACACTCTTTGTACTTCAAATGACAGGGATCATTAAAGAAGAGGAACGTCGCAAGTTTAACTGGAAAGTAGTTGTCGCGATGGCCGTTGTTGTCTTCCTGCTGAATTTAGTATGGCCGTACGGACCATGACCTGATGAGCAGCAGGACTCTGAAACCTACTGTTTGTTACCAATTTGCTCTATCCACTGTCGGCAAGCTGCGTTTGATGTGCACATTGGGCATGTTGACGATGATCGTTTTGAGCGGATCAGCATTCGCGCAAAGTGCGTTTGAGATTGTTCCTGGTCCCTGCGTTGTACCCGTCCCAGATGAAGCAGAAATTGCGTCGGATGTGTCTTGCGGCACGTTTTATGTTCCACGGGACCGCTCCTATCCTAACGATGACTTAATTGGCCTACCTTTCGTCCGTGTCTCCCAAAAAAGGGAAGCGGCAGATCCGCCAGTGTTTATGCTTTCAGGCGGACCCGGATCCTCGCTTTTGACTGAAGGGATTTACGCCGTCTTCTCAGACCCAATGCTCGGCCCGTTGGTCGCGACCCGAGATATCTTTATCCTAGAAGAGCGCGGTTCCAAACACAGTGTACCTTCTTTGGATTGCACACCCTTCCATCGTCTGCCGTGGCGTGCTGTTGTGGAAGACAAAACCAAATCAGATACAACCAATTGGCTTCGTGACGCTATTCAAACTTGCAAATCTGATGCTGAAGCTGACGGTATTGATTTGACCAAATTCAATAGCTTGCAAATGGCACAGGATTTAGACGCTGCTCGCGAAGCCTTCGGATACGAAAAAATCGCCGTCTATGGTGCGTCTTATGGAACTCTTCTGGCGCAACACTATGCTCGTATGTTCGGCCACAACCTTGAAGCTCTCATACTTGACGGCGCAGAAACACCGACGACCAAAAATTGGGCGGAAAACCGGGCGATTGGCGTAGATTTCTCGATTGGGCAACTCGCAACGCAGTGTTCCGTTGAGCCAAAATGCGCGGCAGAGTTCGATCTGCTTTCTCTGATTCAAGAGGGAATTGATCTCTTTCAAGAGGGCCCGATCCCAATAACCTATGCGAACCCGAAAGACGAGACAGAGACTTTAACCTTCAGCATCTCCAAGCAAAGTTTCGTTGAGTTTGTGTTTGAGCGGCAAAGCGGTCAGATCTCAGTTGGCAGTCTACCGGCCATACTGACACTCTTACTTGCCGATGGTCGGGCAAGCTTGTCGGAGGGGCTCGGCCCAATCATCGGACAAGCAGCGCTGGAAGCCAGGGACACACCTGCTGGCAGTCTTGCGTCGTTGATGCACTTCACAGTCGTCTGTTCTGAAGATCCGGTCAAATCTACCGAAGACGTCAAGACAACACCTGACACGAGTGAATATGCTTCGTTGTTTTCTGGGTTGGTGGGTGAACAGTACAAGACTGCCTGTGAAACTTTGGCGCTTCCAGAGCTTTCGCCTGATACAGATGAGCCGCTCAGAGCCGACGTTCCGACGCTGATACTGACAGGCCAATTGGATGCTAGAACACCAGCAATCCTTGCCGACAAGGTCGAGGAGTCTCTACCGAACGCGCAACAGTTTGTTTTTCCGTCTGGGACGCATGTCCAGATTGGGGAATTCAACCGTTGCGCGGCTTCACTTGTGGTCAAGTTTCTCGCCGACGTTTCAAACGTGGTTTCTGCGCCCTGCCTAAACGAACTTGAGCCAGTGAACTTCGTTTTACCAGATGGGTCTTTGTCGAGGGATTAGAAATTCGGGACACGGTGATCTTCATTTGGAAGCTAAGCAACAGAGAAAGGCAAATCTGAAGTCAGAAATATGCCCGCCACAACCTTGGGCCAAACGAAACTATAATGATCATTCAACAGGGGCCAACTGATGAAGCTCAAGATACTCAAACTCCTTACACCCGTCTTCGCAATCGCGGGTACAACTGCTTTTGCAATATCAGAAGCCGACGATGCGTGTATTGACCACTTGCGGCAGGTGGGAGGACCAGACGGTCAATCCGGTACGATAGAAAGCTCACAGTTCTCGGAAGCTGGTACGCTCGTTATGCTACGTGATGCAGGTGGAACACTTTGGCGCTGCATCGCGTACAAGGATGGAAGCATCGGCGAGATGTCGGTTGTCGAAGCGATGGATGATGGCGGTGGAGCAATGGCAGGCGCCGCCGGTTCTACCGGTAGCCAACGTGTCAAATTCGATGCTGGCTCCACCGGCGCCGAACTAGTTGGTGAACTCGCGCCCGGCGCCTCTCAGCAATATGTTCTCGGTGCGAAAAACGAACAGTTCCTCTACGTCCGCGTTGCTCCGCGAAATGGCTCCTTGGACTACGTTATTCGT
Organism: Ruegeria sp. AM5; assembly: GCF_056540645.1. NCBI lineage: Bacteria > Pseudomonadati > Pseudomonadota > Alphaproteobacteria > Rhodobacterales > Roseobacteraceae > Ruegeria > Ruegeria sp. AM5. The sequence goes on along the minus strand of NZ_JBQFXC010000020.1, from coordinate 6,946 downwards.
AACCCCGATGGTTCTGAACTGTTGGGATTGATGTCGGCGGACAAGGAGTATCGAGGACAGCTTTGGCAATCTGGTGATCATGTTGTGGAGGTTATCAATCGCAGCAACTCTTCCGTCAGCTACAACGTAATTTTCGGAATTGAATAAGTGATCGACTAGAAACCCCAAAACGTATCCCCCAAAATGCTAGGAAAAACAGATGAAATCCAAAGTGCTATTGGTGATAGGCACAATGTGCATTTCTGCGCTTGCAGCATGCGATGGGAGCAGCGGTTCGGTAGATGCAAGTGCACCTACTGTGGGCAGCTCTAGCGATCTTTCTTCATTTGAAGGGGCAAGCGCGGGCCAAGCTGAAATGGGTATTCAAAGTCTCGGGTTTGAACTCATCCGAAGCGAAGGGCTGACCTCGTACTGGTTTAACAAAGAAAGCGGTGCCTGTGCTCGGATCACGACATCCGAGGGAAGGTACTCAGATGTAGCTATGCTGCCATCAGGTGACTGCTGACACATTTCCATCGATCCCAAATCTGAAAGAAGGAGCTCACACTTGCATTTCGACCTGGCACATGCGGCAGTCATCATTGCCGCTCTAGTTATCACAAACATGGCATTGAAATCGGCGGGGGTGATCAATGAAGAAAACAAACACCAATGGAACTGGAAAGTTGTTCTAGCCTACTTCGTGGTCGTCGTTATCATCAACCTGGTGTGGCCCATTTAAAGTTTCACAACGTTAAGTTAACCGCCCACTTGAAATGGTTATCGTGAACCAGCCCTTCCGAGAGTTTATCAGGACGGAAGAGTGTAACCATCAAGTGCTCAAGAATAGGAAGGAGCTGGCATGCGGTTTTTGATGTCCCTCATATTCATTGGTGTTCTCGCAACCGCTGCCAATTCTGACGTGACCAGTCGAAACGGCGGCCCAAGCAACAGTCAAATGCTCTCAAAGGGTGGTGACGGAGGCGTCGATGGCGTCGCTTTCTTTCGCCCGGTCTTAAGCGGAGTATTGTATCGCTCTGGTTTCAAGGGCGGCGACAAGGAGCGAACGGGCCTAAGTGAAGGTCAACGCGAAACTCTGTGCGGTGAAGGGTTTTCAACCGGGTTCTATGCCGACTTTGGTAAAAACACTGAATACGGTCGCACCAGTTGCGGAAACGGATCCTTTGACTATCAAAGCGCCAGATCCTCCCGACCCGGTGCTGTCATGGCGTCCATACACGAGGTGATTGAAAACCCAGGAAAGGGCCCTGTTCTGGTGCACTGTATGTGGGGGGTTCATTCCTCAGGTGCATTGTCGGCGATGGCGCTCGTTCAGTTTTGCGGTTGGACAGAAGAAAGGGCCAAGGAATATTGGAATGATGCCCGAAACGGGGCCCCATGTTCGGGCGGGTGCGACCAGTGGATCGACTCAAAATTCTCCAACTTCAGTGTCGACCCAAAGTTGAAAATCTCCACCGAACAACAGGCAGCGATTTGCCCTAAATGATACCGGGAGGACTATCCAAATGAAGTTCAATCTTCTGGGGTCACTTGCTCTCATTGCACCCACTGTCTTGTGGGCGAGCGACGATGTTCTAGGTGAAGCCACGACATTTGATAGTCCCAACGGCATTACTGAACGCTGTATTCGGATCGAAAAAGTTCCAACGGGCGAGTACAAGAACAGCGATCTTGAAGAAGAAACTGCCTATTGCGAGATCGATTTTTATGCCTCCGAAATTGCTATTTGCCCGAAAACCTGGAGCACCAGCCCAGGAATGGCCGTCTACGATATTTCGGAAGGACCTTACGTGGGGAACCGTTCTGAATTCGAGAGAAACGCCTGCAAAGAGGGGAAGGCAGCAAAAGATCTGGCCAAGGACAGGGTGGCTAAATTCAAGTCCACCATGAACCAAAAGGGCACCAGTGGAACGTTTTCAACCTCGTCGCTGCTTTACTATCATTTCTCCAGATATTTCGACGCGACTGTCAAAGTTCCAGTCGCCGTTTGGCGTAGCATGGACGCCCAGGCGCATTTTTCCGAGGTCGCAGAGCCTGGCCTTGCGATTTCTGGTGGATCTCACGGCGGGCGCATGAACCATGAAGGCTGGCGGGTCTTCGCAGCCGCAGATGCGGACCCGGACTCATACCAACCGACCGATGATCTATTCACCGCAGATCGAACGCAAATATATGGTGTTCTGCTTGACAGCCCTGGGCATCGATATGGCTCAGAAATCAACGGCACCCGCAAATCTGGTTGGGGAAAAGGACAAAACCGTGATTTTCAGGAAACCCCCGCTTTCTTGGCTTTGCGTTCTTCAAAACCATTGTCAGAGGCAATCGCAGAGGGCGTCAGAGAAGGACGAAAAGACCGGATGATCAACAAGGATCTCGGCCCCGATGTCAGCGACCAACAGATGGCATTTTGGATGCAAGAACTTACCGAGATTGTTCTCCTCGATTTCATCTTTAGCCAGCAGGACCGCGTAGGCAACATAGACTTCACACCATATTGGTATTGGGTCGAAGACGGAAAGCTGAAGCATAAGAAAGCGAAGCAACATCAGCCAAAGGATGGAGATGTTCCTGCCAACGCGCTTTTGATCCGTCGAAGCAATCTAAACGACAACGATGCTGGGGGGCGGGTCGAGTATGCCAACTTCGCGAAATCTACTCAAATGCTGGAGAAAACGCGCCACTTTTCTCCAAGCACGTACCGGCGCTTGGTTACATTGAATAGTGACCTGCAAACGCAAGGCCCGGTTTATGACTGGCTATCGCAAAGCTTTGGGTTGTCAGGCAGTCAGATTGCACAAGTTGTCAAAAACACTGCGCTGGCAACGTCCATCCTCCAGAGCAATTGTTCTAGTGGTGATTTGATGTTCGACTTGGATCCTGTCGCATTCTTTTTGAGAAACGACACCGAAGTGGAGGCCGTGAACTGTAGTGACCCGTAAGCTTTCTACGCTCTTTTCGGCAATCATTTGGACCGCTCTGGTCGCCTGCAAAGCGGCGGCATTGGATGTCATCGTCATATCGGATCTGAACGGAAGCTATGGTTCGGTAAGATACGATGCCCGCGTCGACAAAGCGATTGAGCGCATAATCGAGATTGATCCAGATCTGGTTATTTCGACCGGAGATATGGTTGCGGGACAGCGCATTCCCAACTTGTCCGATAAACAGGTCAGGGAGATGTGGAAGGCGTTTCACGAGGCCGTATCAGATCCTTTAGAGGCTGCCGGCATTCCATTTGCGGTCACGCCAGGAAACCATGATGCCTCTGCGTACCGTGGGTTCGAGCGTGAAAGAAAAATATACGCAGAGGAATGGACTCCGAGAAAACCAGACGTCGATTTCCTGGTTTCAGATGACTACCCGTTCTTTTATGCATTTGAGATGCAGGGCATAACGTTTGCTTCTTTGGATGCTACAACCCTAGGGCCGCTATCCGGTGACCAGCAGGACCGGCTAAAGGAACTGGGTTCAGACGGAGATTCGATTGTCACTTTCAGTCACCTCCCGCTTTGGCCGTTCGCAATCCAGCGCGAACGCGAAATCATTGGTGATCCAACACTTGAAAAAATCTATTTGGAAAGCGGTGTCGTTCTGCATCTGTCAGGCCACCATCATGCTTTCTATCCCGGTTGGAAAGACGGTGTAGCTTACGTCTCCCAAGCTTGTTTGGGAGGTGGCCCGCGACGGCTTATCGGCTCAAAAGCCAGATCACCTCACAGCTTCACTCATGTTACGTTCCAGCCAAACGGAGAGTTTGGGATAGCAGTATATCGAGGCCCTGATTTCGAAAGGTCGGTAAACTTCAAGTCGCTTCCGAAAGAGATCAGATCCCCGAACGCGGTGTTGAAACGTTTAGACCTTGTGAAATGACTAGAGGTTAAGTTTCAGCTCAACTTTTTCAGGGACCAGATCATTTATCATCTCTTCGATTCGGGCTTCTGAAAGCCCTCCCGAGGTGATGAAAAGCAATGAGACGCGAGACTTTCCGGGGACGTGGTGTTTTCTGACCAGCTTCCAGCCAGCGTCTGCGGCCATGGCTTCAATGTCTCCGCTGACTTTCAATGAGTGTTCTTCATCTGAAGCCTTGAGCGAAACTTCCACGCCCTTGTTTCGCCCTCCGAGCCAAATGAAGCACCAACACACAATCGCCACCAGTGTAGCCATCAGCGGTAAGCCCAAACCGACGGCAAGACCTAGAACCGTTACTATTATCATTTCGACTGTATCGACCGGATCATCCAGATTGGAGCGGAACCTGAGCAACGCACCGATGCCAAAAATAACGAAACCAATCATTGACCCGTGCTGGACTACCAGGAATCCCACAGCCATTCCAATTAGCGCGTAAAGGAAGAACAGTCTGGGCATAACCAGATCGCTGACACTTCTGCGTGCTTTACGTCGTACGGGATGATAAACAATCAAAGCGGTCAAAATGATCGTTACGATGACGTCTAGCGTGAAGAAGTAGAGCTCCTGCTTGCCGCGAAACTGGGTCCAGCCTCGTTCAATCACTATCTCTGACTCGGACGTTCCCGCAAGCATGGAAGCAGGATCGATCTGAGAATAGCTAACACTAGGTAACAGCACCGCCAAAAGGACCGATGCAATCGAAAATAGCTTACTCAACAGACTTTCCCTCCCGCTGAATCGTCGAATAGTCGCTCTGTAGTGAGTAACTTGGCTTAATCGCTCCACACCTCGCGATTAAGCCGCACTACCATAGATTAATTCAACCTTATGAATTTAGTTCCGGTAAAGCCTTGCGGGGTCAAACATCATACTTCCGCGAAATACTGTGTTAGGTTGGACAACATCGATTTTTGATCGAGTATGAACTAAGTCCAAACGAACGCAGATTTATCTCGAATGAACCAGCCAAATGATCGGCACAAACGAAGAGTAGCGAAGGTAATTTGCGCGAGCCTTGCTGTCGTCGCCACCACTTTGGCGTTAACGAGCCCAGTGAGCGCGCAGACTGATATGTTGGAACTCATTGAGTCTTACAAAGTGGCAGATAAATCAGAGGGCTTTTCTGAGCCATCTGGGTTATCGCTTTCCAGCGTTGATGGATTCTTGTGGGCAGTAAGCGATGAAGTATCGAAGCTGCACCTTCTAGGAGTAAATGGAGAACTAAAGAGTTCGTTCAAACTTCCAGAATATCTGGGCACAGATTTGGAAGGTGTCGCTGGAAGAAAGGATGGGTCTGTGTTGCTGTTACAAGAAACTGACCGATCTATCGTAACGGTCCAACCTACAGACCCAATCAAAGTCAATTCTACTCCAATTTCTTCGCTCAGGGGCTACGGCAAAGTTGCTGAAATGCTTGCTGAGAACCCTTTGAACAAGGGACCGGAAGGGATCACTGTAGATCAAGACTCTGGGCGAGTATTCGTAGTCATTGAGGGTCAACCAAGATTACTGCTCATCATTTCCCCGGGGATTGATGAGATTATTGGAGCAGTTCCTTTAACAGCTGAGGCTGGTTTCGTTTCATCTCGTGCCGACGATGACGAATTAGACATCAGCGGGATCGCCTGGTCCGACAAGACCAAGTCTTTATGGATACTCAGCGATGAAGGGCGCCGAATATTCGTTTTTGATCCTGAAGTTCTGACGGTCAAAACTATCGACTTAATTTTCTCCAAAAAGGACGAAGTAAAGGAAGTGAAGAACCCTGAGGGGATAGCTTTGGATGAAAGTGGGGGCGTTCTTTACATCTTGACCGATGATGGCAAAAAGTCACGCCTATACGCATTTGTTTTACCGCAAATCTGACAACCGTAAGAAACTCACACTGGCTTGTCGCATTCAATTGCAGAAAAACGAAATGGCCACCTCCTCCTGCATCTCGGGAGTTGCGAATTCCAGTATCGAATGTCCGGTTTGGGCTGCTACTCGACAGACGAATATCTGGCCAATCCGGGCTGGCCATATCCCGAGCCTGACAGAAGGAAAGGAAAAACTTCTTCGGTTGAGAACAGATGGGCCAAGTCCGGAGGCTTACGACATTGCAACTGGCAAAGATACGGTTGTTAGATAAGCAGCTCAGTGACTATAAACCTGGATCGACTATCCTTAACCCTTTGCTTACTCCTGAACCACCAAGTCTTCAAAACGCCTGGCTCCAGCTTCTGGTAATGTTGCGAAACGAATTCCATCAAGACCAATTTCATCTCGGAGCTTTGCCAGATGCTTCAGGTCATAACCAGAGTCTTGAGGTACGACTAAGAGCGCCTCTGGTACAAGTCTCCGAAGGAGCCAAAGATAGCCAAGTGTATTTATTGCGAACTGTCTTTCTACTCTTGTCCTGTGCGCGTTTATTTCGACCGCTACTTTGGGCTTCCCGTCAACTTCGATGACGTAGTCAGGATACAATGAACCCAGGCTTCTTCCGTCTTTTAGCTCGGCATTGTCGGACCCGAACATCTTGGGTCCGTATTGCCTGAGGAAAGAGAAAACAGATTGGTCAAAAATCTGCGCGCGTTGAGGAGAGGATAGTTTTGAAAGATTTGCATCCGAGTGTTTTTCTGCTCGCTCCTGTCGGAGCCGGTCGAACTCGGCTTTTAACTGCACTTGTCTCATTTGTCCGCCGAAGACTTGGGGCGCAAGTCTTTCAGCAGTGGTCGGATCCAGTTCTTCTATTTTCATTAAAAACATGACCAGGGTCATACCTAGCCAAGCTGGTCTCTCTTTTTCTACGTCAGGAAATCTCTTTTTTAGCCACTTGTATGCTTCGAGAGGGTTCCGCAGGGTATGAGCACGCTTCCCTCTTAGTTCCGCTACCGAATTCAGAACTTCTGAAGATGTGCGAAGGTCATATTTTATTGGGTTTTCGACCGCTTCTGCTAGGGCCTGAGCCTCCCCAACTGATCTGGTCCACCGTTATGTTTAGGGAACGGAGGACCACGAATGGCAAACAAGCGACCGAAGCCCGAAGAGATTG
>NZ_JBQFXC010000019.1:0-37957 GCF_056540645.1 Ruegeria sp. AM5 | reverse complement strand
GCATCGCGCTTTGCGCGATGCCGGGCCCAAGGCGGCTAGCAATATTGGCGCAGCCAATGTTGCGCAGGCACGAGAGCCTTTGCCCCGAGACTTCAGGCACCTTTGTTGAGATCATCAAAGCAGCGGTTCTCGGCCACCAGTTGTTCAAGCAGGGGTGCAGGTTGCCAGAAATAGGCATCTTCTTCAGCCCACTTGCGAATATCGTTGAATACGCCCGGCAAACCCTGCAAATCTGCCCATTTCAGCGGCCCACCCCAGTAGCGCGGAAAACCGTAGCCATAGAGCAGCGTAACGTCCACATCCAGCGGTCTACGCGCGATGCCGTCGCCTACCACCTTCGCCGCCTCATTCACCATCGCGACCATATAGCGACGTATGATCTCCTCATCCGTAAACGCGCGTGGAGTTATGTTCTGAGCCGCACGCTCGGCTTCGATCAATGATGTCAGCTCGGGGTTCGGCTCTCCACCCCGCTTGCCATTTTCATATATGTAATAGCCCTTGCCGGTTTTCTGGCCGAAATGTCCGGCCTCGCACAGCTTGTCGGCATAGAAACTGTCGCGAACGCGTGGATCCTGGCCTGCGGCCCGTTTCCGCTTGCGCGCCGCCCAGCCAATGTCCAATCCGGCCAAGTCTGACACTGCATAGGGGCCCATCGCAAATCCAAACCCGGTCAGCGCAGCATCGATCTGGAATGGGCTCGCCCCATCCAGCACCATGTGATCAGCACAGTTCCGATATGTGCCCAAAATCCGATTACCTATGAACCCGTCGCACACACCTGCCCGAACGGCCACCTTGCCCAACCTCTTGCCCAACGCGAAACCCGTTGCCACAACTTCGGGCGCGGTGTGATCCGCCACCACGATCTCAAGCAGTTTCATCACATGTGCTGGGGAGAAGAAATGCAGACCGATGACATCCTGTGACCTTTCGGTCGATCCGGCAATTTCGTTGATATCAAGGTATGAGGTATTGGTCGCCAATACCGCACCGCTTTTGCAGACCGCATCCAGTTGCGCAAAAACCTTTTTCTTCACTGCCATGTCCTCGAACACGGCTTCGATCACCAGATCGACGCCACTCAGTGCGTCATAGTCCGTGGCCAGGGTCAGCCGGTTCTGCAGAATATCATCATGTTTGTCCTGGCTCAGCTTTCCGCGCCTCACGGCGCCAGCCAGATTTGCCGCGATACGATCTTTAGCGGACCGCGCTGCCTCGTGTGACATCTCAAGCAGCACGACAGGAAGCCCCGCCAGCAGAACTGAGGTGGCAATCCCAGCGCCCATCGTGCCGCCGCCGATGACGCCGACCTGTTGCAGGTCCCGCGGCTCGACCCCATTCAACTCGGGCAATTTTGCAACCGCACGTTCCGCAAAGAATGCGTGGATCAACCCTTTGCGCTGATCCGAGGCCATCAGGTCCATGAACAATTCCCGTTCGCGAGCCAAACCGGATGCAAAATCCTCGGCCTCGCAACTGGCTTGTATTGCCCGCACTGCAATCGCAGGCGACAGTTGGCCCCGGCCCTTCTTCAGCACCGCGTTATAGGCCGCATCAAAATCGATTGGGGCGGGCCGGGCCATATCGCAAACAGGACGCCGAGGTGCATCAGTTGCAAGCAGCTCTCTGACATAGGCCAGGCCGATCTCGCGCGGATCACCATCCTGAACTTTGTCCAGCACACCCATCTCAAGCGCTTCTGGAGCTCGGACGTGCCGCCCCGTCGTGATCATGTCCAATGCAGCCTCGACTCCGGCAACACGCGGCAAGCGCTGGGTGCCGCCAGCGCCAGGAATGATACCAAGATTAACCTCGGGCAACCCCACCTTCGCAGACGGCACGGCAACGCGATAATGACAGGATAAAGCAACCTCAAGCCCACCACCAAGCGCGGTTCCATGCAACGCAGAAACCACCAGCAAGGGCGACGCCTCAATCCGATCACAGAGTGCGGGCAGCCACGGGTCCTGTGGCGGCTTGCCAAATTCGCGGATATCAGCGCCAGCAAAATAGGTTCGACCCTCACCATAGATCAAAACCGCGCGCGCACCCTCGGTCTCGGCACGTTCGATCGCTGACAACAATCCCCGGCGCACCTCTACGCCCAGCGCGTTAACGGGTGGGTTCTCAGCCGACACAATGGCGATATCGCCCACTTTCTCATACCCGATGACTTGGGTCATATGATCGTGCCTCCTCAGACGAAATGCGATGCCAGTAGTAAATCGGGGAATCCCCGGACACGGCGCGATCAAAGACTGGCCCGGTCTGCGTTCGTATTCAACTATATTTTCGACCGATCGTTCGGTTTATTTGATTTTCTCGGATTTAGTACCATAATCACGCGGTTCATGCCCGGAACCAACCTTTTACGTTGCGGTAGAACTTGCTTCGCGGCCTCAGAGCAACGAAGCGCAAAGAACTGCAGTGCTTGGTCTGAACTCGCACGGAACCCGAGGGCGCGATCCAAATGGAAACCCAGCTAACAGGGCCTTAATACTTGTTTGGGAAGTTCTGGTAGCGGAGGTCCGTCTTGGACACAAACCCCACACATTAACACTCTGTAAAATATGCGTGCCGTGACCTTCAAGGGGTAAGCCGAAAGGTCAATTGTCGTAGCGGTGCCCTGACTGGCGAATTCGATCAAAAGAAATTCGCCTTCACCGGGGTGCTCTGCGTTGAAGGCTGTCGCTATTGCGGCAATGGGAACGTCTTACATAGCCCCCAAGGTATGCTGGAGGCCATTTCGAATGTGATCTTCCAACAGCCTCTTCGCCGTGTCGGCGTCTCTGGCCAGCGCGGCATCGAACATGCCCTTGTGCTCCTTGACCGCCTCTTCGCCGCGATAAGTCAGCACAAGCATCTGATACCGTAAGTACTTGTCGTAGATGATGGAGTGCAGAGACAGAAGGTTTTTGGAGTTGCAGGCCGCGATCATCGCTTGGTGAAACTCCCAATCATATCGTTTCCAGGTTTCTTTCTCGGACTCGTCGCCCTTGAGAAGCTGCTGTTCCATCAGGTGCAGTTTGTGGTGTGCGGCAACGAGGTTGCCTTCCCAATCTGTGTCGCCATTCGCAATGGACAATTCCAACGCGTGGCATTCCAACAGGACCCGCAGCTCTGAAATCTCGGTCAGGTCTTCTCGTGAAACTGGTGTGACCAGGAAACCCCGTTGCTCGGGAGCTTCGACAAATCCGTCGCTGGCGAGCCTGTTCAGCGTTTCACGAAGTGTCGAAAGGCTTGCCGAGTAGCGTTCCTTCAAGGCGTCCAGCTTCAGTTTGGAGCCGGGTTGCAGCTCCCCGAAGATGATATCCCGCTTGATGCGCTGATAGGTGCTTGCACCTATCGTAGACGGCTGTTTCGCCATGCGTTTCACCCGATATTATCAGTTTCCTCGTTCAATTAGCATTTTTGAGAGACATCAGCAATCCAAACTGATGTATGGTAAAAATAAAAATATCATACATTATTGCGGAATCGCGAAAACCCCAATACGGTCGTGGCCAAGTTGGGCAAAGCAGCCCGATCGCAATCATCGGTTTCGGGATTTTCCGGACCCTCCGGAAGGAAGCAAAGTGTCTAAGAACTTTCGCATTGCCATTGTCGGCATTGGCCTTGTTGGACGCCGCCACGCAGACGCTATACGAGCGTTGCGCCATGTTGATCTCGTCGCGGTGGTCGACCCCAGCGATGAAGGTCGTGCTTACGCCGTTGAGCATGGGGTCGCATGTTTCGAAACCCTCGAGGAAATGTTTGCAAATCAGACGCCGGACGGAGCTGTTCTTGCGACCCCGACCACGCTTCATGTTGAACAAGGCCTCACGTGTGTTCGACATGGTTGTCCCCTTCTTGTCGAAAAACCGATCGCCGTGGAAGCCACCGCTGCACTTGAGCTTGTTCAAGCAGCGGAGAAGGCCAATGTGCCACTGATGGTCGGACATCATCGTCGGCACAATCCTCTGATCCGGTCGGCTAAGGAAGCCATTGTCGATGGGAAGATTGGAGATGTGCGCGCTGTCCATGCGAATTGCTGGTTCTATAAGCCAGACGAGTATTTTGATGCTGCGCCCTGGAGAAAGAAACCCGGTGCAGGGCCCATCTCGGTCAATCTTGTCCACGATGTGGATCTGCTGCGGTACCTGGCCGGAGAAGTCGTGACCGTTCAGGCTCAGTCGGCTTCATCGCAGCGGGGTTTCGACAACGAAGATGTCGCCGGCGCGCTGTTGACGTTTGAAAGTGGGGCGATCGGGACCATAAGTGTGTCCGACAGTATCGTCGCCCCGTGGAGCTGGGAGATGACGTCTCAGGAATATCCAATCTATCCGTCGACCACTGAGAGTAGTTACATGATCGGTGGCTCTCATGGTTCGTTGTCCGTTCCCGATCTTCGATTGTGGAGTTACCAGGGTGAGCAAAGGGACTGGTGGACGCCAATCTCATCAACCGCGCTGAAGAAGGGTGCGTCTGACCCCCTGGTCAATCAGCTTAGGCACTTTGTTGAAGTAGCTCGGCACGAAGCAGAACCGATTGTGTCTGGATGGGAAGGTTTCAGAACACTTCAAGTTATTGAAGCTATTCAGAATTCCTGCAGAACAGGTGATACGGTCAAGATCAAAAACTTACAAAAAACACCAATGGTAGGTATGACGGCAGTCTAAAATATCAGATATTTTGCAAAACATCTTGCAAAATGTCCAAAATAGGTCAAAACTCTGAATCGCAAAAAAGAAGCATCATGATGTCTCAGGGAGGAGCAAAGTGATTACCAAACTTACCCGCCGGGCTGCTGTATCAGCCCTGGTCGCAACCGGTGTTCTGTTTAGCGCAACAAGTGGTGCGCTGGCGGAAGACAAAGTGCAACTTCGCCTCGCAACATCAGGATCGGAGACCGATCAGCGCTCGGTCGCTATGGCCGAGGTTTTCGCGCCCATGGTCGCTGATTTCGCAAGCTACGAACCCAGCTATAATGGCACCATATTCGCCCAAGGCACCGAGTTGGACGCCATCAGCCGGGGTAACCTGGAAATGTCGATCACCTCGGCGCAGGAACTGGCACAGTTCTTCCCCGAGTTTTCGATCTTTACCGCAGGCTATGTCCACCAGGACGCCGCGCATCAGGTGGCTGTCTTCAACGATCCTTTGATGGATGCCTTCAAGCAAAAGGCCGAAGAAGAGCTGGGCGTCAAACTGCTGTCGGTCATGTATCTGGGCCGTCGTCAGGTGAACCTGCGCCAGCCCAAGGATGAACTGACCATCAGCACTCCGGCTGATCTGGAGGGTGTGAACCTGCGGATGCCGGGCACAGATGCGTGGCAGTTCCTTGGAAAAGCGCTGGGTGCCGCCCCGACACCAATGGCGTTCTCAGAGGTTTACACAGCTCTGTCGACCGGTGCCGTTGACGGTCAGGACAACCCATTGCCGACCGTGGTTGATGCCAAGTTTTACGAAGTGACCAATCAGATCATCCTGACATCTCACTTGGTCGACTTGAACTATATCGCCATTGGCAAAGAAGTTTGGGACGGGTTGACGCCGGAACAGCAAGCCAAGGTTCAGGAAGCTGCGGACGCAGCAGCTGAATCAGGCCGTCAGAAGCAGCTTCAGAAAGAAGAGGATCTTGTCAGTTTTCTGAAAGAGCAAGGAATGGAGATCTACGAACCCGATCTCGCCGCGTTCCGCGATCAGGTACAGTCTATGTATCTGGACAGCGAATTCGCTGGCTCATGGCCCGAAGGCGTTCTGGATCAGATCAACGCATTGGGCAACTGAGCCCAGTAAGACAAGGGAGGGAGAACCATAATGAAAGCCTTCATAAAGGGGTTCTCCCGACTGACCGAAGCGATTGCCGGCGGGATGCTGGCGGCAATCTTCCTGATTTTCCTATTGCAAATACTCTTGCGCTACTTCTTTACCCCCGCCGGATGGACGCTTGAACTCATCGGCATTCTGTGGGTTTGGGTGATCTTCTTCAGTTGCGCTTTCATAGTGCGCGAACGGGATCACGTGAAGTTCGACATCATCTACCTTTCCGTGCCGATGCGCGTGCGGCAGGTCTTTGCGATGCTGGCGGCCGCAGCGATCGTGGTCGGTATGCTCTACAGCTTCCTTCCGACGTGGGACTACATCGATTGGATGAAAATCCGCAAGACATCGACTGTCCGCAATCCGTTTTCCGGCGAGAAGATACCTTTGCGCACAGTATTCTCGATTTACGCGGTATTCATGCTGGTCGTCGCAGCGCGCTACGCGTGGCTATTCTTCGACGTCATGCGCAATGGCCCCCCAAAGACAGAGTTGGAACTGGTTGTTGGGTACAACGTGGTTGACGACCATCCCCGTGTCGACGTCGAAGAGGACGAGGAAGTTAAGAAATGAGTTTTGAACTTCTTTCCTGCCTGCTCGCTCTCTTTCTTCTGGCAGGCATCGGGACACCTATCGGCTATTCCATCCTCTTGGCCTCATTGGTGTATCTGGGCACAGCCGGACTGGACGTAGCACTCGCAGGCGAGAAGATCCTGCAGGGCTTCTACAAAAGCACGATCCTGCTTGCCGTGCCTTTGTTCATCGTCGCCGCCAATATCATGAACGCGGGCTCGATCACGGACCGTCTGCTGAACTTCTGCGTCGCCGCTGTTGGTCGGTTCAAGGGCGGTCTCGGGCACGTCAACGTGGTAGCGTCTCTGATCTTTTCGGGTATGTCCGGCTCGGCCGTCGCGGATGCCGCGGGGATCGGTAAAATCATCATTGAGATGATGACCAAGGATGGCCGCTACAGCCGAGGTTACGCAGCCGCGATCACGGCGGCGTCGGCGACGATTGGCCCGATCATTCCGCCCTCGATCCCGATGGTTTTGTACGCGCTCGTTTCCAAGGCCTCTATCGGGTCGCTGTTCCTGGCCGGTATTCTTCCGGGCCTGATCATGGGCGTCGTCCTCATGGCGATGAACTACTATCTGGCCGGAAAGCGGAACTTTGCATTGGAAGAACCTGTTCCACTGCGCGAATTGCCGGCTAAAACCGCCAACGCGTTTCCGGCTCTGCTGATGCCTGCAATCCTGCTGTACGGCATATATGGCGGCGTTACTACTCCGACCGAGGCTGCAGCCGTGGCTGCATTCTACGCTCTGCTATTGGCAGCGTTGTTCTACCGCGCGCTGACCTTCCGTGGCCTTTATCAAGTGTTCGTCGACAGCGCGCGCTCTTCCGCAGCCGTCGGTGTGGTCATCGGGGGCGCGTTCATTCTGAACTTCATCGTTATTCAGGAGCAAATACCGCAGTCTATCTCGGCGCTGTTGGAGGGTTCTGATGTCAGCCCGATTGTGTTCCTGATCCTCGTAAACCTGCTGATCCTCGCGCTGGGATGCGTGTTAGACGCAACAACGATCATCCTGGTGATCGTGCCACTGTTCATTCCAACCTGCGAAGCGCTCGGGATTGATCTGGTGCATTTCGGAGTGCTGGTCGTCGTGAACTCGATGATCGGTCTGATCACGCCGCCCTATGGCATTCTACTCTTTGTGATCAACGCCGTGACGGACATTCCGCTGCGCGAAATCATCTCCGAAATCTGGGCCTTCCTCGCGGTTCTCATCTTCGCCCTGGTGATAATGATGCTGATGCCGGATCTGGTCCTGTGGTTGCCGCGTATGTTTGGATATCAGGGATAATGTGCCTCTCGGTTTCGACAACGTCGATCCCCGGTGATCTGGCCGAAAAACTGAGTGCGATCGCCGACGCAGGGTTCGGAGGTGTCGAGTTACACGAACCGGATTTGACCGCTTTTGATGGGCCGCCATCGCAAATCCGGAATATTGCATCAGACCTCGGCCTGAAGATTTGCCTGTTCCAACCCTTCCATAATCTTGAAGGCCAGCCCGATGTTGGACGTGAGCGCGCCTTTGATCGACTGAAGCGCAAACTCGACCTAATGAGCGAGTTGGGAACGGAATTGCTGCTTATCGGGTCTGCCTTCGAGGCCGATGTCGCCGCGACCGAAGAACAGGTAATCGCAGATCTTGGCGAGGCGGCCCAAATCGCTAAAGAAATGGGGATGCGTCTGGCCTATATGGGCTTGCCATGGTCGGGTCTTATTCACTCGGATGAACAGGCGTTAGGCATCGTTGGTGCTGTCGACAGCCCTCATTTGGGGTTGGCTTTGAATTCTTTCTTCTCGCTTGCCGACGGGTCCAAACCAGCCCGCCTTCGGGACATTCCTGGAGAGCGGCTGTTCCATGTGCAACTGTCCGATGCACCGCGACTTGAGATGGATATTCGCAGGCTCAAACGGCACTTTGGGCTTCTTCCAGGGCTTGGGTCGCTGAACCTTGCGGGCTTTGTGCGGGTGTTGTCCCGCGCCGGATACAAGGGGCCTTGGTCCATTGCACGCGTCAACGAAGCAGCTCCTCAACCCGGTGGCCGCACACTGGCCCGAGACAGCTACAGGTCGCTGGTGAACCTCCTGGATGAGGTATCCCGGACCGAGCCGGGAACCGATTTCGGCATCCCGGACCTGCCGGAACGCGTCTATGCGTCAGGCTTCGAATTCGTCGAATTTACAGCCGACGAAACAAGCGGCGCGCAGCTGGCAGATATGTTGTCAGCAATGTGTTTTCGAATGGAGCGAAAGCACGTATCCAAGTCCGTCGAGCTGTGGCGGCAGGGCGCGATAAACATCGTTGTGAATACCGAAAAGGAAGGATTTGCCCATTCGGCGTTCCTGGGTCACGGCCCCTCCGTTTGTGACATGGGGTTGCGTGTCAAAGATGCGGATCAGACGGTTCAGCGGGCGACCGCGTTGGGCGCGCCGAATTTCTCACAACCGGTGGGAACAGGGGAACTGGATATCCCGGCCATTCGGGGCGTTGGTGGCAACGTCGTTCATTTCATCGATGAGAAATCCGATCTCCATCGGGTATGGGACATTGAGTTCGAGCCGGTTGCGAAAACCAAAGCCACCCAACCTGCCGGTCTGCGTCGTATCGACCATCTGGCCCAGACGATGCGTCACGATGAGATGCAAAGCTGGCTACTCTACTACATTTCGACTTTCGAGATGGCAAAATCCCCTATCGTGAACGTCGCCGACCCGTCTGGTGTCGTGCAAAGCCAGGCTATCGAAAGTCCCGAAGGCGAAGTGCGCTTAAACCTGAATGGGGCAGTTGGGCGTCGAACACTGGCAGCGTCATTCCTTGAAGATGGCTTTGGGGCTGGTGTTCAGCACATTGCCTTCCAGTCGGATGATATTTTTGAAACTTCAGCCCAGTTGCTCAAGTCTGGCTTTCCCAGCCTGTCCATCCCGGAGAACTACTACGCTGATCTGCAAGCGACATTCGGATTGGATGACGATTTGGTCGCCCAATTGCGCAGGGGGAACATTCTCTACGATCGGGCGGCGGGTGCTGAGTATTTTCAGATATACAGCCGCCCCATCTTTAACGGCTTCTTCTTCGAAATCGTTGAACGCCGTATGGGCTATGCCGGTTATGGCGCGCGCAATGCACCCATTCGCCTTGCTGCGCAAAGCAAAACCCAGCCGGTGAAAGAGGTGCAGACGCAATGACCGCGCAGACGACAGACGATGAGCGCGCCGTTCGCCAATGGTGGCGTACCTCCATCATCGACATGAAACCCGGACAGATCTCTTTTCGTGGCAACGCCATAGAGGACCTGATCGGAAACGTATCTTTCCCGCAGATGATCTGGCTTATGGTGCGGGGCGATCTACCCAGCGACGCGCAAGCGCGCCTGTTCGAAGCCGCTTTGGTCGCAGGCGTGGATCACGGCCCACAGGCTCCCTCAATCGCGGCTGCGCGTATGGCCGCCACCTGCGGGGTAGGTCTCAATAACGCGATGGCGACTGCGGTGAACATGCTGGGCGACGTGCACGGCGGGGCAGGAGAGCAGTGTGCAGAGCTGTACCATGATAT
Organism: Ruegeria sp. AM5; assembly: GCF_056540645.1. Lineage (NCBI taxonomy): Bacteria > Pseudomonadati > Pseudomonadota > Alphaproteobacteria > Rhodobacterales > Roseobacteraceae > Ruegeria > Ruegeria sp. AM5. The sequence goes on along the minus strand of NZ_JBQFXC010000019.1, from coordinate 28,028 downwards.
CGCAGCTCGCATGGATTGCGGAGCATCGTTGAATGACGCAGTGAAGGACGGTCTGGACAGCTGGCGCGAGACCTATGGCAAGATCGTCTCGGGCTTCGGTCACAGGTTTCACAAACCTGTCGATCCACGCGCACCCCGATTGATGCAACTTGTTCGAGATGCGGCGGCAGAAGGCACAGTTTCTGGCCGGTTTGCCGATATCGGAGAAGAGGTTCAAGCCGAACTCGGTCGTCAACGAGGCGGTCGGCCAATTGCCATGAATATTGACGGCGCGACAGCTGTGATCTTCTGCGAACTTGGCTTTCCTGCGCCCTTGTCGCGAGGGCTGTTCTGCCTGTCCCGCTCGGTCGGAATACTCGCCCACGCTTGGGAACAGATGAACCAGGGTGGCCGCAACAAAGGGCCGATGCCCCCTAATTACTTACCCCTCTACGAAGACAGGAATGATGACACGTGAGACATCGAAATCCTTCCGGGTCGGCCTTATCGGCTGTGGTCGTATCAGCGATATTTATCTAAAAACACTATCCAAATTCTCAAACGTTGAGGTAGTGGCTTGTGCAAGCCTTGACCCTTCGGAAAGCCGCACCAAAGCGGATCAATACGGTATCGCCAAGGCCTGTGCGCCAGATGGGGTGTTTGACGATCCGACGATTGACTGCGTTCTGAATCTGACAATTCCGGCGGCGCATGCCGAAATCAGCCTGCGTGCGTTGGAGGCGGGCAAGCACGTCTATTCCGAGAAGCCGCTGGTTATGGATCGAACGGATGGTAAGACGATTCTGCACATGGCCTCTGAAAAGGGGCTACTGGTCGGTTGCGCACCCGACACATTTCTGGGCGGTCGTTGGCAAACCGTTCGGCGCTTGATCGATGAGGGTGCCATTGGCAAACCGACAGGGGTTTTTGCCCATGTCGGTACCCACGGGACGGAACGCCACCATCCCAACCCGGATTTCTACTACCAGGCCGGTGGCGGGCCCTTGCTGGACCTTGGGCCATATTACCTGACCGCCATGGTTTGCTGCCTTGGTCCGGTTGACCGGGTCGCCGGAATGGCTCGGCGCACGTTCGACAAAAGGATGATCGAAAACGGCCCTCGCAACGGTGAATGGATGGATGTCGAGGTCGACACGCATTCCCTAAGCCTGCTGCAGTTCTCTTCCGGGGCTATAGGGTCGATGACCATGAGCTTTGACGTCTGGGATAGCGAAACGCCGCGGTTCGAGATCTACGGTGAAAAAGGCACCATCAGCATCCCAGACCCTGACCCGGTACATGGTGCCAACATCTTTCAGGGGGATGTCTGGCTGAAAACGCGGGAGACCTCGCGCTGGTCTCATCAGCCGCGCCCATCCGGTCGCGAAGGCTGGCAGGTGGTCGTCAACAAACACGGGTTCAATGAGGACAGCCGTGGTCTCGGCCTTTTGGATCTGGCCTTGGCGGCGCAAGATGGACGCCAACCCCGTGCGAGTGGAGCGCTTGCCTACCATGTTTTCGAGGTCATGGACGCAATTGAAAGGGCACCGAAATTTGGCGCCTATCAGACGATAGAAAGCCGTTGCGCAGCTCCGGAGCCTTTGCCGGTCGATTTCCTTAACGATGAGAGGAAGGAGCTGGTCTATGCCTATTCAGACTCTTGACTTTGCCCAGCCATTTTTTCGCGTCCAGCACATAAGTGGCGAGCGCAGAATTTCTATCGAGGGTCGCGCCATCGTCCTTAACCTTGGGGGGCGAAATCTCTCTGTCGAGGATCAGACCATTGCACCGCTTTCCTCTGTGATCGTGCAAGACAGCACGCTTAGCGGCGTGGAACGTGCAGTCATTGTCCACGATTTCGACGACCATGCCGATGACAACGAGTTGTTCGCATGGGTGAAAGATACATGGCCGTCTGCTTTTGATGTTCGCCAAGAGGAGCGTTTACGCGGTGTCAGCCACCACATGTCGCCAAAGGTCTTTGTGGGTAACGTTGGGCTGACCATGTACCATTCCGGCTCGGTGCCGCTGAATGTCGGATTGCACAAGGATCATCCGTTCTGCCCGGTACCGGGGTTTCGCGAAGTGCATACACAAATCGTAGGCTTTGGGAAAATGCAGCAATGCCGCGAACGGGACGTTGAAACCCTTTACCTCGAAGAATTCATGGCTCCCGGCACGACGCACAAGCCGATGTATGACGCCGAAGGCAACTACCCCTGGCATCAATACGAGACGATTACCCCCAGCATCTTCATGGCGGTCGAAATACTGCCGGAAGGCGCGCGGGTTCCGGAAATGGAGGTTCAGAATGGCTGAGAGACTTTTACCCGAAGACCTGAACTTCGACGGCCCTTTCCCCCGGTTGTCTCGCCGTTTGCGGCTGGGCGTTGTTGGCGGTGGACGTATCTCTGTCACGCAGGCAACGGCCGCGCGGATGACCGACCGGTGGGAGGTCGCCGCAGGCGCGCTCAGTTCTGATTCCGTTCGCAGCAAGGCGCGTGGGGCCGAGTGGTACTTGCAAGCAGACAGGTGCTATACGTCGTTCAACGAGATGGCGCAGGCCGAGGCGGCGCGCCCGGATGGCGTGGATGCTGTCATGATCACCACCCCGAACCACGTACACTTTGATGCGGCCAAGGCGTTTCTCGAGGCGGGCATTGACGTGATGTGCGACAAGCCCCTGACCAACGAAGTCGCCGAGGCCGAGGGGCTTGAGGAGATTACCGCCCGCACGGGACAGGTCTTTGCCGTCGGATATGCGATGTCGTGTTTTCCAGTGATCCGTCAGGCCAAACAAATCGTGGCGGAAGGCGGCATCGGTAAAATCAACCAAATCCACGTCGAGTTCATGCAAGACTGGATGACGCCCGAAGATGTGGCCGATGCGCCTCATGTAAAGTGGCGGCTGGACCCGAAGATTTCTGGCCCGACCAGTTGTGTCGGCGATATCGGCACCCATGCTGCGCATCTCGCCAGTTTTGTCTCGGGCTTGCCGATGACCGACCTGAGGGCCGAGTTTCATGTCTGCGGCGCGCCAAAGCCTTTGGAAGACACAGCATTCATGTTCACCCGCTATCAAAACGAGGTTCCGGGAACCCTGATGGTGACACGCCTTGCCCCCGGGAATCGGGGAGGGTTGCGGTTGCGCATATTCGGGAACGAAGGAGGTCTCGAGTGGGACCTGGAGAATTCGGAACAGCTGAAGTTCAATCGGTTCGGTGAGCCGGATCGTATCATCAGCCGAGGTCACGGGCATGGCATCGGCCCCGGCGCAGAACGTCTAATCCGGACCGCGCGCGGCTTCCCAGAAGGGATTATCGAAGCCTGGGCCAACCTCTATACGGAATTTGCTATGGCCGTAGCCGCGCGTCGGGATGGCGTTACCGTTCCGGATGATTGGCTTACTTATCCCAGTGTCGAACAAGGTGCAGATGGCGTCCGGTTTATTGAAGCCTCCGTGCGCTCTCACCAGTCCGGAGGTGACTGGGTCACTCTCTAAGGCTCTGCCAACAAGAATGAAAAACACGCCCGGGCAGTTGCCCGGGCGCTTTCATTTCCTGCTCAGTATTAAAAGTTGATATTTTAAAAAATATCAGATATTTTTTACTACGTGTGATGAATTTGAGATTCGCAGACACGTGGAGCTGCCGTTCATGGTGAAACCCGAAGAGGCTGGCGCAAGCCCCTCTCTCTATTCCTTGGCGCATCTGACGCTGATTGGCTGTACGCCGCCCGAGTTGGTCTATATCGCAGCGCGGGCCGGTTACGATGCCGTCAGCCCCCGCTTCATTCCGATGCATGTGCCCGGTGAATTCACTCAATCTCCAATCGACAAGGCACAGGTGCAGGCCACCAAAACTGCTCTCTCTACCACTGGCTTGAAAGTCCTCGATGTCGAACTTGCGCGCATCACAGAAGATGTCGATCCGCGCAGTTTTGAGCCTTCTCTTGAGATCGGTGGGGAATTGGGTGCCAAGCGCATGATCATGAGCGCGTGGACCAATACCCGCGATGATCGTGACTTCCTGATCGACGTCTATTCGGAAACCTGCGAACTGGCGGCACCCTACGGGCTAACAGTGGACCTGGAGTTCCCAAGCTTTTCCCGCCTTCGTACTCTGGATGAGGCGCTTGACATTGTCCGCGCCTCCGATCAGCCGAATGGCGGTATTCTGGTTGATACGCTTTATCTGCATCTCAGCCGCGTGGATTTGGGAGAGTTGCTACACGTCCCCTCGGACCTGTTTCACTTCCTGCATATCTCTGATTGCCTGCCCGGCATCGCCGATACGCGTGAGGGCATGATCCAACTGGCCCGCGATGCGCGGCTATATCCCGGTGAGGGATGGATCGATTTCACCGGCATCATCGAACGGATGCCGCCCGTCGACTATTCCATCGAACTGCCCAACCAAAGCCGCGTTGCCGAGTTGGGATATGAAGAACACGCGCGTCGCTGTCTCAGCCACGCCAAGCGAACATTTGGCGAGGCGCGGTCACAGCGTCGTATGCCCGATGCTACAATTCCAAAACACCAAGAGGATCATCATGGGCAAAGAGCTCACTGAAAACGACCGCAACATGGCGGCAGATATGCTGGCACGCGCCCGCGCTGCCATGGCCGAGATCGAGGATTGGGATCAGGACAGGCTGGACCGCCTGTCTCAGGCCATTGCGTGGTATGCGGGTAATGAGAAAACCTTCACGCGTCTGGCTCAACAAGGCGTGGATGAGAGCGGTATCGGAGATCGCGAAGGCCGCCCAGCGAAGCGCTTCAAGATTCACATGGTGCTGCGAGATGTCTTGCGCACACCCTCGACCGGCATCGTCGAGGTTGATGAGGAAAAAGGTCTGGTGAAATATGCCAAACCTGCTGGCGTCATCGCATCCCTGATCCCAATGACTAACCCAGCGATGACACCACCGGTGACCGGCGTTTCCGCCGCCAACGCCCGGAATGCCGTCATTTTCAGCCCGCACCCGCGAACCGCTCATACGACCTTCGAAATGGTCGAGGTTATGCGTGCAGCTTGTCGTGCTGCCGGTGCCCCCGAGGACTTGTTTCAATCCATTCGCAAACCCTCGATCCCATTGACGCAACATCTGATGGAGATCTGCGACTTGACTTTGGCGACGGGCGGCAAACCCATGGTCAAAGCGGCGTACAGTTCAGGGCGTCCAGCCTATGGTGTCGGCGCAGGCAATTCATCCATTGTCATTGATGAGACTGCCGATCTGGATATCGCCGCGCAGAATACCCGTATTTCAAAGACCTCCGACTTTGGGTCGGGCTGCTCGGCCGACGGCAACATCATCATCCAGCGCTCAGTTTACGACGATATGGTCAAGGCGCTTCAAGCCGAGGGAGGCTACCTGTGTTCGGATGAAGAGAAGGCCATGCTCGAAGCGGCCATGTGGGATGAAAAGGGAAACCGTACGTTTCCGACCATTGCCTGTCCGCCGCAGCAAACGGCCAAGGTCGCCGGTTTTAGCATCCCCGAAGATCGCAAGTTTCTGATGGTTGAAAATCAGGGGCAAATCGGGCCGCAGCATAAGTTCTCCAAGGAAAAACTGACCACGCTGATGGCGCTTTATCACTTCGAAACGTTCGATGATGCGCTGGAAACGGTCAGCCAGATCTACAACACCGGGGGCAAGGGCCATTCCTGCGGCATCTACAGCCACAATGACGATCACATCGACCGGTTGGCGCGTCTGGCTCCGGTCAGCCGTATGATGGTGCGACAGCCTCAATCCAAGGCCAATGCGGGTGCCTGGACAAATGGCATGCCTATGACCAGCAGCCTGGGCTGCGGCATCTGGGGCGGCAACATCACCAACGAAAACGTCACCATGAAACACATGATGAACTACACCTGGGTCAGTCGTCCGATCCCTGAGGATCGGCCCTCGGAGCCGGACCTGTTCGGTGAGTTCTACGGACAGGAGGTCGCGTGATGGACGGAGCGAAACTGGACGGCAAAACCGTTGCCGAACATATCGTTGACTTTCTCGAACGCCGTGAGGTCAAGCACGTTTTCGGCCTGTGCGGGCACACGAACATTGCGGTTCTGGCTGCGCTGGCGGAAAGTCCCATCGATTTCGTCACAGTACGACACGAACAAATCGCCAGCCACGCGGCGGATGCATATGCCCGCGTGACGGGCAAGGCCTCGGTGGTGCTGTCCCATCTCTCCCCGGGGCTGACCAATTGCGCCACCGGGGTCGCCAACGCCGCACTGGACTGTATCCCGATGGTGGTGATCGCGGGTGACATTCCCACGCATTACTACGGTAAACATCCGCATCAGGAAGTGAACCTGCATGCAGACGCAGCCCAATGGGAGATTTACCGACCCTTCGTGAAGCGCGCTTGGCGCGTGGATCGCGCCGACCTGATGGCCGAAATCTTGGAAAAGGCGTTCCATCTGGCTGAAAGCGGTCAGCCCGGGCCGGTACTGGTCAATGTCCCCATGGACATCTTTTCAGAGGTGATCCCCTCGGACAGTTTCGACCGTATCCGCGACAACACGCGCGCGCTCAAAAAACCGTCGATTGACGACGAAACCGCGCGAGAGATTATCAAAGCGTTGGCCAAAGCCGAAAACCCTGTCGCTTATGTTGGAGGTGGAATTCTTCTGGCACAGGCCAGCGAGGAGTTGCGAGAATTTGTTGAACATATGGGCCTTCCAGTCGCGCATTCCCTGATGGGTAAAGGCGCGTTGCGAGACGACCACCCGCTTGTGCTGGGAATGACCGGGTTTTGGGGCACCGAATTGGTTAACCAGTCCTGCTTGAATGCGGACTACATCTTTGCAGTGGGAACACGGTTCAAAGAGGCCGATTGCTCCAGCTGGTATCCCGGATACACATTCAACATTCCCGGTTCGAAGGTCATTCATATCGACATTGAGCCGCAGGAGATCGGTCGGAACTATCCCACTGAGATCGGAGTCGTCGCGGACGCCAAGGCCGCTTTGCGCGTCCTCAACCGGGTCGCCCGCGAGATGTATCCGGAGGGCTTCAAACGCCCCGCGCTGGAACAGAAGATCGCCGACTTCCGAACGGATTTCAAAGCGCGCAACGTGGAAATGGCGACCTCATCGGCCTTTCCGATGATGCCCGAGCGCATTCTGGCAGATACCCGCAAGGCACTGCCTGAGGATGCCATCATCACTACGGACGTTGGCTGGAACAAGAACGGTGTTGGGCAACAGTTCGATATCTTGACACCCGGTTCGATCCTGACTCCGGGCGGGTTCGCGACGATGGGCTTTGGCCCTCCGGGCGCGATCGGTGCGAAACTGGCGGCACCTGATCGCGTTGTCCTCAGTCTGGTCGGTGATGGTGGCTTTGGTCAAAATCCGTCGATGCTCGCGACGGCCGTCGAACTTGATCTGGGCATCATCTGGCTGGTCATGAACAACAACGCCTTCGGAACTATAGCGGGTTTGCAAAAGGCGCATTACGGCCTGACCTATGGAACAACGTTCCCCGGATCAGCCGCAGCTCCCGCGAACGGGCCGGGTTATGCTGACATTGCAAGAGCTTATGGCGCGGAAGGGCACAGGCTCAGCGCTGCTGACGAGTTGTTGCCCGCATTAGAAGCTGCAATTGCCAGCGGCAAACCTACTGTCCTTGATGTCCCAATGATCAACAACCCGACGCCAACGACCGGTCATTGGAACATCCTGGACATTTATTCGCCGGACAAGGATGTTTCTCACGTCGCGACCTGACGACACTGAGCGCGGTGAGCCGCGCCAGTTTTTTTCTTTCAATAGGCCCAAGTCAGCCAAACCTTCTGAGAGCGTGCAGTGCCTCAAGAAGATCTAACTGGGTTTACAGCCCTAACAGCTCTCGATCTGAGTCGCGTGAGATACGTTCGTGCAGAAGCTTGAGCAACCGATCAGCTTTGTCTCTCTCAATTTCCTCGAGAAGCTTCAAAACAGCAGCGCCATAGATAATCTTTTTGCGCGTTTCATCGCGACGCCGTTGTTTGCTCGCCCGGGCCTGAAGGTCTCTGAGCCTCACGCGCGCCTGCTCGATTTGTTGATCCAGATCCGCCATTTCGTCCTCCCTTACTTGAAGTGGTCGAACAGGAAATGCGGCCCGGATCCCGGCTTCGCCACTCGGGCGCGAAAATGTGGCTCCGCCAAGCCGCCGTGTGAGCGGTCGTCCGCATGCCCGCTGGGCAATGCGCGCAGTTACGCAAACTTGGGGTTTGCCTGCGCGCCTGCCGCGGACTTTTTTGTGCGGAGATCGGGTTGGAGCCCGATGTCCTTTACATGATACACCCCGCCAGCAGACTCGAAGTCATCCTGCATTCTCGTGCCGACGGTCGCTCCGCCGTCAAATCCGCCGCTTACACCGCGCGCACCACCTTCCGGGATGCGCGGGTTGGACGACGGTTTTCGCCGGGCAGAAAGGGTGGCCTCCTGTCGCATGAATTGATCAACTGGACAGGAAACGCCGAGGAGCTCTGGAACGCAGCCGAGCATTCTGAGCGCCGAAGGAATGCAAGAGTCATCCGCGAACTGCGCCCATCCTTGCCACGCGAGCTACCGCTTCTCGAGCAGGTTGGGCTTGTCCGCGGCTTTTGCCTCTGGCTTCGCGATGAATACGGCGTTGCCGTTCAAGCCGACATTCACGCGCCGCGTTTCTTGTGCCCTGAGGAAGAGAAACGGCACAGCGCGGGCAAACTCGAACTGACGCGAGAAGACTACGAGCAGAGGCTCTTCAATCCATCGAAGACCAACCTGAATTTCCACGCCCACATCCTGATGACGACGCGGAAGGTTGATAGGATCACGGGCGATTTTGGTGAGAAAACGCGTGTTCTTGACGACAGAACCTCAGGCCCCGGAGAAATCAAGCGTATCCGCGGAGAATGGGAAAAGCGGACCAACGCGGCCCTGCGCAAGATTGGCTCCCACGCGCGGGTTGATCTTCGTTCGTATGCCGAGATGGTCGAGACAGGCGATGCACCGCAAGGCCTGGCAAGACAAGATCATGTCGGGCCACGCAGATCCGCCAGGTCGCGCCGCAGACTGCAAGAAAGCGGAAACGACGACACAGTTGCCGGAGTGCGGCGCCAGGCTGTCCAAGAACACAATTCAACACTCTGGCACTCGTGGTTGCAGCTGCGCGCCCTGGAGCGTCAGAGAGACGACCTCGAAGCGGAGCGTATCGCGCGGGTGAGAGAGGCTGCCCGCAAGAAAACGGCCAGCGATGAGAAACGTCGAATGCTGGAGGCAAGATCCGAGCGCGAAGTGAAAGCAGCGCTGGAAGCTTCGTCGCAAATAGAATGTCTCAGAACTGAGACAGCATACCAGCAAGCGGTGCGATGGGCGACAGAAGGCATAGACGCCGATCCATCAGATATCCTCTATGAGGAATTCTCCTCTGCTGTCGACCTTGAGGCGTATCACCCACCTCAGCTCCAGCGGAATGATCGGGTTTCCAACATACCGCGTGTAAAAACACGCAAGCCGCGTCAGCGTACGCGATGACACCGATGCCAGTTTTTGCAGGGCGCAACACTTGATGCGATCTACAATGTTTGGACTCGAGCCGTTGATCGGTTGACGGGCATGGGGCGTCACCCGGGCCTTGCCTTTCTTTGCTTGGATTTTTCTGTGCCAACAACCGTAGAGCCAATTCCCGCGGATGAAGCACACCGATCCGCGCGACTTTGCCCCGCATTCAGATGATATCCACACCGTTTCGCCAGAGGAATACGTTCAACTCCTCCATCCGCAAGGAGTGATTGGGAATCCTGCCGTTCTGATCAAGAATTCCGAGAAGCCAAGCCAACAATTTACACGTTGTCCGGATGGGATTGTAGCGTGTCTTCATGCGCTGCTGGATCGGACATCGTTTATCTCGCTGAACCGGTTTAAGGGCACACGCTGCAATTCAGGATTGGTCAGCCTGAATTCGCTTTATGTCGATCTGGACTATCACAATGATCCCGGCTGGCGCGCTGAGGGTGAAGAAGACGTTCAGGCAGCCGTCGCGGGCCATCTTCTGATGCGCGGTGTCTCTGAGCCATCATTCTATTTGCGAACGGGACGAGGACTGGCCGCAATCTGGTTGATCCATTCGATGCCACCTGCTGCACTATCCCGCTGGCAGGCGGCAATCAGGGCATTGATGGATCTGCTTGCTCACTTTGGTTCGGATCGTTCTTGCAATGACCCAGCTCGCGTCTTCCGCATTCCCGGCACTCGAAACGAGAAATCGGGCCGGGTCGTTCAGGTGTCTGGTGGGAATTGCCAACGCCAGGATTTTGATGTCCTTGCCGATCAGATTTTTGCCGCCGTCGGGCGGCCCACCCGTTCCGAACTCGCAGAGCGCTGCAAGCAGCGTCAGGATCGGGAGCCGGGTAGTCAGACAATGCCGCGGGGATTGACCCAAGCTGAGCGATTTGAACAGATCCTGAAAGATCTCGAGGCTTACCGGATTTACCACGGTGGGGTGATCCCGATGGGGTACCGAAACACATGGCTGCATTTTTATGCCACCTGCCTGACCCATCAGTCAGACACCCAGGGTATCGAAGGTCACATTCAACGAGCGGCAGACATGGCAACGCCCGGGCTATGCCAGAACGAAACGAACGCCATTATCAAGCAGGCTCTTGCGAAGTCAAAGCTGCAAGCTTGCGACAATGCACGCGAGAGCGAGAGATATTGTTACCGCGGCTCGACTGTTGCGGAGCGTCTCGACGTATCAGCGGATATGGCGCGTCAGTTGAGCATGCGTCAGGTGATGCCAGCGGAAGAGCGCCACCGCAGAAAAGCTGAACGGGAACGAGCACGGCGTGCTGTTCAGGGGAGTACCTCGCGAGATCAATACCTGCTCGAAAACAGCGCATCGAGAAACAAGCCCTGGCTGAACTATGGTCTTGGTAGGTCCCAGTATTACGCGCGCAAGAAGGCAGGAACACTCCCAGAGCTGCCCGTTGCTCCGGACCGGACAGGTCCATGTCCACTACAGGGGAACCATTCTGGACACAGAGAATTCTGTGGCCCTCCAACAGAGGCACAGCATTCGGAAACACCCGTCAACCGACCCATTGGAAACACTTCGAACACTCTGGCGGCAGATCGGAAAGCTGCAACAGACCAGACAACAGCGCACGGACGAGAACCGAAACAGCGGAAAAGGCAGGTCGCCCACCTTCGACTGCGCAGTCTGGATGTCGCGCAGCCGAAAGTGGGAACCAGCCCAAACACGGTGGAAGACGCGGCTCTTTTCAACTTCGATGAAGGATGTCTCATGACACTTCAAACTGAAATCGCGCTGCCCTCCGAGAACTGGAAATCCCGTTTGAAAGTTGGCGTTGTCGTCGCGTTTCGCTTCCCCCATGAAACGATGGGAGAGGATGATCCCAAAGTTCGGCCGTCGCTGGTTATTGATGTCGAGGAAATGGCCGGTGAGCGCTATGCGGTTCTGGCTTACGGCACAACGAACCCCTGTCCACGCAAGCAGGCCTATTGCGTCGATGTGCGTTCGGAAGAGGAGCGGGAACAGGCTTCTTTGAGGGCGCCAACACGCTTCAATGCGGCTCGACGTGTTTCCGTATCTGTCAACAACAGCGGCTTCGACAGAAACTCCGATGGAACGCCCGTATTGGGTGAACTCGCCGACGCAGCGCTGGATCGACTTCATCGCGTTCGCGCACGAATACATGCAGAACGCGATATCCGGCGCTCCCGTAGGTTCGGCAGCAGAGGCTCGGGTCGAAAGATACGCGCCGTCACGGTTGAAACGCGGCGCAAGGGACGGCCGGATACGCGGGAGGTGCGCTATGTATGATAGCATCGCACAGCAGTTATTGCCGATCGAAGCGGCGATCCTCGAAGCGCTGAACATGGTGCCCTCGGCGTCGAAGGCACTCGACATGCTGATCGACAATCTGGAACCCAGCGGCGCGGGCATAGCCTATCGTTTTGGCTCACGCCTACGCGCGGGCGAAATGTTCGGTGATCGCGATCTCGACGATCTCGAATCTCTGCTCCAGCCTGTTTTGGCTGAGATAAAAGCCGGATGGGTGAGCGAGGTGATTGCAGACGAACATTGCCCTGACGGTGCCTGGATCAACAAGCGGCTGACAAATCGGGCAGCCGAATTGAACCGGACGGTTGAACCTCTGGTAACGCTTCGCAGGCGTCTTCAACTCATCCAGAATTTGCGCCGGGCCGACCGAATAACACGCCGAGTGATCGCTGAAGTGCAGACTTAGCCTGCATCTTTCGGAGAGCGTTTCTCGCTCTCCGAACCGTTCGGATTAAACTGCGTTTCTAAATTTTCCAAAGGAGACCGATCTCACGCTCGTTGAAACATAAAGCGAGCACCATGACAGTTCAAAAACCGATCCAAACCGATTTTTCGATTTGTGAAGAGATCACCAAGTCCCCAGCAGCAAAGCAAAACCCGACGCCAGATGTTGGTTTGCTTGAGCTCGTCCGGGAATTGGCCCGGGCGGCAGCACAACAAGACGCGAGGAACTCGAGAGAATGCAACGCCGCGCTGCGATCTACGCCCGCTATTCGACCACGCTCCAGTCGGAGCGCTCCATTGAAGATCAGGTGGAGCTCTGCCGACGCTACCTGACAAGTGAAGGCTATAGGGAGGTCCGGACATTCGAAGACAGGGCCAAAACCTCTGAGACTCTGATTGGGCGAGTTGGTTTTGCTAATCTTCTCGAAGCGGCGAGTGCGGGGGAAATTGATGCACTGGTCGTGGAGTGTGTTGATCGGATCAGCCGGGACGCAGGTGATCTTCATAAGGTGCATAAACTGCTTAGCTACGCTGGCGTCGAAATCATTTCAGCCAGCGAGGGGGTACAGTCGGAACTCCAGATTGGCCTTCGCGGCTTCGTCGGTACGGTTTTCCTCAAAGATCTGCGTGAAAAAGTGCATCGCGGAATGTCAGGCAACATAGCCAAAGGTTTGAGTGCCGGCGGTAAGGCTTATGGTTACTCACCTATTGCGGGAAAACCCGGGGAGCTCCAGGTCAAGGCACACGAAGCGGAAGTTATTTGCCAAATCTATAAGGCCTACGCAGAAGGAGCCTCACCGCGAGATATTGCTCATGAACTAAACGCTCGCGGTGAGTTACCGCCTCGTGGGACGAAGTGGAACGCGTCAACGCTGAATGGAAACGGCAAGCGCGGCTACGGTATTCTCAGAAATTCCCTTTATGCTGGCATACTCGTTTGGGATCGCGTCAAAATGGTACGAAACCCGACAACAGGCAAAAGGGTCAGCCGTGAAAAGCCGGTCAAAGACTGGAAATTTGCGGAAGTCCCGCACCTTCGTATTGTCGAAGAGGAACTTTGGGACGCAGTTCAGCGGCGTTTGGCCACGCAGTCTGCGGCCAAGCAATCGGGAAAATCGACCCGAAACCCTGTGCGCCCGTTCTCGGGGCTGATCAAATGCGGGTGCTGCGGTGGCGGCATGTCGATTCATGACAGAAACGGCAATACCATCCGCATCCGTTGCTCAACGGCCAAAGAGAGTGGCTCCTGCAACAATAACGGGAAGGTTCGCCTCGACAAGATCGAGAGCGCTCTGCTGACCGAACTGCGAAAGGAGTTGTCTGAGCCAACCTACATCGATGAGTTCATCCGCACCTACAATGAAGAACGTCGCAAACTCAACGCAGCGGACAAACCGGACAGGAAGGAGCTCGAACGCGCGGTAGCAGAAGCTAACAAGCTGCTATCGCGCCGTATTGAACTTTTCGAGATGGGAATTCTTGAAGGAGTTGAAGGAGAGGCAAAGTTGACTGAGGCCAAACAACGCGTTTCGGTTGTCACGGACGTATTGGCCAGCTTTGACGAGAAGGAGAAGGCGCTCGAATTCAATCCAGCGACAGCATCCAGGTATGTCACTGCACTGGATGAAATGATCTCTTCCATGCAGGCACATGACGGCAATCCGAACCCAAAAGCGCGTGACGCGGTGCGCGGCTTGATTTCGGAGATCGTTGTGTCTCCAACCGAGAAAGACGGCGTGCCAGTCGAGGTGAAGGGCCGCCTTAGCGCCTTGGTATCAAATCGTTCCAAAAAGCTGGGGGGTTTGGTGGTAGCGGAGGAGGGACTTGAACCCCCGACACGCGGATTATGATTCCGTTCACCTACTGATTTCGCTGTAAGTCTCTACAGTCTATGGCCGTCCACAATTATCCGACCCTACCCCAATTTAGTTTGTAAATACCGAGCTCTATATATTTTTCCCCGAATAGTTATTGTCTACAGTTGTCCATAATTGTCCGCCACAATCCAGTTGATTTTGTCCCCATGAGTCCCCCAGAGCGATGAAGAAGATGTTAACGAACAGATACCTTGAAAACCTTACCACAGCTTGGATTGGCACGCGTAAATCGAATTGATGATGAGGCTGAATCCGACTTCCGGCAGCGTGTTCACTTGGAATCGGTTCAGACACGTTCGGGAAATGGTGACCCATTCTATCAACAGTTGGATACTCCGACGCTTGAAGCGTGCGGAGAAGCGCTTGATGCGTTCATTTCAGCGCACGATCCGAATTTGTTAGCCGAACTCAAAGGCAATGGAGGTTCATATGCCTAATCTAACTAACCGACTACAGAAGCTCGAAGTGCATTCATTAAAATCGAAGGTACACTACACATGGGTGGAGCCGGTACTGACCGAAGAGCAACTTAATGCCCATGTCCAAGAAGTTCGGTGGAAGAAAGGCCTGTCGGACGATACTAAAATCATCGCGTTTCGTTGGATGTAGTCAGTGGTTTGAAGCTGGTGACGCTTTGCAGTTTTGTTGCTGCATATTTAAGCGAGAAAACAAGGCTATCTCCCAAATACTACCGACACGGGGCGGCTAGAACCATCACCCAGATGCGATCCGCCGCCTCGTACAGCGCGAACTCTTCGGCCTTGCGTGACAGCATATTAGCACGATGCCCCCGCGATTGCGCCCAAGCTGACATCACAGCGTCCAAACCTTTCTGCCCCTTGGCGATGTTCTCAGCCACAAAACACCATTCGTAGCCTGCCTTGCGCACCCTTTCGTCCACGTCAGACCCATTGGAGCCGGTATGCGAAAAGAACCCCTTCTTCACCATGTCCTCAGCATGAGACTTGGCGGCTTTCTCCAACTTCCGACTATAGACTAACCCTTGAAGCCCTTGGCTTTTGCGAAACGTGTTTAGTTCGTCCGCTGCTATAGGATTTGCAGCGAGTGGCGCGGGCAAAAGAATCGCCAGAATCAACAACAAACGCGTCAGCATTTTTCCACCAGGTTCTGTCTATAATGGCCCACGCGGGTTAATTGAGAGCATGTTGATTTCTCGCACTTCTTGACGATCTTAAGCTATCGCACCAAAGATTCAATTTCCTAGAGGGTAGCCCCACAGGCTGGAGTTACGACGCGTCAAACTCGTACCCCCTCATTGAAATCGCTAATCCCATCACGACGCGCCGCACCTGTTTGGTATCGGTGCAGCGTGTTTGAATTGTGTCTGAGATAAGAAAATAAGGGGTCTACGGGAATCCCCCAATTTTGGACAAGGCGCTAACGGGGTAGATTGGGTTTAACGGAACAACACTACCACTCCGGATACCCCCTCAAGAGAGAGGGGCTGGCTAAGACCCCCTCATCCAGCCCCTCACCACCTTCACTCTCAATCATTTGTGAGACGGTGGATTCTTCCCCTACCCCCGAACCGGGAGGCCAGTGCAGTATACCACAATTGGCCCGCCATATTCAGCCCGCTATAAATGGGGGGTTCGGCACGCCAATTGTTAGAACGCATAGATATCTTCGCTATCACATCAACTTAGTCGGATTTCGGCTTTGAGCCTACTACTACCGTCTCGGTGATTTTGCGAGCACGGTAGATACGGCGCGCATTTTTCTACTTCTTGTTATCGCAATTGCCCCCAGCACTAAGGTACATGCAAAAGCTTGAGGCAAAGAAATGGCTTCTCCAAAGGCAAAAAATCCAACGGCAAACATCGTGGGTAACTCGATGCTCCCGACTACAGCAGTTTTGGAGGCTCCGATGACAGGTGAACAAATCGTATAGATAAGCTGGGACACGAATGCGGTGACAAGTCCAATACCAACTATGAGAAGCCAATCGAATTTTTCACTTGGGAGAAGCTCTCGAACTTCGGCGCCAAGGATGGGCGGCGCAATGCCAAGAACGGACCCTAGAGAAACTGACTCCATACGCGCTAACGGCGCAATCCGTGACAACCTGTGCACCAAGACACAAATTCCGTAGCCAAACCCGAAAGGAGCGGCAAGTGATTTCAGCAGCGTTGGTACGTACCCTGTAGGGACTGACACGGGCGAGCCAGCAATGAAAGCCGCGACCAAAATCAGAGAGCATAGGCCAACATGGCGCGTCGCGTGGGTGCATCGCCAAACACAGCCCAGGCAATGACTAGGGTAAACACCGGATAGGTCATGTAATGCACACCCACTGTCGAAGCGGGCAACTTCTCCAGCGCCGTCACCTATCCGATCCAACCAAGTCCTATCATGGCTCCGGCTGACAGGCCCCAAGTTATCTCTCGCCATGCTTTTCGGTGCAGGATGAGAACAGGAAGCAGAGGAATTGCCGCAACAATATAGCGATAAAATGCGACAGCATAAGGTGCGACGCCTTGTTCGGTCAGGCTGCGGCTAAAAATAGTGAACCAGTCCGAAACAGATTGAAGCAAAAAGAACACCAATAATCGCAAATGCTTAAGGGATCGACGGTCGATGTCGCGCAGATGTCTTTGCCATAGTTTGGAGCTATCACGCATTTGCTATTTCTTTTTAGACATTCGACGAGCCACAGCTTTGTCCTGCGTAGCAGCTTTTGCGTCGCTCCCATTTTGCTGACTTTAAATGTCTACTTCGAGCCCAAAGCGGTAGTACGTTGTCTGCACCATTCGCTTATGCTGCAACACATTGGTCGCAGTCATTAGGTGCGTCGCAGAAGAAAAGCAGCCAATCTTTGAGAAAGTTCTCTATTTTTCTGTGGTACAAAGACAATCAGTCTTAGTGACTTCGAAAACGCGCTGCCTGAAAGACGGCAGAATTTTTTCTCTCACGACTGGTAGACACTATCGAGACAACCAAGTGAGAACGAGTTTTGCACTAAAACGCCAATGCCCACCCCTGGTAACACTAAGTTCAAATTGTCGTCCCAATGATGTGTATAAAATAGGCTGAAAGTTCTTTTGCGAAGAGAGCGGTCATCAATCGTTGTAACTTGCTGATCGGCTCAGAATAGGAACTAAGTTAGGCCGTCTCTATGGCGATCACAGACACATTGTCCCCAGCGCCCCCATTAAGTGCAAGTTCTACCAAATTGTCCGCAGCCTTTGCAATCGGAGACACTGACAATTTAAGACACAACGCCGAAAGTTCACAAGAGTTAACGAGCCCATCAGAACATAGAAGAAATCGGTCGCCGCGTTGTATGGCACCCTCAACCGCGTCCAACTCAAGCGCCGAACCTACACCAACTGCACGCGTGATGATGTTTGATTGTGGATGATTGGTCGCTTCACCCCAACTAAGCTCACCCAAGGCAACAAGATCCGCGACCAGTGAGTGATCCGAGGTCAACAACTCAAGATTCTGATTGCGCATTCTATAAAGTCGGCTATCACCGGCCCAATAGCAAAGGAACCAAGTATCAGCGACTAGCAGTGCGACTACTGACGCACCAATAGTGCATTCAGAGCTTCTTACGCTCTCTTGCCGGACAGCCCCATGAGCGTTCACAAGCGATTTCCGAAGAATTTCTGCCTGTTTGTAGGGATCCAGGCACAAGGCCATCTCAGCGGCGCTATCCACAACCGATTGCGCAGCAAAATCGCCCAAGTTATGTCCACCCATACCATCAGCGATCACCCAGACCCGGTGCTCTGGAAGTGCAAGAAGGCGATCCTGGTTGATATCACGTTCTAGACCAACATGTGTCGCCGAGCTGAAACTACACTGGAACATGGGTTCTTTTCCGAAACACTGCCGACCCTTCAACGGCGTGCCGACAAGGAAGATCGATTAAAAACATCTGCTGGCAACTCTGCGATTTGAGTATTATGGAATAGCTTCTCCTGACACTGTGTCGCGCAGTGTTCTTGTCTGTGAATATCTAATCACGGCTTGCCTAGACTGTGTAAAAGGGACGCCAAGTGACACTGCGCCATTGCCGATCAATGTCACACTCTCGCGTCTAGCCAATATCTCCCTGCCTTCTTCAAGACGAACGAAGCTGCCTAATGAACTGTGGTCTCTCAATACCACGATTCCATTCATTAGGGACACTGTGGCATGTTGCCGTGACACCCAAGGTTGCGAAACAATTAAATCGACATCGATGGATCGTCCCAGAGACATTTCTTGCCCTTCAGACAACTCCTTTATGATGGAGTTATGGATCAGCTTGAGACGCAGCGCTCGGATTGACGCCGAAGAGGAGTTGGCAATGATCATTGTCTGTTCGGCCGGATTTTCAGCCAGATGTGAATAGACTTTCAGTCGCTTGCTCAGCCCTTTGAGGCTCAGAGTATCCACTTCTCGCAAGGTCTTGCGGTTAGACACGTCAAGCTGATCGAAAAAAAGTTCATGAACTAGCACTTCATGTGATTTGGCAAGTGACGCAAGCCGCGCTGCCGTGTTGACAGGCTTTCCGTAAATGTCGTCGGGCAAGCGCAGCATCCTACCCCAGCTAAGCCCTGCATGCACCTGGAGTGTATGTTCACTGGTCCTTCTTGTGGTCGCTTTGGCCGCTTCAAGAGCGGCATCAGGGTTTTTGAAGAACGCAAGAACATCGTCGCCTTTGGAATGGAGAAAATCACCACCCAGATCACAGACTTGCTCACGTATTTCCTCGAGACAAAGACTAATTTCTCGATACGCTTCTTGCTCTCCCACTTTCTCGAAAAGCGGAGTGCTGTTGGACACGTCTGCCATAAAAGCCGCGCCGACAACTTGCATCTGTCATTCTCCCTGACGACCGGCCCTTGAAGCCCCGAAAACAGGCAACTAGGGATTTTTCGGGCCTTGTGATACTCTCACAAAATCAAACTTTCAGCAATTGCATTCGAAGGGGGCGTAGTAGACCATGCCGTATTTTGGAATGATATCTGTATTCACATTGATCATCACAACCGGTTTTTACGGGCACGCTTTGGCGCAAGATTCCAATGCCTGCCCGGTGGACGGTTGCGATGTGGAAATAATATCGGTTTCTGGTCAGGATGGCGAACTGGCAGTAACTTTGAAGGCAAATTTTGTCCCAGACATCTCCAAGAATCACTTTCACATCTGGTGGGGCGAACTTTATGACGTGAGGCAGGTAAGCAACAATGCAGAGACCGTCTACAATATGTCACAAGGCGATTGGCACCCAACTGACGCCTATCCCAACTACACGACGACTGGTGTTACTTCAGTGTCGCAGCGCAGAGGGGGCGTTTCGTTGTGCATCTCTGCGGCAGATCGAAACCATGACATAGTTGACCCCGAAGTTTTGCACTGCGTCGACGTGTCTTCAAACTTCTGACGCGGGTACAGCAATGGAGCTACCGGCATACATCGGGCGCTACGTTGTCCGCCGGGAAATCGCGCGTGGCGGCTTCGCCGTCGTGGCGTTGTCTTGGGATGAGGAACTTGCCACAGACGTTGCGATCAAGATTCTTCTGACACGTGGGAAAAACGATAACGCTCTGAAGGAGCGTTTCATCGAGGAAGCGCGGCTGCTGCGCCGGATACAATCCTACAACCTCGTTGGGGTTCACGACATCGGTCGGCTGTCAGAAGGCAACCCCTATTTTGTCATGGATTATGCCGACCAAGGTTCGCTGACATCCCTGATGAAACAAAGACAAGACCCCGATTGCGGCTTGCAGCAGTATGATATTTTGCAGTTGGTCGACGCAATTTCATCTGGGCTTTCGTCGATGCACCGCGCTGGTGTTGTCCATCGCGACATAAAGCCGGACAACATCCTTTATCAAACGGTTGGGTATCGGCCTTCTCAATACCCCGCTTCCTCTGTGTCGGAAGATCAAACAGTTGTCGACCCGATTCCTACGCAAAAACGCGCCGGCCTAGATCGAATCATGATCGGCGATCTAGGCATTGCAAGCGAAAAAAGTGGACAGAACGCCTCCTCAATGTTTATCAGCGGCACGCCCGCTTATATGGCACCAGAGCAGTTCAACGTTGACCAAAACGCTAGTGCTGCTGCGGACATATTCGCAGCTAGCGCCGTAATATGGTACGCAATCACCCAGTCCCGGCCACCAGAACCACACAAGCTGGACGAAGCCATACCGGACCATCAGGACCACTGGCGAGATTTCTTCTTACGCGGCATGGCAGCGGACCCGCTTGAACGCTTCGTAGACATTCAATCTTGGAGCAGCGCCGCCCATGACATAATGGCACGTGTCGCGGCGGAGGCGCCTGATCCGACCATTGCGCGCCTCAGTGCAGAGGCTGATTTGCAAATGGAAACGGATTGCCCCTATCATGGGCTAAGCGCGTTCCAACCTGAGGATGCAGATAGCTTCTTTGGTCGTGAAGAACTTGTCGCCGATCTATTAAATCGTTTAAAAACAACCAAAGTGCTAGTGGTAGGAGGAGCGTCCGGAAGCGGCAAAAGCTCTTTGATCCGGGCCGGTGTCATCCCTCTATTGCAACAAGGCAGGGTACTGCGAAGCGAAACCTGGCGAATCGAACTATTCACGCCGGGGCGAGATGCACTTTCAGAGTTGTTTTTTCGTCTGCGAGGCACAGAGGGATCAGCGCGTGTTCTACTCAATGAATTCCTCGCTCGGCCCTCCATCGCGCGCCAAGTTCTTCAAGATGCAAGTGTCAGGCCCATCCTTCTAGTAATTGATCAGTTCGAAGAGTTGTTTACACTCAATGACAAGCGCGCGGCTCAAAGTTTCGTGGAGGCCCTTTCCGCGATTACAGACCCCGCCGACAGTCAGGTCCAAATAATTATCACACTGCGCGCTGACTTTTATGAGAAATGCGCGGCAATTCCTTGGCTCGCAAAAGCTGTCAACCAAAATCAGTTACTTGTCGGCCCGATGTCAGAAAATGATCTGCGCCGCTCTATCATTGAGCCCGCAAGACGCGCTGGTCTCTATGTTGAACAGCATCTCGTTGACGCAATCGTCGCGGACGCGGGTAACGACTCTGGTGTTTTACCCCTAATTTCCCATGCCCTTGTTGAGACTTGGAAACGCAAGCTGGGTGGAACTCTTACATACGAAGGTTATCGCAGCAGCGGTGGGATGGCGGGGGCAATTCGCCAGACCGCTGACTCAATCTTCGACAATGACTTTTCAAAGAAGGAACGCATAGTTGCCGAGCGCCTACTTCTCAATTTGGTGACGCCAGGCGAAGGAGGTGCTGACACTCGAAGAATTTTGCAGCGTTCCGAGTTGCAGGAAGACCCGGACCCAAAAGTGATGGATCGGGTGACGAAACGATTGACCGAAGCCCGGCTCTTAACTTTGGACAATAGAACCGTTCAGATCACGCACGAAGCATTGTTAAGGTCTTGGCCTCGTCTCAATCGCTGGATCGAAAGATCCCGCGGAGATCTGAGGTTGCGTTTACGGATCGTCCAGATGGCCGATGAATGGGTCGAAACAGAACGCGACCCAGACATGCTTCTGAGCGGAGCGCGTCTAAGCTACATTCTTGAGTGGTTCGAGAACAACAAAGACAAAGCCGGTGCCAAGGAGCAAGAGTTTCTGCTTGCAAGCGCGCAGGCGCGCGACGATGTGCAAAAGGCGACAAATGAGCGGCGAAAAAAACGGCGTCGACTTCAAGCTTTGGCGGTTTGTGCGCTGGCCGCTCTTACAGTCGGCACGACCGCCGCGTCAATCGTTGCATTCAACCAGTCACGACAAGCAAAAAAAAGCGCGATGCTGGCCGACTCGGCAACTCTTGTGGCAAACGAGAGCTTAGCCAGTGCTCTAGGAGCCGCGGCGGCCGGTTTTGCTACGGACGACCCCCTGCTCGCGCTCAACCTCGCAGCGCAATCTATTGGTCAGTCGCGTGGCGCACGCACGACCTATGACGCTCGAGTTGCCATGCTAAAGGCACGGAATTCTCTTGCTACCGGGCTTCCTGTTCCTGTTGGTGAGCCAGTCGTAGTTGGGGACGCGCTTTCGGTTGCCATATCTCCAGATCAACGTTTCGTAATAGTCGGTCGGCGCGATGGGACGGTACGCATACTTGACAGCGCAACGCGACGGCAAGTTGGCGATGATCTCGACGGTGGAGTCGGAGGAATCCAAGACATTTCGTTCTCGCCCAGCGGAGCAGGTTTCGCCACCGTCGGCGACAGCGGGCGCATTGCTTACTGGTCGTTCAACGATGGACTTCCTGATGCTCCAATCCTTATTGGAGAGGCGAGCGATATTCAGTGGCGTCTCGCTTTCCATCCTAGCGAGCCGGTTCTAGCCACCGTTGGTGAGGATGGGAAAGTCTCTCTCTGGTCCCTAATTGGCGATGACGCAGTAAAGCGCTTGGTTCTGGCGCATCGCACTGGTGATTTTACAAGTGTAGCTTTCAGTCCGGACGGCTTATCTATTGCGGCGGGCAACGGTGCTGGTGAAATCCGCGTATGGCAGTTTCCGTCAGGTAACGAGAAGTTTCCCCCCTTGAAATCGGTACATTCTAGCGATGTCTGGTTTGTGTCTTTCAGTCCGGACAGCTCGATCATAGCAACCGCAAGTAGCGATGGTAGCTCCGCGTTGATCCACTCCGA
The DNA here is from genome assembly GCF_056540645.1 of Ruegeria sp. AM5. Lineage (NCBI taxonomy): Bacteria > Pseudomonadati > Pseudomonadota > Alphaproteobacteria > Rhodobacterales > Roseobacteraceae > Ruegeria > Ruegeria sp. AM5. Next base: position 5,252 of record NZ_JBQFXC010000019.1, on the reverse strand, counting down.
GTCCGGAGAAATGCTCGGTATGGCCTTCCCTGCCAAAGATCAGATTAGTTCCGTGGAATTTATGCCCGATGGATGGAGCCTCGTCGGTGGGAATAGCCATGGTCGCCTATTGATCTGGGATGTTCTCTCTCAGACTTTAGTCGCGGAATCTACTTCCGGTCATTCCGGGCGAATCCTCGATGTGGCAATATCCTCCGATCTTTACACTGCTGTGACACTCGGCGCCGATCAGAATGTCCGGTTTTGGCGAGTTGGCCCACGTCCAGATCTAGCTTTAAGCTTCGCTGCGCATGACGATGGAAAGCCGAAGGGAGTGGCTCTGAGCCCGAGCCACGTGTTTTTTGGCGACACCAATGGAGCTGTCGCGGGTTCTCCAATGGATTTGCCAGCATTGTCACTGGGGCCATCCCACCAACATCAGGTTTGGGCAGTAGCTCTGTCACGGGATTACAGGCAGTTGGCGACCGCGGACCGCAAAGGGCAGATCGTAGTTTCGTCGCCTGACTTTTTGGGCGCTCAAATTAGATTTCCTGCGCTCGGCGAAGCAATCTGGTCGCTATCTTTCACATCAGATGGAAGTAGCCTTCTAGCTGGTGCGGAAGGTGGTGCGCATCTGATTGATGTTTCAACCGCTGAAACACTGCGTCGCTTTGCGCTCGACTACGGTAGTGTTACCAGAGCAACCATGCACGCTGATTCATCTAGAATAGCGGTTTCCACAAGCATGGGTGAAGTGCTCGTTTGGCCAACTGACCAGACTGCAATGCCCCTGACTTTGAAGGTATCGGATAATCTCGTTTGGTCAGTGGCCTTCAACCCCGATGGATCACTGCTGGCCGCTGCGGACAGCGACGAAACAGTGTCAGTCTGGCGTCTGGAAGATGGAATGCGACTGCAGAACTTCACAGGCCATGCCCGCGGAGCCACGGACCTCCTTTTTTTGCACGATGGCGCCAGCCTAGTAGCATCCGACAGAAGCGGTGGGCTGCATGTCTGGGACCTGAGCTTTGGAAAATTGATTGGCCGCATTCCAAATGCACATGCAGGAGCCATCTGGCGTCTAGCAAATCATCCAGATGGGCAGCAGTTTGCAAGTTCCGGTGAAGACGGAATAGTGCGTATTTGGGATGTTCTGAGCACCAAGGCAGCATGCAACCTGAGCGATGGCGTTTTAGGGACGCAACAACACGAGCAATATCTGGGAGCGGCACGCGATGATGTCTGCGCCAGCCTTAGATCGCAGTGACTCTATCCACGATTTATTGATGCAGGCTTGCGCAGTGATACTCCGGCGCTGTGAAGACTGTCATTGGCAATCTCGCTTCAATAAGGCAAATGACGGTGCACCAGCAAAAGCCAGCTTTGTCCCGCATACCCGACATTCGTTCCATTGTCGGACTGGACTGGGGTTCAACCAAAGATAAACTGATCCGCAGTGAAAGACCATGGATATCACAACTGAATACAATGAAATAACTGATGACATTATCTCGATGTTTTTGGACACATTCTCCGCATCGGAAGGACCCAAAGCTGGCGGACTGATAAAGGCGTTGGTCACCGAAATGCTGTCTTCGCTGACCACTAACGACATGCTCGTGTTCTCTGCCGTTGAGAACGGGGACGTCTTGGCCAGCATCATCTTCACACGGATGACATATCCGGAAGATGATCGAACGGTATTCATTCTGGCGCCAGTCGCGGTCTCAACCGATCGGCAGGGTAAAGGGCTTGGGCAACGCCTGATTGGTCACGCGCTTCAAGCTCTAAGAGACAGTGGGGTTGATGTTGCTTTGACCTACGGGGAAAACAACTTCTATTCGAAGGTGGGCTTCGCTCACATTACAGAAGCCGATGCTCAGCCGCCTTTGCCACTCCAGTATCCGGAGGGATGGCTTGGTCAATCCCTGACAGCAGATCAATTCACCCCACTCAAAGGCACTTCTCGATGCGTTGGTCCACTAGATAATCCAAACCACTGGTAGTGCGTGAGTCGGTAAATGAAGGCTTCCTGCTCAAGAACTGGGGTTCCTTCTCTTTGTAGTATAGACATACCCGTTGCCTTCACTCACTGGCAGAAACGACTTTCTAGCGCTGGCGCATTTTAAAGAAGTGGGTCTTTGAGCAGGCGTAGCGAAACGATGGTTTGTCCGCGCGGCAGGCATCAAACCGTTAGAACCGCGTCAATTTCCAACCTAATATGTCAGATGACTGGTTTGAGCCCAGAGTTACTGTTCCTACGGACTGAACCAAAGTCGGCTTTCGTTAGCTCTGCGCCTCATAGCAAAGCGGATAATCTCAGTAAGATCGGCGGCAGGTCTCAATTGACCCGCCCCATCTGAAGACCGCAAACCTAACGCGGCTTGTATCGCAGATCTGCGATGTTCTAATGCTATGGACAATCGCCCATCAAAAAAGGCTTTGCTATGACTTCTGAAGGCAACCATTTGGATCCGAAAGACTGGGATGATTTTAGCCATCATTTGCACAAGTTAATGGATCAATGCATAGCTCGAATGAAAAGCGCGAGGGACTTGCCTTGGCAACCTAAGCCTGACGGGTTTGCCGGTCGCTTGTCCCTGACGCGAGAGGCCGTTGGTGTTGGTATTAAGCAAACGTTCGCTCAGTTGGCTGATGACATCATGCCCTACGCGACCGGCAACACGCATCCACGGTTCTTCGGTTGGGTGCATGGGGCCGGACTGCCGGTTTCCGTTGGGGCAGAATTGGTTGCAGCCACGATGAACAGCAACTGCGGTGGCCGCGATCACGGGGCCATCGAAGTCGAGCGGGTCACGCTGGATTGGCTGCTTGGCGTTTCTGGATTGCCCGAGAGTGCATCTGCCATTCTAACGACTGGTACGTCGCAAGCGACGATCTTGGCGCTGACGGCGGCGCGAAACAAGCAATTTGGTCATGACGTTAGAAAGACCGGTATTCGAGCGCTGCCAAGCGTAGCTGTCTACGTGCGCCGCGGTACGCACTCGTGTATCGGTAAGGCGCTTGAATCGATGGGCTACGGGACAGATGCAATTCATGTTGTCGACACAGACGATGACATGAGGATGGATATTGCATCATTGAAACGCGCTGTTGCAAAAGACAAGTCCATTGATCGCGTTCCTTTGGCCGTGATTGGCACAGCGGGTTCGGTCGACACAGGTTCGTTTGATAGTTTGAACGAGATTGCGGATTTTTGTGTAGACCAAAATATCTGGCTTCATGTGGATGCCGCCTTTGGATTTTGGACACGACTCGCGGATCATCCTTGGGCACAGCTTGTTGACGGGATGGAACGGGCAAATTCGATCTCATGTGATTTTCACAAATGGATGTCCGTTCCTTATGACTGCGGAGCCTGCATGATCTACGATCGCTCCCTGCATTTCGACACGTTTACGTCACGCCCTAGCTACCTTGAACAACAAAATGAAGGGCTTGGAGGAGGCGATCTGTGGTTCTGCGACTATGGGCTGGAGCTTTCGCGCGGATTTCGCGCCCTTAAGGTCTGGGCCGCGATTAAATCGATCGGAACCCAGGCCTTCTCTGCGTCCATTACGAACAACTGCAAGCAGACTGCATTGATGGCTGAGCTGGTCGAGGCATCTGATGTTTTGGACCTTTCGTTTCCCGTCACTTCTAATATTTGCTGTTTCTACATTGCCTATGGAGACGTGAACAAAATCGCAGCCGAGCTTCAGCTTTCTGGTGATGCCGTATTCTCGACAACCGTCATCAAAGGCAAGGCGTGTCTACGTGCAGCCTTGGTCAATCACCGCACAACATCCGAGGATATTCGTCAATCAATCCAAGCCGTTGAACGCGCGGTCAGACGTCACAAATAGTGCTTGACGCAGGCAATCGGGTCTGAGCAACCAATCATGTTCTTTTTGCAAGGAACCTGGGCAATTAACTCAAAAGTACGTCGTTCAATATCTGAACTTTGGCAGGACATTTTCCAGTTCATTTTTCACGACATCTTTCCATTGCCCCGCGCCCTAGAAACTAAGTTTGTTTGATCAAATAGCTGACAACATGCTGGAGAAACTAAGTCGCGCGTTCTAATAGGAGGAAAACAGTAAACGTATCATGGATGCGGCTTTTGGCACAGCAGCAGTCAAAGGCCGCTTTGTCCACTAAATGACATTCGATCTCAACATTCCTGATGGTTTTTAGCATTATTGAAGACCACCACTCGCGAAACCAAACATGTCAGAGGCTTTGAGCGGAGCATTGCCATGTTACACGGTTCAGCTCGGGCATTAATTACCTAGCCATATTAGGGGATTTTTTGCCCCGCAGACCTTTGTGCGAGCGACTCAAGAAAACACGCGGAGATTGGCGCATACACTTACGATTCACGTATGACGGGTGACGTTGCGTGCACAAGCGTATTTCTAGTCCGTGTCAGGACAGAAATGCTCAATTCTTGCTTAGGAGCGAATACAATGAAAACCAAACAAGTCGCAGTTCTTGCAGCAGTCGCCTTTGCATTACCCACTTTGGTCACCGCACAATCTGCAGACGCTAACGGAGATGGTGTACTGACCATCGAAGAGGTGCAGGCTGTTGCCCCGAACGTTGATGCAGAGACTTTTTCTGCCATGGACGCCAATGGCGATGGTACACTGGTTCAAAACGAGATTCAGGTTGCAGAAGAGGCAGGGGTCTTACCCCCCCCCCAGAAACGGCTATCCTGCTGAGTGAGAATGGTGGCCCAATCCTCCCGGGGCCGCCATTCTGTTTGATTTCCATGCAAAGCTTGGTGGAATAGCGTGAGGACTCGCCAAACTAGTTTCTTGGCTTGAATTAACAAAAATGTTTACCAAGCGTTTCTCCGCTTCGCTATGCTATCCGAATTTGTGGACGCTTCGGCAGACCTGAAATGACATGGGCGGAACTCTATGCCCTGCAGAACTGGAACGTGAACGGCGTTCCTATCCCAACTGAGCGCGATCCAAACGCCCAAGACCTATCCATGAGCTGAAACTCAAGCCAACTTAAATGTTGGATATAGCGTTCCATCCATGACGACCGTCTTATTAGCTCTACGGCCCGCTGGCGGCTTGTACCGCACTGGTTCAAGGAAGACGTGAAGCAATGGAAACCCACCACTTTCAATGCAAAGATAGAAACGCCACATAAACTGGGTTCGTTTCTCTTGTCTGACGTCAGCGCCCATGGGACAGTTTAGGTCGATTTGATAAGAGAGGGTTTCTGGCTCATCGTAACCGCCAAGGAGTGGAGATGAG
>NZ_JBQFXC010000018.1:0-39710 GCF_056540645.1 Ruegeria sp. AM5 | reverse complement strand
CAATCTCTCCGACCTCGGCGTCACCAAAGCCGCCATCCCCGAACTGGTCCAGGGCGCAATCATCGACCCCTCATGCGGAGGGAATCCGATCCAACTCAACCAACAAAACATCACTGAGCTGTTTAATACGGCGATCTGACAGTGAGCGCTGAAATCGTTCTCATAATCCTTGCGGCCGCGTTACTGCATGCGATCTGGAACACGGTTGTAAAAACGGCCGCTGACCGAACGGTCACGCTGGGTCTGGTTGCACTGGGGCATGTTATCCCGGGGGCGCTGATGGTGGCGGTTCTGCCGCTCCCGAATGTCGAGAGCCTGCCATATCTGGCAGGTTCGACCGTTGTTCATTTCGGATATTTCTACATGCTGAATCAGGCCTACCGGCATGGTGATCTCAGTGTGGTGTACCCGATCGCGCGCGGTGTGGTTCCTGCGCTGGTCGCTCTTTGGGCCGTGATATTTGCAGGCGAACATCTGCCGACGCAGGCCTGGATTGGGATCGCGGTGATTGCCACCGGCATTCAACTGTCCAGCTGGTCGGTTTTGAGGCAAGGGGTCGGTAGGGCATCGCTTGTTTTCGCATTGGGAACGGGCTGCTTTATTTCCATCTACTCGCTTGTGGATGGCCTGGGCGTGCGGGTGTCAGGCAACATCCTGAGTTATTGGGCCTGGCATTCGGTTCTGCATATCTTTGTTGTGGGCTTTGTCGCGCTACGGCGAGGCGCGCGTGTGCTTGATTTGCCTCTGCGCATCTGGGCGATTGGGATTGCAGGCGGAATGGTGTCGATGACGGCTTACGGCCTAGTGCTTTATGCCAAGAATTTCGCTCCGCTTGGCGTCGTGTCAGCCTTACGCGAAACTTCAGTGATCTTCGCGGCCCTGATCGGATTTCTGTTCCTGGGTGAAGGCAATCCCATGCGACGCCTTCTGGCAGCCGTGATGATGGCTGCAGGCGTGACGCTGATCGCATTGTCGTCATGAACACATGCTGGGATGAGTTGAATGATTCTTGCAAGAGATCTGAAATCCACCTGTCACGCCGCATGAAACTGCAGGTTTGCTGTGCCATGTTGACCGGAAAAGGCAAAAAAACCAAAATTGTCGCAAAAGATTTACATTTATTGTGGATTTTTGCGCGAAAATGTGACCGAGTCTGAAAATGGATGATGATAGCGTAACCATCCCACATCGTGGCCGAGAGCTGCTGGATGTCCTTGCGCGGCTGGGGGGGTCAGCGCGCAACACTCAGATCGCCCAGATCATGGACGTCTCTGAGGAAACTGTGCGTCGTTTGGTCAAGGCACTGGCGCGCGCGAACAAGGTTGAGCGTGTGCATGGCGGCACATTTCTGTCTCGGGCGCAGGATACACCGATGTTTTCGGGCGCGTTGGAGTATAATGCCGACGAGAAAACCAACATCGCCAAGCGGGTCTGCGGGTTGCTTGAGGACGAGATGGTGTTGTTCATCACCGTTGGCTCGACCATGACTCATGTGGCCGAGCAACTACGTGAGCTGCGGGGTTTGACCGTCGTTAGCAACTCTTTGTCAGTTGTCGCATCCCTGGCCGATCACAATGGCACGCGCGCCGTTCTGGCAGGGGGCGAAGTAATCCGGTCCGAGCGAGGCAGTTTTGGCCGTGCGGCTGAAGAACTGGCGTGTCAGTACAGCTATGACGCGGTGATCTGCGGCGCGGATGCACTGTCGCTGGTTGGAGGCGTATTGGCCTCGAACCCGCTGGAGGCGGATCTGACCCGTGCGCTGCAAGGGAACACGCATCGCATGATCGTTGCAGCGGACCACACTAAATTCGGTGCAAAGGCAGCCAACGTGTCTTGCCCGTTCGACAAGGTGACGGATCTGGTGACCGATATCGCGCCACCCGATGCGTTTGCACCCGTTCTCAAGCAAGCTGGGGTCCAAGTGCACATTGCATCGCAATACGATGTCAAATCCGGGCCAGATGAAACAGAGCCCCGGAAGCAAAAAAAGAACAAAGAAACCTCCGAAAGCAAAGCGGGCAAATCGGGCTCTCGGAAACGCAAAACGAAATAAACAAAACCTAGGGAGAAAACATGAAAAAGCTTCTTATGTCAGGTGTGGCCTTTGCCACAATCGGGGGCGCGGCCTGGGCCAATTGTCCTGCTGCAACCGTCGCGGATATGCAGGGCGTCGCAGCCGGTGCTTATCCTCAGCAGTTTGATCTGTCCGAGTTTCAATCAGCTGCAAACTGTACGCTCAGCTTTGCCGAAAACCCGGCTATTGGGGATCTGAACGGCATGATCCGTGGCAATGGCGATCTTGCGGCCGTGGCAGATCGTCTGCCGGCCGACCCGTTGGTCATCGTACCCTATGACTCGATAGGTCAGTATGGCGGTGTTCTGGACGCGCTCTCCAACGCCACAGAAAGCGGCACCTCGGACTTCCTTTCGGTGCGTCACGTCAACCTGTTCCGCTATTCCGACGACCTGCAGACCTTGGTGCCCAACGTGGCGAAATCCTGGGAATGGAACGATGACTTCACCGTGCTTACCGTGACCTTGCGCGAAGGTCACAAATGGTCGGACGGTGCACCGTTCACCTCAGCAGATGTTGTGTTCTGGTACGACAATCTGATGATGGACACCAATGTCATCGCCGAAGCGAAGGATTATGCGCTGGCGGGCGGTGAGCCCATGAAGGTCGAAGCGCTGGACGACACCACTGTCCGCTTTACCCTTGCCGCGCCCAAGCCTGGCCTGACTGAGACATTCTCGTTCACCTATGTGCAGCCCTACCAGCCCAAGCATTTCTTTGAAAAGTTCCACCCGGCGCTGGATGACAACGCCGACGCCAACGCGCAGGCGCTTGGTTATGAAAACGGGTACGAGCTGATCAAGGCCTATTATGGCAACTCGGACTGGATGGATACGCCATCTCCGATGCTGACAGCCGGTGACAAACTGGCGGGTCTTCCCACCGACACCATGCCGACGCTGGAGAGCCATATCCTTGTGAAGGAGAGCACCGAGGGTCGTCACTACGTGGCCAACCCCTATTTCTTCCAGGTCGATACGCAGGGTAACCAGCTTCCCTACATTTCGGAAATGGATGAAACTTACGTTCCGGACGAAGAAGTTCGCACCCTTAAGTTGCTGAATGGCGAGGTCGATTACAAATCGCAAGGTGTTAACCTGACATCCGCTCCGGTGCTGCTCGAAGGTCAGGAGAACGGTAACTACACGGTCGAGGTGAAGCCTTCGATCGGCTATCCGGTTCTGACCTTCAATGTGACCGCAGAAGACGAGGCCAAGCGCGCGATCTTTAATGATATCCGGTTCAGAACTGCGATGTCTGTTGCGATGGATCGCAACCAGCTGAACGAGGTTGTCGCATTTGGTCTGGGAACGCCGACACAGTACATCGGCTTCTCGCCGCGTCCCGATTTCATCGACGAAAAATGGTCGAACCATGAGATCGAATTCGACGCAGAGCGCGCCAATGCGCTGCTGGACGAAGTCGGTCTTGTCGACAAGGACGGTGATGGCTTCCGCGACTTGCCGAATGGTGATCCGTTTGTTCTGGATTGGCAGTTCTCGACCCAGCCAGCTTCGGCGCAATTGGTGGAACTGATTGCTCAGAACTGGAAAGACGTTGGCGTCAACACCGCGATCAAAGAGGTGACATCCGACGAATTCCGCGCCGCACAAACGGCCAACTCGCTGGATATGGGCCTTTGGCTGAAGAGCCAGCCAGCCGGGTCGATCCTCGGGGACAGCGAGATCTGGGTGCCTCCGTTTGATGGCTATTTCGACGTACGCACAGGTATGCTCTGGGCTGAATACATCAGTTCAAACGGTGAAAACGGTGTTGAGCCGCCGGCTTGGGTCGCGGATCTGAAGACTGCATTGGACACCTATCAGTCCAGTGCACCCGGCTCTGATGCGTCAGTATCCGCCGCGCAGAAGATGGTCGAGATCATGACCGGCGAGCTGCTGTTCCTGGGTACCGTGAATGCTCCTGCCCCGATCTATCACTCGAACAACCTGCAAAACTTTACCGAGTTCAAAACGCAGTCTTACGAGTTCTATCGGACCTATCCTTACCGCCCCGCCCAGTGGTGGCTGAGCGAATAAGGTTGAGAAGATAAGAAGGTGGGCGCCCGCGCCCGCCTTTGCGCATCCCGCGGGGACAGATATGTTGCAATTCTGCAGATTTGCCGCCACCCGGGCGGTTATGGCGTTGGTCACTTTGGTCATCGTATCGCTGATTGTTTTTTCACTGATGGAACTGGTGCCCGGTGACTGTGCCGAGCGCTATTTGGCGTATAAAAACACCCAAGGGTCCGCGATCACCGTTGCTGACGTTGCAGCAGAACGCGCCCGACTGGGGTTGGATCAACCGTTCCTGACCCGATGGGCCACTTGGTTGTCAGGGGCATTTCGTGGCGATTTCGGCGAAAGCTGCATCCTGCGGGTGAATATTGCACAGCTGCTGGGCGACAAGTTCTGGCTGTCGCTGTGGATCTGCCTTGGCGCTTTGACGCTGGCTTATGCCATTGCAATCCCTGTGGGCATCATTTCTGCCGCCTCGCGCAGTGCAGTATTGAACAACTCGCTGCGGATCGTCAGCTATCTGGGTCTGGCGATGCCGAACTTCCTGCTGGCCCTGATGGTGATGCTGGTTTCAACCGTTTATTTCGGCGAGACACTGACCGGGCTGTTCTCGCCCGAGTACAAAGAAGCGCCTTGGTCTTGGGGCAAGTTCCTCGATTTGCTGAAACACGCCTGGCTGCCGATCTTCATTCTGGGCTGGTCGGCCACAGCCTTTGCGCTGCAGACCGTGCGCGCGTTGATGTCGGATGAGATCGGGAAGCTGTATGTCACCGCTGCTGCAGCGCGGGGCATTTATGGCCGCCGCCTGTTATGGCGCTATCCGGCCCGTCATGCGCTGGGGCCGATCGTCAACAGCCTTGGCTTTGACCTGAACCGGATCTTCAACGAACTGCCCATTGTGGCGCTGATCCTGACATTGACTGAAGCCGGTGCGCTTTTGCTTGAAGCGTTGGCGCGGTCCAATGATCAGCAACTTGCGGGGGCCATCATCTTTCTGCTGACGGCATCAATCGTAACGTTGAATTTCTTCACCGACATTCTGCTTGCGGTGATTGATCCGCGCGTGCGCAAAAGTATCCTCAGGTGACCAGATGACTGCGACAATCGACAACCAAAAGGCAAAAGAAGCCTATTTCACCGCCTCGCAGCGTCAGTTGATCTGGGCCCGATTCAAGAAACAGCGCGCGGCGATGATTGCGGCCACAGTTCTGGTCGTCCTGATCCTGTCGGGCATCTTTGCTCCGTTCCTGTCGCCTTACGATCCGACCGCCGCAGGGCGTGACAAAGACTATCTGAACGGAGCCCCGCAGATTCCAAAATTCTGCGACAAGAATGGCTGCTCGATCCGCCCGTTCCTGCACGGGGTAACCCGCGAACGCTCGTTGGCGACCAATTTCCGCTGGGTCGAGAAAGTGAACGAGGATGAACGCCGATATATCCAGTTCTTCGTTCGGGGCGACAAATATAAGCTGTTTGGAGTCATTCCCGGTAACATCCATCTGTTTGGTGTCGATCAGGGCTATGTTCACCTGTTCGGAACCGACAGTGCCGGCAAGGATATCTTCAGCCGTACACTGCATGCGGTTTGGACGTCGCTACAGGTCGGAACGCTTGGGGTGATGATTTCGTTCGTGCTGGCGCTCGCGATCGGAGGGGTGGCTGGATATTACGGTGGAATGGTCGACAGTGTGATCCAAATGATCACCGATGCGATCCGTACGGTTCCGGCCATACCTCTGTTCATGGCGATTGCGGCCTTCATTCCACCGGAATGGTCGGCCGAGACACGGTTCTTTGTCATCACAGCCATATTGGGATTGGTCGGCTGGCCGACGCTGGCACGGCGAGTTCGCACCCATCTGTTGACCGAACGCAATCAGGAATATGTGCTTGCGGCAAAGCTTTGCGGCGCATCGCCGGGCCACATCATCCGGCGTCATCTGCTGCCCAGCTTCACCAGCTACATCATCGTCGATCTGGTGATCTCGTTCCCCTATATGGTCCTCAGCGAAACCGCGCTCAGCTTTATCGGGCTGGGGCTGAAAGATCCGGTCAACTCACTTGGCGTGATGTTGCAGAATGTGACCAAGGCGGATGTTCTGCTGAATTACCAATGGTATTTCATCCCGGTCATCTTCTTTGTCGTTCTCGTGATGTCTTTCGTGTTCGTTGGCGATGGCCTGCGCGATGCGGCTGATCCTTATTCGGAGACCCGCAAATGAGCCTGATCGATGTCGAAAACCTGTCCGTTCAGTTCAAAACCGATGAAGGGTTGATCACGGCGGTTGAGGATGTTTCGTTTTCACTCGCCCCAGGCGAGGTGCTCGGGCTGGTCGGCGAAAGTGGATCGGGAAAATCAGTGACGGCAAAGTCACTGATGAAACTAAATCCACCCAACGCGATCTATGCGCCGGAAAGCCGGATCGATCTGCATCTCGACAGCGGCCCGGTTGATATCATGGCGCTGAAGCGGCCCAAGGACATGGAGATTGTGCGCGGCGGGGCGATCAGTATGATCTTTCAAGAGCCGATGGCCAGCTTTGCCCCCGCGATCACCATCGGCAAGCAGATGGTTGAACAGTTGCTGATCCACACGGATCTCAGCAAAAAGCAGGCCAAAGAACTATCGATCGAAATGCTGGACCGGGTGGGTATCCTTGAACCAGCGGCCCGGTTCAACCAATACGCTTTCGAATTGTCGGGCGGGATGCGTCAGCGGGCGATGATCGCCATGGCGCTTTCGACCAAGCCCAAACTGCTGATCGCGGATGAGCCGACAACGGCGCTGGACGTGACCATTCAGGCTCAGGTTTTGGATCTGATGAAGGATCTGGTGGCCGAGTTCGGCATGGGCATCGTCTTCATCACCCATGACCTAAGCGTCGTCGCCCAAACCGCCGACCGGGTTGCGGTGATGTATCTGGGTCGGATCATGGAAAGCGGACCTGTGCGTGAGGTGATCCGCCATCCGGCACATGCCTATACGCGTGGCCTGCTGAACGCGTTACCCAAACTCGATGATCTGGACGCACCGCTAACCCCGATCCCCGGCGATATCCCCTCACCTCTGGAGCGGCCATCAGGCTGCGTGTTCCATCCACGCAACCCGGAACTCAAACCCGGATCGCGATATGAAACGGAACGCCCACCCTTGACCGAGGTCAGCCCCGGCCATTTCGCAGCCATTTTCCCCGAAGACGTGCCAGGCCAGCCATGACAAAAGCATTGATCAAAACCGAAAACCTGTCAGTCGAATTTCCCCTTGGTGGCGGGTTGTTTAACAAGCGCACGCTGAAGGCGGTCGACAACGTCTCGATCGAAATCCCGCGAGGGGCTTTTGTTGGGGTGGTCGGCGAGTCCGGCTCGGGCAAGACAACACTTGGCCGCGCATTGCTGAATGCGGTTCCAATCACCAGCGGTGGCGCAAGCTATGATGATGGTGAAGAGCAGTTCGATCTGACCAAAATGTCAGCAACCGATCTCAAGTCCTATCGCCGTCGGGCTCAGTTGATTTTTCAGGACCCTTACGCGGCGCTTAGTCCTCGGATGACCGTGCGTGATATCATAGCCGAACCGCTGGAGGTGATGGGCCTGACCGCATCGCGTGAGGAAACCGATGCGCGGGTTCGCGAGATTGCGGGCAAATGCCGGTTGAACCTTGAACATCTGCGACGCTATCCGCACGCGTTTTCGGGCGGTCAGCGTCAGCGGATTTCGATTGCGCGGGCGCTGGCCTGCAACCCGCGATTTGTAGTTGCCGATGAATGCGTGGCGGCGCTGGACGTGTCGATTCAGGCGGATATCCTGAACCTGCTGAAATCCCTTCAGCGAGATATGGGCCTGACCTTCATGTTCATCAGCCACGATCTGTCGGTTGTGGCCCATACCTGCGATTTTGTGGTTGTGATGTATCACGGCAAGATCGTCGAAAGCGCCCCAACGCGCGAACTGTTTGCCGCTCCCAAGCAAGACTATACCAAGCGGTTGCTGGATGCGATCCCATCGCTGGACCCCGATCATCGAATGCGTGCCTGATCAGGGCGCGCTGACCTGCGCCTGTCCGGTCTCGGTCAGCACAATCTCGGTCGCTCCATCTGCGCTGCGCTCGCTGGGTGGGACAAGGACATCGATGCCAGGCCGGTCGGGGCCAAAGGTGTTGCTGACCCGGCGGACCGAACTGAGAATGGCCAGCAGCGCCGGAGACGTCGCCGCCACGAAATGAGATGATCCCGCATCGCTGTTGAATGCAGTTGTGTCGATCACGCTGATCGGATATTCGGCCAATGCGTCGACCGAACTGATATTACCCAACCTCTGACTGTCCGCGGTGCCGCGCAGCCGAGCCGACAGGTTCAGAATCTTGTCCTTCTGGGACACCATCACCACAAACGGGTCGGGCGGGCTCTTGATGCTGTTCATCTGGGATCGGAACAGATCCACATCCAGATCAGGTGAGATCAGGATGACCCCCTCAAGATTGCGGCTTGCCCATCCCGGCTCGCGCAGTTCGGCTTGCCGCATCATCTCCATCGATAGTGCGCTGCCCATCGAATGCGCTATCAGGACGACCCGCTTTACGCCCATTGATTTGAGCAATCTAATGGTCTGTTCCAGCCCGTCTCGGGCAAACAGCATACTGTCCAGATCATAGGCGTAACCGGTGCCGCGTGCCTTACTGGGCCAGGAATAAATCAGAATAGTTCCGGGGATACCGATATCATGGCTCAGCTGAGCGGCCCGAAATGCGGTCTCGGTCTGCGTGGCGTTATACCCGTGAACAAAGATGACCACGTCATCCACGCCACGCAGACGGGACTTCAGATCCTGCGGACCAGAGAACTCGGTAACATCGGCCACGACAAACTGTTTGTTCGGATTCGGGTTCGCGTATGAGAACTTGAGTTCACCCGGCGTGTGCGACGGCGGAATCGAGACGGTCATCTCAAGGTAACGCAATGCCTCGGCACGGTTAGCTCCGTAGCTGCCATCCGGCTCGCGCGCCCGGGTAGTGGCGGCAAAGACCGTGGCGGGGGTGCCGACCTTAAGGGCTTCGGGTGTGATCTCTGTGATAGACCGATCCGCACAGGCGGTCAGCACAGACAGCGTCACAATGATGATGAAATAGCGCAGCACGCTCTGCCCCTGTGAAGTTACAGGGCTACGCTACCGTATTCCCGCCCCGCGTCCAGCCTGAGGGCACGACTCATTGGCAAAATCCGGCTGGCACCTGTTACAAAACGTAACGGCTGAGGTCTGTGGATTTTGTCAGCTCGCCAAGATTGTCATTCACGAAACCTGCATCGACGGTGATCTCAGCCCCCGCCTGATCCGGTGCGGTGAACGAAAGCTCTTCGAACACGCGCTCCATCACCGTGTAAAGCCGCCGCGCACCGATATTCTCGATGCTTTGGTTCACATCCGCCGCAATCCGGGCCAAGGCTGCGATCCCGTCTTCGGTGAAACTGACCGTGACCTCTTCAGTGCCCATCAGGGCAGTATACTGCAGGGTCAGAGCGTTGTCGGTCTCGGTCAGGATACGTACGAAATCCTCTTCTGTCAGGGCGCGCAGCTCCACGCGTATCGGCAAACGGCCCTGAAGTTCTGGCAGCAGGTCCGAGGGCTTGGCGATGTGAAACGCACCGGATGCGATGAAAAGGATATGGTCGGTTTTCACAGGGCCATGTTTGGTGCTGACAGTGGTGCCCTCGATCAGAGGCAGCAGGTCGCGCTGAACCCCTTCCCGGCTGACATCGCCTCCGCGCGCATCGGATCGGGCGCAGACTTTGTCGATCTCATCCAGAAACACGATGCCGTTCTGTTCGACCGATTCCAAAGCCACACGGTTGACAGTTTCGTCATCCAGCAACTTGTCGGCCTCTTCGCCAATTAACGCCTCATAGCTTTCAGCCACAGTCATGCGTTTCTTGACGGTCCGTCCACCGAAGGCCTTGCCGAAGATATCACCCAGATTCATCATCCCCATCTGACCACCCGGCTGGCCCGGAATATCGAACATCGGCATCGGGTTCGTGGTATCGGACAGTTCCAACTCGATTTCGGTATCGTCCAGCTCACCAGCCTTCAGCTTCTTGCGGAACATCTCGCGCGTCGCTTCGCGGGCGTCGGTTCCTGCAATCGCCTCGATCACGCGATCCTCGGCGGCCTGATGGGCGCGGGCTTTGACATCCTCGCGCATATACTCGCGGGTTTGCAGGATTGCGGCGTCAGCCAGATCACGCACGATCTGTTCAACGTCCCGACCGACATAGCCGACCTCGGTGAATTTGGTGGCTTCAACTTTGATGAAGGGTGCGCGGGCCAGTTTGGCCAGACGGCGGCTGATCTCGGTCTTGCCAACGCCGGTGGGTCCGATCATCAGAATGTTTTTCGGATAGACCTCATCGCGGATGTCATCTGGCAACTGCTTGCGCCGCCAGCGGTTGCGTAGCGCCACGGCGACGGCGCGTTTCGCGTCTTTCTGCCCGATAATAAAGCGGTCCAGTTCCGAGACAATCTCGCGCGGGGTCAGGTCGGTCATATGTGTTCTATCCGTATGTTTCGCAGCGGAACCTAATCATACGGCGCGAAAACACAAGCCGATCACGAGAAGATCACGGTAACTCACGGGCAGCACACGGAATTTCGTGGTGATGTGAATCGCCAGATGCACAGCGTCTGCGGCATAACCTTTCGCGACGGACTCTGCGTCCGTATGACATTAGGGAGATACCTCATCATGATGACTCGTCGTTCGCTTTTTGTGAAAGCTGCAGCTACCGGCGCGGCCCTGTCTCTGGTCGGCACCACCGCTGCCCTGGCCGGTGGCGCAAAAAAGAAAGGCACATTTGAAGGCCGCTCGAACCACGTCACTACCGGTTCGGTAAAACTGGTCAAAGATGGCGAGCGTTACATCGTTGAACTGGGCGACGACTTTTCGCTGGACAACGGCCCCGACCCGCGTGTCGCATTTGGTAAGGACGGCACATACGCCCCAGACAGCAAACTGGGCGCGCTGCTGCACCTGACCGGCAAGCAATCCTATGCCGTGCCGCCAACCATGGATGTCTCGGGCTACAACGAAGTTTACATTTGGTGCGAGGTTGCTGGCGTCCCGCTGGGAGTTGCTTCGTTGAAGTAATCACACCCTTCAGTGGTCGGGCTTTCCGGCCTCTGACACGCCGTTAGGTGACAGGGCAACTGTCTGTTACACTCGCCTCAAGATATTGGAACTGGGGGCGTTTTCATGACCAAGATTGCCAAGATCACCCTGCTGTTTGTGGTCTTTGTTGACCTGATCGGACAAGGGCTGGTGTTTCCCATCATCAACTCCCTGATCATGGAAACGAAGTCCGGCTTCTTGCCGGAAAGCACAGCCATGGGCACAAGGCACTTTTATTATGGTCTGGTGATCGGCTGCTTCTTCCTGTCTTGGTTTCTGGGGGTGATCTATGTCTCGAAAGTTTCAGACTCCATCGGGCGCAAGAATGCTCTTCTGGTCTGTTTGACCGGGGCGCTGGTCGGCTACGCCCTGACCATCGCAGCGCTTTATCTCAACAGCCTGCTTCTGCTGATCATTGGTCGTTCAATCACCGGGTTTACGGCTGGAAATCAGCCCATCGCACAAGCGGCAATGATCGATGGCAGCACCGACGCTGCCGACCGCGACCGCAACATGGGTTATATTGTGACCGGTGTCAGCTTTGGCTTGGTCGGAGGACCGATCATAGGCGCGGTTCTGTCCGATGCAGCCTTATTGGGCAGCGCGGCGACATTGAAAACGCCTTTCTACGGGGCGTTTGCACTGGTCCTGATTGCAATCTTTCTTGTGACCGCGTTCTTCAAGGATACCAGAACCGAGCGTGAACCTTTTGTTTTCCGCCCACGCGACATCACCGACAGTCTTATTGCTGTGCGCGAGCACCCGCTGGTTCTGAAGATCATGCCAGTTTACGCCCTGTTCATGGTCGCCAACGTTACTTTCTATGTATTCGTCGACAACTTCCTGACCAGCGCGTGGGGTTATGGCGTAATTGGGGGCAGCATGGCGATGGTGGTCATTGGCGTTGCGCTGGCCTTTTCCAGCACCTTCCTTGTGAAACCAGCGCAAGAGAGGTTCAGCAAGCACCAGATCATCTACACCTCATTGGTCACCATGGTGATCTGTGGCTTTGCCTTCGCATTCAGCCCCAGCGGGGTGCTGAGCTATATTCCGGTCTTTTTCTTCTACTTCTTCTTCGGCGTTTCTTACCCGACGCTGCTAGGCCTGTTCTCATCCAGCGTTGCCGAAACGGATCAGGGCTGGGTCATGGGCGTGACCACAGCCGTGTTCTGCCTAGCAGGCGGTATCATGTCCCTGATCGGAGGCGGATTGATGAGCATCGACATCCGCGTCCCCTACTACATTGTCATCGTCACTGCCCTGATGGGCCTGATCGGGATGCATCTGAGGTGGAAGGGTAAAGAGATCAAAGCGCTATTGGCGTAAAGAGCAGCCGATAGAGCGGAGGGGGTCACCTACTCCTGCTCTTCCTCAATTTCTTCTTCGTCAAGTTTGCGCTGGCTTTCCTGTAATGGCGCGCGCTCTATCAGTGCCCAAATTTCCTTTTTGGTCTTCTTTGAAACAGCGCCTCTGGCTTCCAGCTCGATCAATAGCGAGCGTGTCTGATCTTCGGTACAGCCAATTGTTCTGCTGAGCCGTTCCAGAGTTTTGAACTTGTATTTGGTATCCCTCAACATGGACTCAAGCAGCTTCTTGCGAGGCTCTTTCCATGTCTTGGCGTGCTTCCGGTTCCGATATTCCTCAAGCACAATCGGCCCAACAATACCGCCAATCAGCCCACCAAATATCGCTGCCAGAACCGCACTCATGACCCGATCGTCTCAACCGTCAGATTGCCGTTGGTATAGACGCAGATATCCGCAGCAATTGCCATAGCTTCACGCGCCACATCCTCGGCTGGTTTGTCGCTATCCATCATCGCACGGGCCGCCGCCAGGGCAAAGTTGCCGCCCGACCCGATTGCAGCGACGTTGTGTTCCGGCTCAAGCACGTCCCCTGCCCCAGTGATCACGAGCAGATCCTTGCCGTCGGTCACAATCAGCATCGCCTCGAGCTTCTGCAGATACTTGTCGGTGCGCCAGTCCTTGGCCAGCTCGACCGAAGCACGCGCCAGTTGGCCGGGCGTCGCCTCAAGCTTGGCTTCCAGACGTTCCAGCAGCGTGAACGCATCCGCCGTAGATCCGGCGAATCCGGCGACCACTTCGAACCCGCCCGGTGTCAGGCGACGCACCTTTCGCGCAGTGCCCTTGATCACGGTTTGGCCCAGGCTGACCTGCCCGTCCCCGGCGATGACAACCTGCCCGCCCTTCTTGACGCCAATAATAGTGGTGCCGTGCCATCCGGGAAAATCGCTGTCTGCCATGAATGCCTCCGTTATCCGTGCTGCCATATATGGGCCGGGCACGGGTTCTGCGCAACCGGTTCTGAAACTGCCCAAAAGATATGCAGTAAACGCAAACCGGGGCTGTTGAGTCAGCATTTGTGAGACTCAGCCGCCGGAGTTACATGAGGCTTACAACCGACAACGGGTCGGCTGTTTCTGTTAAAAGGACTAAGCACATGGCAAACGCAATCGCAAAAACCCATGCGCCGCGCGGAGCAGTCACCATCCTGCACGCAGTGGACGCATTCTCTCATGCATTCGAAAACGTTGTCGAATGGTACAAATCATATCAGACACGCAACCAACTGTCGCAACTGAGCGACGAGCAGCTGGAAGACGTCGGGCTGACCCGCGCTGATATCTCCAAGTTCTGATCCAGGATTTGAACATTTATAAGATGAGCCGCTCGATTGAGCGGCTTTTTCTTTTTCAGTTTTCGACGAATTTACCTGCGAGATCAGGCAGATAAGCCTCAACTGCAGCAGTGGCTACGACATGCCGGGTACCCGCCTCGGCATCCTCGACATCCAGTCCCCCTTTGACCGCCCGAACCGAGGCGCGGCCCCGCGGCAGATCCGAGGCGACAAGATCACAATCAACCTTCTCAGGCTGCTGAACGCCAATCGTGACCTCAACGCGCATCTCCTCATGACTGATGCCCAGTTTGGAAAACAGCGTGATGGACGAGTGGTGCAGCGCGTCCTGAACAGCGCGTCGCGCGGCCTTGGTATAGTCTTGACCATACAGATCGTTGCCGGTCCCCATCTCCAGAATAATACGTTTTTCCGTCATCGGGCGGGCTCCATATCAAATGAGACTACGATCGCGGCGTTGGCGATCACCGTGCGACCCTCAGAATGGGGCTTGTCGATATCCAAACCACCATGTGTGACCGTGATGTTGGGCTGGCCGTAGGGGAAAATGGCCTTCAACGCCTGCGAATCCACCCGGTCCGGTTGCTGTACACCGATTTCCGCGTCGATGATCATGGCCTCTTTCGGGAATCCGAACAATTCCGCCATATTGACCGAGTTATGCCAGAGCGCATCCTTGAGCGCGCGCAGCGCAGCTTCGGTATAGTCTTCGCGCCGAAGCGACGTACCCATACCGAATTCCACCAATACCCGAGTTTTGGGCATGTCGCCTCCTTATTCCTGATGACCCGATAATCTGCACGAGTTCTTGCGAATTGAAAGAACCAGTACAGTGAACTGCATACGGCCAAACCACGAAACCCGAATGTTTGGTGTGTACCGCAGCAATCGACTAGAATTCTGTCTGTTTAAGCACACGATCTATGAAAGGTTTGATTCCATGACGTATTTTCGGCTCATGTCATCATTATTGTTGTTTGAACTTCTGGCGCCAAGCGTATCCGCTGAAGTCATAGAAAACAAAGCGAAATTTATGAACCTGATCGTTGATAAGAAGCTGGTTCAAGGCGAAACCTGGGTGACAATTCACAAGGACGGCACGGTTGAGGGCAAAGGCCCGAAAGGTGGCAGTATCAGCGGCACGTGGGAGTGGAAAGACAGGTATTACTGTCGGAGAATCGTGATCGTCGGTGAAGTGATGCCCCGCGACTGTCAGGTGGTTTCAATCGCAGACGACACCGTTACATTTACCCACAAAGACGGCGCGGGAGTATCGGTGAGGTGGACCATCAAGTGAGTCTAAACTCTTGTCACGCAGTGGCTTTCACAAGAAAAGGCGCCTAATGCGGGGCGCCTTTTTGCGTTCGGACACTAGCGAAGGTCAGATCGACTCGTCGATCCAGCTTTGCAGGGCCGCCTTGGGGGCCGCGCCAGCGCGGTTCGAAACCACCTGACCGTCTTTGAAAATGAACAGCGCCGGAATCCCGCGCACGCCCATGGCCGCGGCTGAGTTTGGGTTGCTGTCGACATCGACCTTGGCAATCTTCACCTTGCCACCATATTCGCTGGCCAGCTCTTCCAGGGCGGGGCCGATCTGCTTACAGGGGCCGCACCACTCGGCCCAGAAATCCACCACGACGGGGATATCGGAATTCTTGACTTCGGCGTCAAAGGTGTCGTCGGTAACGGCTACGGTCGACATGTCTGTCTCCTGACTGGGAATGCTTGGGCTCAGAACCTAGGTGCGGCACCGGGCAAGGTCAAGATATAGGGTTCGGTGTCAGAGCGTCCGTCACCATATCGTGTGGCAACCACATCAGGTGCGCGGTTCGCGTCCACAAGATAGCGGTGCGGATACTGTGATTGGGATAGATTTGCGACAGGGCATGGGCGTAGGCCGCCATCTGGCGCAACAGCCCTTCGGGACAGGATTCTGGCCCGGTCGGAACAGTCGCATTGGATTTGAAATCAATCACATGCACTTCTGTATCCGTGATAATCAGCCGGTCGATGACCCCATGCATTCGTGTGCCGTTCAGATCGGCAGAGACCGAAACCTCGGTCAGCGCATCCGAGCCAAAGACCGGTTTCAGATATTCGGCCGTCAGCACCGAAGTGGCCTCAGTCAGCAGATCTTGCCGCTCAACATCTTGCATATCGGCCAGAAGCCGTGCGCAAAGCTGCGGCCATTGATCCTGTGCGGCAGCAGGAAGATGTTCGAGCAACAGGTGCAGCTGCGATCCGCGTCGTTTCGCCGCCTCTTCATCCTGCCCCGCATCTCCGGGCAAGGCCTTCGCACCCCCAAGATCAGAGGGGCTGAGCGTTTCGGCTGGCGCGGGTGCATTTGGCGCGGGGTGGTCAAAAAATACAGGCAAATGCTGTTCGTTGTGCGGGATGCTGCCCTGTTCAACAGCGGGCAAAGCCTCCCAATCTCCATGCGCTAGTCGAAGGTTCTGGGTGCCGGGTACATGAGTAGCCCCTGCCCGCACCATCGCAGCCTCAACCATCTGATACCAACTGTTGCCATCCTTGCCTACATCCCCGGCGGTCGCCACTATTAGCCACTTTTCTGCCCGTGTTAGAGCCACATAGAGTAGCCTCAGCCGCTCATTCTCCTCGCGCGTTCTGGCTTCTTGGCGCGCAGCTGCGATTAATGCAGGTGAGGCATCAGAAGGCACTTTCCACAACGGAGTATCGCCCGCCATCATGATCTCGGCATCTCGTGGTGGCTGTCGTTTACCAGTGTCCGGCAGGATTACGATCGGTGATTCCAATCCCTTCGAGCCATGAACGGTCATCACCCTGATCATATTGCCGACTCCGCTCATCTGGCGCTTGATCTCCAGATCGTCGGTTTGCATCCAGACCAGAAAACCGGTGAGGCTTGGGATATCTGTCCGTTCATAGGCCAGCGCCTGCGACAGCAACGCGTTGATACCATCCTCAGCCTCGGCCCCAAGCCGGCCCAGCAGTTTGCGTCGCCCGTCATGGCGCGTCAGGATACGTTCGATCAGATCATAAGGACGCAGAAAGTCGGTTTGACCGCGTAGGTCGTTCAGAATCGCAAGCGTTACCGGGAACTCCTCGGCACGATTGCGCAACGCTGCCCATAGATAAGTTTCCTCCCTGCGATGAGCCAGATCGAACAACTGTTGTTCCGTCCAGCCAAACAGTGGGGATTTCAGGACTGTCGCCAGTGACAAGCTGTCTTCGGGTGTGGCCAGAAAGCTAAGCAAAGCAGCCAGATCCTTGACCGCCAATTCCGCGCCCACCTTCAGGCGATCTGCCCCCTCGATGGGCAGGCCCTCGCTTTTGCAGGCGCGAATGATCTCGGCAAACAGGTCCGAGCGGCGTTGGACAAGGATCAGAAAGTCGCGGGGCTGCACTTTGCGCCGGACAAATGTCCCCGACGCATCGCCATCATCGGGAATGGTGGCGCCACCCCTGATCATATCCTTGATCGACCGGGCAACCTGTTCTGCCAGAATGACGGTGTGATGCCGTGCGCCGGGTCGATCAACGGGATCGGTCCAATCGCTGTCATCCTCGTCTTCAACTTTCTCGATCACCGGCCATAGGTCGACGCGCCCAGGAAGATCGGCCTTGAATGCCCGGTGTAAGGCATCCTTGTGGAACCCGGCCTCTATATGGTTTTCGAACAATATATCGACCAGCCCAAGGATCGCGCTGGACGAGCGGAACGAATATTCCAGCGTTGAATCCCACAGTTTAGAGCCTGATTCTTGAAGTTTTCGTCCAAATTCGGCCTGCATCTGGTCAAAGGCTTGCGGATCGGCGCCCTGGAAGGAATAGATCGACTGTTTCTTGTCGCCCACCACAAAGATCGTGCGCTCAACGCCGGATCGGGCCCCTTCCCCGCTGGTAAATTCCTGAGCCAATTTTTCGATCACGTCCCATTGATCCGGGCTGGTGTCCTGCGCCTCGTCCACCAGAATGTGATCGATGCCACCGTCGAGCCGGTACAGCACCCATTCCGCCACCGCCGGGTCGTTCAGAACCTGCCGCGCGCGCAGGATCAGGTCATCAAAATCCAGCCAACCCCTAACCTGCTTGCGCCGCTCGTATTCCGGAAGGAAGGCCGCGGCAAAGCGATGTAATACGTGGGTTTTCTGGGCCGCAACCAGCGCCAGTCGCTGTTCCCGCGCGGCTTCGACCCGCAGCATCAGGGCCTCGAGCTGGGGCATCCGATCTGCCAGCACCCCTTCACGCAGCGCCTTGGTTGGAAAGCTGTTGAGTTTTGCGGCAAAGGGCTCTTTCGCGCCCTTACCCGTCAGTAGGACGTTTTCAAGTATCGTCAGTTTGCTCGGCCGGGCGTCGGTAAAGCCGACAAGCTTATCGGCGGCCTTGGCATTGTTCCCTCCGCTTTCCGAAAGCGCGGGTAAAATGGACTGGATCAGTTCGACCTCACCGCCCAGAAACACGTTACGCAGCAGGACCTGTTCATCAAAACCTTCGGGCAGATCAAACCGTCGCAGAACGTCCGGCCATTGCAGCACATGTTCAAACTGATTTCGTTTCTGCGCAACAGCGGCAGTCAGTTTGTCAAAACCGGTATCGGTGACAAAGCGGGCAACGTCTTCGATCAATTCGGCCTGAGGGCCGTCGGCAAAACTTTCAATGATCTCTTCGCGCAGCAACGCCGCAGCCCGGTCTTCCATTTCGGAGAATTGAGGGCTGACCCCCGCCTCAAGCGGGAACCGTCGCAGCAGCGAAGCACAGAAGGAGTGGATCGTTTGGATTTTCAGGCCACCAGGCGTCTCAATAGCGCGGGCAAACAGGGTCCGTGCTTGCGCCAACCGGTCGGGATCGATCACGCCCGGTACGCCAAGTTCGACCAACTCAGACTGAAGGTCGCCGTCGCCCAACATTGCCCATTTGCCAAGACGTTTGAACAACCGGTTCTGCATCTCGCTGGCCGCGGCCTTGGTATAGGTCAGGCACAGGATATGCTGCGGCTGTACGCCATCCAGCAACAGCCGCGCCACCCGGTCGGTCAGCACCCGGGTCTTGCCCGAGCCCGCATTGGCCGCCAGCCAGGTTGAGGCGTCCGGGCGCGCGGCCTGAACCTGCCGTTCGGTGGCATCATTGCGGGGGGTCATGTCAGGTCCTCCGGTTCGGTTTCCGCCGAACGATCCCACTCGCCGAACCGGGCGAGGTGATCATAGTCCCCGATGTCCGTGTCCTTGTGCAGCATCCTGCGTGAAGAGAACCCCTGATCAGGCTCTAAATAGGCTGAAATGAGCTCTTTCAGTTCGGCCAGCACCTTGTCGGTCGGCTCTTTCTGCAGCGGTGCGGGCACTTCTTTATAGGTGCCGCCCATGCCAATGAAGATCGCCTGTGCAACGGGAAGCGGATCGAATCCTTCGATACCGCCCTGCTCGGCCATTGCAGCTTCGATCAGCAGTTGTTTGTCGAATTTGGCTTGCTGGCTTTCTGTCGGCGGAGTGCCCGTCTTGTAGTCGATGATACGCAAGGCCCCCTGTCCGCTTCGATCGATTCGGTCGGCACGTCCGGCAATGGTGAAGTCCAGCGGCGTCAACGCCAGGCGCATCCCAACCTCAAAAGCCACAGGCCCGCCATCGGCGCGGCGCTGAATCTCGGCGGATAGAAAGCTATCGGTAATCCGCTCTAGCCGCGCCAGCCACAGCTTTCGGGCAGTTGGCCACGCAACGTGGTCGTCCAGCAGAGCTTTGGCGCGTTTCAGGAAATTTTCTCGGGTCAATAAAGCCGGATCCAGAACGCTGTCGCGCACGAATTGTTCCATCACCTCGTGGATGACGATACCGCGTAGCAGGGCATCTGGCGCCTGAACCAGCGGGTCCAGTTGTCTCAATCGCAGGATATGCCGGGCATATATGGCGTACGGATCGCGGATCAGGCGTTTGATTTCGGTCACCGATAGCCGCCGTGGCCGCGCCGCGACGGGTGGTCGTGGCGACGGGCGGTGCGCGGGTGCGATTCGGGGTGCATGTTCCAGCATTTCTGCCCAATCCAGCCACCGTTGGCCCCGCGCTTGCATTGCTTCTAACGCCCTAGTTCCACCCTGTTCAGGCAGGCCTTGTAACAGGTTGGTCATGCGGTTCAGCCAACGGGATGGCACGGTTTCCGCATCATCCGAGCGGGTAGCGCGGGTCAAAACCACCTCTGCAGCACCTGCCGCCTGCTGGAAGTCATGCGCGGACAGGCCGATCCTGCGTTCGGGCAGTAAAAGACCGGCCTCATTGCGCATCTGACGGTTCAGCCAGGGGTCGGGTGCCGCAGCCTCGGGCCAGCTGCCTTCGTTCAAGCCACCCAGAATTAGCAGATCCGCACCCTGAACGCGCGCTTCCAGCGTGCCCCAGATCATCAGATGCGGGTGAGGTGCATCGCGGTCGCGGACTTCTTCACCTGCCAACAACGCGCCCAGAAGGTCGGCAAAGTCATGGGCGGTCATCGCGCCGCCATGCTGTGCTTCGGCTTCCAAAGTAGAGATCACCGCAAGCGCCTTCTGGCCCGCGTTCTTGTCCCACAATGTGCCAGATTCACCGGTTGCACCTGCCGAGATCATCTCGGCCAGCGTGCGAAGCCGGGCGACCCAGTCCGGCAGTGGCTGTTCGGTGGGGTCGTATTGATCGCAAAAAGTCTCGGTAACCCAGCGGACCCAGTCCTCGGGCGCTTCAGTACGAATGGCGAAAGCGGTCAGGCTGGCGCTGTCGGGAAAGGGCGGGCCATAGCGACGCAGGTCAAGCTCAAGATCGCGGGTATGCAGCAGGTGGCTGCCCCGGTCGCCCCCGTCATGGCACAGTGGGTGTTTGAGCAGCGTCAACAGAGCCTCGCCATCCAGGCGGCGCACGAACAGCCCGGCGACATGGCGCAGGAACCGCCCGGGCGGAGACAGCTGCAGTGGCAGGCCCGCGCTGTCATCGGGCAGGATATTCCACCGGTCCAGTGCGGCGCTGATCTGCCGGGTTAGCATCCGGTCGGGGGTGATTAGCGCGGCGGTCTGGCCGGTCTCGGCCGCTTGCCGTAGGCGTAGCGCAATGGCCAAGGCCTCTGCCCGGGGCGAGGGCGCCTCGATCAGCGTCACATCCTTGGTCGCACCGTTCAAGTCGGGCAGGAGCGGGCCTTCAGTCATCCATGCGTCGGTGACCGGGGCAGGGCGCAATGCAAGCGAAATCAGCTTGTTACGGGCAGGTGAAGGGGCCTGATCCGTGGTCCATGGCCGGATTTGATCCGGGCCAAGCCCTAGCCCAAGCATCAGCTTGCGGAACCGGTATTGAGGATGATCCTCAGATGTCAGCGGGTTATCCAGATTGTGCCAAACATGTTCAGGCTGGTCGAAATCATAGCCAGGCAGCACCAGCGCCCCCTGAGGCAGACGCGCGACCGCCTGCATCAGCATCAGGGTGGTCCCGCGAGACCCGGTAGAGCCTGCCAGAATGACAGGATGTTCGGGCGGCGACGCCTCCCAGCGCGCGATCAGGTTCTCGACCACGCGCCGCTGTCGGGCCTGCGCATCCAGCGCGTTCGAACCGGATTCCATGAACTGATCGGCGATGCCGATAAAGGCCTGCGCCCGTGCCCAATGGCCGGACATGTCGCTGACATCCAGTTGCCTGATCGCATCGGGCGAGACACCTTCCCCCTGCATCTCGTCGATCAGCCCGGCCAGACTGTCAGACAGATCGAACAGCGAGGACCGGGCCGCCAGATCGGGTTGCTGGTCCAACAGTTTTGCGATCAGCTGCGTCAGCTCCAGCCTGCGACGCAGAGGCGGGATTGCGGGTGGGATCTGCGCCAGATCGGCGCTTTCGCCAAGATCGGTGACCAAAGAGAGGCGTGGCAACAGGCAAGCGGGACCCTGATCAAACAGATCGCGCACCCGGCGCGCCATCCGGCGGGTGTTGATCACCAGTTGCACCCGGGCCAGCGCGTCGGGCGGCTGCCCCACAAACCGCTCATGTAGCCCGTCAACCAACACCTTGGGAAAATCCGCTCCCGGAGGAACGGCGAAGACCCGGGGCAGGGCGCTGGGCTCAAACATCGGCAATCAACCCCTCGGCCAGATCAATACCCTCGGGACGCCCCACATCGCACCAGCGACCGGGGTAAGACAGTGCGAACAGGCGTTTTTGCTGCAGCATTCGATCCCACAATACGTTCAATGAAAACACGTCCTCAGCGATGTCATGCAGCGCTTCGGTTTTCAGAATTTGTGCCCCGCCGTAAACAAGACCTGCACCGCGGACGATCCGCCCTGTGCTGTCCTGAGTGAAGTCACCAGGGCCTGTGTGGCCAAGGGTTTGCCCAACTGGAACGCACATCAGCAGCGCATCCATTTTATCCGGATTCCACTGATCCTTCAGTAAATTCAGCGGGTTGGGCCCAGCCCAGATTGCGTCGCTGTTCAAGGTGAATACCGGATCGGATCCAAGCAGAGGTAGCGCTGCGCGCAGCCCACCACCAGTATCCAAAATGCGCGTTTCTTCCCGCGAAATCATAACGTCGCGGCCCGCCAGATGATCAGCCAACTGATCAGCGTGGTAGTGCAGGTTGGCAACAACCCGCAGCGGCCTCAGCGCATCGACCAGATCAAGTGCGTGATCAATCAAGGGCCGCCCGGCCACCTCGATCAGCGGTTTGGGCCGGTCTTTGGTCAGGGCACCCATGCGGGTGCCAAAGCCTGCGGCAAACAGCATTGCAGCTTGGGGGGTGCCGATCATTGCGCCCTCAGCTTTTCCAGGTTTTCGGGGCTTGGGGCGGGCAGGGCGCTGCGCAACAGGTCTGCCACCGCCACCAACGCGGGATGTTCGAGATCGCGCATCAAATGTGCCCACGCAGCCGGGATCAGGTCGACGTAGTGTGGCTTTCCATAATCGGTCGCCAGCCGGGCAAAACCGCCTAGAATGCGCAGGTTACGCTGAGCGCCCAGAACAGCATATGCGGTGCGGAAATCATGCCCATCGACGCCGGTTGCGGTGATATAGCGGTCGATCATCCGCATCTCGATCCCGGCGGGCACAGTCCGACGCACATCCTGTAGCAGTGACATCAGGTCATAGGCGGGATGCCCCAGCATCGCGCTTTGGAAATCCAGCAGACCGACGCGCGCCAGACCTTCGCGCTCGGGCAGCCAGATCAGGTTTTCTGCGTGGTAATCGCGTTGCACAACAACCCGCGTTCCGCCGGTTTCCCGGTGCAGGATATCCGCAAAGCGCAGCTCAAACCGGGCGCGGGCCTCGTCGTCGTGCGATCCAAGAATGCCTTGCGCATATTTCGTGAACGACAGCGCCGCCAATTCGGTCATCAGAGCGGGGTCGTAACTGTCTAGCGAAAGCGTCGGCGCCGCGTGAAGATGGACAAGTACATCGGTTGCGGCGTCATACAGCGTGCGCTCAAGCGTCGGATCGTCCCGCAAGACGCGTGCGAACAGATCGTCGCCCAAATCTTCGAGCAACAGAAACCCGTATTCGCAGTCCTCGGCGTAGATTTCCGGCGCACTCAACCCAATGGAACGCAGGTATTTCGACATACGCACGAAGGGTTCAACAGCTTCGCCCTTGTCGGGCGGAGCATCCATCAAAACGGCGGTCCGGCCGGTGGCAGGGTCGGTCAGACGCTCGTACCGGCGGTTTGATGCATCACCCGCCAAAGGCGTATGCCGTGCGCCGTTCCATGGTGTCTGCGCGATCAAGGCTTCTGCCAGAATGGCCCGGTTCGTCATTGGATCCCCTCCAGCTTGGCGTTCCATTTCGGGTCTGTCCACGACATCTTAAGTTGTCGCGTATCTTGTTCGTTGGCGTCTGTGGTGAACCGGATCAGTAAGGCCGGCTCTGGCGTCAGGGGACCCAGCTTTTCAGGCCACTCGATCAGGCAAATGCCGACGTCGAAGGCGTCGACCAGCCCCAGCTCTTCGATCTCTTCCACGGCAGAAAGACGATAGAGGTCTGAATGCCAGACCTCACCAAGCTGCGTCTCGTAAACCTGAACCAGAGTAAAGGTCGGCGAAGGCACATCTTCGGGCGCGGACAGAAGAGATTGGATCAATGCGCGTGCGAAATGGGTTTTGCCGCTGCCGATCGTACCTTCAAGCAGGATAGTATCGCCAGACTGCAATGCGCCACCCAGTTTGGTGGCAACTTCGGCAGTGTCGAATGGGGATTTCGAGGTCAGAGTCAGCGGTGCGTTCATGGCTTCACAATGAACCTGCGCCGGGTCGGCTGCAACCGGTTCAGGCGCTGATTCTTTGTATTTCCGTGATGTTCCTGACCGGGTTGTCCGAGGCGAAACGGACAATTGTTGCCCCGTTTTGCATGGGGCTGACCGTGCAGTTCAAAGAGCCGCCGGATTTTAGGATCAGTTCAGCCGACCATTCGGCCCGATTCTCGCGCGCGGTGACGAATTCGCGGATCTCGCCAAGGATCGGCGTGGCGGTGCAGTGCTCCTGCCATTGGCGTGTGATTTCCAGCACCGTTGCTGGTTCGAATCCTACTTCGCCGCTGTCGCCCCACAACACCTGATAGGCGTAATTTGTGATCGCCAGCGAACCGTCATCCGAAAACACCGCGATGGCATCAGCCAGCTTGTCCAGAATGGATTGCATAAGGTCCGTTTCAGCGCGGAACCGTCGGGTCAGTGTGATTTCGGCGGTGATATCTTCGAACAGGAAAGCCACGGCCCCATCGGGATGCGGGCGACCACTGACGGAATAGACCGATCCTGATGGCAGCGACCAGGTTTCCTGATAGTTTCCGTCCTGTGCCGCCTCCAGAAGGTCGTTCATCTGGCGCCGCCAACTGCGATAGTTCTTAGGCTCGGGCATCATATGCTGGTCGCGAAGCCGGTCAAAAAAGCTGGACAGGCTTGGGCGCAGGCTCAGGAAGTCGGGTGGCAGGGTGGTCAGATCGATCAGCGCTGGATTGAACAGGGCCAGTTGCCGGTTGCGGTCAAAGATCGCCAGACCAATGGAGAGCTGCGCGAAGGTCTTGGTCATGGTCTGCACAAACTTGCGCTGCGCTGTCTCGGCTTCGACAATCGCGTTGATATCGACCGCGTAACACAACTGATCCTGTTCGTGTGCGACCTGGGTCAGGTCAAACCAGAGCTTGGCATCGCTGTCCCTGACCGGAATCGAGACACGGGTTTTTCGACTCAGCTGCGCCACGTCCCTGTGAGAAGGAAACAGAGGGTCCGTCAGATCGGCATCCGGTCCCGCGATCTTGCGAACCAACCGTACATAGGCCGCATTGCACCAGCCCACCTTATCACGGTGATCTATCAGCCAAACAGGGTAGGGCGCCTGCTCCATCGCCAAACGAATTGGATCGCGCTGGTCACGGCGTGGCGCAGGGATGGTCCCCGTCAGATCACGTAATTGAACCCGAATGATACCGTCGATCCATTCGCACAGAACCTCGCGCTCGACTGTGCAGTCGATGGCTGAAACGGCGATGTTGCCCCCGGACCGGACAATCTCGGGCGTTTCGGGGAAAGCGGGAAAATCACGTTGCAGCAAACGCCGCAGATCAGCCCAGTTGCTGACGGATTCGTAACCTGCCAGCGCAATATCGGAGTGGCTGATCAACCGGTCGCCATCGAACAGGAAGACAACATCGAACAGCGCTCCGGGCGCTGACAGCCCGAAATCTCTTGTTTTGGCCTGATGGCGTGGCAAGAGCCACAATATCGCAAAGCTGGCCGAAACCACACTGATTGCGGCCAGAACGATCCATTCGGCCATTGCTCCAACCCCCGGGTAAAACGATTGAATCTATATGAACAACAATGGTTAACGGGGTCTTAACTCAAATCTGGAACGGTTGGTTGGCGCCCGAGGGAACCGGAGTGTCCCCGGTTTGCGCGTCGATCAGCTTGCGCGGCCAAACGACATTGACGATCGCCCCCCTGCGGTCCGGTTGGTCAGTCAGGGTCTGATAAGGGTCCGCGCCATTGGCGAAGCTCAGTTCGGCACCGCTGCGTTCCAGCAGGGTTTTGGCGATGAACAGACCTAGCCCCATGCCTTCGTATTCCGGCCGACTACTGCGATCGGCGCGTCGGCGGCGCATGAATGGGTCACCAATCCGACCAATGATGTGGGAGGGGTAGCCGCGCCCATCATCCATGATCGAAACGCTAATCCGGTCAGAGGTCCATTCAGCTTCGACCCAGACCGTCGACTGGGCGAAATCCACTGCGTTCTGGATCAGGTTGCGCAGCCCGTGAATGATCTCGGGCTTGCGCAGAATCGAGGGCTGCTGCACATCGCCATCCGCAACTGGTCCTTCGTCGAAATGCACCACTTTACCACGATTGATATGTGGCTCTGCCGCTTCATGGATCACGGTGGACAGAGGCGCCTGACGCAGGTGCAAGTCATCTTTCCCAGCTCGGCCCATATCGCGCAGGATGTCGCGGCAGCGGTCGGCCTGTTCGCGGATCAAGGCTGCGTCCTCCATCAGCTCAGGCCGGTCGTCCAGCTCTTCGATCAGTTCTGAACTGGCCAGCTTGATCGTTGCCAGCGGCGTACCCAACTCATGCGCGGCTGCGGCCACCACACCACCAAGATCAGTCAGCTTTTGCTCGCGCGCCAGCGCCATATGGGTGGCTGAGAGTGCTTCGGACATCGATTGAACTTCGGAACTGATGCGGTGCGAATAGGCGCCGATGAAAACGATGGCGATGATAATCGCCGCCCAGTTTCCGAACAGCAAAATATCGGGGATATCCAGCACCAACCCCAGATTGGTTCTCAGCGGGAGGTGGAATTGCGCCAGCAACGTGGTCAGGATCACCGCAACGCTGCCGATGATCAGGGTCGAGCGGGTGCTCATTACATTTGCAGAAATCGTCACCGGACCCAGCAACAGCAGCGCAAACGGGTTGTTTAGCCCCCCCGTCAGATACAACAGGATCGACAGCTGCAGCAGATCGAACAGCACCATCAGGAAGTTCTCGAATTCCGACAAGCGCTTGTTTTCGGGAAACAACAGAATGGCCGTGAGGTTACCCATCACCGAAATGCCGATGACGAAATAACACAATGCCAGCTCAAGCTGAACGTCGTAATATTTCTGTGCAACCGTGATGGCCGTAAACTGGCCGATAATGGCGACCCATCGCAGCAGGATCAGCGTGCGCAGCCTGATCCAGGTACTGCGCTCCTGCCCACGCCAAAGACTGGTGTTGGAATTCGTCATCTGTCGATTATGTCCTATTGCGTCGGTCCGACATGTTGATAGGTGTCCCGGCAGAATCGATCAACATCCCCTTTCGTATCAGGATACGCGCCATGGTTCGTCTTTATGCTATTCTCGCAACTGTTGTTCTTGCAATTGGTCTTGGCGCCATGTGGCTGTTGACGCGGGGCGGCGCGGACGACAAATTCGCTCAGTGCCGCTCGTCTCAGATCGCGGGCGGGAGCGCGGCGATCGGCGGGCCGTTCGAACTGCTTAACGCCAAGGGTGAGACGGTAACCGACAAGGATGTGATCACCGAGCCCACGCTTGTCTACTTCGGTTATACCTTCTGCCCGGATGTTTGCCCCTTTGACATGTCGCGCAATGTCGACACGATCGATTTGCTGGCAGAGCGCGGTCAGTCGGTGACGCCGTTGTTCATCTCGATAGACCCGGATCGCGATACCCCCGAGGTTGTGGGCGATTTCGCATTCAACCTGCATGAACGCGTGATTGGCCTGACCGGATCGCCCGAGCAGATCAAGGCGGCCAGCAAGGCGTACAAGACCTATTACAAGGCCCAAGACAAAAGCGATGAGTATTATTTGGTCGACCACTCGACCTTTACCTATCTGATGACGCCCGAGGACGGGTTTCTGGAATTTTTCAAACGCGATGAAACGGCCGAGCAGATGGCGGACAAGATTGGCTGCTTTCTTGATCAGGCCTGATCCTCAACAGTCGGTTTGACCTTTGGAATGGCGCTGCTATTACTCATGTTTAAGCCAAGAGGCATGAAATAGCGGAAAGACCCACATATGGCAGACAGTTCCCAGCTTGAAATCGGCCCCGACAAATCGCTGCTGCTGGTAGATGATGACGAGCCGTTTCTGAGACGTCTGGCCAAGGCCATGGAGAAACGCGGATTCGAGGTTGAAACCGCAGGCTCCGTCGCCGCAGGCCGCGCCATTTCCACAGCCCGCCCGCCCGCCTACGCCGTTGTCGATCTGCGGCTTGAAGATGGCAATGGGCTGGATGTGGTCGAAGTGCTGCGCGAAAAACGTCCCGACAGCCGGGTTGTGGTTCTGACCGGT
The DNA here is from genome assembly GCF_056540645.1 of Ruegeria sp. AM5. Classification (NCBI taxonomy): domain Bacteria; kingdom Pseudomonadati; phylum Pseudomonadota; class Alphaproteobacteria; order Rhodobacterales; family Roseobacteraceae; genus Ruegeria; species Ruegeria sp. AM5. The sequence continues at coordinate 11,532 of NZ_JBQFXC010000018.1, read as the reverse complement.
TATGGCGCCATCGCCACCGCCGTAGCGGCGGTCAAAATTGGTGCGACCGACTATCTGTCCAAACCCGCCGACGCCACCGATATCACCAATGCTTTGCTGGCCAAGGGCGATGAACTGCCCCCGCCGCCGGAAAACCCCATGAGCGCTGACCGCGTCCGCTGGGAACATATCCAGCGCGTCTATGAGCTGTGCGACCGGAACGTCTCGGAAACCGCACGCCGGTTGAACATGCACCGCAGAACGCTGCAGAGGATTCTGGCGAAGCGTAGTCCTCGTTGATTTGTGCAGACTCTTGAACCGTCAACCCGGAAGATAGGCATCGCCCGCCGCTTTGGGGGAATTGTTGGTCTATTGTGAACAAAGTTAACGCTATGTGAACAATGTGTTCAAAGCGTGTTCAAATATCCTTTGGCATTGTTACGTCGTTGTTCCAGCAACGATGCCGCCACGCTGCTGGCGGAATAGGAAATCTGTCCGAAGGATCATCTGATATGAAACCCAATATGAAGCCGAACCCGTCTCAGAAGGCAATTGAGAAGCTCTTTGAGCTGGAGTTGGACTTTCCCGAAGTTGGCGCGCCCGATGATGCCGGGATGCCCGACTTGCCGGAGCAACCTGAAAGTGTTTTCCCTATCGAAGCTCCGGTCTTCCCTGACCTTTCCCTTCCAGAGGAGGCAATGGCCGAAGTTGAAATCCCCGCCGCCGTTTTGCCGACCGAGATCTTCGATCTAGGCTGAGTGGTTAAACAGGAACCGACATTGGATCCGATCCAATCTGCTGCCCGCCGCGATCGATGTCGCCCGGCTGGCAGTAGTTCACTCGACGTTCGTAGCACTAGCGGTCCGTACGGCGTGAAGAAACCCGCGCAACTAATCCGGCGATCCTAACCTGATCTGCCCCCAATCCGCACGCTGATCTTCTATGCCCGCGCTATGCTATTTGTTCAGTATTAAACGATACGACAGATTCTATTCTCACTTCTCAAATCAATGTGTCGAAGGTTGAGAGGTCCTTTGAACGCTCTGAGCATAAATCCTGAGACAGGACGCGTGCGCGCGACCAACCCCAGGTAATGACAGCAGCTCATCCACCTTGGCCTGCAGCCTGTCGCCCATCGCCAGCATTCGGTCATCCACAACACTGTTCTGGTTGTATTTGTTCCAGTACCTTTCGCGAAACCGGCTGGATCGGTTGGGTGCATCATTTGCTTTGGTGCCTTGCCCGCGCTGCCGCTTGAGCTCGAAACTGTCGCGCGTTTTCACCGGGTAGTGAAAGACGGCAGCCCAATCATGTGTGGACAGATGCTCTGGCGCGGCACCCAGCGCATGTCTTCGCCGAGATCCCGATCGATACATGTGTTCGTGCATCGGCAAGCCGGTTGCATTTACAAATTGAGATCCATCATCCCGAAAGTCTGACCGCAAGTGGGGCCGATGCAGGCCAAACCCTCGTATTTTATCGGATTTTCGAAAGAGCGTTTTGAAATAGTGATGCAAGTCATGACCTGAATCGGCGCGTCTTAAGAACTGCTGAGTAACCAAACCCGGTTCCCACTTGTCGTTGCCGCCATCCCCAAAGACCAACCAATTCAACGCGACGCCTTCGGCGATGTCAGAACAGCGTTCAACGAGACCTGCGACATGATTTTCATCATCTGCACAGAACAGAAACTCATCGCTATCAAGCCAAATCAGCCAATCGGCATCGTCAAGCGAAGGATGCGCATAGGCTGTTTCCGCCGCGGTATGCTGCGGTGCCTGCCCCGGTTTCAAGTCCTGCAGAACATGGGAAATGACCCCGTTCTTATCCAACGAATCCAGCAGTTCCGTGGTGCCGTCTGTCGAGTCATTGCTGTAAATGAGGATCGGATCGAACCCGATCAGCAGATGATACGCGATCCACTCAAGAATAAACGGCCCTTCATCCTTGGCGCAGGAGAACAGCCCGACCTTCATATCGGCTTGGCCTGAGTGGGTTTGATCATGATCGCGGTTCTCCCTTGCACGGCCTATCTTCTGAAGATGATATTACGTTGAGTTTGAAAGGCATTTTCATAGCCACGATCGGAAAGTGAGGCAAACAGGCGTTCGGCGCTATCACCAAGATTCACGGTTTCCAGCTGTAGATATTGGGGAAGCGCTGCATCTTCTGCGCTTTCAAGAAAAGGCATAAGAATGTTCGGCTCGTGCCCTTCAACATCAAGCTTGGCAAAATCGGCATCATGCAGATGTGTAAGCTCAAGCAGTGTTCGGGTCTGCACCTCAATCGTATCGTATTTTGATAGCTCCAGATACGCTGGGTCGTTTGCCAAGCGCGCCTGACCAAGATTGGTGGCCGTGTCGCCCCGCTTTTCTATAATAAGCGTCGCTTCACCAGTTTCGCCCGCGATCGCGAAAGTGTTCAGCTCCACGTTGCCAAATCCGTTCAGAGAGCAATTATTGCTGAGGCGTTCGGCCAGTGTCGGATTAGGCTCAAACGCATGAATCCGGGAGTCCGGGCTAAGAATTGACGACAAGAAAAGTGAATACAGACCAAAATTTGCCCCGATATCCAAAACCTTGAGAGTCTTCCCCGCAAAGCTTTCTTTCAGCCAATTCAGCTCAAGCTCTTCCGGGGACCGGCCCTTCTGCCAAAGAGAGAATTCGCTGAAATTGTCATAAGGGTGCAGGTGGATTCGAATGCCCCGGTAGGCGATCAACTGTGGCAGCAGTGACTTTCGGATCAGATTGCGCACCCGCCCTCGGCCTGTCAGATTGTACGCTTCACGTAAACACGCGTTGGCATATTCCATCTGCGCGTTCGTGACCGGTATCTGGCTGTCTGCGTCGCTCATCTGAACCTGCGTCCGATTATGGTCTTGTTTTAGCGGAAAATTAGCACACGCTGTGCCGCTGATCTATTGGCGACCTAAATGCTGCCCAACAGTTCCTTATGCCGCGCGGTATAGGCCTGCCGCACCTCAATCGGGGGACGCAGTTTGATCTGCAACCCCTCTAATATTGCCTTGTCCGGGCGACCAAAGAACTTTGATGCTTCGGTATCAGAAAAACCCGCGATCCGCGTCGCCTCCATCCAGGCGCTGATCTTGTCCGCCTTCTTGATCTGGCGTTTCACTGTTTTTGGTACCACGGCGGGCAACCCAAAACGTATATGAATCGCAGCAGCCAGCCGGTCGTCTAAATCACCATAATCCGGGCCAACGGCGGATTTCACCGGAGAGATCATGTCACCAATCACATATTCGGGGGCATCGTGTAACAGTGCCGCCAATCGCCATTTCGTCGGTGCATTTGGTGCGATGCGGCCAAAAAGCTCTTCCACCAGCAAGGAATGCTCGGCAACGGAATAGGCAAAATCCCCGTTGGTCTGACCGTTCCACCGCGCCACAAAGGCCAGCCCGTGCGCGATATCTTCGATCTCGATATCCACGGGTGTCGGGTCCAGCAAATCCAGCCGACGGCCCGACAGCATTCTTTGCCACGCTCTGGGTTGTGTTGCCATTTTACCATGCCTTGTGAACTGGGACACGTTCAATTCGCGTTCTTGTGGTATGATGTATCTGTCTGGATCACATGCTGCCAACAATTTCTTGAGCATTCGTGCTTTGAACCTGCGCGATACGATCCCGACATCAAGGACTGAGGGGGGTGCTGACTCCTCCCAGTTGCGCCCTCTCGAAACGAAACTCGTATCGAAAGGAGCTTGCTATGTTCAAGCGTTTGTTTGCAATAACCCTGACCTTCGGAATGGCCGCAACCGCGCCACCCGCCTTTGCCCAGAACTGCGCAGAGCGCGAGCACGTGATTACCAAACTGCAAGACAATTACTCCGAGGAATTAACCTTTGGCGGTCTTCAGAAATCACGTGGCGGGCAGACGGTCATGGAGGTTTGGACCTCGAAGGAAACGGGAAGTTATACCGTTTTGGTGACCCAGGCGAACGGCATGAGTTGTATTGTCGCCGTTGGCACTGATTTTTTTGAAGCGATCCCCAAAATCAAGGCAGAGGGTACGCCAAGCTGATATTTTGTCACCAGACTTCCTGTTTCCGGCCATCTTCATTGCCTCATCCCGCAAGGGATGCTAGTGGCACTTCGGACTGTGAATTGCCGGAGTGGAGTACCTGATGGCCGGGGACTATATCGTTAAAGACATTTCAATGGCCGAGTTTGGCCGCAAAGAGCTGAATATCGCTGAAACGGAAATGCCGGGCCTGATGTCCCTGCGCGCCGAATATGGCGAAAGCAAGCCGCTGAAAGGCGCGCGGATCGTCGGTTCGCTGCATATGACCATCCAAACCGCCGTTCTGATCGAAACGCTGGTGGCGCTGGGCGCGGATGTACGCTGGGCGTCGTGCAACATCTTCTCGACGCAGGACCACGCGGCGGCGGCGATTGCCGAGGCTGGTATTCCCGTTTTCGCCATCAAGGGCCAGACGCTGGAAGAGCATTGGGATTATCTGGACAAATCCTTCCTGTTCGACGAAGGCCCCAACATGATCCTGGACGATGGCGGCGACGCGACGCTGTACATCCTGCTGGGTGCACGTGCCGAGGCAGGAGAGGACATTATCCCTGTTCCGGGTTCGGAAGAGGAAGAGGTGATCAAAAAGCAGATCGCCAAGCGCATGGCCGCGTCTCCGGGCTGGTTCACCAAAATGCGCGACCAGATCCAAGGCGTCTCTGAAGAAACCACCACCGGTGTAAACCGCCTGTATCAGCTGGTGAAAGATGGCCACCTGCCGTTCCCGGCGATCAACGTGAACGACTCGGTCACCAAGTCGAAGTTCGACAACAAATACGGCTGCAAGGAATCGCTGGTAGACGGTATTCGCCGCGCCACCGACACCATGATGGCCGGTAAGGTTGCCGTGGTCTGCGGCTATGGTGACGTGGGCAAAGGATCGGCGGCTTCGCTGCGTGGCGCAGGCGCCCGCGTGAAAGTGACCGAGGTCGACCCGATTTGCGCGCTGCAAGCGGCCATGGACGGGTTCGAAGTCACCCTGCTGGAAGACGAAGTCGCAAACGCGGATATCTTCATCACCACCACCGGCAACAAGGACGTGATCCGCATCGAGCATATGCGCGAGATGAAGGACATGGCGATCGTCGGCAACATCGGCCATTTCGACAACGAAATTCAGGTGGCCAGCCTGAAGAACCACAAATGGACCAACATCAAGGAACAGGTGGACATGATCGAGATGCCCTCGGGCAACCGCATTATCCTGCTGTCCGAAGGTCGCTTGCTGAACCTTGGCAACGCCACCGGTCACCCCTCGTTCGTGATGTCGGCCTCTTTCACCAACCAAGTCCTGGCCCAGATCGAGCTGTTCACCAAAGGCGATGAATACAAGAACGAAGTCTACATCCTGCCCAAGCATCTGGACGAAAAAGTTGCCCGTCTTCATCTGGACCGGATCGGCGTTAAGCTGACCCAGATGGACAGCGATCAGGCGGCCTATATCGGCGTAAAACCCGAAGGCCCATACAAGCCGGAACACTACCGCTACTAAGTGCGAAAGACGCATGACCAAGCCTTCCACACGCCGCCGAATCCTGCTTTCGGCGGCGTCTTTTCTTTTCGGCCTCTTAACGCTGTTGACCTTGTTGGGCGGCGGCGTTTGGTGGCTGCTTGCCCATCCCAATACGCCTGTACCCCCGCACTGGAACCCGCTGCGTGATCTGACCGTGACCGCGCCAGTGACTCCGGTCACTCCCTACCAGTTGAACCGCGCACTGGCGGATGACGCTTTATGCCGTGCAGCCTTGGCCGAGGCTGGAGCTCGGTTTGATCCGCTGGACGATCTGGTGGTGGACCAGAATTGCGGAATCGAGGGACGCGGCCGGTTGTCCGGTCTGGTGAACGCCCGCGTCACTGCAGTCGAGACCCGGTGTGCCACAACTTTGCGGCTTGTCATGTGGGAACACCATGTTGTGCAACCCGCTGCGCAGCAACTACTGGGGACTTCCGTCAGCAGAATGCGCCAGATCGGCAGCTATAACTGCCGCCGGATGCGGACCGCGCAAGGACAAGACAATGGTTGGAGCAGTCACGCCACTGCGGACGCGATCGACATCGTCGGAATGGATCTCTCGGACGGGCGCAGCTTGAACCTGCTGGCTGACTGGGACGCTGACGGGCCCGAGGCCGATTTTCTGCGCCAGATATGGCGCGGAGCCTGTGACTGGTTCCGCGTGGTGCTTGGCCCTGACTACAACCGCTTACATGCCGATCACTTCCACCTGCAGGGGCCCGGCTGGGGCTACTGCCGATAGTACCTCAGCGTAGAGGTGGGATAAAATCGCCGCGGCCCTGTGGCGTGAAATCCAGAACATTCCACAGTGGCCAAGCCGCATCCACGTGCCGGGGATGCCAATCGCTGGGTTCAAAGAACAGCTCGGAACTCCAGAAGTGATGAATGCCATCAGGGAGCTGTTGAAAGACATTCAGGATGGGAAGCTGATCACCCCCGTCGGTCTCGGCCAGATAGTCACGTTGGTAATTCGTCCCTAATGCTGAGTAGAGCGGCAGCGCATTCCAACCCATCTCATCCTTGAGCGCCGAGAGTTTTTCGGGCGTATTCTGCGCCACTACGGCGACCGAGGCGTTCTGCTTCAGATGATGAACCTGAGAGTTCAGCCCATCCAGAAACGCCGAACACATAGGGCAGGGGCGTTCCGCGTCGGGTCCGTACATCAGCGAATAGATAATCAGCGTATCCTTATCGCCAAACAGCGACGACATAGGCGCACCCTCGCCTGCCAGATCTCGGAACGCATAATCGTTAGGGGTTTTGCCTCCGGTTGGCAGAGAACGGCGCAAGGCCGCGACCTCTTCAACCTTTGCTCTCAGGTCCCGCTCGGCGGATAGAAGTGCATTACGAGCTAACCGATATTCGGTGGTTTCATTCGGTAACGTTACGGGCATGGGGACCTCCGGGAATCATAATTAACAAAAATGTTAAATAATAAATCTGAAAAAATCAAATCACCGAGTCCCGCGAAGTTCAGCCTAGGGGGAAACCTTGTGATTTTTCCCTTTTGGGAATTCCGCCGACAAGGCTAGTCTCTCGTGCATCGGTAAAAAGTTCCGTGACAATGGATTAAGGAGATTGGGACATGGGCAAACGCGACGAATTGATCGCCAAATACGCTGAAGATCTAAAAGGCAAATGCGGGATGGACCCCGATATGGACCTGCTGACCAAGGTCACCATCGGTTGCGGTCCGGCGATCTATGACGCGGATGCGTCGACAGTGGCGGCCAGCCAGGAAGGCGAGCTTGAGACGGTCAAGAACAACTTCCTCATCAAAAAGCTGGGCCTGTCGGATGGTCCCGAACTGATGGAAGGGATTAACAAGGCCATGGAGACCTATGGCATGTCCGAGCGTAACAAGTACCGCGCTGTCGTCTATTACATGCTGACCAAGCATTTCGGCAAAGAATCGGTCTATAGCTGATCCAGCCAAGAACCATTTCAGCACCCGTCGGTCTTACCGGCGGGTGTTTTGTATTTGATTGAAACTCTAAATACTTGGCGTTTGAAGCGCGGTTCTGAAATCGGCTAAGGTCAGGTCATGACCAGGACGGTCAGAACCAATAGATTTCCGTATGCGTGTGGTGAGCTTGGGAGCACGCGGGGTAGGGAAGGTTCTGAAGTCGTCAGGGCCTTCCCTTTTCATTCAATCCGCCTCTGTCTCGCCCAAAGCGCAGATCAACTGCCATTCTGTATCGCTGACCGGCTGCACTGAAAGGCGTGAATTCTTGACCAGAACCATTTCACCCAAACGCTCATCCGCCTTGATCTGATCCAGTTTGACCGGAATTGTGAAAGACCGGACGGCTTTGATATCCACGCATTCCCAACGCTCATCATCGGTTGTGCTGTCGGGATGGGCCTCGGCACAGACTTCGACAATGCCGACAATCTCCTTGTCCTTTTGCGAGTGGTAGAAAAAACCCCGGTCACCAATCTGCATCTGACGCATGAAATTGCGGGCCTGGTAGTTGCGCACCCCATCCCATTCCTCGCCCGCGTCCCCCTTGCCGACCTGCTGATCCCAGCTCCAGGTCGAGGGTTCGGATTTGAACAGCCAATACGCCATCAGCCGATGACCTTTTTCCACGGGATCAATTCAACCGAGTCGAACAGGTCGGCCAGCGCGTAGGGGTCATTTGCGGCCCAGGCCTCAGCGGCGGCCAGATTCTCGACATCCAGAATGACCAGCGATCCGATCATCGCATCGCCGTCCAGTAACGGCCCGGCCTGCGCCACAACACCGGTTTCTTCAATGTAAGCCAGATGGGCGGTGCGGTTGTCCAGCCGGGTCTGTAGGGCACCAGCTTTATCCCGGGCGATCAGGGCGATGAGCATATTATTCCTCCTTGAGTGGGCGACCCAGCAGGGCCTGAATCGCGTCGGTGACACTGTAGGCACCGCTGCTGAGTTTCGCCACCGTTGCGCTGATGGGCATGTCTAACCCTTCGCTCGCTGCGATTTCGGACATGGCCTGCGCAGTGGCGACACCTTCGACGGTTGTCGTGGTGTCAAATGGCTTGTTTAGACCCAAACAAAGGCCAAAACGATAGTTTCGCGACAATTCGGATGAGCAGGTTAGAACCAGATCACCCAGCCCCGATAGCCCCATCAGCGTATCGGGCCGTGCCCCGCGCTGGGCGGCAAAGCGCTGCATCTCGGCAAATCCGCGCGTGATCAACGCAGCGCGGGCGCTATCGCCAAGCCCTGCACCAATGGCCGCGCCGCAACCAATAGCCATCACATTCTTTAGCGCTCCACCTAGCTCTGCCCCGATGGTATCGGCGGTACGATAAAGACGCAGATTGGCAGTTGTCAGCTCTTGCTGAAGCGCTTCACCCAGTTCGGCATCATCACAAGCCAGCGTCAACGCCGTAGGCAAACCGCGCGCGATATCATCGGCAAAGCTGGGGCCAGTCAGCAAGGCCGGAAGTGCGTCCGGAACGGTTTGACGGATGACTGCAACGGGACCCAGCCCCGTGGACAGTTCGATCCCCTTGCAGCAAGCCACCAAAACCTTGCCACCCAGTTCGCCGGTATATTGCGTCAACGCATCGCGCAGCTTTTGCATTGGGACGGCCAGTAACAACACATCGGATTGCGCCGCTTGTTCAAATTCAGCTGTCACTGAAACACTGGCGGGCAGTGTAACGCCCGGCAATCGTCGCGGGTTCTCGCGCCCGTGCCGCATCTGCGCTGCTTGCTCGGCATCTCGTGACCAGAGAGTTACAGGCCCATTGCCCGCCAAAGATATCGCCAGAGCGGTTCCAAATGCGCCAGAACCAAGGACGGCCACGCTCATGCCTTGGCCCCTTTTTTGCCGCTACCCAGCATTGCAGGGCTGGTTTGATCCAAGGGCCAGCGGGGCCGCGCCGTCAGGTCCAACCCATCTCGTGCACCGGTGCGGAATCGTTCCATACCCGCATAGGCGATCATTGCGGCATTATCAGTGCACAAAGCCAGCGGAGGGGCAGTAAATCGGGCGCCCATTTCCGCAGAAACAGTCTCTAATGCTGAGCGAATAGCGGAATTTGCTGCGACACCTCCGGCAACGGCAATAACCGGTTCTGACGGTGATGTCTCAAGATACTGGGCAATCGCGCGGCGGGTTTTCTCAGCTAAGGTATCAACAATAGCCTGCTGAAAACCGGCACACAGATCAGCGCGATCTTGTCGGGTCAGCCCCCCTTTTTCGGCTACGACCTTATCCCGCATCCGCATCAGCGCGGTCTTGAGTCCCGAAAAAGACAGGTCACATCCGGGGCGATCCAGAAGGGGCCGGGGAAAGCGGAAACGTTTGGCATCACCCGCGCGCGCCTCAGCCTCGACCGAGGGGCCACCGGGTTGCGGCAGACCCAACAGACGGGCGGTCTTGTCAAAGGCTTCTCCGGGGGCATCGTCGATCGTCCCCCCAAGGCGGGTGAACTGTTCCGGTCCATGAGCGATCAGATATTGGCAGTGACCACCCGAGACCAGCAGCATCAGGTAGGGAAAAGCAATCTCGTCGGTCAGTCTTGGTGTCAGCGCGTGCCCGGCCAAATGGTTCACCCCGATTAGCGGCAACCCGGTTGCTGCGCTTAGGCCCTTTGCGCACATCACGCCGGATATTACGCCGCCAATTAAGCCGGGACCGGCGGTGACAGCGATAGCGTCCAGATCATCTAAGCCAATTTCGGCGTGTGTTAGAGCCTGTTTGATGCAAATATCCAGCTTTTCCGCATGCGCACGCGCTGCGATCTCAGGCACAACGCCACCATAGGCGCTGTGCAACTCAGTCTGGCCATGCACCACGGATGACAGGATCTCGGCCCCTACGCCTGTGCCCTGCCGCACAACGGCGGCTGCGGTATCGTCGCAGCTGCTTTCCAGTCCAAGGACGGTAAGTGTTTGCACCATAGGCCTGATCCGTTGCATCATGATTGCCAAGCGGGGTATCACCCCGCGCGGATGCAAACAATCCCAAGGCCGAAGGCGCCGACCGTTGTATTTGTTGATGACCCGCCCTCGCGCCGCCTCGGACAGGTTCGTTGCGCAACTGCCGGACCACATTCGGCCGCAAGTCGCGGTTATCCATTCACCCTTGTTAAAGATCGAACCGCTGGGTGTCATGGTTGAGTCCGATGATTCTGCTGGACTGATCTTTTCCTCGGCAAATGGCGTGAACGCCGCCGCCGTATTGAATGTGGAACGCAGCCTGCCCGCCTATTGCGTTGGTCCGGTGACCACGCAGGCAGCGCAGGCGGCAGGGTGGGATGCTCAGATGCTGGGTGCGACGGCCGAAGGGCTGGTGGCCAATCTGCTGAAACTCAAGCCAAACAGCCCGCTGCTGCATCTGCGCGGAGAACACAGCCGTGGCAACGTGGCCGCGCGTTTGACTGAATCCGGGCTGACCACCCGAGAACAGCCGATTTATCGACAGCAACTTCTGCCGCTGAGTGATGAGGCTTCCCACGCCGCCGAGGGTGATCAGCCCATCATCGCCCCGCTATTTTCACCCCGCACAGCGCGACAATTTGCCGATGTCTGGGCCGGATCTGCGCCTCTGTGGCTGGCCGCGATCAGCGAAGCCACAGCGGAACCCCTTAAAACACTGAGTTTCGAGCGGCTGAAGATCGCGGATGAACCGACCCCGGACAAAATGCAGAAAGCCGTGAAAAAACTCGTGAAACACGTGATGCGGGTTGAGAGCGCGCCGGGTGCAGATTAACTTGGGTTAGTCTGTTGTTCATGTGTTTTGGGAATCGATAAGGGGATTAACGCGGTGGCTGATAAGAAGAAACCCGATCAGGAACCGGTCGAAGACCCCAGCGTCGAAGAGGTGGCAGAGGCCGCCGAGACCGAAAGTGATGCAGTCTCGGATGAGAAATCCGTTGACGCGGATAACGCTGCGGACGAATTGACTTCCGAAGCCGAAGCCGAAGCCGAAGCCGAAGCCGAAGCCGAAGCCGAAGCCGAAGCCGAAGCCGAAGCCGAAGCCGAAGCCGAAGCCGAAGC
>NZ_JBQFXC010000017.1:0-47726 GCF_056540645.1 Ruegeria sp. AM5 | reverse complement strand
CGCCCGCCAGCGCCGGAAACCATCATCCCGATGGATCACAGGCCGATGATGCACTAACAATCAAATTGGACCAGTCAGATGAGGCTGCTCACAGCTAAAGCGGCACTCACGAGAACTACAAACAAGAAGAACCACCAGTATTCTGAACGTATCGCCCGCCCGGAAAACTGGAAGTATTTCGAGAATCACGTTTTTACTGCTTCACCGAATCCCATATTTCACTCCTCTCTTGGTTTCTATGCGGCCTCAAATCGCTTCGCCGCTCAGAAGAACACACGCGCCCTTATGGGTGCTCCCACTAATCTTTTTGTTTGAAAGCAGAAGCCTATCGTACGAGAGCGTAAAGAAGTTTACGCGCGGAAAAAATGTTGATTTATCAAAAATTAGATTCAAACATGCGAATTCGACACAGCTTTTTTTAACTCCGTTGTTGTCGCTGCTGCTCGCTTTGCTGAGCCCTTCCGGCCGCTGGAGTGAATGCTGGCGGTTGGAAGGCCTCTTACAAGAATTGAGCGTTGGGAGAACGCGATGCTGAAACTTAACGCATCCAATTTCACTAATTTTAACTGACCCAGAGGGAGAAGAAAATGACCAAAAAGATGGTGATGATTGCAGGCGCAACTTGTTTCGCAATGCTTGCGGCCTGTGACGACACGAGTACATCCAGTGCGTCCGCCGAACTCACACCCGCTCAGCAGGCGTGTTTGCGAGATGTAGCCAACACGACGAACAATTCGCAAGTCGTTGTGCTCTCATCCGCGTTTAGCGAGGCCGGAACACAAGTCACTGTCGGTGTTGGTGAGGAACGCGCTCCTTGGAATTGTATTGCTTACACTGATGGCGCGACAGCTGGTATCGAGTTCCTGGGCGACGAAGGCGCATTGTAACCTGTTCGCTGTGTATCTCGAAAGCACCAGTCGTGATCAAATTTGAATATCGGCAAGCTCAGACATTCAAACCTCGTAATAGGATTGGGTTTTAACATTCTCAATCACGCAAAGGTTGTAGAAAATGCCCGTTACCAACTCGGTTGTAATTGCGATCATTTGCACTTTTGTGGCCATTGTTTCGGTTCCAAAATACAGCATTGCACAAAACTGGGACATTGCATCACAGCACTCTGTCAGCGGCGTAACAGTGTATGATACGGACGAGCTGCTAACTTTTGCCGGTCAGTTGGCCTTTGATCGGTCAGGGCGCATTACAGCGGTGGAGGTCGCATCAACGATCACTCAGATCTACCGAGAAGACGGTTACTTCTTGGCTGAGGCGTGGCCTGGTCCCGATGGGCAGAGCATAGTTGTTGATGAGGGGCGTATTCAAACCATCGAAATAGAAGGTGTAGATACGCGCACGTTCCAAACCCTAGAAAAGATCTTTAGCCCCCTCACCACCGCATACCCAATAACTCTCAAACGATTTGAGCGGGCGGTTATGTTGGCCGAGGACATACCCGACTTGGACGTGTCGGCCGAACTTGATTACCCGGATCAGGCTGGTGCTCGGCTGAGAGTATTGGGAGAGCCACTGCGAAAACAAGCCGGTAGTGCGACACTCGACAACCCTCCACGTGAGCTTGGAGAAGCGCTCAGCTTCTATGTCGTACAAGAGTTTTATTCAACGCTGACCGTCGGGGATTTGCTGCGATTTGAGGGATCAGGCAATTACAATTGGGACAAAGACGATGAACACTCTCTATGGGGCGCTCTTACCTATCGCACGCCGCTGAACAGCAATGGTCTGTACGGTGAGATCTTCTACGGGAACATAAACGCAAAACGTGACCTCTCGGGGGACTTTGCGAGAACAGATATTGACGGCGAGAACTTCACAGTCGCGATGGGTTACCCCGTGATCCGCGATGTGGCCCGTTATGGGTATCTTCTGCTGGACTATCGCCTTTCAAAAGCGGATTCAGTCAGCGGTGGCGTTCCACTATCCAGTGACGCGAGTGTCGTTGGTCTTACATATCTTTACGGGCAAAACTATCCAAAGGGACAAGCTCTGGAAGCGGGGCTAACCTTATCTTTTGGTGACAATGACAACGACACGACAGACGCGAATTTTGACGACGGGGACTCTTCGTTCTGGCATCTACGAGGCGGCGTCGGATACGAAAGCCCGCTAACGGGCTTGTCTCCCAACACAGCTTGGCGCACCGAGATCTGGGGGCAGTACACAACAGACCGGCTGCCCTCAGTCGAAGAGTACTTCCTTGGTGATCGTTATGCTTTGCGCGGATATCGTTTTGACGAAGTGGATGGTGATTCCGGAATTTCCGCGATTTTCGAAGTGTCTCATTCCTACTTCCCCAGTTCCCAGAGCATACATCGCTTAACGCCCTTTGCCTTTTTCGACGTGGGTTACATCTCGAACAATGACCCTGCGAGTTTCGAAGTTGATAATGCTACACTGGCATCGACAGGTCTGGGTTTGGACATTGAGTTTAAGCAAAATCTATTTCTGTCGGGATATGTCGGTGTCCCTTTAAGAGACGGCCCTTTGACCGACTCTGGCGATCCTGGCGCGTATCTTGCTCTGACAACAAGTTGGTGAGAATGTTATGAAACTGAACCGAATTGCTGTACTTACCGCAACTTGCTTAATTGCAGAACTGGCCGCTACTCAGGTCTTTGCCCGCGGAAATCACTACGGGTGGTGCCGAGGCGTAGGGAACCCACACCAGTCGAGCCAAGGGTGCGGGCAGGCTGGCGGGCAAGGGGCAGGTAATCAAGTTACTGGCCCAACTCAGCCGGTGGCAAATCAGTTGCCGCCTAAGGGAACGCAGCAAACGCCCACGTCCGTTGCTGTTCCAGTCCTTGCGCCGGGCGCGGTCCCGAACGCAATTCCCGGTCAGGTTCCTATTGCGACACCGATAGCGATTCCTGGTCAGGTTCCCACGCCGGTAGTAGCGCCGACCCTAACTCCGCCTCTGGCACCAAACGCGACACCAAACCGGGTTCCGACAGCTGTTCCAAATCAGGTTCCGCCATTGGCTACTGGTCCCACCGCGGTGCCGCCGCAAGTTCCGACTGCAACTCCCAATCAAGTTCCGATAGCTATCCCTGGCCAGGTTCCGTCTCAACCTACCGGCCCAACAGCGGTGCCGCCACTTGTGCCCACCGCAACACCAAACCAAATTCCAGTCGCAGTTCCTGGTCAGGTCCCACCTCAGCCCACGGGTCAAACTGCTGTGCCACCGCTCGTCCCGACTGCAACACCAAACCAGATTCCGGTCGCAGTGCCCGGCCGTGTTCCGCAACCCAGCGGCACTACAGCGACACCACCGCTTGTCCCAACCGCAACCCCCAATCAGGTTCCCACGGCGGTTCCTGGTCAGGTTCCACAGTTGACACCGAAACCTACGGCAACTCACGTGGCAGTCCCAGGACATCCGAAACCACAAGGCGTCGTGACAATCATGCGCCCTAGGCCGAGGCCGACAACCGGTACTATCCAGCAACCTGGCACAACACAAGTGACCCACCATTTAACCCACCAAAGCAATGCGAAGAAACATGATCACGTCGCAGCAACACCTGGACGGCATGACCCGCACGACCTACCGAGATTCCGCAACGCGGCGGCCAAGGAAGACTGGGAATGCGTTGCCAGCGGATTTGGACAGCGCCGGTATGATGCTGGGCGAGGCGTGTTGCTGAACAACGGAGCGTTGCGGCACCTCGGAAACGTGGACGCAATGGCCCGGGATGTACCTGCTCGTCATCCAAAACACTCTGGGTGCATTATTTCGGTTAAACGAAAGCAGCGCTGAAACTCGCATGGTAGGTTTTGCTCGGACAATGAGATTAATCGACCAATAGTTGGTCAATTGTCATCTGGATAATTGGATTTCGTATTGCCCGTATTCCCTGGCGTTTACGTTGACTGACGTAGCCCAACAATGCTCTGTACCTAAATTTGCTTCAAATAGACCAACAATCCAAAGTGCCGCACTTCCACGAAGGGCCTCCGACCATCTGGGACGGTCAGGTCGGGCAAGCGAAACTTTGAACGGCAACTTTGCAAAGTTCGCTTTCCCGCGCATTGCCGTCATTCGGGCATCGCGCAGCATCGGTCAAAATGGGCTCAGTGCTTCCGTTCTTTGCAGCTTGCATGGTTGGCTGGTCGCAGCCCAAACCGGACATTGGCGACGCAACTTCGCAATCCCATGTACGCAACTTTGCAGCCGATTGTTGGTAAAGTCGAACGGCTATTTTGACAGTAAGCTTTCGATTTCAGCAGGCATCCGTCATGTGCTTGACCAAAGAGGTCAATTGTTTGTCTCCGTATCCACCCTCCCACGCGGCTTTTGTGCGGTCATGCATCAATCGGATGAAGTCAGCCGGAGCATTCAGAGATTTGCAGGTCTTTAGAGCGTCCTCCTGGGCCAATGCGTAGACTTTTAACGAGGCTTCAGCGTCGTCATAGTCCTCGGTTGGAACGGTACGGACAAAGAGATCTTGGTAGTCATTTACCAGCTTGATCGTGGCAGGAAGTTGATCGACATAGACCTGCATAGGAACACCAGCTTTCTGGCAAACCAGTGCACCGTATATCATCCCGAACATGAAACCTTGCCGGACAGTGAAGAGACCAGCAAAAAGTGCTGCAAGAGCTGCGGGTTTCTCACCGACTTGCTCCGACTTTCCCCCCAGAGATCTTATTACTTCGCCGTAGCGATCCCAGGTTCCGTCACTGCCTACGGTGAGGATGGTGGTGTCGCTGCCACCGATGCCCGAAGGGTAGGCATTGATCATGCCCAACATGTAGTCTGCGTTTTTTTCGCTGAGAAATGAGACCAGTGAATCAGCATCGGACGTGTCGCCGGTGCTCATGTCGCAGATTGTTTTCCCCTTCAAAGATACACTTAGACCGCTGAACAAATCGACAGTTTCCTTGTGACTTTTGATACAGACGATGACGAAATCCGACGCTGCAACAGCATCTTCTGGCGATGCGCAAATAACTGCACCTGCATTTGCAAACGATTTTGTCTTTTTAGGCGTCCGATTCCAGACGCAGACGCTGTAACCTGCATTGAGCAGGCAATGCGCCAACGCCGAACCCATGCTGCCCAATCCGAGTACCGCAAGCGTTGCCATGGTTTCCTCCTGTTCTGGTTATTGGTGTTTCAGTCAACATGCGTAAGAATCGAGAAATCGCGTAGTTGTAAATTTTTCTGTATTGTTAGATTTTCTGACTCATGGATTGGCACACGTTTCCCTCGCTGACTTCTCTCAGAGCTTTTGCCGCCGCCGCAGAGTTTAAAAACTTGACCCGCGCAGCAGCGGCGCTGAACGTGACCCATTCCGCGGTCAGCCAACAAATCCGTGGTCTGGAGCAGCATCTGGGAACCCAGCTTGTTACTCGGACGCGACACGGTATCGCTCTGACCGCGCAGGGAGAATTCTTAGCGGCGGGCCTACACGAAGCATTCGCCTCAATGGCGTCCCTGACTGAGAGCATATCAAGTGCAGAGGCGGTTCGCCCGCTGGTGGTCAGTGCGACACCGATGTTTTCAAGCGCATTCCTCATGCCGCGCCTATCGACGTTTGTTCAGGAGTTCCCGGATATTGAGCTTCGGATCGACTCAACAATCCAGGCTGTCGACCTCAAGCCAGGCGGCATTGACATAGCCATTCGATACGGCACCGGGCGCTGGTCGGGGCTGGTGTCGCAAATGTTGCTACCTGGCTGTCTGACAGTGGTTGCTGCAAAAGAATTGATTGGGGAACGGGTACTCAAAGACCCAATTGAGTTGCTCGACTTTACTCTTCTTCAGGAACAGGCTTCGGTCGAATTTGACCTGTGGTTGGAAAAGGTTGGAGTGCCACCTGGTGCAGATAGGAGAGTTGTTCGCTTGCCGGGCAACATGCTGCTTGATGGAATCCGCCAAGGTGATGGTATCGGGGCAACGGTTCCGGCATTCATCTCTGACGAATTGAAGTCTGGAGATCTCGTGGCGCTTTTCGATGATCCAATCCCGCAGATCGGATATCACCTCGTCACGCTGCCTGGAGCAGTTCGTCCAGCGGCAAAGGTGTTTCAGAAGTGGCTTTCCAGTTCAATTACCGAATATGAAAAAAGCCTTTTCAGATGGACGCCTGCTCACTTGATATAACTGTTATTGGCGTTCGACTCGAACGGATAGCAACAACCCAGAGCGGCGATGATTTTTCGCAAGATGAGGACAAAAAAGGCCGTTTGCCCACTGAGCTGCTAAAGCAGACGTATCGCAGCGCTTTCCAAAGCTGAAACAGACTTCGGACAAGATCAGACACCACCCCTGTTCACTTTCGCATGGTCTAAACACGTAGCGATCAGTATGAAACAGATAGGAGTACAACACGTGGAGCGAAAGCTAGCGGCCATCCTGATAGCCGACCTAGTCGGCTTTACCGCCCGGATGGAGCGGGACGAGAAAGGCACGCTCGAAATCCTTTCAGCGCACATTGACGAAACCGTTGTTCCGCTTGTCGGTCGTCATCACGGCCGCATTGTCAAACAGATGGGTGACGGTCTGCTCGTAAGCTTCGACAGCGCTGTTGATGCCGTTTCTTGCGCAGTTGAATGGCAAAATTCGCCAGTGGTGGGCTCCGACCCGCTTCGCTTTCGCATCGGCGTCACTCTTGGCGACATCATCATGCGCGACGGAGACGTTTTTGGGTCCGGTGTGAACCTTGCGTCGAGGTTGGAGCAGCTTGCCCCGCCCGGCGGTGTGTTGGTTTCGGACGCTGTTTATCGTGTGGTCGGGAACCGTATACCGGTCGCCTGGGAGGATGCTGGTCAGCACACAGTAAAGAACGTTGCCGAACCGGTACGTGCCTGGCGCATTGGCGGGTCAAGCGCAATATGCGCTGAACCGCCTCGGCCTGAAACATCAGGAAAAGCCACTATTGCGGTCTTGCCACTACAAAACATGAGCGATGACCCCGAGCAGGCCTTCTTTAGCGACGGGATTGCGGAAGACATTATTGTGGGCTTATCGCGTTTTCGGACGCTTAAGGTTGTTTCCAGAAATGCGTCTTTCAGGTTCCGGACACTGGACACAGATCCGGCCAAAATCGCGGAGACTCTCGGCGCAGAATATCTCGTTGAAGGCAGCGTGCGGAAGGCCGGCAGTCGCGTCAGAATCTCGGTGCAACTCGCTGACGCCCGAACGGGCACTCAACTCTGGTCGGATCGATACGACCACGAACTGGAAGATGTTCTCGCGGTACAAGACGAGGTGGCCCGAAATATCGTCGCAGTGTTGCCAGGCAGGGTCCAGCACGATGTCGTCGACCGTTCGACACAGAAACCAACGGATCAGATGAAGGCCTATGAGCTGATGCTCAAGGGCAAGGCACTACGCGACGGCTTGAACGCACGAGATACGGCCAAGGCGAGAGCGTTGTTGGAACGAGCGGTCGCGCTGGATCCCAGTATCGCGCGATCTTACATGTATCTTTCAGATACATATGTCATAGATTTGTGGCTGGGTCTGGCGGATGCTGACGCACCCGCCCACACGTTGAATATCGCCCGAAAGGGCGTGGCACTGGATAACCGGGACGTCTACATTCAGGACCAGCTTGGTTTTGCTTATCTCTGCGCCGGGCTGTGGGATGAAGCCGAAGCGCAATTCAACAAGACACTTTCCATGATAGAAAGCGAGGCGGAGTCGATGGCTTGGTGCGGCTATGCTTTCCTACTGCTCGGCCAGCACGAAAAGGCGCGCGACGTAGTTTCGGAAGCTATGGCGCTGGACCCGCTACATCCGCCTGCCATCGACTGGATTATGGGGCAAGTCGAATTTTTCAACGGTAACTATGAAGCAGTGCTTGGTTTTCTGATGGGAGCAGCGCGGCTTAACTCGTTGGCCACTGCCTTTGTCGCAGCGTCTTACGCGCAGCTCGAACGAGAGCGAGACGCTTCCGACGCGTTGCGAGAATTCGTCTCCGAACGTCACGATGAGTTCACAAGTCGAGGTATTGTGGTTGAGGATGACACAGTGGATAGTCTTGCCCGCGGGTTCAGGTCGATGTGGCGGCGACCGGATGATTTCAAACGTCTTGCCGATGGGCTACGGGCGGCAGGGTTGACCGGCTGACACCGACATTAACTCGTTTGTCCAAACAGCGCGGCCTCAATGACGCGTTTCTCTGCGCTTTGTTTTTTCGGCGGCGCGAACCCAAAGCGGACATGCACAGTTAGACTTTGCAGTTTCCAAGACGCCAAAGAGCGAACTTTTACAAGAGACTACACCCGATACCAGTTTTCAACGTCTCGGGTAGCTTCCTCGACTGTAAAAGCAGCCTCTACCTCTGCGACTACCCACTGTACTTCATCCGGGCTTGCATTGAGTTCTAAAATACTCGCCCCCAGATCATGGGCTGACCCGGCATTTGAATAAATCGTATCGACCCCAATTTTGATGGCGTTTCGATGTTGCAGTAGGTGCTCAAAAAACCGCACATAAATCATCTCCTCGTACGGAGAATGACTGTCCGCTTCAGAGATCAAACCCAATTCTGCGGCCTTGGCACACGTCAAACGCCAAGCCAGTTCCATTGTCGATGGAGGCGCATCTCTGGCCTCATCAGTATGTCTGGGGTTCGCAAACGTAGACCTTCGGATGGCTTCGAGATTGGCGCGCAAACCCTTTGTAGGAACGGGATAGATGAATGTGGTTTCCTCGGATGCTAAGACTGGTTCAACCTGATCCGGCTGCGCCTGGATGAACTCGGAAAACCTGTTTCCGATGATAGGGACTTCACCGACAATCATGTCTGTGGGATCGGTAGTCTCAGCGAGCCATCGCGCCAGGGCTCTCCGGCCCCACAATCCGGCTGCCTTTCGGATCAACGGATGAGTTCCATCTGAAACATCTGGATACTTTGCGAGTATGTCTTCGGTCTGAAACGCCGCGAGTCCTGTATCCCACCGCATGATATGTACGCGTCGTCCCAACGAGACCAAAATCGATATATGCTGGCGCAACAGGAATGACTTTCCAGACGCAGGTAATCCAGTGAAGAAAACCAAGCGACGACGACGTGCAGCGTCGGCGAGGTGTTTTCCAATCTCGGTTTCCGCAAAACTGTCGATAGAAATTGCGTATCTCCTAATTTGGTGTTAGCCGCAGGCTGGAGCGGCAAGCGTTCACCACCTTCAAAATTGTTACCCAAGAAATCCGGCGATTTCACAGATGAATTGTCAACTTAAATTGCCCTAAAGCCCAGTTTGAGAGCTTTCCATTGCAGATTGATGCTTTAGGGCTCGCAGCCCGAAGCCGACCCTCAAATCCGAGCTTTGCAGCTACCAAGATGCGCAACCAAGCCGTCGATTTTAGCATCGCAACTTGGTTCCAAACCGCTATTCTGGCAATCCTGCCCGGCGAAGCGCCTCAAAGTAGCGTTCAGCGCCTTCTGAACCGCCATAGTCCACGTTGCTACGCCATTTCGAGATCGTTTCATCAGGTTCCATTTGCAGCATTTGCGCCAACGCCGCAAACGCCTTTTCAGGTTCCCCAAGCATAGCGTGAGCAGCGGCCCTCGTGCTGTGAAGTGCGGCATAGTTCTTCGAGAAGCGCAAACCTTCCTCCGCATAGGCGATAGCATCATGGTCTCGACCAAGCATCACGCAAGAGGTGGCGGCACCTCCGGAAGCACCAACGAAAACGGCTCCATATCGGCCCAACCGAAGCGCCGTCTGAAAACAGCCTAGTGCCATTTCAGGAAAACCGGCCCAGTTGTATCCCCAACCCATAAACAAATGAAGGCGGGCATCTAATGGCGCTCGTTGCCGGATTTGCTCCAGCGCCACGGAAAGGCGATCCGCGTCCCCGTCCACATTGTAATCAGCCACTGCAACACTCAGATCAAGCGTCGGGCTTTGTCCAGCCATCTGTCGTCCGGCCTCAATCCAGTGTGGCAGTTTCTCGTAGTAAGATGAAAGTTCGCGACTAAGATCATAGGTTCTCGCGCCATTCATTGTCCAAATAGCCTCGGCATAGGCGGCAGCGAGGGTTGGATTGGATTCGATGGCCCTGGCGTGGTACGACAACGTCTCTTCATAGCTATCGATGCTGGCCTCCGACCATGTGATCATGCCCATCAAGACGCACTGTTCGGCAGTCAGTTCGTTTTCTGGCAATGCGGTGAGCTTTGCGGTCTCAGACTGGATCAAGATTCCGCTAACCGCATCCAACAGCTTTTCTACGACCTCGTCTTGCCAATCGAAGATAGCTTCGACCAAACCGTCGAACTTCTGTGTCCAGATTTCGGAACCCGAAGAGTCATTTAAGCGGGCTTCCAGACGCAATCGGTCGCGGTGTCCACGCAGCACGCAGCGAAGTGCATATCCCTCTGATGCTTCCGTGGAAGTTATTGCCGCGTTTAACCAGTTGATCGTTCGAAAGAAAGAACCGAAATCTGAAGTGAGAGCTGCGGCCATTTCCCTTAGCTCAGTGCGTTGGTCGTTGCATGTCACAGGATGAATGAAGAGCTTTGGCAAGCTCGTCTCTGTGAAAGAAGGTGAGCTGTGCGATGCGCCAAGTTGCGGTCCATCATGAATCCACACATCCAGGCTGCGTTGGATGTTCTTGAGCTTCTTTTTCCCAACTGCTTTGAAAGCGTCTGCCAGAGTATTTTCAAGAATCAGATGTACGGGTTCAGAGATAGCGATGCCACCTGACGGCGCAATGCCCTCAAGTCGAGCGGCTATGTTCACGCCGTCGCCTAGTATGTCGTCACCTTTTTCTGTGACGTCGCCCAAATGAACACCGATCCGCAGGTTCATTAACGAGTGTTCAACCAACTGCTCTTGTAGCTGCATTGCTGCGGTTACAGCTTGCGCCGCGCTGTCAAATTGCACCAGCCAGCCATCACCCATACTCTTCACGACACGACCTGATTGGCCGGCTATCGTTGGGGTGATGATGTCGCTTTCCAGGTGATCAAGCATTAGAATTGTGGCTTGCTCATCTTTGTGCATAAGCGCCGAATACCCAACGACATCCGCGGCCAGTATTGCTGCCAACCTTCGTTGCAAATGTTGTCCCTTGTCCGACATGCGTTCGACGATAGATGATGCGGCCTTCTACTCCAACCGCCGGAATACGAGGTTCGCTCAGGGCTCACTACTGACGCTCTCCGCCCTTGGCATAAACCTCCGATTTGCCCCAAGTTAAGCATTTCGGCACGGCTTGTTCTTGGTTCAGGTGATGCTAGGATTTTTGGTAGAGAATACTGAGCGTTATTGGAGGGTGGTTGGGACGGCTGATCTGTTTCAAGATGTAGATGCTGCGGGTGCGGAGTTTATTTCCGCATTTGCCGACTCGATGGACGCGCGTCAGGCCGACCCCACGATGGAAAAGATCGTTTCAAACTATCTGGCCAAACTTGAGATTGCCAAAGATAGCCTGACGGTTGAAGTCGGGTGCGGTGCGGGAGCTGTCACGCGCCGCATTGCGGAGAAGGTCAACCCCGCGCGCGTCATTGGTTTCGAGCCGTCTGTAGGCTTTGTGGCCGAAGCAAGAGCGCGGGTCGGGAGCCACAACAATGTGGAATTTGAGGTCGCAGATGGAGCGTCGCTGCCCCTGGATGATGGTTCGGTTGAAGACTTGATAATGCACACGGTGCTTAACCGATGCCAGCCACGAACCTTGCTCCACAACTACGGATTGGCGAGCGCGGCCGAGATCAAGTGGCGCGTTGTAGAACGATCACCCCTTTTTGCGCGTCACCACGATAAATTGGGTCATGGAAAAAAAGAAGCGTCCAACTTTTGCAAGGCTGAGCTGCTCATCAAACCACGATTGCGCAACAGCGGGATCAACATGGTCATTTGCAACCGCGTATTGCTTCATGAGGTGCATCATCATGATTGCGAGGCCATCAGGCTTTAGCTGGTGATCTGTCATTGTGAACGACAAGACATCTTCCACATGGTCGCCGCGAGCCTTTATCAGCGCGGGCAGTCTTTCCGGGACGGAACCACTCACAAAGTGCTGGTTCCAGGATGTCAGCATCTTTTGCATTCTATCGGGCTCATCGCTGAACCAAATCAAGCTGCCAAAGTGTAGATCGCTGATGACGAGCCGCCCGCCGGGTTTGACGCACCGCAGCGTGTCAGCCAACGCACCGTCTACGTCTTCGATGTACTCAAAGACCTGTACCGAGACGGCCTTGTCAGCACTCTCATCTTCAATGGGCAAGCTATTTGCGGCGCCAGCACGAAACTCCACGTTTGCGTAGTCGCTGCACCGTTCTTTGGCAGCTGCCGTCATGTCAGCGCTTGGGTCGATCCCGATGACATAGCCATCCGAGCCAACTGCCCGGGCCAACTCAACTGTTAACATCCCGTTACCGCAACCGATGTCCAAAATATTTTCACCATGAGCCGGGCACAGCGCATCAAATGAAGCCTGTCTTCGCCGCGTCAGTTCTGCGCCTTGATAGGCGATTTCAAGTAATTTCGTTGTTTCAGCGTCAAATTTAAGCAACTCTCCACCCTTACAAAGCCCACAGGTCTCCAAACCTTATCAGAAAATGGGTTATCTACGAAAAGCAGGGCGGATCATCGAGGTTTGAACATGGATCTACCAAAATAACTGAAGGTGCCGACTGGTATCGACGAATTGGTTAACCTCGGGAGATAAGGCCGCAGCTGGCGTTTTGTCGGACCAGCTTTTTGTCGTCGTTCGAACGAAAGAACAACATCAATTCAAGGGATGTCGAGACCGTTCTCTCTTCCGAAATCGGTATAGAAAGTGTCGCTGCGGTATCGATCCAAAGTGGCTTTGTCTGCTTGTCTTGGGTCGTTGCCAGGGCTCTGGACACCGGTTCCTTCTATGAAACGGTTCACGAGATTAAAGACACCACAGACCTGAATAGCATCGAACAACGCACTCTCCGACCAGCCTGCCGCGTAGACTGCTTTTGCGTCGGCTTCTGTCATTCGGGATGGCGAGACAGTGAGCTTTTCAATGTATGCCAGCAATGGTTTGAGACGATCTTCGACTGGCGCCGTATCGCGGTCTTCCATCAGTGCCTCGATTGTCTCGACCTCAATGCCGTTGGCTTTGGCGAAAACGATGTGCGCCCCATGGCAATACGCACAAGCATTCAAGCCAGAGACATAGGCTGCAATCAATTCACGTTCAGCAACCGAGAGGTCACTTTCGCCCCTCATCACAAGGCTTTCGTATGCACAAAGCGGAGAGAGTTTATCTGGAAAGGCTTGATAGACACTTCCCAGTGTTGCGTTCTCCGGCAGAGATGGAAACAGGCGTTTCATTCAGTTCTCTTTCAATCTTGCTTTGGATCACTTCGTCTCAAAATGAGGAAGCAACGATCTGTACGCAACCTTAACGCAAATCCGGGTTCCGCACAGAATTTCCGTTGGAACACTACGAACGGCAGGTTTGCCTAACGAGACCCCAGCAAGTTCGTCGTTTGGTTAAAGGCAATTTCATTTGAGCCGTTCTCGTAAGTCTTCAAAGTATGGATTGAGCTCCAAACCGGAGCTTCACATCCAAGCGTGGTGACTTCCGCCTTGCGGGACTTAGTTGCCTTTCGCTGCGGCTGCGCCAATGACCGTTAATGTGAAGCTGTCAGGCAAAAGACATTCGTTCTTGGGAATACCCAAAAAAGCGAGACAAGCGTGCCAAACAAATTTCTTGGTAGTTCTACTCTGCGTTCGTACCCTCACTATCAAGACTGATAGCGACTAGTGGAGAGCAACATGGCTCTTAGCCCCGACCAAGAAGTAGCGTTTTCATTGGCAATGGAAGCGGCGATGGCATATCGGCGCAGCGTTCACATTCAGCCTATCTGCCCTACAGAACCGGCGCCTGCCGCTCTGGAACGATTTCGCGAATGTACGCCCGAAGACGGAATGACCGCTGATGCGGTAATCAGCGAGTTGATCGCCCGAATGGAACCCGGATTGATGGGCACGACCAACCCAGCATTCCTTGGCTGGGTCATCGGAGCTTCGCACCCCACCGCAGTCGCAGCAGACTGGTTAACCTCTGCCTGGGGTCAGGTTGCCAGCTTTGCCGACATCGCACCGGGTGCGTCTGCCGCTGAGGAAGTTGCAGCAGATTGGCTTCTTGACCTGCTGGGCTTACCCACAAATGCAGGATTGGGTTTTGCCACAGGCGCAACTATGGCGAACTTTACGGCACTCGCAGCTGCACGGACTGCACTCTTGGATAAGGCTGGTTGGGACGTCGAAGCGGACGGATTGTTCGACGCTCCTACCGTTAACGTTGTTCTTGGAGGCGAAGCACATTCGTCTGTCTATCTGACTTTGCGAATGCTGGGCTTCGGCTCAAAGCGTGTCCATATTGCAGAAGCTGACAACCAAGGACGGATGCGTCCAGACCGACTTGCTGAAGTACTGCGGAACCTAAACGGCCCAACGGTCGTATGCTTGCAGGCAGGCAACGTCAACAGCGGTGCGTTCGATCCATTCGAAGACCTCATTCCTATCGCCCATCAACACGCGGCATGGGTGCATGTCGACGGGGCATTCGGGCTCTGGGCCGCAGCATCACCAGAAAAACAAATTCTGACCAGGGGGTTGTCCCTGGCCGACAGCTGGGCCGCTGACGCTCATAAGTGGCTTCAGATTCCCTATGATTGCGGTGTTGTTGTGGTCCGTGACCGAGGTGCCCTACAGCGAGCGATGGGATCGACTGCCAGCTATTTGCCTCAAGAGGAGCGGCGCAACCCGGCAGATTACGCTCCCGAGCTTTCGCGGCGAGCGCGAGGCATTGCAGTTTGGGCTGTGCTAAAGGCCTTGGGGCGATCCGGTGTCGCTGAGATGATCGAACGCCACTGTTCAATTGCCAGACATATTGCAGTCCGTCTCGCGCAAGAGCCGGGACTGACTGTACTCAATGATGTGGTCCTGAATCAGGTTGTCTTGACGTGTGGAGATGACAGCGATCCAGACGCTGGTCGCAAGACGGAGGCAACGCTTGCCACAATTCAGGCTGAGGGAACATGTTATCCAAGTGCTGGAAATTGGCGCGGACGCACAGCAATGCGGATTTCGGTGTGCTCTGGTCCCATGACGCTGGAAGATGGTACTCGCTCAGCAGAAGCAATCATATCAGCCTGGCGAAGTGTCCGCGAATAGGGTTCGTCACAATATTGGCACACCAGTAGGAGTGGAGATAGGTGCATCCCGTTGAAGCCGTGATTTTGGGCTCGTTGCCGCCTTTCACTACGTTTTCATCAATGACCGGCCACAGCCCCGAACCCGACATTCAAAGCAAGCCTTTGCAATTCTAGCTTTGCGAGCAGTGCTGTCCCTCACCAAACGAACCAAAAAGCTTTGTGCTACGATTGCAGAGAGAAGAAAGCTGTAAGGAGAACAAGTTATGGATGGCAAGGTTTGCATCATCATCGGGTTTGGCCCTGGCTTAGGTGCCGCATATGCTGAGACTTTCAAGCAGGCCGGTTACTCTCTCGCACTGCTGAGTCGTTCGGGTGCCACACTCGGTGACGAGGGTTCAACTGATACGTCAGTTCGATCCTACAGATGCGACGCCGGAGATCCAGACAACTTGAAGAACACGCTTAACGCAGCCCAAAGCGATCTTGGTGAAATCGATGTCGTTATCTACAATGCAGACCTCGCACAGTTTGGAACGCTTGAAGACGTTTCGGAGCTCCAGTTCGAGCAGAGTTGGCGCGTCGGGGCTTTGGGTCTTTTTACCACCGCAAAACTCCTAGGGCCTCAGATGGCCGAACGTGGTTCCGGGGTGATCATTGTATCGGGCGCGACCGCTGCGCTTCGTGGAAACGTTTGGACGACGGTTTTTGCTCCTTCAAAGTCTGCCCAACGTACGCTGGCAAATGCACTGGCCAAGCAGCTCGGCCCACGGGGCATCCATGTGGCATATCTCGTAATTGATGGTGTGATCGACACGGAGGACACACGGACGAACTTTGCTCCAGATGAACCCGACGACTTCTTTATCAAGCCAGAGCGGATTGCGGAGACAGCTCTGATGTTGGCACGACAAGACAAGTCAGCCTGGACATTCGAACTCGACATTCGACCCTTCGGAGAAAAGTGGTAACTCACAGAAAGCCCATACTGGACATAAGATACAAGGCTTATGATACCGGGGGTTTGGGCGGCTCAGAATCTCACACTTCATGTTCCAGCCACTGTGCGGCTTTCACACGAACATCTTCTGGAATATCGGCCGCCCTGCGCGTCTGAAGGCTTAGCAACACACATTTGAAAATCGTCTCAAAGGCTACAGTGTCGTCTTCTGATCTGATTAAGCAATGTCTAAACGTCATGGACTTAGAACCAATCCCGGCAACGGATGTTTCCAATCTCAATGCATCACCCGCTGACAATTCGGCACGAAAGTCGCTTTGAGCATTGACGACGGCGAACGAAAGCTGACGTCCATTTCGCATATCATTTGCCGTTAGTCCCATTTCCGACTGGATCGCGAAAACGCCGTCAGAACAGGCGGCGAAATATCGGGAAACATTCATATGGCCAAGAAAATCGCAGTCCGATGGATCGACCACAGAACGAAATGAAACCATCGCAGGCATCGACTTACTCCCAGACGCAATGCGAGGATCATACTGTGCCAAGCGCGAACAACAAAGGTTTGTTCAGGGTTCAGTTTTGACGTTTTTCGAGGTCGCATGATATGTCGATGGCAGACCATGCGAACTTTCCACCTAAGTCTCTCACGCCACAAGAACGCAACACAGTTGGTTTTCAATGACGTATGACATCCCGCCAAGAATTGCTAAATCACCTGTCCGCGCCAACCGGGCGCGCAAGTCACAGCTGCTGTAAAGCGCCAGCGACCATCGGCATACCGAGCAACATAATGTGCGTCTATCACCTCAATGGACGATCCATCCTGCCTTAGTCGTGTGATCGACTTGACGTCCACAATTGCCATCTGTTCAGAGCAGGCCTGAGCCGAGATTTCACCGATTTCCGTATGGCTGAATCCATCAGCTTCCAGCCCCGCAAAGACCTTTTCAAGAAGAGCTACAAAAGCGGCACGGTCAGAAATAGTGACGTCAATCCCGGGTAACGCATAGAATGCAGGTTCCGAGAAACAATCCGCGACGCTTTGAAAATCACGCCCATTCCATGCGCTCAGATATCTTCGATAGAGATCTTCAATCACTTGGGTTGGGTCGGCAAATTTCGACATAACGATGCTCCATGTGGCCGAAGAAGACGTTGGCGTACGATAGCAAATTCGCTCAAGCAAGGATTAAAGAGGCCGGTGCAGCCCTGGTTCAGTCATTCAGAGGTACGGTCATTCTTTGAACACCGCATTTAGTCTTTCATACGCGTCTTTGGGCCAGACCTCTTTGAACTCGTAGAAATTTTCGAAACGTGGGATATCAGGTTTTAGTGGAACCCAAGACTGTTTGCTTGATGTGAATATCTGCGCATCCGGCGGACAAAGATCGGGGTTATCCAGCGTGCCAACACGAACGTACCTAAGCTTGCCCAGCCTCACCAAATACTCGCTGAATACAGCCGTACCACATACCGCGCATCTTGTGATTTTTTGGCCCTTGCCGCTTGGAGTAGCCAGCGTGTGATTGGTAGCTTCACCCGTCCACGTCACGCGCTCCGTTTCGATGATGGCATTTAGAACGTATGCCGAACCGGTTTGCTTCTGGCATTCCCTGCAATGGCAGCAGTGCACAAACATCGGTGATGAAGACAGTTGATAAGTCAGTTGGCCGCATCCGCAGGAGCCGGTGTATTTCTTTGCTTCCTCTGAACCCATGGATCACTCCACCAATTCGTAGTGTTTGATTAACCTGCTCTCGACCAATTCGGCTTCGGCAGGGTCGATATGTGGAGAGTTGTAGTCCTCGCCAACGAATGCTTTGAGCGATGCCAAGTCCCTCCAAACCATCACAAAACTGAATTCTCTTTGGCTATCGCCGTGTGGCGCACCAGGCAGAACTTGAACAATCCCTTCTGTTCCTTTCATCATTGGAATAGCGGTTTTGTGGAAGAACTCCGCGAATTCGTCTTCCTTCCCTTCTCTCACTTGCACCTGAAAAATACGCACTATCATGCAGTTTCCCCCCTCTGAGAAATACCTGCCCGCACAATGCCTCTCATCAGATCATATCATCAGGTCTGAAGAATGTCCTGATTGGGCTCATGCATGCTAAATTCCGCAATGCAAATCTGTACCTGGTCGCGGCCTGAAGCGGACACCAGGGGTTGGAAAGCTCTCTAAGGATGAATGTCGCGCGGTGTGCAGCTGGACGCGAGTATCACTGCGACCCAATTGACATCGAGAGTAAGCTCTCGCTCGGCCAGCCAATCTCTTTGCAAGTAGTAGGCGTCTTGCTCTTTGGCTGCCTGGCAAAAGTAGTGCCTGCCATTCTGGCGATGATGTACTAGTTCGTGCAAAAGGACCGATACATCTTGCGGATTGCTTTCGCTCCAGGGAAGAACCAGGGTGATTTTGCCACTAACCGGATCGTATAGACCGCGCGGTACGTTCCCAATGCCAGCAGCCATTTTACTGATGCCTGTTACTTCGTGCGGCTCGGCAAACAGTATGCTGGCCGGTTTTCCTGCTCTTGGGAGACCCGTAGCGGCATCGATCCAAGCGTGAAGTTCTTCAATTAGAGTTTCCGATAGCTCCGGTGTATCAGCCACTGCTTGACTGGAAACGGCAACAAAAAGCTGGGCGACCACGGCAAGCGTGGTGCGTTTAAAGAAGAACATCAGTCCCTCCAACCGGGCAGGTGTGGATTTGCGACAAGCCTATCTGGCTGGTACACTCGACGGCAAAAGACATTTTTTCATCGCTGGATGAGGAAGATTCACGCGTGAAGAAACGGCGGTTGCCTCCCTTCTCGGCCGTGAAAGCATTCGAGGCCGCGGCTCGGCATCTAAGTTTCAAAAATGCCGCAGAGGAACTATGTTTATCCCCTTCTGCGATTTCGCATCAGATACGAGCCCTCGAAGACTATCTTGCGACTGCTCTCTTTCATCGTGAGGGAAACAGGATCCGTTTGACTGGCACAGGGCGAGATTATGCCGGGCGGCTTACACAATTGTTGGATCACCTCGACGACAGCACGCGAACAGCTACGGGGGAAGAAAACAAACAAACCTTGCGGGTCTTGTCGACTCCTGGCTTTGCTGCCCGTTGGCTTCTGCCGCGCATGGGAAGATTTGAACACGCTCAGGCAATCCGGCTGCGCATAGCTGAGGGCGCTCCTTCTACTGATTTTTCGGCTAACGACGCCGACGTCGTGATCAAATGGCGCGATGATCCTGAAGAAGGTGTCGATGTCACACCATTTCTGCGTTCGGCTCGCTATCCAGTCGTGTCGCCTACGCTGCTGGAGCGGGAAAGCATCACCCACCCACGCGATCTGCTGCGCCTGACCCTGTTCCGTGACGAAGTCGACGACCAGTGGGCCGAATGGTTCCGCGCGGCGGGCGTGTTGGCTGAACTTTCAGACAGTGATCCTGTGTACCCAAACTGCGAATATGCCTCTACCGCCGCCGAGGCTGGACTTGGGGTTTCGCTGGCCTATGAAGTCGTCGTAAGCGCGACAGTGGCGGAAGGTCGGTTGGTCAGAATGTTTGACACAACGACGCTTCCCTTCACCATTTACGCAATTGCGACCCAATCGGCGAGGCGGGGTGATCTACTCATCAGCGCGTTCCGCGACTGGCTTCTCTTGGAAGCGGGCGATCAAGAGGCGTCAGGAGTCCCGAATGAAGCCGCCGAGTGATTGAGTTTGAGTGCAGAACCGAAGTTCGAGAGTGTCGTTTTTTGAAATTAGTACAGTGCAGGTTTGGCTACTCTCTCGGCCCGAAGCCGACGTCAGTTGAGGTGAATGCCGCCATCAATGACCACCGTTTGCCCTGTGACCGACGGGCTCTTGCAAAAGGTTAGAACCTGTTGGGCGACGTCGTCGATAGATGTGGTCGCGCCCAGGATAGATCTATCCCGCCAAACGGCAACAAACTCGTCAGGAGCGCCCCCAGACATTTGTGTACCCTGCATTAACCCAGGGGAAATGCAGTTGACTGTAACATCCGGAGCCAGTGCCGTCGCCAAAAATCGGGTAAGAGGCACAACGGCTGCCTTGCTGGGTGCGTAAGCCGCAGCCGCGCCCCAGACGCCGTGCCAAATTGTGGAAGAAAGATTGATAACCCGACCCCAATTTGACTTGCGGAGAAAAGGGGCGGCCGCTCAGGTCAAATAATATGGTCCGCTTAGATTTACATTCAGCAGTTCTGTCCAGATTTCCGGGGTCAGTGCTTCTAGGTCGCCGGGAGGAAGCTCGTGTCCACCCGACGCCATTCCGGCATTGTTCACCAGAATATCCAGGCCGCCAAATGTGTTCACGACGTATTCAACGCACTCCGAGACGGCCTCTGGATCGCTTAGATCTACTCTAACCGTCTTCGCCAATTGCCCCTGGTCTATGATACTCTGGCATACGGCTTGCGCTCGGTTTTCGCCGTGGCGGTATCCGACGATCACTTTGGCACCTTTGGCAGCAAGCAATCGACAAATCTTGCATCCAAGACCAGCACTGCCACCGCTCACCAAGGCCACGCTGTTTGCAATATCCATTGCTCACCTGTGCTAATACCCAACTTCTATTTGAGTATGTATCAGATTTGGGTGCTTTTCACCGAATACGGAATGCCTGCGTGATGTGAATGACAGCAAGTACCAGCAGGCCGAAATTTGCAAAGTCAGCTTTCTGCGCGTTGGCGACCTTGGTACTGACCGCAGCAATGGTACGTTTGGGCTCTAAGCGGTCATCTGACCACTTCTAACAGCTGTCAAAAGTCTCCCAGTGTGCCAGAGGTCGGCTCTGCGGACAAAACCACCTTGAATTGAGTGTCAGGTTAGCTATTCGGCACTGAGTGGGGACCTAGCGAAACGTCAGCCCCCCGTCGATGACCAGCGTCTGCCCGGTGACAGTCTCCGCCCTGCAAAAGGTCAGCGCCTGCTCTGCCACGTCATCGATGGAAGTGGTCTTCTTCAGTTTCGCCGCCTCGCGCCAGGTCGAAACGAAGCTTTCCGGTGCCCCGCTACTCATGACCGTGTTCTCCATCAAACCCGGAGCCACGCAGTTCACACGCACTTCTGGCGCCAGAGAGGCCGCAAGGAACCGGGTTAGGCCCGAGACGGCGGCCTTCGTTGGTTGAAAGGCCCGGTCGGCGCCCCAGGTCCCGTGTCCGATAGTTGAGCCGAAATTCACGATAGCGCCCCGTGCGGCGCGTAGATGCGGTGCCGCGGCTCGGGACGCAAGGAAGGGGCCGCGGAAGTTGATGTCGCTGATGCGGTCCCAGGTTTCAGGGTCGTAAGCGACGAGATCGCCCGCCGGCGGTCCCCCGGCCGCGCCGGCGGCGTTCATCAGGATCGCGAGGCCGCCTAGTGCCTCTGCCGCCTGCGCTACACCTGCTTCGACCGAGGCTGGGTCGCGCACGTCGAGCCGGACGGCCACCACGCGGCGTCCGCACTTCTCGACAGCATCGCAGGCCTCGGCGACGCGATCCTCGCCGCCGCAATAGCCCACGGCAACGTCGGTGCCGGCCTCCGCGAGTCTTTTTACTAATCGGCGGCCCAGGCCTCCGCTGCCGCCGACGACGAGAGCTGGCTTTCCTGCGATATCCATGTCGAGCGCTCCTTGTGCTTGAGCCGGGTTACTCCAACTCCGTTCGTTGTGAGCATAGGTCGAAAGATCACCATGGATCTACACACCTCGGACGGCAGTCGCTGCTATGGCAGGCATCGGAACGTGGTATTCCTCGCCATCGAGAAAATCCTTTAACTGGGTATCCCAAGATGAGTAGATTTCTTTCAGTACGTCTTCGTTCTGCTTGTCGAGAATAACAGCCGCCCTTGCGGCGAAATTTCGGAAGTGTTTGGCAAACTGTCCTTTCGGAGCTTTGAAGACGAGTGGAACTCGGGCGCTTGAAAACTCCCCAAAACCAGCCGCTTCCAATTTCTCACGCATGGTATCTTCCGAAGAAAGAGCGAATGGGGGCGGTGACGCAGGGACGACGGACATGTCCGCAAGGCTTTGCATCGTGCCAAAGACGATCCGGAACAACGGTGATTGTGGCGGTCCAATCCAATGGCTGAGTGCTACTCGCCCACCGGGTTTCAAAACGCGCGTAATCTCGTTGAACATGATTTCCGGGCTGCCCACATGCATAACCCCAAACGAGCAAATCACAGCATCGAAAATAGCATCATCTTTCGGTATCGCCTCGGCATCGCCGGTTACAAAGCGTGCCGCGGGAAAAGCGCTTTGCGCCACCTTGACCATCGACGCAGAGACATCAACGCCCTCGGCGTTAGCGCCAAGTGCGATTGCTGCGCCCGCAGCCCTTCCGGTGCCGCAGCAAAGGTCTAGAATACGTTTGCCAGGGGCCAATTCGGCCATCGCCAGAAGCGTCGGAATCGCGCCGGTTGTCACCCGCCCGGTGAAGTCGTCATAGGCGGCAGCGCGGGCGTCCCATCCTTCTTTTTCTGCAAACTTGAAAGCTTCGTAGGTCATGATTATCCTCGCGTGCTTTTGTAGACTGCTCCAAACTGGTGGACGAAAAGCGCATGCGTCAGGGTCGAACTGGCCACAAGAGGGCCAAATCGGCCACCGGATTCGAATGAGAGAGTGTGGAAATGACAACCAGGGATTTCATCACTGAACCTCTGCGGATCGACATCCTAGCGGCTGAGAGTTGCCGGGGCGCCATTCTCTACGGCATCTATGATCTGCTGACGTCGGTAGGGTCGGCGTGGTCCTACCTCACCGAGGGCGCGCCGACCCCGCCAATGACACGAGTTAGGATCGTCGCCAGAGCCAAGGAGCCATTCCGCTGCATAAGCCGCGTCCCAGTGGCACCTGACGCGACGCTTGAAGAAGCAGACGACGCAGAGATCATCTGCCTGCCAAACTTCAGGATCGGTATGATGACCCCGCCGAAGGAGGTTTTGGGGCCGGAGATCGACTGGATCGTCGAGCGACATTCGGCAGGCGCGCGCCTAGCAACGGCATGCTCTGGCTCGGCGCTCTTGGCGGACGCTGGGCTCCTCGACGATCAAGAGGCAACGGCGCACTGGTCCATGGCTGAGGTTTTTGAGAAGCGTTATCCGCGTGTGGCTTTCTGTCCGGACCGCACGCTTACTTTTGCGGGAGAGGGAGACTGCATCGTGATGTCAGGAGGTATGGCATCCTGGCAGGACCTCGCGCTTTACCTGATTGCGCGATACATCGGACCGGAGCACGCAGCCAAATCAGCGCGGTTCTATTGTGTCGATCCAAGACCCGACGGCCAAAGACACTACGCAGCTCCCAAGAGAAGGTTGCAGAGCGACGACGCGGTCATTCAGGAATGCCAGACGTGGCTCGCCGATGCTTATGGAAAGCGTGACGCAGTAGCACGGATGATCTCGCGCTCTGGCCTCCCCCGACGTACGTTCGACCGACGCTTCCGCGCGGCAACGGGCTACAGCCCTAAAGACTATGTGCAGTCGCTCAGGGTCGAGGAGGCCAAACAATTTCTGGAGATGGATGACCATAGTATCGAAGCTGTCTCCGAGGCCGTCGGATATTCAGATTCCCGAGCGTTCCGGCGCCTGTTCAAAAAGATGACTGGTCTCAGCCCTGCCGAATATCGACGACGATTTTCCAGCAGAGGCTTTCTTTCGGCTCGCTGAGGCCTCTTTTCCCATAAACAATGTAGGCGTGGCGAAGAACAACATACACTGCTCAAATTGAACTCAAAAACGCTCTATCTCCACTAGGGTTTTCTGACAAGCAGGATCATACTCTGGCATTGTGTTGTTTGCCGTCTCAATGCCAATGAAGCGCGCATTCTCGATGCCGGAGGCGAATATGGGAACCTCTTTTGGCTTATATGTTAGCTTTCATAATCGCTCTGCGAAAACGCCCAGGTTCACGCCATACCTTCATCACCTAAAGCGCATGGAACACAACCCGCAAAGAAACTCTGTGACTTCTATGGTATGCCCTCTAAACTCCAGTCTTGTGTGTTTCTTTGGTTTGCGTGGGGGCACGAACGCAGGTGGGTGGAAAAAAGGCATCAAGAGAGACTGCTGATTCAGCGTCGTCATCCTCGCAAAGCAGGAGGCTCAGCGCGGATGATCAGCAGGCTCGGTTTGAAGCCACCGCGCGGGTTATGCAGGCGATCTCCGAGACCAAGGATGACATCCAGCCAGTATGCGACCTGATTGTAACGCTGGCAAAAGATCTCTGTGATGCCTTTTTTGCCGGTCTGGTACTCGGGCAAGAAGGGGATGCTCGTCAGCAACTGGTTGCCAGCGTTAATCTACACCCAGATATTCAGCAACTCTGGCTCGACGGCAAATACACGATGGAGCCAGGCAACTCCATTGTGACTGACACTATTCTAAGTGGCGAGACAAAACGTGTTGTCGATATGGGGGACACCAATTTTCATAAATCGGGAGATGAGCGCTTTAAGCTCATTGTCGACACTCATGGGTGCAGGAGCAATCTCTTTGTTCCATTGAAAGTAGGTGGTAGCGCAATCGGATGCCTGATGTTGGCACGGGATGAGGTACGACCTTATTCCGACGATCAGGTGCAGCTGGTTGAAACTTTCGCCGCGCAAGCGGTGATTGCCATCGAAAACGTTCGACAGTTTAGCGAGTTGCAGGTGCGTCTGGCTCGTGAAGGTGCCACGCGTGATGTTCTGGAGACGATCAGTCGGTCTCGGGATGATGAAGCGCCGGTGTTTCAGACGATCTTGGAAAACACCGCACGGCTTTGCGAAACAGATGTAGCCACGTTGAGCCTGCTAAATGAGGCAGGAACTCATTTGGAATATGCGGCACATTTTGGCGATCAATTGGCTACATACAAGGTCGGCGTGGATCGCTGGTCTCTGGACTCAAATTTACAAATTGCCGAGTCCGTGCGGGAAGCGCGCGTCATTCACAACGTCGATTTGCGCGAGACAGACCACTACATCAACGGGGATCCTTGGCGCCGGCAACTGGTTGATGAGGAAGGTGTCCGTTCGTTTCTGACGGTTCCTTTGATGTCAGCAAATGGTGACCCCGTAGGTGTCATCGGGATTTACCGGCGCGAAGTGCGACCATTTATTGAAGATGAGATCTCTTTGGTCGAGGGCTTTGCGGCCCAGGCTGTGATTGCAATCGACAACACACGTCAAATGAAAGAGCTGCACACTCAGCTCGAACGCCAAGCGGCGACGCAGGAGGTTCTGAGTGTTATCAGCAAAAGCCGGGATAATGACGCACGAGTCTTTGAAGCCGTACTTCAGCAAGCCACGGAAATCTGTGACGCGGATCAGGCGGCGCTGGTTTTGGTCAACGCTGCGGGAACCCATATTCAATTGGCCGGTGCATGGGGGCACGATAGAACCGACGTCGAATTGGGAGAAGAGTGGCCTCTCGATGGTTCGGTCACGGCGGCGGCGGCTATACGAAATTGCAAGGTTGTACGCGTCGAGGACATTGCCGACACTGAGTTCTACCGCTCAGGTGATCCTACTGCTGTTACAATGGTCGAGGTCGAAGGCATCAGGTCACGGGTTGTTGTGCCCTTGATGCAGGGGGAACAAGCGATAGGTGCTATTGCGGTTAGCCGCCGCGAAGTCCGCCCGTTTTCTGATCCCGACGTGCAATTCATCGAAGAGTTCGCCAAACACGCAGTCATAGCGATAGAAAACACGCGCCAATTTCGAGAGGTTCAGGAACGACTTGAGCGCGAAAAAGCATCGCGAGAAATCCTCGAAGTCATAAGCCGTAGCCGCGACGACGAAAGACCTGTATTCCAAAGCATTCTCGAAAACTCCAGCCGTCTGTGCAAAGCGCCACTCGCCTTCTTGTGTATCGCTGATCACGAACGAGGGCTCGCAACGATCCCGGCAAATATTGGCGCAAGAACCGATTTTGACGAAGCGCTGAAAAATTTTGAGGAGCCGTTAACGCGCACTGAATTGATCGCGATCAGACCAATGATCGATGGCCAAGTTATTCGCCAGGATGATATCGCGGATGACCCGCTTTATTTCAAGGACCGAGACCCAAAACGGGTTCAGATGGTTGAGATTGAAGGAGCCCGCTCGGTTCTGGCAGTTCCGTTGATGAAGAACGGCACGGGTCTAGGGGTGATCGTACTATATCGCCGTGAAGTTGCGCCTTTCTCAGATGATGATGTGGCACTGGTCCAAACCTTTGCAGCTCAGGCCGTGATCGCAATGGAAAACGTCCGTCAGTTCCGGGAAGTACAGGACAGGACGGCGGAAGTTACGCAGGCTTTGGAATATCAGACCTCTACATCTGAAGTACTGCGGGTGATTTCGTCGTCGCCAAACGAGCTGGCACCCGTTCTCGAAGCTATCCTCAAAGAAGCGTCGCGTATCTGCGAATTGCAGGATGCCTATGTTGCAATGTTGAACCCCGACGATCAGCTTTTTCATGTTCATGCGATACTTACGCAGGACACCACCTTTGCGGAATATGTCAAAGCTCATCCTATTTCGCCTGATGAAAGCGGTGTAAGCGGGCGTTCCATTCTGGCGAAGCGCACAATCTATATCGAAGATGTTGAAACGGATTCTTCTTATACTTGGATGGAAGAAAGCGGCGTCGGTGAATATCGATCCGTGCTCGGAGTGCCGTTGATCAAGAACGGCGATGTCGTAGGTGTTATTTCAATCGGGTCCCCCGAGGTATCGGGGTTTTCTACCAAGCAGATACAGTTGCTGGAAACTTTTGCAGATCAAGCCACTATCGCCATTACGAATGCGAGTCTTTTCCGCGAGGTCGAGGAACGCACTGCGGAAGTAGTACAATCGCTTGAATACCAGACGGCCACATCTGATGTGTTGTCGGTCATTTCGCGATCCCCAAACGAGCTGGAACCGGTGCTTGAGGAAGTCTTGAGGGTTGCAAGCCGAATCTGTGAACCAAAATACGCCGCGATTTCGATCCTCAATCCAGAGGATAATCTATACCACACTGATATCACGCTGGAGTTTGACAGTGATTTCATGAGGTTCATAAAAAACAACCCTGTGCCAGCCGGTCATGGAAGCGGTATTGGCCAAACAGCAGCACGAGGAGAAACAGTATATTACAAGGATACCGAAGCTGAAGAATACGAGTGGAAAGAGGCGGCCCGTATCGGAAAATACCGCTCGCTGTTGGGTGTCCCACTGATCAAGGGCAAAGTAGTAGTCGGTGTTATAGTCCTCTGCCACGACAAAGTCGCACCATTCAACGCAAAGCAAATTTCACTCTTAGAGACTTTTGCGGCACAGGCCGTGATTGCGATCAACAACACTCAGTTATTCGAAGAAGTTCAAGCTCGTACCGCCGAAGCTGAAGAGACATTAAAGTACCAGACAGCTACGTCTGAAGTACTAGATGTTATCTCCCGTTCACCCAACGACCTGCCGCCAGTGTTGGACGCCATCCTGGAGGTTTCTTCGCGCATCTGCTCGCCAGAGTACGCATTTTTTGCCATGCGGGATGCAGACGATGGGCTTTATCGTGTCGTGATGTCTCACAACGTAAGCGAGGCATTTCTGAAGTTTCTGACGGATAATCCGATAGCTCCTGAAGAAGGCTCGTGCATCGGGCGAACTGCATTGCATGGAAAGACAGTCTACATAGAAGATACTCGAAACGACCCAACTTACACATGGAAGCAGGCTGCCGAGATAGGCGATTACCTCACCACTCTCGGGGTTCCACTTGTCAAAAATGGTCGCACGCTTGGTGTTATCGTCATGGCGCACAGGCAGGCTTCGGCATTTAGCGCCAAACAGATCAACCTGCTGGAAACCTTTGCGTCGCAGGCTTTGATCGCGATTAACAACACGCAATTATTCGAGGAAGTGCAAAAACGCACCGCCGAAGTTGAGGAGTCTTTGGAGTACCAAAAAGCCACAAGCGAGGTACTCGAAGTTATTTCCCGATCTCCCGACGCACTAGAGCCTGTACTGGAAGCATTGCTGGCCGTTTCGTCCCGCATTTGCCGCCTACAGGATGCCTTCGTGGCGC
The DNA here is from genome assembly GCF_056540645.1 of Ruegeria sp. AM5. Classification (NCBI taxonomy): domain Bacteria; kingdom Pseudomonadati; phylum Pseudomonadota; class Alphaproteobacteria; order Rhodobacterales; family Roseobacteraceae; genus Ruegeria; species Ruegeria sp. AM5. The sequence goes on along the minus strand of NZ_JBQFXC010000017.1, from coordinate 19,633 downwards.
TTAAGACACCCGAAGATGGAAAGTACCATTATTTTGCCGGACACAATGTGTCGGCCAAATTCGCGGATTTTTTAAAGGCGCATCCTTTTGAACCCGGAGAAACATCGGCCACAGCGCGTGCGCTTCTGCATGGAAGGGCCGACTATGTTGAGGACACTCAAGCTGACACCAACTATGATCCGCTGCTCAAGTCCAATCTCGAAGGCTACCGATCCGTTCTTTCCGTGCCACTAATCCGTGACGGTGACACAATTGGTGTTATCAGCATGGGGAGCCGAACGGCGGCCGCTTTTGACGAAAAACAAATCAAGCAAATGGAGACCTTCGCGTCCCAGGCGATAATCGCAATTCAGAACTCGCAACTCTTCAACGAAACGCAGACCGCCCTCGCGCGCCAAACCGCAAGCGCGGATGTGTTAAGAGTAATCTCTGAATCTCCAACCGATACCAAACCGGTTTTCGAGAAGATTGTCGCGCTGGCGACAACCCTCATAGATTGCGACCTGTCGATTGCTATTCAGGCGAACAAGACTGAACTTTGGCAGATCGCCGCCGCGACACCCGATGGCGTCGAAGAAATAACATGGACCGAGCGCCTGCCGATTGATCCTGAAGACAATTTGCCGTCGAAGGCAATCAAGAACGGCAAGACCCTGCATTTGCCCGAATGGCGATACGATGAGCTACCCCCGCGCGATCAAGAAATCATCCGCAGGAAAGGGTTCAAGTCTTCACTGACAGTGCCTCTGATGCGCGGGACGGAGTGTTTCGGTGCCTTGGTATTCATCCGAAAAACGGCCAAAGTTTTCAGCGAAGATGAGGTCGCCATTGCCGAGTCTTTCGCCGATCAGGCCATCATCGCGCTGGAAAATGTTCGCCTGTTTAATGAAACTCAGGCTTCCCTGGCACGTCAGACTGCGAGTGCGGACATTCTACGGGTAATTAGCCAATCTCCTGACGACATCAAGCCAGTCTTCGAGGCAATCGCAGAAGCAGGTGTGCGGTTGGTCTCCTCTGATATGGTTGCAGCTATGACCGCGCAAGATAACACGTTCGAGGTGCTTGCGCGGGTTAGTGCAGAAGGTGTTGCTACCCTTGAAGGCAACCAAAGTTTTCCTATCGACCCGGATCCGATGTCCAGCTTTCCCGCGCAGGTTCTGCATGAGAAGAAGATGCTCCATCTACCGGATTGGGATACACTCGAACTCTCACCGTTCGAACAGATTACGTATGACCGGCATGGCGTGCGCGCAGCTCTGTTGCTGCCACTTATGAAAGGCAAGGCGTGTCTGGGTGTGTTGGTGTTCGCTCGAAAAACAACCGGCGCTTTCACCAAAGATGAGATCGACCTCGCCTACTCATTTGCAGATCAGGCGGTGATTGCCATCGAAAACGTGCGTCTGTTCCGTGAGGCCGAAGAGGCGCGAAAGGTTGCTGAAGAAGCAAACGAAGCAAAAAGCGCCTTCCTGGCGACGATGTCCCACGAAATTCGAACGCCAATGAACGCCGTAATCGGAATGAGCGGGCTGTTGATGGACACAGAGTTGGACGCAGAACAAAGTGACTATGCCAATACCATCCGCGATAGCGGCGATGCGCTGTTGGGCATCATCAACGAGATCCTCGACTTCTCGAAAATTGAAGCCGGGCAGATGGATATCGAAAACCATCCGTTCGACCTGCGCGAATGCATAGAAAGCGCCCTCGATTTAGTCAGCGGTAAAGCTGCCGAGAAACAGCTCGACTTGGCTTATGAGTTCGATGACACACTGCCCCTGGCGATTAGCGCAGATCTGACCAGATTGCGGCAAATTCTGCTGAATCTCCTTTCTAATGCAGTGAAGTTTACCGAAAGCGGCGAAGTGGTTCTGTCTGTTGAACAATCCGCCGAGGTGCAGGGATCGCTCGAACTGACGTTCAAAGTCCGAGATACTGGAATCGGCCTGTCCCAAAATGGCATGAGTCGATTATTTCAATCTTTCAGTCAGGCAGATAGTTCCACGACCAGAAAATATGGCGGCACTGGTCTGGGTCTTGCGATCTCGAAACGCCTCGCCGAACTTATGGGTGGGACCATGTGGGCTGAAAGCCATGGCGAGGGGAGCGGTTCCACCTTTGTTTTCAAAATCCAGGCAATACCTGCAAAACCAGTTAAGTCTTCTTCCCGCAATCTTGTCGGCGTTCAGCCTGAACTCGAAGGCAAGCGAATTTTGATGGTGGACGACAATGCCACCAATCGTAAAATCCTTGCTCTTCAAACTGAGAAATGGGGCACGCAGACCACGACGCGTGAATCTCCATCAGAGGCGCTTATCATACTTGATGAAGGCGTCGAGTTCGATTTGGCCATTCTCGACATGCATATGCCCGAAATGGATGGAGAAGAGCTTGCCAAAAAGGTTCGCGCCAAGAAGCCGGGATTGCCACTAATCCTTTTCAGTTCACTTGGCCCGCGTGAAGTAGATCTGGAAGAAGGGCTCTTTGCTGCCAACCTTGCCAAACCTTTGCGCCAATCCCACCTGTTCGATACCTTGGTTACATTGTTCGCGACTGAAAAAGTACGAGTAAAGCCGTCCAAACTACAGGACAAACCCCAAACAGATCCGGATATGGCAACGCGACATCCACTGCGAATCTTGCTGGCCGAGGACAATTTGGTGAACCAGAAACTTGCACTGCGCCTACTGGAGCAGATGGGCTATCGCGCTGATTTGGCCAGCAACGGTGCCGAGGCTGTCGAAAGCGTGAACCGTCAAAAATACGACGTCGTTTTCATGGATGTGCAGATGCCCGAAATGGATGGTTTGGAAGCATCACGACGTATCAACAAAGCGCTCCCCGATGGAAGTCGCCCTCGTATAATCGCGATGACCGCGAACGCAATGCAGGGGGACCGTGAGATGTGCCTGGATGCAGGGATGGACGACTATATCACCAAACCGATCCGCGTACCTGTCCTAATCGAAGCCCTGTTAAATTCCCCAAGAATAAGAAGGTGATCCATGACAGACAGCCCGATTGATCATGAAATCTTCATGGAACTAAAAGACGCCACAGGCGAAGACTTTGCAGCCGAACTTGTAAACACCTTTCTCGACGAAGCGCCAAGTATGATTGGCGAATTGAAAACGGCGGCGGGCGAGGCCGATGTAGACCGATACCGCCGTGCTGCACATTCTATCAAGTCGAATGCCAACACATTTGGCGCGACGGCTCTTGCCGAACTGGCCAGGAAAGTCGAGCTGGGAGAACTGCCCGAGGCCGGAGACCTAACAGATGCGACGGCGTTGGAGACAGCCCTAACCACTGCCGCCGCCGCGTTGCGGAGCCTGATTGATGTCTGACGCCCCCGGCCATTTGCTCATCGTCGACGACAACAAGGTGAACCGCTTGCTTTTGTCGCGCAGCGTAGAGCTCTTGGGTCATCAAGCATCGGTCGCGGAAAACGGCCGGGTTGCGATGGAGATGTTGTCTAACCAGTCGTTTGACTTGCTGCTACTGGATATTGAAATGCCAGAAATGGACGGCTTCCAAGTTCTGGAGGCCGTCAAATCGGACATAGATCTGCGCGATCTGCCGGTAATAGTGACATCATCTGTGGAGGGTCTCGACAACGTAGTGCGCTGCATTGAATTGGGTGCCGAAGACTACCTGCCAAAGCCTGTTAATAAGACACTACTTAGTGCGCGTGTCTCCAGCTGCCTTGAAAAGAAAAGGCTCAGGGACGAACAGAAGCGCCTGCTAGAGCGCTTTGCAACAACTGAGGTTGCACAAGACTTACAAGAGTCCGGCTTTGCCATAGGCGGCAAGCGCGCCAATGCTTCGGTCCTGTTCTGCGACATTCGCGGCTTCACGACCTTGTCTGAAAATCTCGCTCCCGAGGAAACAATTGATCTGCTCAACACTTTTTACACGTTGATGTTCGAGGCTGTTACCAGCAATGGCGGAATTGTCAGCCTGATGCTGGGAGACGGTTTGATGGCTCTGTTCGGAGTTCCGCAGCCGCTGTCCAACACCGCGCAAAGTGCGGTGGCGGCAGGGCATGAAATGCACAACATGATTGAGATATTAAATCTCGAAAGGCGAGCAGAAAGAAAAAGTGACCTAAAAATCGGTATCGGAATAGCGACCGGCGAAGTCGTCGCTGGTTATGCCGGTACGGACAACCGGGCGACGTATACTTGTATCGGATCGACTGTAAACCTTGCTGCTCGCCTGGAGGCAGAAACGCAGAAAACCGGAAGCCGTATATTGATTGATCAAGAAACCTTCGATCTGTTGGAAGGGGCAAATGTGTTGGAGACATTTGGTAGAACAATGATCAAGGGTTTCTCCGATCCGTTCGATATCCATGCGCTATGACCATTCATGCAACCTGGCGAGCGCAACTACATCGGGTGTAGTTGCGCTTGTGGCTTTGCTTTTAGCCCGATGATTTTCATATGTGGCTCAGTGATTGGAGACTAGATATTGTCAGACTTTGCAAAGTCAGCTTTTCTGCGCATTGATGTCATTGGGGCTTCGCGCAGCATCGGTTTATGTGGGCTCAGTACCATCATTTGCTGCATACTGAGCGTATGGCCGCTTTTAATAGGATCATTTGCCGCTGAGCCTATTATCGCGGCTTATGTCAAATCTGGAGAAGTTCGTTGGATGAGGCCAAAGTCAGCAATTCTTATACGTGAGATTAATTTCGACCTGCGACGGTTGCACGGTATTCTAAATGAGGATTTGACATGAAAAAACTTGCAACCATTGACCTGCCCAGGACAAACGCAAACGCTTTTGAAGTGCTGGCGCGCTGCCAGTCCGCAGCCGAAAGAGCCGGAGCTGAGCAAGCCAGAATTCAGACTTTTCTGGAGGACGCCATTCAGGGTGATTATGAGCACTTGTTGCGTGTGGTGAACACCCACTTCGAGGTCTCTAGCGCCAGGACTTGACTAGAGAGGGCCTGGTATGCCGCCAGGCCCCTAACTCAAAATACTCTCAGTCACCGGCAAAGTTACCTGGCAGGCTGACAGCTCATTTTGTGTTTGAGAACCTGGTCATCGCCCACTTAAAACCGGTGCGAATTTCCGACAGTTTCAGGAAAACGAATGTTTCTTCCGGTGATATCTTGAAGGACGATGCCCGCAGTATCACTATTAGACTAAGCGTCCTAAAACCAAGTCTTGTTCATTGTTTTCACTCCCTGATTGGCTGCGTTCCAAGCCAAAGCAGCTTACCGAAGCAAAACAAAAGCCCGCAAGCGAGCTTGATGCCGAACCAGTTGCGAAGGTCGGCACCAATATCGACCGGCCGGTCATCAATCTTTATCGACCCCATATCACCTCCGGGGATTGTCTGATTGTCACCGGGTATCAGGACTTCTTGTCTTCACTGTCGATTTTGATGAAGGAATTGCCAGAGCTGAGGGATCCCGAAAACGACAGCGATATCCGGATCCGGATATCGTTCGGGATCGACACAGCGAATACCAAAAGGCTGACAAACCCCAAGCCAGTCACCGAAGAAATGAAACTCTACTGGCTGGAGCGCTCCGGGCTTCAAGTGGAGGAGGATCACGATCTCATCGCAGTGCTGGCAAAACACGCCATCAAAACCGGGAAAATTGATCTGCGTGTCTTCGATCCGGAGCTCGCCAAACGCAAGTTGGGGATATCTGGGGATCGGCGGCTACACTCAAAAATCGTCAGCTCACCAAAAGGTGCCGTCGCCGGGTCCGCAAACTTTTCCTACTCAGGGCTCTACAAAAACATCGAGTATGCCGATGACCTGGATGCGGGCACTCATGAACTTCAGGTCGAACGCACAGAAGCCGCTGAGCAGGCTTGGGATGTGTCTGTCGATTGGAATACAGAAGCGCTGGAGATACTCGAAAAGCTTATCAAACCGGTGACCGCTGAAGACGCGATGGCGCGAACTATCTCGGAGCAAAAGGGGTTCGAACCCTGGCTCACCGGAGACCGAAAAGATATCACGAGCCACACGCTGTTTGGGTATCAACAGGAGCTGACCTATGAGGCGTGTTCCATCGTCTATGACCATGGGATCGCCTTCGTAGAAGCGCCAACCGGTTCGGGAAAGACGGAGATCGGCTGTCACCTGGCTGAAGCATTGTCAGAAACATTCTCAGAAGTCGTGCCCCGCTCCCCGGTCCATGGCGTTGCGCGAAAAAATGCAGCTGTAATTGCCCCGCCCAAAGTTATTCCCAGTTGGCGCAAGTACTCGACAAACTCGCTCCAACCTGTCGCAAATAGCAAACTTGCCAAACAACACCTCCGCGGCGCTGGCGATGAAGAAAAATCTGGGCTCAGGCTCGATCAGTTTGGCATTCTGATAATCGATGAAAGCCACACAGTTACTCCGGGCTTTGAACAAGCATCTCAAATGGCCTCAGCCATCGAACTTGCCCCGCCAAGCTGGAATGTCTGTCTGTCGGCAACGCTGCTCGGGAACCGGGATGTCGACTGGTTGACCCATATGCAGGAGAAGCGGGCGTCCATTTTCATGACCCCAACCTTCATTCAGGCCATGGGTGAGTTGTTCGAGCGCGAAACCCACGTTCCCAAGGATATCTTCAACCAGGATGCACAACTGGCCGTTTTGTCAGAACCTGACACGACGCTCACGCGAGAGGCTCGCGCCGAACTCGCTCAACTTGTTTCACCGTTTTTGACACGCAGACAAAGGCGATGCATCGGCGAGGACGAAGATCCCAAAAAGCACAGTTACCCGAAACTTGAAAACCACGGGCGCCCGAAGAAACTTAAGGTGACAAAGCCTCAGCAAACGCGCCTGGATGAGATTGTGGCACTCTGTAAAGAGCTTGCGCCTGGCGGTAGGGTGACCGCTGTCGAGAAAAGCCGGTTCGGGCACGTCAGCACGCAACAAAGCACGCAGGACCAACTCTACATCCGCAACCTTTTGAACATTCTGCGCGTGAGCGCCGCCCAGGCCCATTGGGAGATGTCTCATGGAGCTATTGGCAAATCGCTTCGCGACTTCGAGCGTGGTGGGAAATCGAAGAAAAAGATATCCCACCGCGACCAGTCCGACATGTTCGAAGCATTAGGAATAGAAGCGCCTGAACCCACAAAGAAATGCGACGCTCTAAACCAAAAACTGGGTCTCAGTGTTCTCAAGGAGCTTGATGAGAAGCGATATGAGGCGTGCCTGAGAATACAAAATGAAAAAGACAGGGTCGTCTTTCTCGCAGAACGGACGGACACACTCGAGATTTTTGCAGAAGCACTGTCGCGCAGAGGCCACCACACCAACTATGTCGTGGGAAACCAAACCAAGGGTGAAGATCGTGCCGTGAAAGCAATCTTTGGAGATGGCCCCGACAGCTTCAAGCGTATCAAACAGGGCAAGTCCGTGGAGTCTTACTTCCGACCAGGAGGAAAGAACGAACCAAAAGGATCTGCATCGGTTTTTCTGACTTACAAGATGGCTGAAGGTATCAACCTTCAGTCGTCAGACACGCTGGTGTTGCTTGGCCTGACCTCGAACCTGAAAGAGCTCATCCAAGGTCTGGGTAGGATCGACAGGATCGACAGTGAGTTCGGGGTCGTCAATTACCACCTTGTTGATGTGCCAGTAGGTCAGTTTGCATCTGACGAAAAAATCGCCCAGCGCATAGAGAACTATAAAACTTTGGCTGGGGAGGCGCTAATCGACGCCGTCTTAGAAGAAAGCACCGAAGACGCAGAACTGATCCTCAATAGTGTTGTTGAATATCTGCGATCCCCACGGCGACTTCGCGACAATAACTTTCACGACGTGCTGGAACGCACCAAGCAAACAATCTCCGAAGACCGATACAAACTCATCGACAAGGCCAAAATCCAGGGCACCTGGGGTGCAGAGTTGGCGCTCCTATCGGCCCGTGAGAAATTCACGGCGCTACATCTCAAAGGACTTAGCAAGAGCAATAGCTTCTTTCCGCCTCGCCTGCTGCTTCTTAAGGATACTGCGCCAGGCCTGATATTGGAACGCGACCAGCTGGCCTGCGCCCAATCTCTGGAGACTGCGTACGAACGGACCAGAAGCCTGGGCATGGAACACGCCCACATGTCACTGGAAGATCTCGCTGAAGCGTTGGAGACGATATCAGAGCAGATCGGCAAACTGACCGAGTGGGACTTGCGCCCGGCGCGCGTTGAGAGCCTCATGAAAGCTTGCGCCGAGTTCATGGGCCGCAAGGGCGGTGTCGAACTCAATGATCAAGAATGGTTTGGCCATCTTTCACTACCGGCCGTAGAAATGGTGTGCGAGGCGTGGAGCCGAGAGCTTGATCCCTTCTGGGAAAAAGCAAAACACGAAGTGCGTGACAGCTTCGCCTATGAGGATCTTCCCAAGGGGTACATCGCGCTTCAGGTTATCCTGGAAAAGCTCGAAAGCGATCATCAGGCGTCCGCTAAGATCCATGAAAAGATGGTCCGGGTCATCGAGGAAGCAGAACATGTTTCACGCGACCACGAACCCGCAATCGGACAGCGCATTTCGGTGGTGTTCTTTTCGGATGGTGCAGGCGAGCACTAAGCAGCCTCAGAAAGCAGTGAAACCAGGTCGCTCAGTTTTACAAAGGCCCACATGAAGCGGACCTTTTGCTACGCAAGAAAGTTCGCTTTGAGCTTTGTATCGCTGCAAGGTGGCGCGTCCTGCCACTTCCGCCAACTTAGACACAGGTGAACCACACCATTTATCATCCACGCGTCGGCTACTATTGTACATGGCAGAATGTTGGGTGTCAGAATGACGTAGGAACAGATGCTACATCCAAACGGCCCGGATCATGGGAATGGGTCAGATCGATTGGCATCTCGCTTAAGTTCTAGAACCAGCTCAAACCCTTTCCTGCTTGGGAAACTCTCTCGCTTCAATTCCACCTGCGTTGCTCCGATTCTGGTCGCGAATGGCAGTTGCTCCTTCAATCGAACCAACAACGCTTCGGTTACGGTGTCATGCATCGCTCGTTCGATAAGCTTTTGCGACAACCTTGAAAACTCCGTCAAGGCGTCTTGCTCGACGAATTCATCCAAGAAATGCCCACGCAACCTGATTTGGGACACAAGCCCTTCAACACCGAGGTACGAAAAGTTGGCTGTGCTAGGTAAAAGCCCGTCATCCAGTTCCTTGGTCGTCACACCGCACCACCATTCATCGCTGTCGTTGCCGGAATGGTAATCCCCGGTTCTCATTCCCTCATCTGCAAGAAAGTCGCGCGCCTCGTGCGGACTCCAGCCATCTCTAGAATTTACATCGGGTGGGTTCTCTTCGTCTCGCTCGTGTTGCAGGATTTCCCCGATGATCGCGTCCACATCATTCTTTTCTTTGACTGTTTTAACAAAGAGCTGTCGGGTCGCTCGCCTCAACAGCCAAGGCCGAAGAAGGAATGTTAGAAAGAAACGCTTCTTCGCATAGGCTTTTAGATCGACGGAAAGGAATGCATTCTGGTCGATTTGAATTCGCGCGCTCTCAATTTGCGAATAGCAATGAACCAGATAGAAAAACGGAATTGATGCTATGGTCAAATAAACCGGCAGAATGAAGGTTCCAAACGTTGCTGTCGTAAAGAACTCCCCTGGTTCCGCCCAGATTTGAGAGATCGAATTCCAGAATACAACAATGGCGAAAACAGCGAGCAACCACGTCATTAAATTATTCACGGCGGAGTGCTCCGGATCGCGCTTTGATACTGCCGCGAGCAGCGCGACAACAGTGACAATGGGCGTCAGAACCAGCTCGGCTGAAAGGCTGAATGTCTTGGCAACATACAAAAACTCCAGCAAGGCAGTTCCGCTGAGCACCGATGTTGCATATCCTCGAAAATGTTGGGTGCCTTCTTTTGCGTCAAACGCGCGAAACAAAAGCGGCAAACCGCCAGCAAAATACCAGACAGTTGTTGGTATGATCAGCGCGTTTGTCCAAAGACCCAGGCCAGTACCCAACCAAGCCAGAAGAGCTACAAAACCTGCATATCCAGAGAACAGAACTCGAAGCTTCGGAGCCGTCGCCGCTCTGATGATACCGCCGAAACCGGCGCGAACGTCCTTTTTCAGAAAAAGAAGAAAAAAAACCAGCGTGAGCCAAAACGCTCCAGCAAGTTCCCGATTGTTAAAGTTTTCAGTGAGCCAGGGCCAAATTCCTGCCATCATGGATTATTCGCACTTGCGCCATCCGGAAGATAGCGATCCAGCGCCGCGAACACGCCCGCGCTTTTCCAAAGCTCGCGGTTGCCGATCACGTATAGTGATGCCTGCGCCCGCGTGACGGCAACGTTTACAAGGTTTGGCCTGCCGCCCGCCCAATTGCGCGCGCCGTTTTGTGATGATCCTTGCGCGCCAAGCACAAAGAACACTGTACTGGCTTCGCGCCCCTGAACGGTATGAACAGTGCCTACATGCTCCCATACCCACGCATTCGGGTTGTTCGTCCACCCATCCAGTACGCGGCTTCGCAGCAATTCTTGCCGCAAGTTATTCTGCACGATGACAAATGGCGTGACGATGTAAAGGTCGGGGTTTTCGCCAGCATCTCGTAGCTTGCGGAGCAGATCAATCAGCACGATAGCCTCATCGGCGCACCACTTATCCGGCCCCGGCTTTCCGACGACATTGATCCAACTGGAACGCCCTAGGACGGGAGCATTACTTGACGGCTTTTTGGCCTGAACCATCAGGTTCGCGTAGGCAATCTCATTGGAAATATCGAACATGGGGCTCTCACAGCGCCGATGCACCAAAAGCGGCGCGCCGACATCTCTATGTCCGCTTCCTATCGGAAAGCGGGCGCAATACATGCTGGCTGCATCGGCCACCGTTTGTGCTGATGCCTCGGGGGCATTGAACTTCAGCGGATCAATCCCGAAGAATCCACAGATTTCCTCGGTCAAACTGTTAGGAAGTGTCACAACAGGTTCGATCTGCAAGGGATCACCAACGACTACCGAGTTCTTCGTTCTGATCATCGCGCCGACCACTGCTTGCGGAAGTGCCTGGCCCGCTTCATCGACCAGCAGCCAGCCGAGTGCTTCTGTCGGAAGGTGAGAGAACATGCGATGGACCGAAGCGAAGGTCGTTGAGACAACGGGCACAACAAGAAAAAACGAGGCCCACATATCTGCTATCAAAGCATCTTTCTGCGACGTGCCCAGCGAGCGCGTGCCGAACGATTCGACGAAAATCGAGAGATTTTGCCTGAGCGGATCGGCGGCACAGTCGATAAAGGCGCGATGCAGCGCAATGGCAGTCTCAAAGACCTGATCACGCTCACGGTTGGCGGTTTCATCGAACCACACATTGGCAACCTGAATGTCTTCATGGGCCAGAGCGAAGAAATCCGCATCCGGCATGGGAATATTAAGGCTGTCCTTGGCTGCTTTGATTTCGTCTCTTAACTGCGCCTCTTCGGTTTCCAGCACCGTGATTTTGGATTTAGCCTCGTCAATGATCTCTTGCTTTTCCGAAAGCTGACTCCGAACGCTAAAAAACGCCGTTTTGTTAGCATCTGCTGTGGTCTTTTCACTTACAACCCGCGCTGTGAGGTAGCTATAGTGCCTTTGCCAATCCTTAAAGCGGCTGGTTCTAAACAACCGTGCAAAAAAGCCTGGGCGCCCCGCAAAGTGATCGCTCCGTTCGCGTTCGGTTCCATTATGGACTTCATCTGCCTGACGAAATGCTTCCTGCGCTTGCTCTGTTGAAATCGCAAGCGCTTCAAGTTCTTCTTCGAGTTTCGGTTGTTCCGCGTGCAGATCGTCCAGCGCGTTTGCGATTTCAACAAGCCGAACAAGCCCCGTGTGCAAATCTTGAAGCATGCTTCGGGTTTCCTGGGAGGTCTTGAGAGCTTGCAGGAATTCCTTGCGAGCCTTGTCCCAGCGCAGTTGCGCTTCGCGCGCGTTTGCGGGCGGCTTCTCAGCATCCACGACTTCACGGTTTCGCTTTATGGGCGGGCCTTCATCTTGCGGCTCCGAGACGATCTGCGGCAAGCCGCTCGCATGGTTCAAATAGGTTGAAAAGCCGTTTTCTTCATCGCGCCAAAAGGCTTGAGAAAACAGGTAGCGGTTTGATGAATTCCCTAGAACCGCCGATATGATCCCCCAGGTATCACGTTCCAGCACCTTGTCGGAAATGCTCTTGAAGTATCGCAATTCAGGCGCATCATCTGCGATGGTGTCCAGTGCGGGTAGCTCTGCACTGACGTTTTCAACCGCTTTGTTGTTTGATGATGCGACGACCATCTCGAAGCCTTTCAAACGCTCATCGAGCTTGTGCAGGGTGATTTTTGCACCGCTTCTTTGAAGGCTTTGATTTGTTGGAGCAAATGCGCTGGAAGGGTTCTTGAACTCGCACATGATTGTGGCGCGCTCGATAAGCCGTGCTGCTACAACATCCCGAAGCAATGTTGTCTTGCCCGTTCCCGGCGGTCCATTCACCGCCAATATCCCTGTTTCCATCAGGCGCTTATCGGTGGCGTTAACAGCCGCCTGCTGCAACAAAGCCAAAGGGTATCGCCCATTGCCCGGCCATCGCCCAAGCGGCGATAGCGCAGGTTGGAGAAGATGCTGCAAGCCCGCATCATTTTCCAACAAGTCTGTCTGCCTTGGCGGCTTGGCAATGCCCAGATAGTGTTTCAGCGCATGGGGAAGATCGCCGCTGCTTTCCATGGTTCGGGCAAGCGCCAGATCTTCCAGAAAGAATGAATTCAGCAATCCAGGCTCGGGCGGTGTCTTGCTTGCAAAAAACTCATAGCGCCGAAGCGCGAAATACGGGGCTTTGATTTCATGCCCTACGAGATTCAAGGCCCGCACCAGATGTTCAAACACCTCGGCAATGTGCTTCTTGGATAGAGGAATGACATCATCATTGCGGTCGCGTCTGATCAGCCGTTTTTTGAACTCGGCCATCAATTGCTTTTCTTGATGTGGCCAGTCCGCCAATGCTTTCAGATCACCATGAAGCGCGATGGGAACACCCCAGGCAAAGCTGGAAATTGCGGCGGATGTGTCTTCCTCCAGCGGTCTGCCTTCTTTATCAAGCAAAACACTGGCTATCGGGCAAAAGCCCTTCATGCTTGGCTTATCTGGCCGATTGTCGGAATAGAGCTTAAGAAGCTCTTCCACGGCAGGGGCAAGAGCGATAGCGCCAAGGATAAGCTCATAATACAGGCGTTTCTTTGGCCGTGATCTCTCACCGAGTTCCCAAGGCAAGTCTCTTTCATCAAAACGGGCAATTCTTGAAGTATCGCCAGCAGCCAAGTCTGCTTCACGCTTATAGCCTTGGGGCGAGAGAACTTCGAGTGCCGTCCAGGCACGCAAAATATCCTGCGGAAAATTTTCGACAGGTGGTTTCGGACCTAGATCGCTGCGCTTCAAAGTCGTTTTCTTGGCGGACGGTTGAACAGGGGCAGGCTGGACAGGTGTTTCGGCCTTTGGTTCTACCTTACCTCTGGTGCTTGGTTCCTTGGTTTTCGTCTTGGTATTAGGTTCAGCCTTTGGCGCGCTCCCATTTACGGCAAGCACCTTGCTTTTCAGGGTATGCGCCCGCTGCGTATTTCGAAAGCCAAGCTCAACTTTCAGATTGCTAAGGATGGCAGCATCTTCGCTGTTTTGAGCGAATAGTGTTTCCAGCTCTTTAATTGATTTTTTAAAATATGGTCTGCTCGGCATTTTTGCACAATTCTCTATTTTTTAGGAATATTTTACTATGGGTTAGACAGGCTATGAACATCTCTTCAATGAGCGCGCCGTGATCTATTGCACCATTCATTGTCACGTCTGCAAAGTGAAAAACAACCTATTGGCTGCGCCTCCGGTGAGTTTTCTTACGCACCTCTTCTTCGGACAGTCTGGCACAAACTGAGCACGTAGCCTCGCACAAACTCTGGTTGATTGTTCTGAAAGGGGTGAAGGTGACATTAGATGATATGCTCTGCAATCAACTCGGCTGGATGATTTTCGCGCCAAGCCGGTCTTTTGCGCATAAAAGACAAGGAGAGCTAGGATTATACAAACCACATGAGGCTTGATGATACGTCTCCGACGACGGCTTGAGTGATATCCAGCGTAGGAATAGCAAGCAAAACACTACCCGCGATCCCCAGACTTAGTGATGCGAGACGGGCCAACCGAAATGTGTGCATCTGCCCGGTCCACCACTCTCGCGAAAGGTAGCTGATGTAGTCGCTATATTTGTTGAACATGGCTGATCGCACATCGGGCCTGTAGCCTGAAACAACTGGTTTTTTGCTCCTGAACTCGTCATGCACTTTCCAAAACAGGGGCAGTCTCGGTCTCCAATGATCGGAAAAAACGTTTGCTTCCATGTCCGCAAGCTCATGGACGCTGTAGCGTTCCCCAACTCTGGCGGCAAACTCAATATCTCCTTTGGCTAGCTCCAAAACAGGTGGGCGAAACACCTTAAAGATCAAATTTGAGCACAACAAAAGCAGACTGCCAAAGAAGACCAGCCTCATCTTAGCTATACCAGTTAGGTAAAACGGTGTTTCTACACCTGGTTCAACTCCAGCTATCATTCGAAATGAAGCTATTTCCGCAATTTTGTCGTTGAACAGGATTAGATACCCAATGATAGGCACCAACGCGACGACACGCGTTAAGTCATTGTTGGCAACTCGTTCAACTGACTGCCATTGCGTGAATTTCCAATCAGAATGGAACTTCATTGAAATATGCTACTCCTTCACAACTGTAGTCACTCAACGACGCGAGAAGCGGTTTCCCTCAACGTTTTGTGGACGATACTTCATTGAAAACTTGACGGAAAGCTGCGCCGACTTTCTATTTGAGACATGACATTCAATTTCAAGTTGCAGGCGCATAGATGACTGAGAAGTTGCCAGATTACCTGGCTCAAGGCGAAGCCGCCCGTTTGTTCCCCGTTCTCTCAACCACTTCAAAGGAAGGTCGCACGACGTCCATCGTGTTGGCCTGCATGGTTCAGATTGAAGAGCTGGGAGCCGCGTTGCTGCAATCAATAGGCCAGAAGCGCGGAAAACGGGCCCAGGTTCATGCTTTCACTGAGGTGGTGTTCAAGAACCAGTCCAAGACAATCAAGGATCGGCCCGACGGATTAATTGTCCTGAAGGTAGGCTCCCGCGAGTGGAAGGCCCTCGTTGAAACTAAAGTTGGGAACAACACCCTCGATGCAGAGCAAGTCGAAAGATACCGTGCTCTCGCAAAAGAGAATGGCGTCGATTGTGTCATCACGATCTCCAATCAGTTCGCTACTACACCGACCGCTCACCCAGTCGAGGAAGTCAGGAAAAGTAGATCCAAAATACCTGTGTACCACTGGTCATGGATGCACGTCGTCACGACTGCGGAGTTGCTGATTAGCAATGAGCAAGTCGAGGACAAGGACCAGCTACTGTTGCTGAATGAGCTTCGGCGCTTCCTCAACCATGAGAGCGCCGGCGTACAGGGCTTCCATCGGATGCCCAAGGAATGGGGTGATCTCAACAAACTAGTGTCTTCCGGCGGTGTCATTCCAGCGCGGTCGCAAGAAGCTCAGGTCGTGATTGACGCTTGGCATCAGGAAACCCGAGACCTGTCGCTGATATTGAGCCGATTGGTCGAAACATCCGTCAGTGAAAAACTGTCGCGCAAGCACATCAATGATCCGGCTCAGCGAAAAAAGGATGAGCTGCTGATGCTTCGCGAACACCACCAGCTCCAATGCACATTGGATGTCCCGGATACGGCCGCTCCTATCGAAGTTACAGCTGATCTGAAGCGGCGGTGCGTCGACGTCGGAATGACCATACGCGCACCTGAAGATAAAAGGTCGACTAAAGCTAGGCTGAATTGGCTCCTGCGCCAGATCAAAGTCGACAACATGGAGGGGCTGTATATTCGCTTGCTTTGGCCTGGCGCCAGCGAACCGACACAGCACTTGGTCTCAGACCTGCGGGAAGACATTGATATCTGCCAAGAAGGCAAAGACCACCTCGTTACACACGGCTTTCACGTGTTCCTATCCAAACGCCTCGGCGGTCGTTTCACGCAACAGGCCAACTTCATATCCGACTTAGAGGAAGTTGTTCCCCTGTTTTATGGAGAAGTCGGCGCAAATCTATCTGTCTGGAAGAAGGCAGCGCCGCGGATCAAACAGGACAAGCCGACTGCTGAGGATGTTTCTATAGATGCCATCGCAGAAGATGCAGAGGACTTTGAAGGCTGATTTGAGCTTCAGAAAAATATGTCTACGAGCGCCCCCAATAATCAAGAGGGTTTCAACACAGCATCAGCCCAAACCGGACATTCGTAACAAGACTTTGCAATTTCCGAGATCAGGACAAAGTGGTCGATGACGAGAAGCCTAGAGTTTTCAAATTCCAGTATCGAAAATCGAAAGGCGCACGGCATCCTCTTACCTTCGAACAATAAAGGTTTGGCGAAAAACAACGTACACTGCTCAAATTGAATTCAAAAAACGCTCTATTTCCACTAGGGCTTTGGGCCAGGCAGGATCATACTCTGGCATTGTGTTGTTTGCCGTCTCAAGGCCAATGAAGCGCGCCTTCTCGATGCCGGAGGCGAATATCCTACCTTGTTCAACACTGTGCATCCTGTCTCGATTAGCATGCATGATTAAAGCTGGACAAGTGATCCGCGGAAGCAGATCGGTTACGTCGACTTCGGCGACCAGCGGTCCAATCTTAAGCCAATCCTGATGGTCCATTGCCACTTTCATAAACTCTGCATAAGTGCGCTGGTCATGCGGACTTGCGGTTGGAGCAAATGACTGGGCCATCAAGTCTCTTGCAGAAGGATATTCATCGTTCCAGCCTTCGAGACTCATATCCATCATTGCTTGCCCAAGCGCGGCAATTCCGGGCTGTGAACGCACCGCGAGTCCTTGTGCGAATCCGCCGAGTAGAACCAACCCCGAAACACGGTCAGGATTATGTGCGGCAAAAGCCGCGGCAATGGTTGCCCCAAAAGAAATTCCAAACAATGGCACTTTTTCGATCCCGGCTGCGTCCAATACGGCCTCAACATCTTCGACGATCCGATTCAAAGACACATCCCGTACGCCCCTCTGGGACAAGCCATTGTTTCTACCATCAAACCGATAAAGGCAGTGATCTTCAGAAAGCAGCGGCAACCATCCGGCGATGGTGTTCATCGTCCAATCGTATTCCAGATGCCTAAGCCAGTTTGGCGTGACCAGTAGCTTTCTGCCGCTTCCAGTCGAAGTCCAGGCAAGCGTTGTACCGTCTTTTGATTTTGCAAAGCGGACGTCTTGGGAGTTAGCCAGAAGCTTGTTCTTTGCGCGCCTTTTGTCACCATCCAAATCAATAGAGTAGGCTTCCACCGGATTTGGAATTCCTTTTAGGCGTATTGAGCTTTCTGGTCGTAAGGCAACCGCCAGCGAAGTTCCCGCAACTTCAGCAGCTGTCTTGCTGACGAGACAACTTCCAATATGCGCACTGGACTGAAGGCGAGACGCAACATTCACGGCCTCTCCGAACAAGTCTGTGCCATTTGGCATTACGTCGCCAACGTGGAGACCTCCTCGAAGTGTCACTTCTTCTTCCCTGATCTGACTGAAAATCTGGCTGGCAGCATCAATTGCGTCTGCGGCTGCAACAAACTCAACCAAAGCACCATCTCCCATCAGCTTGAATATTCGTCCTTTGTTTTCATGGACCAACGGTCTGATCACATCGTCCAAAATGCGTTGTAGAGTGTTCAGCGTGGTCTCAGCATCCTCTGACATGCGCTTGGTATAATCGACGACATCGATGCTTAGGATCGCAGCAATTTTCCGCTTCATCAGTCGATGTGATCCTTTTAGCTAAACCAATTCCTCTGAACCAAAATTAACAGAAGAATAGATTATTTTGACCAAAACTTGTGCCTGGGCATTTTGCTAAGCCTGCAAGTTCCCAAACTTGCGTTGAAACACACAGCCGAGCAAAATGTCTAATTGGCTGGCGAAGCCTAGAATTGAGGTGAAGTAGTTAGCGCGTTTCGCGTTACTAACAAAGGTTCACTTTGCAATATCCATTCTGAAAGTGTCAGCCCGTTGCTCTCTTCATCTGTGACCGATGGCGGCCCGAAGCGGAACTTCGACTCTGAGCTTTGCAAAATCTAACAAGCGGACGGCAGCTTCCATTAGTGTGAATGGCTTGAAGGTATCGAGCGCTTCGCCACGGCGACAATCTAATAAAAAAATGACTATGAGAAACAAGGTGGCTGAAACTGCTCTCTGACAGGAAACAGGTGTCCCCGCACACTTTCGCACAATTCGAGCTTAGCCCAATGTGTTGCCGGTGATGAAGGTGTAAGAGCTTTCTACCAGATCGATGACGACATCCAACTCTTCTGGTGTGGTCGGTGTATATATCAAGACAAAGCCGCTCCACCCAGGACGTTGCTTGGCCCAAGGGTGAGCTACGGCCCAGCCAGCCTCAATTGCCCGCCGCGCCATTGCCGGATGCAGCGAAGCGTGCAAGCTGCCATCAGGATGCATATGCGCAAATTCAAACCCACCGACGATAGAGCTCGGTTGAGACAGCAGCATGTCGGGATCAAGCTGAAAACCAATTGCGCCAGGTAGTGATATGCGTGTGGGGCCAAGTGTAACTCCTGGGAATTGAGCAACTCGCTCCAGCAATAGCTGGGCCAATTCGGCATCAATTTTGACACCAATCTGAGTATGCGGTACGCCGCTTGTCGTTTCAGGACGGTGCGAGGTGCGCTCCGGCAAGGAGCGCTCTTGCGCGGACGCCATCGAGCACATCAATGCCACTACCGTCATAGCAAACGCCAATGTTCTCAAGATTTCATTCATCGTGTTGACCATCCGCCAAAATCAAGGAATGAGCGTTCAGCGCAGTATCGGCGCCCTTGCACACATCATTCAGCCTTTAACGCTTCGATATTGATCAAGAGCTCTATCTCGTCGCTCACTGCTGGCGCAAATGCCCCAAGTCCGAATTCAGACCGCACGATGGTCGCCGTGGCTGCTAGGCCCAGGGTCGGCGTGCCCTCTTTTGGGCCAAACGGGTATGGAGCTGACTTGTTAAGCGTTGTTTCTAAAACAACAGGTTTGGTGATGCCATTCATGGTCAGGTCGCCAGAAATACTCGCGGTATTGTCCCCGGTGACTTCAATGCTGGTCGAGGCGAACGTGACCACGTCACTGTCACTCGCGCTAAAAAAGTCATCGGACATGAAGTGTTGCAGACGGGCGTCCCAGCCCGTGATCATGGATTTTACAGGCATAGACACTAAGACAGATGATGATGACGGATCATCTTCGTTGAACTCTATCTCACCGCTAAAACCTGAGAACATTCCAAATGTTTCTGAAAAACCGATGTGGTCGTAGCTGAACAATACCTGGCTATGTCCAGGATCCAGCTCGTAGGTGCCACTCTCGGACAATGCGTTTGTCGCGCCCATCGATAAGAGTACCGCCAGCGGGGTTGCTGCCACTTTGAACATTGATACGCTCCCGTTTTGACAAGACGTATTTGTGGGATTTAGGTTTTGACCGACCAAGCTTTTAGAACAAAATGTTCTACTGTGCAACAAAATGTTCTATAGGAGGGGTGATTGAAAGAAGATCCTAGGCTGATCGCCACACGACAGGCGGCG
>NZ_JBQFXC010000016.1:0-55594 GCF_056540645.1 Ruegeria sp. AM5 | reverse complement strand
CTGCGGTCAGCGTGGTCTTGCCGTGGTCAACGTGGCCAATCGTGCCGATGTTGACGTGCGGCTTATTACGCTCAAACTTTTCCTTTGCCATGATGGCCTCCTTTTTCGGTAATGAAGGGAGCGCGTTAGCCGCGCTCCCTCAAATCTTCGCTTATGCGTATTTCGCCTGAATCTCGTCCGAGATGTTCTGCGGGACCGGATCGTAGTGATCAAACTGCATGGTGAACTGGGCACGGCCCGACGACATCGAACGCAGAGTGTTGATGTAGCCGAACATGTTGGCCAGCGGAACAAACGCGTCGATCGCGATTGCGTTGCCGCGCGGTTCCTGACCAGATACCTGGCCCCGACGCGAGGTCAGATCACCGATGATACCGCCGGTATATTCTTCCGGGGTGATCACTTCGACCTTCATGATCGGTTCCAGCAGTTTCGCGCCAGCTTTGCGCATGCCTTCACGCATACACATCCGCGATGCGATTTCGAACGCCAGAACGCTCGAGTCAACGTCGTGGAACTTACCGTCCAGCAGGGCAACCTTGAAGTCGATCACGGGGAAGCCAGCCAGCGGGCCGCTATCCATGACCGAGTTGATGCCTTTTTCAACACCCGGGATGTATTCCTTCGGAACGGCACCGCCAACGATGCGGCTTTCGAACGAGTAACCTTCGCCCGCTTCGGTCGGCTGGATCTCCAGCTTGACTTCCGCGAACTGACCCGAACCACCCGACTGTTTCTTGTGGGTGTAGGTGTGCTCAACCGGCATCGAGATGGTTTCACGATAGGCCACCTGAGGTGCACCGATGTTCGCTTCAACCTTGAACTCGCGCTTCAGACGGTCAACCAGGATGTCCAGGTGAAGTTCGCCCATGCCCTTCATGATTGTCTGACCGGATTCCAGATCAGTTTCCACACGGAAGGACGGGTCTTCGGCGGCCAGACGGGCCAGACCCTGAGACATCTTCTCTTGGTCGCCCTTGGTTTTGGGCTCAACCGCGATCTCGATAACCGGATCGGGGAAGGTCATGGTTTC
The DNA here is from genome assembly GCF_056540645.1 of Ruegeria sp. AM5. Classification (NCBI taxonomy): domain Bacteria; kingdom Pseudomonadati; phylum Pseudomonadota; class Alphaproteobacteria; order Rhodobacterales; family Roseobacteraceae; genus Ruegeria; species Ruegeria sp. AM5. The sequence continues at coordinate 54,561 of NZ_JBQFXC010000016.1, read as the reverse complement.
CAGAACCACCGGATCCTTCGCGTCACACAGGGTGTCACCGGTGGTGGTGTCTTTCAGACCCGCCAGCGCGATGATGTCGCCTGCAAACGCTTCTTCGATCTCTTCCCGGTTGTTCGAGTGCATCATCATCATACGACCGATGCGCTCTTTCTTACCTTTGGTCGAGTTCAGGATCGAGTCACCCTTGTTCATGGTACCCGAGTAGATCCGCGTGAAGGTCAGCGAGCCAACGAAGGGGTCGTTCATGATTTTGAACGCCAGACCCGAGAAGGCCATGTCGTCGTCTGCACGACGGGCGATGTCACGAACTTCTTCTTCGTCGCCGGGTTTGAAGCCCATGTAATCAACAACGTCCAGCGGGCTGGGCAGATAGTCGATCACAGCGTTGAGCAGCGGCTGAACGCCTTTGTTCTTGAACGCCGAACCACCCAGAACCGGAACGAACGCGATTTCCAGAGTACCTTTACGCAGCAGGGCGCGCAGGGTTGGAACGTCGGGCTCATTGCCTTCCAGGTATTCCATCATCGCGTCGTCGTCCATTTCGACGGCCGCTTCGATCATCTTGCCGCGCCATTCGTCAGCCATGTCTTTCAGGCTGTCGCGGATAGGAGCTTTGATCCAGCTTGCGCCCAGATCTTCGCCCTGCCACAGCCACTCTTCCATGGTGACCAGGTCGATCAGGCCTTCCAGCTCGGACTCGGCACCGATCGGAATACCAACCGGAACAGCGCGTGCGCCGGTGCGGTCTTCGATCATGTTGACGCAGTTGAAGAAGTCAGCGCCGATCTTGTCCATTTTGTTGACGAAAACCATACGCGGAACCTTGTAGCGGTCAGCCTGACGCCACACGGTTTCGGTCTGGGGCTCAACACCGGCGTTTGCGTCCAGAACGCAGACAGCACCGTCGAGAACCGCCAGCGAACGCTCAACTTCGATGGTGAAGTCAACGTGGCCGGGGGTGTCGATGATGTTCAGGCGGTGCTTAGGAGTTTCTGCGGTCTGACCGTCCTCGGTGCGTTCCCAGAAAGTGGTGGTCGCAGCCGAAGTGATGGTGATGCCGCGTTCCTGCTCCTGCTCCATCCAGTCCATGGTGGCTGCACCATCGTGCACCTCACCGATGTTGTGGGATTTACCAGTGTAATACAGGATACGCTCCGAGCAGGTGGTCTTACCTGCGTCGATGTGCGCCATGATACCGAAGTTACGGTACAGTTCGAGCGGATATTCGCGTGCCATTGGTCTAAGCCTCTCGGATTACCAACGATAATGGCTGAAGGCTTTGTTCGCCTCGGCCATCTTGTGGGTGTCTTCGCGTTTCTTGACGGCAGTACCGCGGGACTGAACGGCGTCCAGCAGCTCGCCTGCAAGGCGCTCTTCCATGGTGTTTTCGTTGCGGCCACGCGCAGCAGTGATCAGCCAGCGGATGGCCAGTGCTTCGCGGCGCTCAGGGCGCACTTCGACCGGAACCTGATAGGTTGCACCACCAACCCGGCGCGAGCGAACCTCGACCGACGGTTTGATGTTGTCGAGCGCTTCGTGGAACACTTCGACAGGAGCGCGCTTTACCTTGTTCTCAACGCGGTCAAACGCGTTGTAAACGATGCGCTCTGCGACCGACTTCTTGCCGTCGATCATCAGGTTGTTCATGAATTTGGTCAGTACCTTGTCGCCAAATTTGGCGTCAGGCAGGACTTCGCGTTTTTCGGCGGCGTGACGACGTGACATATCAGCCTCTCCTTCTTACTTGGGACGCTTCGCGCCGTATTTCGAACGACGTTGCTTACGATCTTTGACGCCCTGAGTATCCAGAACACCGCGCAGGATGTGGTAACGCACACCGGGAAGGTCTTTTACACGGCCGCCACGGATCAGAACAACCGAGTGTTCCTGCAGGTTGTGGCTTTCACCCGGGATGTACGAGATGACCTCGAACCCGTTGGTCAAGCGCACTTTGGCAACCTTACGCATAGCCGAGTTCGGCTTCTTCGGTGTGGTGGTGTACACGCGGGTGCAGACGCCGCGTTTCTGCGGGCACTGCTCCAGGTGCATGGACTTCGAGCGTTTTACTTTGGGCTGCCGCGGTTTGCGGATCAGCTGTTGAATAGTTGGCATTCCGGTTTCTTCCCCGTTTTGCAACACACATGACATGCACGCGCGTTGCGTGCGGTTAAATTCGCTGCACTCATGCGTCCACAAGCGCAAAACCCGCGAGCGTTCCCATTCCGAGGTGAACGTCGCGGTTTGTTATCAGAGGGCGCGAACGATAAAAGTGTTCGGGCCTTGACCAGTTCATTACTGAAATCGGTTATGGGGCGGCCCCCGGTACCGAGATGTCGCGCGTATTAAGGGGAGTCGGCCCGAGTGTCAACAGCCCAGCGGGAAAGGCGTGTTGTACATAAGAACTCCGGCGGTCTATCAGGAACTAATGAAGATTCCCACTGCGCCGACGCATTGCAGCACTTCGGCACCGTATGCATTGTGAACATGCCCTGCAAACCATTGGATGCCCCATGCAAGTCTTTGGCCTGTGTCGATTTTCATTCCCTGCTCTGGGCGATTTCCAGATCGAACATGACACGGTCGCAGATCGGCGCGCCCATCTCTACAACCCTGTTCGTCTGGAAGAGCGGTTCCGCTTGTTCGAATCTGTGACGTTGCCCAGCTTTCGCGCGCAGACAGATGGGGACTATCAGCTTCTGGTCGTTGTTGGGGGCTGTCTGCCGCAAAAGGCGCTCGACCGGCTTAAGGACCTCACCGCTGACATCAAGCAGGTACGAATTGTCCAAAGACCCGTCGAACCAAGCCATAAACACCGGCAGGTCATGAAACGAATCCTTCAGGAAGCGCGTTCAAACCCGGACCGGCCCTGTCTTCAATTTCGCCATGATGACGACGACAGCATTTCGATTGATTTCATCGAAAGACTGCGCGAGTCCGCCGATGATGTTGCCGGGCTGATTGGAAAAAATCAGGCCATAGGCCTCGATTTCAACAACGGATACCAGGCCAGCTTTGGGCCGAATGGGGTTCGGGCGGCACAAATCTACAAATCTCTGCTTGGGGTGGGCTTGGGCATGCTTATCGCGGGCGGGTGCGACCACACGATCATAAGTTTTACCCACAACCGGATCGGGCGTTTCATGCCAGTGGTCAGTTATCCTGATCGCCCGATGTGGATCAGGACATTGAACAACTCCAACGACTCGCCGCGCGCTGAAAAGCAGAAGGCGCAGCTTGCGCCGATCACGCCCGAAATCGAGACCGATTTTGCCACGCGTTTCGCGCTAAACCCCGGTTTCGTACGTTTGCCTCACTTCTCCGCTTGACGCGACCGTTCGCGAAACAGAGTGAACATCCCTGCCCCAACTACCAATGCACCACCCAGCATTGTGATCGCGTCCGGCCAGTCACCAAACACAGCCCACCCCAGTCCCAGTGCCCAAAGCAGGCTGGAATAGCGAAATGGCGCAACAAAACCGACCTCGCCCACGCGCATCACCATGACACTGAACAGATAGCCTATCAGAACAAAGACCGCAGCGCTGGCGATCATCGCTCCAGATGCGGTCGAGACCGGCACCCATCCTTCAAACGTGGAGACGATGATCGCTGCCAATGTGATAGTGAGGGATGTCGCCAGTGTTACCACCATAGAAGGTACTTCAGCTGACATTCGGCGGGTGATCAAATCGCGAACTGTAACGGAAGCAACCGCAATCAATGCGTAAATCGCATAGATGCTGAATCCTTCAGGACCGGGCCGAACGATCAACAACATACCGACGAACCCAAGCGCAATTGCAGCAATACGTCTCCATCCAATTACTTCACCGAAGAATAAGGCAGCACCCAAAGTCACGGTCAGCGGCAACGCCTGTAGAACTGCCGTAACGTTGGCAAGCGGCATGTGCATCAGAGCCGTTAAAAAGAAGATGGTCGCCGCCAACTCTGCCAGGCACCGTAATGCGATAAGCCATTTGTCATGGAGGGGAAAATTCAGGTGAAGCGCCCCAAGATAACGGGCCATTATCAACACAAGAACTGTCGCCAAAACTCCGCGCATGGTCACAAGTTGGAACAGAGGCAGATCTTGCCCCACCACTTTCACCAACGCATCATTGACGGTAAAGGCCGCCATGCTGCCCATCATCAGCAGCGCGCCTTTAACGTTAGGACTCATTTAATCAACACCCGGCCTTCAATATATCGTCGTACTAACTGTTCAATCGATCACGAAGTCAATTTGCGCCTGACAATCCTACAGTAATAGTTCCGACGAGCTACACAAACTGTCGACTTTTCAGTCGTTTCAATCTGTCATCTGGGCGGAAGGCGTAGATTTCGAGATCTCGATCTCATCATCCGTCATCTCCTCTTCTACGCCATCAAACAATGGTGTCGAAAGGTAACGCTCGCCCGTATCTGGCAACATTACCAACATGACGGAACCTTCCGGCGCAGTCTCGGCCAGTTTCATCGCGACCGCAAAGGTCGAGCCACCAGAAATACCGGTAAAAATCCCCTCTTCTGCGGCCAAACGGCGCGACCATGCAATACCGTCGCTACCGGGAACGGGAATCAACTCATCATAGTACGAGTTATCAATGGCCTCCTGCAGAACCCACGGAATGAAATCAGGCGTCCAACCCTGTATCGGATGCGGTTCGAAGTTCGGGTGGCTCTCGGTCGGCTGGTTTATTTCGTTGCGGGTGTTTACATACCCCGACGACACAATGGCTGCATTGGCAGGCTCGGTCAGGATGATCTTGGTCTCAGGGCGCGCTTTCCTCAGCACCCGGGCCACGCCCGAGACCGTCCCGCCAGTGCCATAGCCCGTAACCCAATAGTCGAGATTCTGCCCACCAAAGTCACCCAAGATTTCCCTCGCGGTGGTATTTTCGTGAATATCGGCATTGGCTGCGGTTTCAAACTGGCTGGCCAGGAACCAGCCGTTCTGCTCGGCCAATTCCTTGGCTTTTGTATACATGCCGAACCCCTTTTGCGCGCGCGGTGTCAGGACAACTTTTGCCCCCAAAAACCTCATCAGCTTGCGCCGCTCGACCGAGAAACTGTCGGCCATCGTCACAACTAAGGGATAGCCTTTGGCCGCGCAGACCATCGCCAGCCCGATACCGGTATTCCCCGAGGTCGCCTCAACTACTGTCTGGCCGGGTTTTAAGCTACCGTCGCGTTCTGCCGCTTCGATGATGTTGAGGGCAAGGCGATCTTTGACAGAACTGGCCGGGTTAAACGCTTCGAATTTTACGTAAACCGTCACGTTTGAGGGCGCGATCCTGTTTATTCGTATGCTTGGCGTGTCTCCAACGGTGTCCAAAATACTGTCATACAGGCGCTTTCGCCCATGCGTTTGACGGGTTGTCATTGCGGCCCCCTCCTCTGTTGACGAAAGCATGCCACAAACCGGGTCACATTAGTAACTATCTTTGTGAGAGTTCGCCTCGGAGCGCTCACAACAAGAAAGGCCCCGCGAAATCGCGGGGCCTTTCTTAGTTATTGAGGGTGCCTATTCGCGGCTTTCCGGTGTTTCCACAAGAACGTCCAGCTCATCACCGACCATGTCGTCGTCGAAGGTCGGAGCGGCCAGAGCAGCAGCCGCTTCGGCCTCTTCCCGGCGGGCTTCGATGACCACGTTGTCACGCGATTGCGCGATGTGGCGGACGGCCTGAGTGGCCCCACCGGTACCGGCAGGGATCAGGCGACCAACGATGACGTTCTCTTTCAGGCCAACCAGCTTGTCTTTCTTGCCCTGAACCGAGGCTTCGGTCAGCACGCGGGTGGTTTCCTGGAACGACGCCGCCGAGATGAACGAACGCGTCTGCAGCGAAGCTTTGGTGATCCCCAGAAGGATCGGCTCACCCTGAGCCGGACGACCGCCACGCGAGATAGTCTTCTCGTTGGCTGCGTCGAACTCTTGCTTGTCGACATGTTCGCCTTTCAGCAGGGTGGTGTCACCTGAATCCAGGATCTCCCACTTCTGCAGCATCTGGCGCACGATGACCTCGATGTGCTTGTCGTTGATCTTAACGCCCTGCAGACGATAAACGTCCTGCACTTCGTCGATCATGTAATCCGCCAGCGCTTCGACACCCATGATGGACAGGATGTCATGCGGAGCCGGGTTACCGTCCATCAGGTATTCACCCTTCTGGATGAAGTCCCCTTCGGCGACCGGGATGTGCTTGCCCTTGGGTACCATGTATTCGATGGTCTCCATGGACTCGTCAGCCGGTTCGATGCTGATGCGGCGCTTGTTCTTGTAGTCGCGGCCAAAGCGCACGTAACCATCGGCTTCTGCGATGATCGCGTGATCTTTCGGACGACGGGCTTCGAACAGTTCGGCCACACGTGGCAGACCACCGGTGATGTCCTTGGTCTTGGCGCCTTCACGCGGGATACGCGCAACAACGTCACCGGCTTCGATGGTCTGACCATCTTCGACGGACAGGATCGCATCCACCGACATCGGATAGTGAACCGGGTTGCCCGCATCGTTGCGGACCGGCTCGCCATCTTCACCAACCAGAATGATCTCGGGCTTGAGGTCGCTGCCTTTGGGGGCCGCGCGCCAGTCGATCACGATCTTCTGGGTCATGCCGGTTGCATCGTCGGTCTCATCCCGGACCGCAAGGCCCGAAACAAGGTCGACATATTTCGCGGTACCGGCTTTCTCGGCGATGATCGGCAGGGTGTAGGGATCCCATTCGAACAGCTTGTCGCCACGGGCCACCTTGGTGCCGTCCTTGACGAACAGCTTGGAGCCGTAGCCCAGCTTGTGGCTGGCACGCTCTTCGCCGTGTTCGTCGCTGATCACCAGCTTCATGTTCCGGCCCATAACGAGGCTTTCGCCTGCGGCATTGACCAGAATCTGCGGGTTCTCGAAGGAAACGACACCTTCCTGGCTGGCTTCCTGGAACGACTGTTGACCACCTTGCGCAACACCACCGATGTGGAAAGTCCGCATCGTCAGCTGCGTACCGGGTTCACCGATGGACTGAGCGGCGATGATGCCGACAGCCTCACCTGTGTTCACCATGGTACCCCGTGCAAGGTCACGACCGTAGCAGGTGGCGCAGACGCCTTCCTCGGACTCACAGGTCAGAGGCGAGCGGATGCGCATCGAGGCAACACCGGCTTCGTCGATGGTGTCCGCCATACGTTCGTCGATCAGCTGACCTGCAGCCACGATCACCTCATCCGTACCCGGACGCAGAACATCGTCTGCGGCCACACGGCCCAGCACACGTTCCGCCAGCGAGGCGACAACCTCACCGTCGTTCACGGCTGCTTCGGCAGTGATCGCACGCTCGGTGCCACAGTCGATCTCACGAACGATACAGTCCTGTGCGACGTCGACCAGACGACGGGTCAGGTAACCCGAGTTCGCCGTCTTCAGAGCGGTATCCGACAGACCCTTACGGGCACCGTGGGTCGAGTTGAAGTACTCGAGAACGGTCAGACCTTCTTTAAAGTTCGAGATGATCGGCGTTTCGATGATGTCACCGTTCGGCTTAGCCATCAGGCCGCGCATACCGCCCAGCTGTTTCATCTGAGTGACCGAGCCACGCGCACCGGAGTGGGCCATCATGTAGACCGAGTTCGGCTCTTGATCTGACCCGTCTTCGGCCTTGGCAACGTCCGAGATGGTGCTCATCATCGCTTCGGTGACGCGGTCGTTACACTTCGACCAGGCATCAACAACTTTGTTGTACTTTTCGCCCTGAGTGATCAGGCCGTCCATGTACTGCTGTTCAAAGTCCTTCACCTGACCGCGGGTGTCATCAACGATGCCCCACTTGTCATCCGGGATGACCATGTCGTCCTTACCGAACGAGATGCCCGCCTTGAACGCTTCTTTGAAGCCCATCGACATGATCTGGTCACAGAAGATAACCGACTCTTTCTGACCGCAGTAACGGTAGACGGTGTCGATCACCTGCTGCACTTCTTTCTTCCGCAGCAGGCGGTTGACCAGCTCGAACGGGGCTTTGTTGTTCATCGGCAGCAATGCACCCAGACGCAGACGGCCCGGAGTGGTTTCATAGCGCTTCTGAACTTCGTTGCCTTCGTCGTCGATCTGCGTGATCCGCGCGGTGATTTTCGAGTGCAGATGCACCTCACCGGCGTCCAGCGCGTGCTGAACTTCTTCGATCGAACCGAAGACCTTGCCTTCGCCCGGCATGCCTTCGCGTTCGAGGGTCACATAGTACAGACCCAGGATCATATCCTGCGACGGAACGATGATCGGTGCACCGTTTGCAGGCGACAGAACGTTGTTCGTCGACATCATCAGAACACGCGCTTCCAGCTGCGCCTCAAGGCTTAGCGGGACGTGAACGGCCATCTGGTCCCCGTCGAAGTCGGCGTTAAAGGCCGAGCAGACCAGCGGGTGCAGCTGGATGGCTTTACCTTCGATCAGAACCGGCTCGAACGCCTGAATGCCAAGACGGTGCAGCGTCGGCGCACGGTTCAGCATGACAGGATGTTCGCGGATCACCTCGTCGAGGATATCCCACACTTCGGGACGTTCTTTCTCGACCAGTTTCTTCGCTTGCTTAACAGTCGAAGACAGACCCTTGGCTTCAAGGCGCGAGTAGATGAACGGCTTGAACAGCTCCAACGCCATCTTCTTGGGCAGACCACACTGGTGCAGCTTCAGCTCCGGACCGGTCACGATGACCGAACGGCCCGAGAAGTCGACGCGCTTACCCAGAAGGTTCTGACGGAAGCGGCCCTGCTTGCCTTTCAGCATGTCCGACAGCGATTTCAGCGGACGCTTGTTGGCGCCGGTGATCACGCGGCCACGACGGCCGTTGTCGAACAGAGCGTCCACGGATTCCTGCAGCATCCGCTTTTCGTTGCGGACGATGATGTCAGGCGCGCGCAGCTCGATCAGACGCTTCAGACGGTTGTTCCGGTTGATGACGCGGCGATACAGATCGTTCAGATCCGAGGTCGCGAACCGGCCACCATCCAGCGGAACCAGCGGACGCAGTTCCGGCGGAATGACCGGGATCACGGTCATGACCATCCACTCAGGCCGGTTGCCCGACTCGAGGAAGGATTCGACAACCTTCAGACGCTTGATGATCTTCTTGGGCTTCAGTTCGCCGGTTGCTTCGGCCAGATCAGCGCGCAGCTGCTCGGCTTCGGCTTCCAGATCGATCTGGGCCAGCATCTCACGGATGGCTTCGGCACCGATATTCGCGGTGAACGCATCCATGCCATAGGCATCCTGCGCATCCATGTACTCTTCTTCGGTCAGCATCTGGCCGTAGGTCAGGTCGGTCAGACCGGGCTCGATGACGACGTAGTTTTCAAAGTACAGAACGCGTTCCAGATCGCGCAGCGTCATGTCCAGCATCAGACCGATGCGGGACGGTAGCGATTTCAGGAACCAGATATGTGCAACGGGCGCGGCCAGTTCGATGTGGCCCATACGCTCGCGGCGGACTTTCTGCAGGGTGACTTCCACACCGCATTTCTCGCAGACAACGCCGCGATACTTCATCCGCTTATATTTGCCGCACAGACATTCGTAATCTTTGATCGGGCCAAAGATACGCGCGCAGAACAGGCCGTCACGTTCGGGCTTGAACGTCCGGTAGTTGATGGTTTCGGGTTTCTTGATCTCGCCATAGGACCAAGACAGGATCCGCTCGGGCGACGCCAGCGAGACCTTGATCTCGTCAAAAACCTTTGGGGGCGTTAGCGGGTTGAACGGGTTGTTGGTGATTTCCTGGTTCATTTGTTACCTCAAATCTTGCGGAAGGGGGGACGGGAGAAAGGGCAAGGCCCTTACTCCTCAACCTCCGCATCCAGGAGTTCCATATTCAGGCCGAGACCACGGACTTCTTTAACCAGAACGTTGAACGATTCCGGTACGCCCGCTTCAAAGTTATCCTCGCCCTTGACGATCGACTCATAGACCTTGGTCCGGCCGGCGACGTCATCCGATTTCACCGTCAGCATCTCCTGCAGGGTGTAGGCGGCGCCGTAAGCTTCCAGAGCCCAGACTTCCATCTCACCAAAGCGCTGACCACCGAACTGCGCCTTACCACCCAGCGGCTGCTGGGTGACCAGGCTGTACGGCCCGGTTGAACGCGCGTGGATCTTGTCATCCACTAGGTGGTGCAGTTTCAGCAGGTACTTGATGCCCACGGTCACCGGACGTGCAAATTGCTCACCGGTGCGACCGTCGAACAGAACCGACTGACCGCTTTCCGAGAAGCCCGCACGCACCAGCGCGTCGTTGACATCCGCCTCTTTGGCACCGTCGAAGACCGGGGTTGCGATCGGAACACCACGGGTCACGTTGCCCGCAGCCTCGATCAGGCCATCCTCGTCTAGACCGGTGATGCCTTCTTCGTAGACATTCTCGCCATAGGCCAGCTTCATCGCTTCGCGCACCGGGGTCAGATCGCCGGACCGGCGGTATTCACCCAGAGCGTCGTCGATGTTCAGACCCAGACCGCGTGCGGCCCAACCCATGTGTGTTTCAAGGATCTGACCAACGTTCATACGCGAAGGCACACCCAGCGGGTTCAGACAGAAGTCAACGGGCGTACCATCGGCCAGGAACGGCATGTCTTCCATCGGAACAACCTTGGAAATCACACCTTTGTTCCCGTGACGACCAGCCATCTTGTCGCCCGGCTGCAGCTTGCGCTTCACGGCGATGAAGACTTTGACCATCTTCATCACACCCGGCGGCAGGTCGTCGCCACGGCGGACTTTCTCGACCTTGTCCTCGAAACGGGCGTCCAGAGCACGCTTTTGCACTTCGTACTGCTCGTTCAGGGCTTCAACGATCTGTGCGTCCTGCTCACCTTCCAGTGCCAACTGCCACCACTGACCGCGGGTCAAGGTTTCCAGCAGGTCCTCGGTGATCACCGAGCCTGGTTTGACGCCTTTCGGGCCTTTGACAGCGGTTTTGCCAAGGATCAGACCTTGCAGACGCGCATAGATGTTGCGGTCCAGGATCGCCAGCTCGTCGTCCCGGTCACGGGCCAGACGCTCGACTTCCTCACGCTCGATCTGCAGCGCACGCTCGTCTTTTTCGACGCCGTGACGGTTGAAGACGCGGACCTCAACAACCGTACCGTAGTCACCCGGCTTCACGCGTAGCGAGGTGTCGCGCACGTCAGATGCTTTCTCACCAAAGATGGCGCGCAGCAGCTTTTCTTCCGGGGTCATCGGGCTTTCGCCCTTCGGAGTGATCTTGCCGACCAGAATATCGCCCGGCTCAACATCCGCACCGATGTAAACGATGCCTGCCTCGTCGAGGTTGCGCAGCGCTTCTTCACCGACGTTCGGAATGTCGCGGGTGATCTCTTCCGGGCCCAGCTTGGTGTCACGGGCGGCGACTTCGAACTCCTCGATATGGACCGAGGTGAAGACGTCGTCACGCGCGATACGTTCCGAGATCAGGATCGAGTCTTCGTAGTTGTAACCGTTCCACGGCATGAACGCGACGACCACGTTCTTACCAAGCGCCAGTTCACCCATATCGGTCGACGGACCGTCGGCAATAACTTCGCCCTTCTGGACGGTGTCACCCACCTTGATCAGCGGACGCTGGTTGATGCAGGTGTTCTGGTTCGACCGCTGGAATTTGCGCAGACGATAGATGTCAACGCCAGCGTCGCCCAGTTCCAAATCCTCGGTGGCGCGAATAACGATACGCTGGGCATCGACCTGGTCGATGATACCGGCGCGTTTCGCCTGAATCGCAGCGCCTGAGTCGATCGCGACCTTTTCCTCGATCCCGGTACCGACCAGCGGCGCTTCGGCGCGCAGCAGCGGAACCGCCTGACGTTGCATGTTCGAGCCCATCAGAGCGCGGTTGGCGTCGTCATTTTCAAGGAACGGGATCAGCGATGCAGCAACTGATACCAGCTGTTTCGGCGACACGTCGATCAGGTCCACATTCTCACGCGGAGCCAGAGTGTAGTCACCAGCCTGACGGGTCGAAACCAGATCGTTGATGAACTTGCCATCGGCGTCCAGCGTCGCGTTCGCCTGCGCCACGGTGTGACGCATTTCCTCGGTCGCGGACATGTAGTGAACCTCATCGGTCACCTCGGCGTCTTTAACAACGCGGTAAGGTGTTTCGATGAAGCCATACTTGTTCACGCGGGCGAAGGTGGCCAGCGAGTTGATCAAACCGATATTCGGACCTTCCGGCGTTTCAATCGGGCACATCCGGCCATAGTGGGTCGGGTGTACGTCGCGGACCTCAAAGCCCGCACGCTCACGCGTCAGACCGCCCGGGCCAAGCGCCGAGAGACGGCGTTTGTGGGTGACTTCCGAAAGCGGGTTGGTCTGGTCCATGAACTGCGACAGCTGCGATGAGCCAAAGAATTCACGAACAGCAGCCGCAGCGGGTTTCGCGTTGATCAGGTCTTGCGGCATGACGGTGTCGATTTCGACCGACGACATGCGCTCTTTGATCGCGCGCTCCATACGCAGCAGGCCAACGCGATACTGGTTTTCCATCAGTTCGCCGACCGAACGGACACGACGGTTGCCGAGGTGGTCGATATCGTCCACGTCGCCTTTACCGTCACGCAGTTCCACCAGCGCCTTGATGCAGGCCACGATGTCTTCGCGGCGCAGCGTGCGCAGGGTGTCCGGCGCATCCAGAGCCAGACGCATGTTCATCTTCACACGACCAACGGCGGACAGGTCATAGCGCTCGCTGTCGAAGAACAGGGTGTCGAACAGAGCCGACGCAGCCTCGACGGTGGGAGGCTCGCCCGGACGCATGACGCGGTAGATGTCCATCAGCGCGCTTTCACGGTTCAGGTTCTTGTCCTGAGCCATGGTGTTGCGCATGTAGGGGCCAACGTTGACGTTGTCGATGTCCAGAACCGGGATGTCGGTGATGCCCGCATCCATCAGGTCCTTGACGGTGCCGCCGATCAGGTCGCCGTCTTTATCATACTCCAGGGTCAGCTCATCACCGGCTTCGACATAGATCGCGCCGTTTTCTTCGTTGATGATGTCCTTGGCGACATACTTGCCGACGATGTTGTCGAAGGGCACCAGCAGGTCGGTAACAGCGCCTTCGTCGATCAGCTTTTTGACCGCGCGCGGGGTGACTTTCTTGCCCGCTTCGGCAATCACTTCGCCCGATTTCGCGTCGATCAGATCATATGTCGGACGGGTACCGCGCACACGCTCTGGGAAGAAGGGCGTGACCCAGCCTTTCTTCTTGTCCAGCTTGTAGGACACGGTGTTGTAATACGCGTCCATGATCGCTTCCTGATCCAGACCCAGCGCATAAAGCAGGGTTGTCACAGGCAGTTTACGACGACGGTCGATACGGGCGAACACGATGTCCTTGGCGTCGAACTCAAAGTCCAGCCAGCTGCCGCGATACGGGATGATGCGGCAAGCAAAAAGCAGTTTGCCCGAGGAATGGGTCTTGCCCTTGTCGTGATCAAAGAACACACCAGGCGAACGGTGCATCTGGGACACGATCACACGCTCGGTACCGTTCACGATGAAGGTGCCGTTCGGTGTCATCAGGGGCATATCGCCCATGAACACGTCCTGTTCTTTGATGTCTTTGACCGATTTAGCGCCGGTGTCCTCATCTACATCAAACACGATCAGACGCAGCGTGACCTTCAGCGGCGCGCTGTAGGTCATGTCGCGCTGCATGCACTCTTCGACGTCGTATTTGGGTTTTTCCAGATCGTATTTCACGAACTCCAGAACGGAAGTTTCGTTGAAATCCTTGATCGGGAAAACCGACTGGAACACGCCTTTGATGCCTTCGCCGTCTGTGGGCTGTTCTGCATCGCCGGAGCGCAGGAAAAGATCATAAGAAGATTTCTGCACCTCAATGAGGTTCGGCATTTCCAAAACTTCGCGGATTTTGCCGTAATATTTACGAAGACGTTTCTGGCCAAGGAACGTTTGAGCCATGTCAGATGTCACCTTTCGATGTTCTCAGCGGGCAAAGACACCGTCGGGCCCCGGCATCTTGCACAATCGAGACGACACGTCCGGATCAATTCGTGACCACCGTCCCGAAGGTGGCCTCCCGATCCGAAAACCGTGTCTTAGAAAACGCCCCAGACAATGAGGCCCTTTCTAAGACAGGTTCGGCTGGACCCGGATTTCTCCGGACCCAGCCAAATTTTGCGGCGCATCAGCGATGCACCTGTCGGTTGGCTTAGGCCAGCTCGACTTCGGCGCCAGCTGCTTCCAGCTTGCCTTTGACTTCCTCGGCTTCGTCTTTCGACACGCCTTCTTTGATCTTGCCGCCAGCTTCGACCAGCTCTTTGGCTTCTTTCAGGCCCAGACCGGTGATGCCGCGAACTTCTTTGATCACGTTGATTTTCGAAGCGCCGGCGTTCTTCAGAACGACGTCGAATTCGGTTTTTTCTTCCTCAGCTGCGCCACCGGCGTCGCCACCAGCTGCAACCATTACGGCGCCGCCAGCTGCGGGCTCGATGCCGTATTCGTCTTTGAGGATGGTTTTCAGTTCTTGTGCTTCCAGCAGGGTCAGACCCACGATGCTTTCTGCGAGTGCTTTCAGATCAGCCATTGTATTAGCTCTTTCCGTTTTACAGTGTGTGTTCCAACGTCAGGGTGGTTCCCCTACGCAGATCATTCAGTGCCAACCGCTTACGCAGCTTCCGCCTTCTCTTCGATGGTGGAAAGGATGCTTGCGATGTTGCTTGCAGGTGCGCCAATCGCGCCGGCGATGTTCGAAGCAGGTGCGCCAATGCAGCCAACGATCGAAGCAATAAGCTCTTCACGAGACGGCATTTTCGAAACTGTTTCGACGCCTTTGCGGTCCAGAGCGTTCTCGCCCATTGCACCGCCGAGGATCTCAAAATTCTTATTATCCTTGGCGAAGTCCTCGGCCACCTTGGCAGCTGCCACGGGGTCCTCGGAATAGGTCAGAACGGTCATCCCTGTCAGCAGGTCGGCCATGCTTTCACACGGCTTACCCTCAAGGGCGATTTTGGCGAGCCTGTTCTTGGCAACACGCACGGCACCACCCGCGTCACGAGCACGTGCGCGAAGGTCCTGCATCTCGGCAACTGTCAGACCGGCGTAGTGCGAAACCACTACGACGCCAGAGCTTTCGAAGATTTGGCCGAGTTCCTCGACCACTTTCTCTTTCTGGGCTCTATCCACAGTTCTCTCCAAGTTAGGGGCGATATCTCACCCCGGCTCATATTTGCCGCAGCTTTCGCTCCGGCGTTCAGGTCCGTTGTTACGGGATTGGCCAAAATGCGCCCGAGGATCGTGACCCTCAGAATTCTTTGGTCTTACCCGTCTCAGGCAGGGAATTAAGGGGCCAGATGGACCCACCCACCGTCTTGGACGAAACAAAATAAAGCGCACGACGAATCGCACGCTTTATTCCGCAGGTCTACTTAGGACAGATAGGCCGGGTTTCCAAGAGGTAAATTTAGGCGACTTGCACCTCCCGCGCAGGGGCTGCGACATAGTTGAAACTGTTCTGAGGCATCTCGGTTTCCAGAAAACGAGCCGACACTAAGGCTTGCGGATTTCGCTGCGCGCACCATAGCTTCGCCCCAGCCACGACATAGCGCCTATCCGCATATTGATCTGGACAAGTATTTCTCCAGTTTATCCCGTGACGCAAATGCGACTGTTGCTTGAGGACACGATGATGCGGTGCTTTCAACCGATACTAAAGTCGTGCTGAAGCAAAGGTGCAAACTTGCGGCGCGCCCTTCGCCAAGCGAAATGAAACAGCGGGTCCGGTATCCGCCAATTTTCACCGTAACTCTGCGCCAGCAATGCGGGCGCGTCCTGCGGTAGCATGATTTCCCCACCGTTAAGAGATTTAAGCGGGAAAATCGCGCTTTCCGGCAGATCATAAAGTGAGTACGGATACACGCTAAAGCGCCCGTTCTCCGTCCAAGCCGGAAACAGATCGATATCAATACCCAAGTTATTTTTAACTTTGAATATAGGTATGCTGTTTTTTAGCGAATTGGCATCCAAGCAATCGCTTTCCAGCAATTCTCGCTGATATTCGGCCCATTTTCCTGCAACACCTTCAAGCGTTGACTCACCCAGATACACCGCAAAATCGACATCATCGTCGTGACCAATCAATCCACCCTCGCGAACATGACCCAACAAAGCGCCAGCGTACAGAATGATCGGCTTCCCCAAACGAATTACGGGTGCAAGCTCGGCGTCAAGTTTTGAAAAGATATCATCGCCAGCCTTTTCCCCGAATGTTCTGTTATAGCCATGCGGTGTAATGAAATCGGGGTGTAGCGTCTGCTTCACGCGCTCAAAAAATGAGGCAAAGCGCGCCTCTTTGCCCTGATCCGCATAGCGAGTCTCCATGTGCTTTAGCCTACCGTGCGTCCGGGCAGGCTTTGTTCTCCCATGGCAGCAAAGAAGGATATAGGTCTCTTCCCAGTCATCAAATAGCGCCTGGTTTTCCAAGCGCTTTATTGGTTCCTTTAGCGAATTGACAGCCAAGCGCGTTTTACGAGGCCGTGGTAGTGCAGTTTGTGCCGCAGCATGGGTGAAAACATGCTCTCGAAGTGAGGCAAGCTCCTTGATTAACTCTTCTTCTGTCATTGTGTTTTTTCATAGATCGCGCGGGCGACGATCGCATCTTCTGTTTTATATTTTGCGAAACCACTGCCTTCGACGCCATAACACTTTCGGAATTCTGAGGCTTCCATTTTTGAATCCAGATCCGTCGCACTTACGTATCGCCGGAAATGCGGCGCCGCAATTTTCGTTGTGGCTCGGTCCGCCAACGTTCGATATTCGAACGCTACGACATCGCCAGGCCTGCACTCGCTCCGCAGCGCCCGGATCAGAGCATCTTCTTCATCATCTGTGATCGCATGCAAAAAGAACCGAGCATAAACGCAAACGATTTCAGATCGTCGCTCGGACAACACACGCTCAATCAATCCATCTTCGAGATTGGTCTGAACAAATTCAAGATCGTCGCCGCCCTGCTTTTGTGCATGCTTTTGCGCTGACGCAATCGCTGCCTCAGACGCATCCATGCCGGTCACTTTGAACCCGTGTCGTGAAAAGAAAAAACTGTCACGGGCATTCCCACACCCTACGTCAATGACATGTGACTGCCGATCAATCTCATTTGCCACAAACGCTGCGAATTGCGACGGCAAGGTAAGCTCCCATGACCCTGCCGATTTCGCATAAAACTGGTCCCAAAAGGCGCGTCGATCTTCTGGAAGTGATTTCTGACGAATATTTTGGTTCATTGATGGGTATTCTCGAACAGCTACTACACGGCAATGGGGGAACTGTGTCAGACCGCACCCCCTAGTTCAATCGCTTCTTTAGCCACCGCTGCTGAAGCAGTGAATCTATGTTTGTGCGTATCGCTGCTTTTTAGTCAGCTTAGCTGTAACCGGGTTTGAAATTGGCAAAACTTCAAGATTTCAATTGATGTGCAAGCAACCACGCTATCACACAGCTACAGCCTGTTTCTCATGTGGCACGCAATAAAAATCCCGGGCAGTTCGCACCACCCGGGATCAAGTTCTCACAGCTAAACGCTGAGGCTTATTCGCCCGCAGCAGCCGCCACGTCCAGAGTCACACCCGGGCCCATGGTCGAGCTCAGCGCGATTTTCTTCATATAGGTGCCTTTGGCACCCGACGGTTTGGCCTTCGCAACAGCCGAGATGAAGGCACGGACGTTCTCGACCAGCTTGGCTTCGTCGAAGGACGCTTTGCCAACGCCGGCGTGCACAACGCCGCCTTTTTCCGCCTTGAACTGAACTTCACCACCTTTTGCTGCTTCCACAGCCGCTTTCACGTCCATGGTCACGGTGCCAACTTTGGGGTTCGGCATCAGGTTGCGGGGGCCGAGCACTTTACCCAGACGACCGACGATCGGCATCATGTCCGGGGTTGCAATGCAGCGATCAAATTCGATGGTGCCGCCCTGAATGGTTTCCATCAGGTCTTCCGCGCCAACGATATCTGCGCCCGCTTCTTTCGCTTCGTCTGCCTTGGGGCCACGAGCAAATACAGCAACGCGCATCGCTTTGCCGGTACCGTTCGGCAGGCCAACAACGCCGCGAACCATCTGGTCCGCGTGACGGGTGTCAACGCCGAGGTTCAGAGCGATCTCGATGGTCTCGTCGAATTTTGAGGTTGCGTTGCCTTTGACCAGGGAAACAGCTTCTTCGACCGACAGGTTTTCCTTGCCAGCGACAGCTTCGCGCGCAGCGCGGGTACGTTTACCGAGTTTTGCCATCTTACTTCACCTCGATGCCCATTGAGCGGGCCGAGCCCAGGATGATCTGCATTGCGCCTTCGACGTCGTTGGCGTTCAGATCTTTCATTTTGGCTTCGGCGATTTCACGAACCTGCTTCGAGGTTACGGTTGCCACGGTCTCACGACCTGGGTTTTCCGCACCACGAGGGCGGTTCCGCTTGCCGACCGGCTTCAGACCAGCCGCTTTTTTCAGGTAGTAAGACGCGGGCGGCGTCTTGATGTCCATGGTGAAGGACTTGTCCTGATAGTAGGTGATCACGGTCGGGCACGGGGCGCCGGGCTCCATGTCTGCGGTCTTGGCGTTGAACGCCTTGCAGAATTCCATGATGTTGATGCCGCGCTGACCCAGCGCCGGACCAACTGGCGGCGACGGGTTCGCCTGACCTGCAGGAACCTGCAGCTTCATTGTACCAGCAAGCTTCTTGGCCATTTGGTTTTCCTTTCAACTTAGGTGAAACGCGTTTCACCCAGACTATGTTGCGTGGTCCGATCCGGGATCGCGATCCCAGCAACCTCCCACGAGAGAATCTCGCCCGAAGACGATAGGGGCGGCACTTACAGCGGAACGGCGGGGTTGGCAAGTGGCCTGCCCTGCTCTCACACATCGAATCAAGCCCCCAAGTGGGTCTTATACGCTCACGGCGTACAGATCGTTACTAACAAGGTGCGACTGACAACTCTTAAGAAATTAATATCAATGCAGAATCTGCGCGGTGGTTGCGGGATGGTCGGGTTTCCGCCACCCCCCTCACCTCAATACTCGCAGCTGTGCTATACTCGACGAAATTAGTATTTTTGGTGGAGGTTAATTATGATCATTCGTTTATTAATAACAGTTGGCATCGCGCTGTCATTTGCGGCGTCTTCTCCTCAGACCGCGCGGGCCGATGCTGGCGAGATACTGGGCGGTGCTGTGGTTGGTGGCGTCATCGGCTACGCTATCGGCCGGGATCAGCAGAGAAAACAGCAAGCCCGGACGAGGTCAACAACAACACGCACCTATCGCCCCGGAATTCCGTCGACCACACAAGGGGCGCAAACCCAGACCGCGCTCAACTATTTCGGCTACAATGCGGGTCGCGTTGATGGTCAAGTCGGTCGTGGCACACGGTCTGCGATCGAACGCTATCAGGTCTCGATGGGCTACCCCGTGAATGGCTATGACTTCCAGCCCTATCAGCGCGACTTCCTGATGCAGGCCTATTACTGGGCGACAAGCGGCGGTCAGACGACCACTCAACTCGCAGGCCAACCGCTTTTGATGGAATACCGCCGGCAGATACAAACCGGCTCTGCCCTGGCTGCCGCCCCTCAGGCACCAGCACAAGCCCCAGCAACCACGATTCCGGTTGTGGTTCCTCAAGCTCAGGAACCAGAGCCCGAGGCCAATACAACTGAAACCGCCTCTGCCAGCCTGCCGAGCCTGTTTTCCGGTGGGACCGGAGGCCCATCGCTCGCCAATCGGTGTAGCGGTGTGATGCTGCAAACTTCGACCAATGGCGGCTACACGACGTTGTCGAACATGACGGATGCCGATTTTGCCCTCAGCGAACAGTTCTGCCTTGCTCGCAGCTATGCGATGGCGCGTGGCGAAGATCTGATGGCGGATATCCAGGGGCTGACGCCAGATCAGGTAAGCGCACAATGCGACTCGTACGGTGAAATGTTGGCACCGCAAGTTGATGCGCTGTCGATCAGCTCGAAGGCAGAAGCTGAAACCCAGGTACGCAAGCTTGCGCTGGACTCGGGCCTCAGCCCCGCTGATCTTGCCGCGACAAGCAAGGTCTGTCTGTCGATGGGCTACCGTCAGGACAACATGGACACGGCAGTCGGTTCCGCATTGATGCTAGTCGCGATGGGTGAGCCTGCCTATGGAGAGTTGATCGGCCACCACCTGCGCGAAGGCTTTGGTGTGCAACAGCGTCGCGATCTTGCGATGCAGTGGTACGATGCGAGCCTTTCGGCACTGGATGCCGGTTCGCAAGCCGTCTTCCTGCCGTCCCAGACCGACCGCCCGCAACTGTTGCGTGCGGCTATGGTTCAAGCGCAGTAAGTCGCGCACTCAGTCGTTTCAGCCACTGCGAGGCTGATACAAATAACGCCGCGGTGTCTGTTTGCATCGCGGCGTTCTATCTTGAGGGTGCCACTATGCCGACCCCACCGGAACCGATCCCAAAACAGGACAAGATCGACGCTTTGATCGAGTGGATGGTTGACGGTGCCCGTCCAGCTGGAAATGCGGTCGATATCATCGAAGGTATCTGTACCCGTCTGCTGGATGCCGGTGTCGCCATCGACCGGTTCGGTTTGTTCATCTGGACGCTGCATCCCAATCTGATGGGTCGACGTTTCCTGTGGAAAGCGGACGCTGGCGTTGATCGGGTCGACGCGCCGTCTCAATTGTTCACCGAGGCGATCTACACCGATAACCCCCTGCCGCATGTGATCGAGCGTCAGCAACCCATCCGCCGCCATCTGGAAGACCCCAGCTGCCCCGAGGATTACATCATTGTCGGCGAATTGCGCGAGCAGGGCTTCACCGATTATCTGGCGCAACCGCTGATCTATCTCAACGGCGATACCCATGTCTGCACTTGGTCAAGTGCCACGCCCGGTGGGTTTTCAGAGAGTGATCTAGCGATCCTGAGCCGGGTTCGCGGTCCGCTCGCCCGCCTGACCGAGACCTATATGCTGCGGCTCGACGCGACCTACCTTCTGTCGACCTATGTCGGCCGTAACAGTGGCGCCCACATTCTGGACGGTAAAGTACATCGCGGTGATGGCAGCAAAATCGAGGCCGTTATCCTGTTTGCGGATCTCAAGGGATTTACCCGCCTTTCGAATTCGGTTTCCGGCGATACGCTGGTCCGGCTGCTGAATGACACGTTTGATTGCCTTGTCCCGTCGGTCATGGACCACGGCGGAGAGATTCTGAAGTTCATGGGCGACGGCTTTTTTGCCATCTTCCCAACCAGCACGAATCTTCCGCCAAAGGTGCAGATTCAGGCCGCCATCGCAGCGGTGCGCGAGGGTGTGGCGTCGCTGGCCGAGGCCGATTTTCAGCAAAAGCTAGGCGTGCGCACTGCAATTCATCACGGTCGCTTCCATTATGGCAATGTAGGTGGCGGGGACCGGCTGGATTTCACGGCCATCGGTCCAGACGTCAATTTGGCGGCTAGACTTGTAGCGGCGGCCACAGACTTGGATTGCGACCATGTCCTTTCGGATACAGCCGCAGCATTTCTCCCGACACTCTGCGAACCGGTCGGAACTGTATCACTTAAAGGTTTTGGTGAGGATCAAACTGTCTGGCAGATGAGCACGCCCCAAACGTAAAAAGGGTGCCCATAAGGCACCCCAAACGATGGTACGATGGAAACCAATCAGCTCTGCTTGGTGACCTGCGTAAAGTCCAGCTCGACCGGTGTTTCGCGGCCAAAGATCGAAACCGAAACTTTCAGTTTCTGGTTCTCGTCGTCCACACCTTCGACCATGCCGTCGAAATCCTCGAACGGGCCGTCGTTGACCTTGACCTTCTCGCCGACCTCGAAGCTGATCATCAGCTTGGGCGCTTCTTCACCTTCCTGAACGCGGTTGAGGATCTGGTTCACCTCGGCGTCGCGCATCGGCATCGGGCGACCCTGAGGGCCCAGGAAGCCGGTAACGCGATTGATCGAGTTGATCAGGTGATAGCCCTGATCCGACATTTCCATGTGTACCAGCACGTAACCCGGCATAAAGCGACGTTCGGTGGTGACCTTCTTGCCCCGGCGCACTTCGATCACCTCTTCGGTGGGCACCAGTACCTCGTCGATATCGTCTTCAAGGCCCTGCTCAGCCACCGACGTGCGGATCTGCTCTGCGATCTTCTTTTCGAAATTCGAAAGAACGCTGACCGAATACCACCGTTTCGCCATGAACCTGTCGTCCTTGTTTGCCTTTGGGCTGCGACGCATCGCGCCCTTCGTTGAAATCCTATTGCGTCACCCGGAATAAAAAGCGGCGCGCAGCCCGATTCGCCGCACGCCCATTCCGAATAGTCATGTCACCTACTCTGACATCGCAAGCTGTGCAAGGGGGCAGTCGCGTTTCAGCTTGCCCAAACCGGCTTAGCTAAACGCGCCGAGTACCAGTTGCAGACCGCCGCGAATGCCCAGATCAACCAGAGCAAAGAACACAGCCGTCAGCGCCGCCATGATGAACACCATGACCGTGGTCAACAGAACCTCACGACGGGTCGGCCAGACGACCTTTGCGACTTCTGCGCGGACCTGCTGAATGAACTGGATCGGGTTTAAGGTTGCCATGAGGCTACAATCTCTCTTCTAGCGGATGGGCCGGACATAGCCGGGCATTGCGGCAATTTCAAGGGCTGTTGACGCCTCTGTCAGGGCTTGGGCTTGTCATCCCATTCGTCGCTTAGGATACGGCGCGCATCGCCTTCCGGATCCTCATACTGGTTCGAGCGGACCGTGTAGATAAACGCAACCAAGCCAACCCCGCCCAAAAGCAGGGAAATCGGGATCAGATAGGCAAGCACTTCCATCAGAGTTACCTCAGCCGCAAGGCGTTCAGCGAAACAGTAATCGACGAGGTCGACATCGCCAATGCCGCAATAAGGGGTGTCGCCAACCCGGCAACGGCCAGCGGGACCGCGATGATGTTATAGACAGTGGCGATCCGGAAATTCTCGCGAATCCGACGCGTCGCCCTGACGGCTGTATCGCAAGCCTCAGCGATTGGGGACAGATCATTGCCCAGTAGCACGATATCCGACGCCACCCGCGCGGCATCCAAGGCGCTGGCCGGAGAAATCGAGACATGCGCCGCCGCCAATGCCGCCGTATCGTTCAGCCCATCGCCGACCATCAGAACGTGCCGACCCTGATCGCTTAGTTCCTGCACTTTGGCAGCTTTGTCTTGAGGCAAGGCCTGGGCGATCCAGTTCTCAATGCCAAGCTTGCCCGCCAAGGCCTGAACCGCGCCTTCCGTATCGCCGGAAATCAGGATGACGTCTTTGCCTGCCGCACGGAAAGCCGCGACCGCCTCGGCAGCGCCTGCGCGCAGACTGTCGGTAAAAGTAAAGCGCGATGGCGTCCGCGATCCGATTGCGAGCCAGGCTGCGGTCTGCTCACCATATTCGCCGCCGACCCAGGCCGCTCGACCCAGCCGGACCTGCTGATCACGGTAAACGCCTTCGGTGCCATAGCCCGGCACCTCAACCACGTCGCGCAATGCGGCAGGCTTGATCCCGGCCTCACGCGCAGCCTTTGCAAGGGCAAGCGACAACGGGTGCGAAGACGCTTCGGCTAATGCCAGAGCCACTTGCAAATCGCTACGCGAATGATCACCAAGGTTGGTCAACTCAGGCGCACCGGATGTGAGGGTTCCGGTCTTGTCGAACACCACAGTATCCACTTCGGCCAACCGTTCTAACGCGGTCGCGTGTTTGATCAGCATGCCACTGCGGAACAATCGGCCTGATGCTGCAGTGGTTACCGCCGGCACTGCCAAGCCCAGCGCGCAGGGACATGTGATGATCAAAACCGCCGCAGCGATATTCAGCGCCGTCCGGATATCGCCCGAATAAATATACCATCCTAAGAAGCTGAGCGCGGACAGTATATGCACCCCCGGCGCATAAAGCTTGGCCGCCTTGTCTGCCAGCGAGGTATACCGTGATCGGCCCGATTCAGCGATGGCTACCAGATCCGCCATACGGTGCAGCGAGGTATCTTCCCCGACTGCCGTCGCACGGATTGTCAGAGGGCCGGTCAGGTTAACCTCACCAGCACTGACGTTCAGCCCGGCCTCGGCAAAGACCGGGAGGGTTTCCCCGGTCAGCAGCGACCGGTCCAACTCGGACTGGCCCGAGATGATTTCGCCATCCACTGGCATACGCCCTCCGGGGCGCACCAGAATCAGATCACCCACGTTAAGGCTCGCCACCGCCACTTCCGCTTCGGTCCCATCCACTAGCCGGATGGCGCGCGGGACCTCCAGCGCGGTTAGTTCTTCGGCAGCCGAACGTGCCGCGGCACGGGTGCGATAGTCCAAATACCTGCCCGCTAGCAGGAAGAATGTCAGGGTCAAAGCCGCGTCGAAATAAGCATGTTCACCGCTGAGTGCAGTTTCCCAAAGCGACGTGACCAGAGCCAGCAGTATCGCCAAAACAATCGGCACATCCATATTCAACCGGCGTACGCGCAGCGCGCTCCAGGCGTTGGAAAAGAAAGGCTGGGCCGAGAATGCGATTGCAGGCAGCGCAATCGCCGCCGATATCCAATGGAACATGTCGCGCGTCGCATCGGTGGCGCCGGACCAGACCGACACCGATAACAGCATCACGTTCATCGAAGCAAAACCCGCCACTGCCAACCGCATCAGCAGATCGCGCCCGGCCTTATCGGTTTGCGTAGCCGAAAGCGCACCCGGATCCAGTTCGTGGGCTTCAAAGCCAGCGCGCTCCAACACCGGGATCAGATCATCGGCGCGCGTATCCGGTGCCGCCTTGATCATCGCGCGTTTCAGCGTGAGATTGACCCGCGCGTCTTCAACGCCGGGATGGGCATTCAACTCACGCTCGACCGTAGAGATGCAGGCCGAGCAGTGGATGCCCGGCAGCGACAGCGCGATCTGCACATCCTCTGGGATTGGCCGCGCCGCTTCCGCCGGGGCTGCGATGCAGCCAGGACAGGCTGCCCGAGATGGAGTGGCTTGCGCAACCATCTCTAACCTTTCACATACAGGGGCACACGTTGCGCGAACTCGGCACCATCTTTTGCTTTGGCCACAAGGCGAATGTTCCAGTTCCCTTCGCCCAGGGCAGCCGGAGCGGCATAGGCGATGCCATCAAAAGTAAAGTCCGGCGAGAAGTCTTCCTTCACATGGGTGGCGCGCCCCACCACGGCCTGCAGATCTGCCACTTCAACAGGGGAACCGGTCTGATCGGTTATGTATAGCACCAGCAGCCCTCCGGTCAGCTCGGCCTTGATGTTCCAACCCAGGGCCTGCTGTTCCTTCAAACGTTCATTGAACTCCTGGCTGGCTACATAAGAGTTCTTCACCTCAAGCCCCGGAAAGGTCTTGATTGCACTATAAGCCAAGACGAGGTTCACCGTGATGATCACGCCAAAGGCCGCGACAAATACCGCCAATGCGTGTTTGCCTGTGAATTGACGTTCTGCCATTCTCAGCTTCCTCGTCCGTTGAAACTGGTATCCTTGTAGGCCCGCTCACCACTTTCCAGATCTTCGACCCAGATGCGAACCGAGGTGCTGTCAGCCGCTGCAGGGGCGGTACCCTGCGGAGCGGTGATATAGACGCGGGTCAATTGTGCCGTATCTGCGGTAACATTAACAGTCTCGCCTTCAACACCTTCGATTTCAATCTGCAGCGAAGGATCGCCAGCAATCGTCAGTTTGAATGGCCGATCCTCGCCATGTTTGTTGCGCAGGCGTACATCATAGGTGTTACGGATCGTGCCATCTGAAAGGGTAACGAAAGTCGGATTCCGCACCGGCGCAACCGTCAAATCGATATCCGAACGAATGAACAGCGCAAAGAGCAATGCAAATCCGACCAGTGACCATAGCGCCGTGTACAGGATCGTGCGCGGACGCAGGATGTGTTTCCAAACGTTTTTGGGTGGCTGACCTTCGCGTTCGCGGGCCTCATCACTCAGCGCCATATAATCGATCAGACCACGGGGCTTGCCTATCTTGGCCATCATGTCATCGCAGGCGTCGATGCAAAGCGCACAGGTAATGCATTCCAGTTGCTGACCGTCTCGAATGTCGATCCCTACCGGACAGACATTGACGCAAGCCATACAATCGATGCAATCGCCCAGCTCGCTGTCAGCCGTACGTTTGCCTTTGCCGCGTGGTTCACCCCGCCATTCGCGATATCCGACGACCAGGGTATCCTCGTCCATCATCGCGGCCTGAATGCGCGGCCATGGGCAGGCATAGATGCAGATTTGTTCGCGTGCAAAGCCACCGAAGAAAAATGTGGTGCCGGTCAGAATCAGCATCGTCGTATAGGCCACTGGATGCGCGTTTCCGGTGACCAGATCACGCGCCAGAGTTGGTGCATCCGCAAAATAGAAAACCCAGGCGCCACCAGTTGCGAGCCCGATGAAGAACCAAGCGACCCACTTGGTCAGGCGCAGCCGCGCCTTGCGGAAATCCAGCTTTTTCTGCCTGTGCAGACGCAGGCGCGCATTACGGTCGCCCTCGATCCAGCGCTCGACAAGGATATACAGGTCCGTCCAAACCGTCTGCGGGCAGGCATATCCGCACCAGACCCGCCCAAGCGCCGAGGTGAACAGGAACAGACCCAATCCTGCCATGATCAGCAGCCCAGCGACAAAATAGAACTCGTGCGGCCAAATCTCGATCCAGAAGAAATAGAATCGGCGGTTCGCCAGATCCAGAAGAACGGCCTGATCCGGAAGGCTTGGCCCGCGATCCCACCTGATCCAAGGCGTCACATAGTAAATGCCCAGCGTCACCGCCATGATGATCCATTTCAAATTGCGAAACGGGCCGGACACACGTCTCGGGAAAATCGGCTCTCTGGCGGCGTAGAGACTGGGGGTGGGATTGGAATCGCTCACAGGCTGGCTCCGCAACTGGCTATTCTGAGTGTGTGTTCTTCCAGATCACGAGGCAAGGGACTTTGACATGGGTCAAAACGCGCATCGAGCAGACACCTTTAGACGCGTGAATTACTGCTGGCTTCGCGCTTCGCGCCTCAGCCAGTTGATGAAGATTTTCACGGATCGCCTAAGAGCTTGTTTTTGCGTAACTATATGATACCCGCGCGTATCCGGCTCGGCGAACAGTTCGACGATGCGGCCCGCTTTGATGTCCGCTTCGACGAATTGTCGCACAGTGACGGTGACCCCTTGCCCAGACCGCAAACCATCCAGCAGCAGGTTACCGGGAAGCTGCGTACGCCCCGCGCCGCGTTCGGGTCCGACACCTCGCTCAGTCAGCCATTTTGTCCCCTCAGTCGTGCCAATTTCCTCAAGCCACGGCAACTGCGCAAGTTCTGCCGGGGACCAATCGGTCTTGTTACCCAATAGTGTGGGTGAGGCGACGATGACCATCGGCGTCTGCAACAACATCTCACACTCCACCCCTGGCCAACCGCCAGCGCCATAACGGATTGCCACATCCACCCCACCCGGTTGCAGCTCGACCACCTCAAAGGTTGGATCGAGGATCAGGTTTACGTCGGGATGCGTCGCGCGGAAACTCGGCAGTCGCGGCATCAGCCAAGATGCAGCGAAGGAAGATGTCAGCGACACATGAACCGGGCGGTCCTGAGCCGAGCGAGCCAGATCACCCACAGCAGCCTCGATCGCACCAAATCCAAGCTGCAGGGCACGGGCCAGATGCTCACCTTCCGCGGTAAGTGTCAGCGCTTTGCCCGTTCGGTCCAGCAGAGCCGCGCCCAGATGTTTCTCGAGCGCGCGAAGCTGCTGACTGATTGCAGCGTGGCTAACATTGAGCGCAGCACCGGCCTCGACAACACTTCGCTTCTCAGCGAAGGCCGCAAAGGCCCTGAGAGAGGCCAACGGCGGCAGTGATAGCCAGTCCATATGTAAACCCTACTTACACATTGAAATGGTAATTGAGTCGCATTCGGCGTGCGAAAGGTCAATCTTAAAGCTCAGAAACAACTCTGCACAGGAGGGAAACCATGCTGACCGTATTCGCCAGATCTTTTTTGAACGCGACACGCATCAATACGCCTCACATCTACGATGCGCCAAAGCCGGGCCGTCGCAAGCGGCGCTGGCTGCCCGAACATCATTGGTGGAGAGAAAGCCCGCGCGATGTAAATCTGAACGATCTTTGATACTGGTTTGAATGCCGTATCTGGACCGGCAGAGATTGCAGCCCTATTGTTTGAAAATCGGCACCGGCTGTTCTGGAAACGCGCGAACAGATGGAACAGCCGGTGCCTAGACCTTCGGGCGGGAGACCGCCCGGAGGTGTTCTTTTAACCCTTACTGACCGCCACCCAACTGGTGGACATAGGCCGTCACGGCGCGGATTTGCGCGTCGGTCAGGCGATTTTCCCATGGGGGCATCACGCCAAAGCGGCTGTAGGTGACCGTCTCGGTCAGGGCCTCTTGGCTGCCGCCGTAAAGCCAGATCGCATCGGTCAGATTCGGCGCACCCTGGGAAACGTCGCCTTTGCCGTCATCACCGTGGCAAGCCGCGCAGTTGTCTTCGAACACAATCTTGCCTGCCTGCGCCGCCGCGTCATCGGTCTGGGCGTTGGTCAGGGACATGACGTATTGAACCACTTGAGTGATCTCATCCTTTTCGAGGATCTCACCAAAGGCCGGCATCTCGGAATAGCGCGCGTCGTCGCTTTCCTCGTTCCGGATGCCATAGGCGATGGTGTACTCGATATCCTCAAGCGAGCCGCCCCACAGCCAGGCATCATCCAGCAGGTTCGGGAAACCCGGCGCACCCTGCGCGCCCGATCCGTGGCACTGCGCACACCAGGTTCGGAACACAGCGCCACCAGAGTTAACTGCGTATTGTTGCAGCTCCGCGTCGGCCGAGATTTCTTCCAGCGGCGTTTCCACCAACTTGGCATTCCACGGCGCATTCGCTTCTTCGAACGCGACCATTTCCTGCTGCACCAGCTCGCGCGAGGACCAACCCAGCACACCGGCGGTTGCCGATTGAACCAAGGGCCATGCGGGATACATGATCGTGTAGATCACGCCCCAAATGATGGTCGCGTAAAAGGTCCAAAGCCACCAGCGTGGCATCGGATTATCGAATTCCTCGATTCCGTCCCAGCTGTGACCCGTGGTGTTAGGATCGCCCGGCTGTTTTTCAGGTGTCTTACTCATTGCCGCGCCTCCTTGGATGTGGCGGGTTTGTCGTCGCCCCGACGGGGCGCTGGGGCATCAGCGTGCCGGAACGGGATGTTGGCGGTGTCCTTGTATTCCTTGCTGGCACCAGGGCGGAAAACCCAGATGATGATGCCAATAAAAAACGAGAACAGGAGCAGCAACATCCAGCTATCCGCGAACTGCCTTAGAATTGTGTATAGTTCCATCACACCCTCCTTTAACGGCTTGCGTCCGGGGTGAAGGTCGAGAAATCGACCAGCGTGCCCAGCATCTGGAGGTAAGCAACCAACGCATCCATTTCAGTCAGCTCGGGCTGACCGTCAAAGTTACGCACATTGACCTTGTCGCCATAGCGTTCCAACAATCCATCATAATCGCTGTCCGGATCGGCCTGCGCCCGAAAATCGGCCTGCGCCTGTTCAAGCATCTCGTCGGTATACGGGGTGCCGACCACGGCATTTGCCGCCATGATGTCACCGATATACTTGCCGTCTAGCTTACGATCCTCAAGGAAGCCGTATTTCGGCATCACTGATTCCGGCACCACCGATTGTGGATCGCGCAGGTGGTCCACCTGCCATTGATCCGAATACCGGCCCCCGACGCGGGCAATATCCGGCCCGGTGCGTTTGGACCCCCATTGGAACGGATGATCATACATGGATTCAGCCGCCAGCGAGTAGTGGCCATAGCGTTCAACCTCATCACGCATCGGGCGGATCATCTGGCTGTGGCAAACATAGCAGCCTTCGCGCAGATAAACCTCACGCCCCGCCAGTTCGAGAGGGGTGTAAGGGCGCATGCCCTCCACCTTCTCGATGGTGTTCTCAAGATAGAACAGGGGCGCGATCTGTACGATGCCACCGATGGTCACGACCAGAAAGCTGAAGATCAGCAGGAGGGTCGCGTTGGTCTCGAGGATCTTGTGTTTGTCGAGAATTGCCATTGCTCCGGCCCTCCTTATTCAGCCGGGACCGCGACGGTCAGGCTGGCCTCTTTGGCCGGCGCTTTCCGTACAGTCATCCACAGGTTGTAGCACATGATCAGCGAGCCAGCGACGAACATCACGCCACCTAGCGCACGCACCACATACATCGGGAACTTCGCGGCAACGGTGTCAGCGAACGAATTCACCAAGAAGCCGTTGGCGTCCACTTCACGCCACATCAGGCCTTCCATGATACCGGTGACCCACATCGACGCCGCGTAGAGAACGATGCCAATGGTGGCGAGCCAGAAGTGCCAGCTGACCAGCTGCAGCGAGTAAAGACGCTCACGCTTCCACAGAACAGGGACCAGGAAGTAAAGAGCACCAAAGGTGATCATACCGTTCCAGCCCAGCGCGCCCGAGTGTACGTGACCGATAGTCCAGTCGGTGTAGTGGCTGAGGCTGTTCACAGCGCGGATCGACATCATCGGACCCTCGAACGTGGACATGCCGTAGAAGCCGACCGAAATCACCATCATCCGGATCACTGGGTCAGTGCGTAGTTTGTCCCATGCACCCGACAGGGTCATCAGACCGTTTATCATACCACCCCACGAAGGCATCCATAGGATCACCGAGAATACCATGCCAAGGGTCGAGGCCCAATCAGGCAGCGCGGTATAGTGCAGGTGGTGCGGACCGGCCCAGATATACAGGAAGATCAGCGCCCAGAAGTGGATGATCGACAGCTTGTAGCTGAATACTGGACGCTCAGCCTGTTTCGGGATGAAGTAGTACATCATACCCAGGAAACCGGCAGTCAGGAAGAAGCCCACGGCGTTGTGGCCATACCACCACTGGATCATGGCATCCTGAACACCAGACCAGACGATGACCGATTTCGATCCCCAGATGCTGACCGGGATGGTCATGTTGTTGACCAGGTGCAGCATGGCGACAGTCACGATAAAGGCCAGATAGAACCAGTTTGCCACGTAGATGTGCGGCTCTTTCCGCTTGATGATCGTGCCCAGATAAACAGCCAGGTAGGCAACCCAGACAACGGTCAGCCACAGGTCAACGTACCATTCAGGTTCGGCATATTCTTTCGACTGCGTTCCACCAAGTATATAACCGGTTGCCGCAAGCACGATGAACAGCTGATAGCCCCAGAACACGAACCATGCCAGGTTTCCACCCCAAAGTCGCGCAGCGCTGGTGCGCTGTACGACATAGAACGAAGTTGCGATCAACGCGTTACCGCCAAAGGCAAAGATAACCGCCGATGTATGCAAAGGCCGCAGACGCCCGAAATTAAGATAGCCCTGCGCCCATTCGAAGTTCAGCGCCGGAAAGGCTAGCTGGAACGCAATAAAAGTCCCTGCCAGGAACCCGACTACCCCCCAGAATGCGGTTGCGATCACGCCGTAGCGGATCACGTCATCCATATACTCACCAGAGCGGTCGACGAGGATATCTGGCTCTTCCGTGTTTCTAAGCGTCCAGATGAACAGACCGCCGGCGATCAACATCACCAGAATCGCGTGCACCTGATACGCCAAATCCCGTGCGTAGTTAGAGCCGATGGCAGCGAACAGCACCACCAGCCCAAGCACGATCAGCTTGATGTAATTTGACATATTGCGTCCCTTTGCCATGCCTCGCGCGATTCTTCGTGTCACGCGAAACCTTTTTGACTGCATGCTGTAATGCAGCGAGGTCGCCTTTGACGCTTTGATCTGCATCAAGACAAGCCCCTGTTTTCTGTGAGAGGTATTTTGCAGAAACAGACACGCGCTGGCAACGGACAGCGCCGGAAACATGAGGTCGACATGGCATTTAAATCTCTTCTTACGGTCATGACGGAAACCAAGCTTTCTCAGAACGCACTGGCACAAATGGTGGCATTGGCAGAAGGGCAGGACGCCCATGTCGAAGCGTTGTGTCTTGGCGTCGATCGCAGTCAGACCGGTTATTATTATGCCGGTGCAAACGCTTTGATCCTGCAGGAGACCCTGAGCCGCGCCAATGCCGAGGCGGACGAGATACTCGCCTACGCTCAGGATTATCTGGGTAAGTCGGGCGTGCGCTGGTCCGCTGAAAACGGGGTAGCGCAGATCGCTGATCTCGGGCGACATGTCGCACGTCGCGCGCGCTTTTCGGATCTCGTGGTATTGCCGCGACCTTATGGAAAAGACCGCGACGCAGAAGCTGAACCCATCGTCGAGGCCGCCATGTTCGAAGGCCATTCGCCGGTGCTGTTAGTGCCCGATGATAACAAACCGATTTCGGCCCCAAAAACCGTCATGGTGGGCTGGAACGAAAGCGTCGAAGCGATGCGCGCCATCCGTCGCGCGTTGCCATTCTTGAAGCAGGCCGAACTCACACGGATTGTTGTGATTGATCCACCGCGTCATGGGCCGGATCGATCGGACCCGGGCGGTCTGCTATCTCAGATGCTGGCGCGACATGGGGTGAAGTGCGAAATCGACGTGCTCAGCAAGACCATGACGCGCGTCTCGGACATCCTCAATCGCCACGCTGCCGATACCGAGGCCGATATGATCGTTATGGGGGCCTATGGCCATTCGCGCTTTCGCGAGGCCATTTTGGGCGGTGCGACCCGCAATATGCTGGAGCAATCAGAAATCCCCGTGTTTCTGGCCCACTGACGACGCCAACAAACGCAAAAGCCGCCCGTCTCTGGTGCGGCTTTATGTCTTGCGGATCAGGCCGATCAGGAACAGCAGGATCACCGCGCCGATAGTGGCAAAGAAGATCGAAGAGATGAGCCCTCCGCCAACCGCAAAGCCCAGGGCGGGAAAGATCGTACCCGCCAGAAACGCACCGACAATCCCGACTATAATATTCCCGATCAGGCCGAACCCACGCCCTTCCATGATTTTCCCCGACAGCCAGCCAGCTATCGCGCCGATGAACAGCATGGCGAGTAAACCGCTAAATTCCATAAGGGACTCCCAATTGTTCGAGGGCGGCGGGCTGAGGCATCAGACCAGAAACCCGCCATCGGTATCGTCGCCCGCCTCTTCCATTAGGCGCCCCATATCGGGGATTGTTACATGGCGTTTACCTTCCAGAGTAATGACCTGATCTTTCTTCAAGGCGGAAATCTGCCGGCTGACAGTTTCCAGGGTCAGCCCAAGATAGTCGGCCATCGCCTCGCGCGTCAGTGGCAGGTCAAAGACAATCGGAGCTACCATTCCGGCTTGATGAATCGATGCGTCCCGGCGCGCGATGATCGAAAGCAGGCTGGCAATCTTTTCCCGCGCCGTCTTGCGCCCAAGCACCAGCATCCACTCACGGGCCGCATCCAATTCGTCCAACGTCATTTCCAGCAGGCGCTGCGAGATGTGCGGCGTCGTGATCATCATGTCCTCGAACGGCTTTTTGCGGAAACAACACATCATCAGATCGGTGGTCGCCACCACGTCGTATGGCGCGTTGTCTCGTCCAGGGCGACCCACAAAATCGCTGGGCAGCAGCAGGCCGACCATTTGCCTGCGCCCATCCTCCATCGTCTGTGTCAAAGACGCGATTCCCGACACGACCGAGCCGACAAAATTCATCGGATCGCCGGACCAGATGATCGTCTGCCCCGCCTCAAAGCTGCGGTAGTACTTGATGTTCTCAAGCTCTTCCAGCTCGTCCTTTTCGCAATGCGCGCACACCGCACGATGCCGGATCGGGCATTCTGCGCAATTGGTGTGGTCGAATTGGGCCTTGAGTGTCATTCGCGCTTCCATTTGATTTCGGTCAAAGTACCCTGGGCCCTCCAGCTATAGTCATATCTTTATGACACTGAAACCTCAACTGGCACGGCTTGGACTTTTTGACGCGAAAGTACCGCGTTACACAAGCTATCCCACCGCACCCCACTTCAGCAATGACGTCGGGGCCGATCTGTTTAGCGACTGGATTTCCGGGATTGCTCCGGGCAGTTCAATCTCGCTTTACATCCACGTACCCTTCTGCCGTCGGCTGTGCTGGTTTTGCGCCTGCCGGACACAAGGCACCCAGACGGATAACCCGGTCATCGCCTATGTCGACGTGCTAAAGGCCGAGCTGGATTTGCTGGCTGCACGCCTGCCAGAGGGTGTTACATTGTCGCGGCTGCACTGGGGCGGCGGTACGCCGACGCTGTTGAATGCAGATCTGATGCGTGACTTGGCCGCGCGAATCCTCGAAATCGTGCCATTAGGCCCGGACGCTGAATTTTCGGTCGAGATCGATCCGAATGAGATCGACGAAGCCCGGCTGGATGCACTGGCCGAAGCCGGGATGAACCGCGCATCGATCGGTGTTCAGGATTTTGACGACGAAATCCAGAAAACCATCGGTCGCATTCAAAGCTATGACACCACCCGCGAAGCTGCCGAGATGATCCGCGCGCGTGGTATATCCAGCCTGAATGCGGACATCCTTTATGGCCTGCCCCACCAGACCAAGGCGCGCATGACCGAAAGTGTGCAAAAGCTGTTGTCGCTGAACCCTGACCGGGTCGCACTCTATGGCTACGCGCATGTGCCGTGGATGGCCAAGCGCCAGCAGTTGATTCCATCAGATGCCCTGCCCACACCGGAACAGCGACTGGAACTTTTTGAAACCGCCCGGCGACTGTTCCTATGGGACAATTATGCCGAGATCGGGATTGACCACTTCGCGACGCAGGACGATGGGCTGACCCATGCGCTGCGCGCTGGTCGATTGAAACGGAATTTCCAAGGCTACACGGACGATCAGGCTCCTATTCTGATTGGCTTGGGTGCCAGCTCGATCTCACGCTTCCCGCAAGGATATGCGCAGAACGCACCGGCAACCTCGGCTCATACGAAGGCCATACGCGAAGGGCGGTTCTCGACGTCGCGCGGGCATTTGTTCAAAGGTCAGGATGTTCTACGGTCGCGTCTGATCGAAGCATTGATGTGCGATTTCCAGATCAACTCGACCGAGATTCTGCGCGATTATGATATTTCAACTGCGGAACTGCAGCAAATGTACGCAACGGCAAACGCGGCCTTCGACGGGTTGCTACGCGTGGATGAAAACGGATTGTTCATACCGCCCGAAGCACGTGCGCTGACCCGCATGATCGCGCGCAGCTTTGACACGTATGATCTGAGTAAGGCTGGGCATAGTTCCGCGATCTGAACACTCTTCGGCAGGTCGTTTTTCGCGACCTTCCCTTGCAAACCGGCACGGGGGCTTGACGCATGCCTTCGGTTTTCTCCACACTCAAGGGGTGGAGAGACCCACCTCTTCACAGCCTGAGGCAGGCAAACGCAGACAGTTCTTGCCGACGCGCATGCGTTCGACAGCCCTTTTCGTGCAGCCATACTGCAACCTGAAAGAGGGACAGCACTCATGCGCGTTTTCACCGTCCTCGGCCCCAGCCAATCGGGCAAATCCACCTTGGTCGAAGCGATCAGCCGCCTCGACGGGCGGCCCACCACATTCGATGTTGCCGGAACCGTGCATCTGCACGGTTTTTCTTATTTAAACGAACCGTGGTGCGCGGTGGACGTAGACGGAGGCGGCGATGCGCTGGCCTATGTCGGCCCAGCCATGGCGATCTCGGACGCAGCAGTTGTGGTTGTCCCACCTGACCCCGATGCCGCCGTTCTGTGTGCCCCGTATCTAAGGTTGGTCGAAGAGGCCGGCATTCCCTGTTTTTTATTCATCAACCGCATGGACAGCCCCAACGGTCGCATCCGCGACATCGTTGCTGCACTGCAGACCTATTGCACCCACCACATCGCTCTGCGGCAGGTGCCGATCCGGGACGGAGACACCATTATCGGCGCAGTCGATCTGATCTCGGAACGCGCCTGGAAGTATCAGGAGGGGCAGCCCTCGGCCCTGATCGAGCTACCGCAATCAGCGGAAGACCGCGAACAGGAAGCACGCACCGAGTTGTTGGAGACCCTATCGGATTTCGATGACAATCTGCTGGAGCAACTGATTGAGGACAAACAGCCCCCAAGCGACGAGGTCTACGAGCTGGCCGCACAGGTCTTGCAGAACCATCAGCTTATCCCGGCCTGCCTAGGTGCCGCGAGCCATGGCAACGGTCTGACCCGCTTGATGAAAGCGCTGCGTCATGAAGCACCGGAATTCAACATTGCAGCTGACCGGGATGAGGCCGAAGAAAACGCCCGTGCCATTGCTGGCTTTGCGGATGTGAAGAAGCATATCGGCAAGATCACCGTATTGCGCGGTCTGGGCGACGGCGTGAAAGCTCATGAACCCCTTGGTGGCGAAACTGTTGGAAATCTGACAACCTTGGACGCCAAGACCCAGATCAGCGCGCTTGAAGCCGGACATATTGGCCTTGCTGTCAAATCCGACCACCTTAATCCTAGCTTCATCTATGACAGCGCGGCGGCAACGCCGTTGCCGGAATGGGCCTCATCCCATCCTGCCGCGCATCGTCAGGTCGTATCGCCTGCGCATGAGCGAGACGACGTGCGCCTGTCGAATGCGTTGACCCGGCTGGTTGAGATCGACCCCGGCCTGCACCTGGAGCAAGACGAGTTGAGCGGTCATTCTATTCTGGGCTCACAAGGCCCGCAGCACATGCGCCGCGTGACCGCCAAACTCGCCGAGGATTTTGGCATCGAGATTGAGGCCGAAGCCGCCGGAACCGCCTATCGCGAGACCATCCGCACAAAGGTCGATCATCGCCATCGCCACCGCAAGCAATCCGGCGGTGCAGGTCAATTCGCTGATGTGGTGATCTCAATCGCGCCGCTGCCGCGCGGCTCGGGGTTTCAGTTCGAAGAAGTGGTCAAAGGCGGGGCCGTACCCCGGAACTACATTCCTTCGGTTGAACATGGGGCCAAGGACGCACTGGTTGAGGGGCCTGAAGGCTTCCCAGTTGTGGACGTCAAGGTGACACTCAGCGACGGCAAACACCATAACGTGGACAGTTCGGATTATGCTTTCCGCACTGCAGGCAAGAATGCCGTGCGCGAAGCGTTGCCAGAGGCGAAGCCCGTCGTCCTGCAACCTATCCTGAACGCCGAAATCCATCTGCCCTCAACCTTCGTCGGCGATCTTGTCCCGACGATCAGCTCGCTGCAGGGGCAGGTTCTTGGGTTTGAAGGCAACCCCAACGCCTCAGGCTGGGAAATCTTCAATGCGACACTCCCCGCCGTGGCCGAGGATGAACTGCACCGCACACTTGCCAGTGCTACCCGCGGGACCGGTTGGGTCAAACTACAATTCGATCACTATGAAGAGCTGCGCGGCCCCGTTCCCGCGTCAGCCAAAAACAAGGAAATAGCCTGACATCAAAGGCGCGGGGTGCGTGTCAGCTCGCCGCCGCAATCAGCTCGCGGGTATAGTCGGTCTGAGCGTGTTCGAACAAATCTTCGGCAGCGCCCATCTCGACGACATCGCCGTTTCGCATGACGATCACGTTGTGGGACATCGCGCGCACGACCTTCAGATCGTGACTGATGAACAGATAGGCCAGCCCGTATTTCCTTTGCAGCTCACGCAGCAGGTCAACGATCTGCACCTGCACGGTCATGTCCAGCGCACTTGTAGGCTCGTCCAGAACCAGCAGCTTGGGCCGCAACACCATGGCGCGGGCGATGGCGATCCGCTGGCGTTGCCCGCCGGAAAACTCATGCGGATAGCGGTCCATCGCAGAGGGGTCCAATCCGACCTCGTTCATCACTTCGGCCACCAGATCGCGCGGGGCGCGATGAGGATCGACCTTATGGATGGCCAGCCCCTCGGCGATGATTTGCATGCAGGTCATCCGCGGGCTGAGGCTGCCGAACGGATCCTGAAATACGATCTGCATGTCCTTGCGCAACCGCCGCAACTCGCGCGTTGACCAGCGGCGCACATTCTGGTCGCGGAAAGTGATCCCGCCCTCGGACGCGATCAGACGCATGATCGCCAGCGCCAGCGTCGTCTTGCCCGAGCCGCTCTCCCCCACGATCCCAAGCGTTTCCCCGGCACGGACGCTGAGGGTCGCGTCGTTGACGGCCTTCACATAGCCTACGGTCCGTTTCAGGAAACCGCGCTGGATCGGGAACCAGACTTTCAGGTGATCGGTGCGGGCTACCTCTTCGGCATCCGGGGCCACCGGGTCGGGGTGCCCGGACGGCTCGGCCTCCAGAAGCTTGCGAGTATAGGGGTGTTGCGGGTTGTCGAAAATCTCCGTTGTCACTCCGGCTTCGACAATTTCACCGTCCTTCATCACGCAAACCCGGTCGGCGATGCGGCGGACGATGCCAAGGTCATGGGTGATGAACAACATCCCCATGTTCTCGGACTTTTGCAGTTCGGCCAGCAACTCCAGAATCTGCGCCTGGATGGTGACGTCCAGCGCCGTTGTCGGCTCATCCGCGATTAAAATGTCCGGCTTGTTCGCCAACGCCATCGCGATCATCACGCGTTGACGCTGCCCGCCGGACAACTGGTGCGGATAGCTGTCCAGCCGCTCCTCGGGGTCTCGGATGCCGACCTTGGTCAGCAGTTCTACAATCCGTTCCCGCGCCTCATCGCCGGTAACGCCCTGATGCAGAGCCAGCGATTCCGCCATCTGTTTCTGGATCGTGTGCAATGGATTGAGCGAGGTCATCGGCTCCTGAAAGATGAAACTAATGTCGTTGCCGCGCACGTCCATCAACCTGTCTTCGGACGCGCCAATCATCTCTTGACCGCCATAGGTGACTGAGCCTTCGACAATTGCGCTATCACCCAGCAGCGACACAGTGCTCAACGCCGTCACGGATTTGCCCGAACCGGATTCGCCCACCAAAGCCACCGTTTCACCGCGGTCGACGGTAAAGGACACGCCTTTGACTGCCGCACTCACCTGCCCGTCCTGCCGGAACGAGACCTTGAGGTTGTTCACATCCAAAAGGCTCATGAGAAGGTCTTTCTGGGATCAAACGCATCGCGGACGCCTTCAAAAATGAAGACCAACAGCGACAGCATGATGGCAAAGGTGAAGAAGGCAGTGAAGGCCAGCCACGGTGCCTGAAGGTTCTGTTTCGCCTGCAAAGTCAACTCTCCAAGCGACGGTGCTGAAGACGGCAAACCGAAGCCAAGGAAATCCAGCGAAGCCAGCCCACCGATGGTTCCGGTCACGATGAACGGCATGAAGGTCAGCGTGGCGACCATCGCATTAGGCAGCATG
Organism: Ruegeria sp. AM5; assembly: GCF_056540645.1. Lineage (NCBI taxonomy): Bacteria > Pseudomonadati > Pseudomonadota > Alphaproteobacteria > Rhodobacterales > Roseobacteraceae > Ruegeria > Ruegeria sp. AM5. The sequence continues at coordinate 15,267 of NZ_JBQFXC010000016.1, read as the reverse complement.
TGGCGAAACATGATCGTCATGTTACCCACGCCCAGCGCCCGCGCGGCACGGACATACTCCAAATTTCGTGCCCGCAGGAATTCAGCGCGCACGACGCCCACCAGTCCGGTCCAACTGAACAGGATCATCAGAATCACCAAGAGCCAGAAACTTCGCCCAAGAATCGCGAACATGATGATAATGACATAAAGCGAGGGTGTCGCCGACCAGATCTCGATAATACGTTGGAAGATCAGATCCAGCCAACCGCCAAAGAACCCCTGAATGGCCCCAGCAAAAATGCCGATCAAACTGGCCACACCGGTGACGAGTAAAGTGAACAGGATCGACAGGCGGAAGCCATAGATGACACGAGCTAGCACATCTCGCTTGGTGTCGTCAGTGCCGAGCAGATTCTGACCATTGGGCGGCAGCGGTGCAGCGCCCGGGCGGTCCACGCTGGTGTTGAAGGAATACGGGATTGGAGGCCAGATGGCCCAGCCTCGCTCAAACCCATCCGCTTCGAACGTGCCCGCCTTGATTTCGTCGATAATACCTTCGGGGTCGTCGAAGCACTGATCCAATCCGCCGCTATCGATCAGGCACATGACCTCGGGGTCGCGATAGATCGCCTCGGTCTGGAAATCACCGCCGAACTCAGTCTCGGCGTAAAAGTTGAAGACAGGCGTGTAGATTTCACCCCGGTACTTTACCAGGATCGGTTTGTCGTTGGCGATGAACTCGGCAAACAGCGATAGGCCGAACAACACCGAGAAGATGATCAGCGACCAGAACGCCCTGCCATTGCGCCGGAAGTTGCGCCAACGGCGCTGATTGAGAGGGGAGAGTGCCATTTACCCCTCCCGCTTTTCGAAATCGATACGCGGGTCAACGAGCACATACATCAGATCGCTGATAATGCCGACGACCAGCCCCATCAGGCCAAATATGAAAAGCGTACCAAAAATTACCGGATAGTCGCGCGCCACTGCGGCCTCAAAGCCCAGACGCCCAAGACCATCGAGCGAGAAAATGGTTTCAATGATGATCGATCCACCGAAGAACACACCAATGAATACAGCAGGGAAACCTGCAATCACGATCAGCATCGCGTTGCGGAAGACATGACCATACAGCACCTTACTTTCACTCAAACCCTTGGCGCGAGCGGTCATCACGTACTGCTTCTTGATCTCATCCAGAAACGAGTTCTTGGTTAGCAGCGTCAGCGTTGCAAAGGCCGAGATGGTCAGCGCGATTATCGGCAAAGCGATGTGCCAGAAATAGTCAGTAATCTTTCCAAACAGGCTGAGGCTGTCCCAGTTGTCCGAAGTCAAACCCCGTAGCGGGAAAATCTGCCAGTAAGAGCCACCGGCGAACAACACCAGCAGCAGAATGGCAAACAGGAAACCGGGGATAGCATAGGCCACGATGATCGCACCGCTGGTCCAAGTATCAAAGCTCGACCCGTCCTTGATCGCCTTGCGGATACCCAGCGGGATCGACACCAGATAGGCGATCAGCGTCGACCACAGACCCAGCGAAATAGACACCGGCATCTTTTCCAGAACCAGATCAATCACACTGATCGAGCGGAAATAGCTCTCGCCAAAATCCAGCGTCAGGTAGTTGCCCATCATGCCTAGAAAGCGTTCCAGTGGCGGTTTGTCGAAGCCAAACTCTTTTTCCAGTTCAGCGATGAATTCGGGCGGAAGGCCACGCGCACCGACGTATTTGTCATCAAAGGCACCACCTGCGGGCTCGGCCCCGGCTCCGGCATCGCCACCACCAGCGAACCCAGCAAAGACGTCGCCCTGCCCTTCGATCTGCGCGATGATCTGTTCAATGGGACCACCGGGCACGAACTGCACCAGCGTGAAGTTGACGATCATGATGCCCAGAAGGGTCGGAATGACCAGCAACAGGCGTCTTAGGATATAGGCGCCCATGTTATCGCAGCGCGCCTTTGGCTTTCAGGTCAGCCTCTTTCTCGGGGTTGATCCACCACAGATCGAGATACCCAAGCGAGAATGGAGGCAGGTTTTCAGGGTATTCGTACATGTCGTAATAAGCCGTCCAGTAATCCGCCACATACCCATCGGGAATGACGAAGAACTCATAACGCAAGACACGATCCAACGCCATCAGCGCAGCATCCTGTTCTGCCTGATTTGTCGTGTCGAATGACGCTTCGATCACAGCGTCAACAAGCGGGCTGGCAAGACCGGCAGGGTTGAACAAGCTGAACGCGGCTTCCTCCGATCCGTACATCTGACTGAGACCCCCGCCGGTCGACAGGAACGAGCCGTAGCGGTTCGAATATACCATATCATAATCACGCTCACGCCGCCGCAGGGTGAATTGAGAAGGATCTACCTTCTCTGCCGAAGCATCCACACCGATCGACTGCAGGTTCTGCACATAGGTCTCGATCATGGTGGCGGTCGAGGTTGGAATGCTCGACGCATACGGAATATTGACCTTCAGCGTCTGCCCATCGGCATTGCGGCGCAGATTGCCGTCGCCGACGGGCCAACCAGCCTCGTCCAGCAGTTTCGAGGCTTGCCGCAAATTGCGACGGTCGTTCAACCGAGCTGGATTGGATTCGTGGACGACAAGCGCAGGCTCGCTGAACACCTCGGCCGGAACCACGTCACCCAGCGTTTCCAGAAACGCCAGTTCGGCACCCTCCGGCACGCCTGTCGCTTCAAGATGTGTCCCCTGCACAAATGAACTGCGCGGTGCGTTCAGACCGAACATCAGCGATTCATTTGCCCATTCGAAATTGAACGCCAGCGCCAGCGCTTTACGCACATTCTTGTCGGCAAATTGAGGCTTGCCCAGATTGAAAACGAAACCCGACGGCGTCGGTGGGCTACCATCCACGATCTCGTCCTGCACGACAAACCCTTCGCTGAGTTTCGGGAAATCGTAACTAGAGGCCCAGAGCTTGGGGTCACTTTCGATACGCATCGTGTATTCGCCCGCCTTGAACCCTTCGAAGGCGGCGGTTTGATCCGCGAAATACTCGATCCGGATAGTGTCGTAATTGTTGCGGCCTATGTTGATCGGCAGATCCTTGCCCCAATAATCGTCGCGACGCTTGTAGACTATACGACGGTTGATGTCATAGCTGTCCAGTTTGTAAGGACCTGAACCAACGGCGACCTCCAGCCGCGGTTCGTCCAGACGACGGCTTTCATCAGCCTCGAACCAGGCTTTTGAAAATACCGGGGTCGACCCGACGGTTTCGATCAACCCGCGCCGGGTGACATCCGGACTAAAAGTAAATTTTACAGTGTGGTCATCCAGAGCTTCAGCCCCTGTAACCATGCGCCCGACGGCTTGCGCATAAGACGGCAAACCCTGCTCAATGAACAAACGATGACTATAGACGACGTCTTCGGCAGTCACCGGGGTGCCATCCCAGAACATAGCTTCGGGGCGCAGATTGAAGATCACATAATTGCGCCCTTCGTCATATTCCATACTTTCCGCAACAACCCCATAATACTGCCCGACACTGTCCGCGGTACTTTCGATCAGCGGGTCATATTGAAGCGTAGTCAAAGCGCCTGCCCGCCCCTTGCGCGAATAAGGGTTCAGGGAATCAAACGTACCTGAGCCCGATAAAGACAGCTCTCCGCCCTTTGGTGCGTCTGGGTTGACGTAGTTCAAGTACGGATAGTCGGCCGGATAATCCAGATTTCCGAAATAGGAATACCCGTGGCTGCGCGTGACGCCCTCTTCATTGGCACGGGCAGGATCGCTGCTGCCCAGAACCAGTGTCGCCGAAATCCCAAAAGCCGCAGCCCAAGCGTGAATTCCGGTAAAGCGCATCTGGGGCAGAAGGGGTTTCATCAGGCTCGTCCTCTGAATTTCTGTCATCTTCATTGTCGTGCCCGCCAGCTAAAGGTCCAGCACTGTCAGTTGCAAGTTTAGAATGCGTGAACGCTTTGTGAAGTTCTTCTCAGACAAAAAATAAAGCCGCTGCGCAAGGCAGCGGCTTTAAATCCAGCAAATCTGATCAACAGATCAGTTGCCGATGGTCTGCAGATACGCAATCAGATCGGCGCGTTCTTGTGGTTTTTTCAGGCCAGCAAAGCTCATCGAAGTGCCCGAGATATAGGCGCTTGGGCGTTCTAGGAACGCGTCCAGGGCTTCGGGTGTCCAGTTGCCACCATGCGCCTGCATCGAGGCCGAATAACCGGTAAAGCCTTTAGCTGAGGCAACCGGGCGATCTACGACACCATAAAGGTAAGGACCTGTACCATTGGCGCCGTCTTCCAGTTTGTGGCAAGCGGTGCACTTGCGGAATACGCGCGCGCCTTTTTCCGGATCGGCTGCAGCCAACATATCTTCAAAGACTACTTCTTCGCCGTCCGCGCTTTCGCCCGAGCTTTCGGTTTCGATAATGTAAGCAGCTTCGGCAAGATGGCTGTCAGAGCTATAGAGGACATCCGCCCCCCATTTTGCCAGAAGCAACACCAGGAAGGTGCCAAACAAGCCGGCTGCGGCTTTGGTAACTGTCATCGTGTCGAACATTTTGATCGCGTGTCCATTTCAGCTGTCTGCGGGGTGTCTAAGGCTTCCCCTGAGAAGACGCAAGGTATAGACACCGCGACTAAACGCCCAATTCAAGAACTTGTTGCACGGAAACGACCAAATGACCAATCGCATAGCATTTCAGGGAGAACCCGGCGCATACAGTCACGAAGCCTGCCGGAACGCGCGACCGGATATGGACGCCCTGCCCTGCCGCACTTTCGAAGATGTGATCGAATCAGTGCGCTCAGGTGAGGCTGATCTGGCCATGCTACCGGTGGAAAATACCACCTATGGTCGTGTGGCCGATATTCACCGCCTGCTTCCGGATAGCGGGCTGCACATCATCGACGAAGCATTTGTGCGCGTGCACATCAACCTGTTGGGCGTACCGGGCGCGACTCTGGAGGATATCACTGAGGCGCATTCCCACCTCGTCTTGCTACCACAATGCGCAGGTTTCCTGAAGCAACACGGAATTCGTGGCAGGGTCAGCCCGGATAATGCTCGTGCCGCACGCGAGGTCGCCGAGATCGGCGACAAACACTCCGCAGCGTTAGCCAGTGAGCTGGCAGGTGAGATTTACGGCCTCAACGTTTTGGCCCGTCACATTGAAGATCAGGGCGACAACACGACCCGTTTTCTGGTGATGTCTCGTGAGGCCGACGAATCGCGCCGTGGTGATCACGGCATGATCACAAGTTTTGTCTTTCAGGTGCGTAACATCCCGGCGGCGTTGTACAAAGCGATGGGCGGATTTGCCACCAACGGAATCAACATGACTAAGCTGGAAAGCTATATGGTCGACGGGTCCTTCACCGCGACCCAGTTCTATGCCGATATCGTGGGTCATCCAGGCGATCGAAATGTGCAACTGGCGATGGATGAGCTTGAGCATTTTACCACCAACGTAGAAGTCCTCGGCGTTTATCCGGCGGCGCAACCTCGTGGATAGTGCAGGTAGTTGGCTCGCCCCTTCAAAGGAACGGCCTGGATAGGCGGGGCAGCTACGCTTGCACCTTAGAACAGTAATTAGAATCCTTCGGTGCGACATCCTGAAAGTGCGGCGGATTACGGGTTGGTCACTCCGGTTCCCAAGCGATAGACCTTGCAAATCGCGCCATCCATCTGCCGGTACTCTCTGAATCCCATCGCCTCATAATAGCCAAGGCCGTCGAAATTGTTGGCCCCGATCGTAGCATCGATAGCGGGCAATCCCTGCTGCCGAGCGGCTTGAAGAGAACGTTTGAACAACGCCCGACCGATACCACATCGCGCAGCGGACGGTTTGATATGCGTCCCAATGATGCCCCACCCGACCGCAACGCCATACGGGTTGTTTCGGGTGGCAAGCTTCAACGACTGGAAACCCAGTATCTGTCCGTCCGGCGCAACGGCAAGGCTACACTGAATCCGCTCAGGGTCGCAGATGTAATGCGTCAGTGCAAAGGCGCTGTCGGCGGGCTTGGTCCGCTTTCCGGCCGCTACAAGCGCTGTTAGCACACCGGACAAGCCATCCGCATCGGCTTCGACAGCGTCGCGTATGATCGGTCTCGTTAAAGTACTCATCTACTTCTCGGTTGTCAGACACCATGGAGGTGTCGTTCCTCCATATCGCGCGCGAATTCGCTGAGACGGGTCTGGAACTGTCGCCTGAATCGGGATTGCCCTAACTTCAGGGATTGAAGCAATAGGCGGGCGGGCAGCGTTTTCGCACCCAGCGATGTTTCAACGCGCAGCCGTGTCCGACGTTGGGAAAGCGCTAAAAGCTCGATCACCGTGTCGCCGTTCATTCCCTTGCTGCTGGACTGGAACCGCATCAAGGACGGGCGATCGCATTCTGTCATCTCGATAATGATATGACGTGGCTTGCCACGTATTTTGAATTCGGTCTCCCAGGTTATTCCGGCCTGCGGCACAACCGACCCCGTGACCCGACGCACATCGACCCCGCGCCGCAAGGCTTTGCGTTCGAAGCGTTCAAAATCCGAGACCATGGTGAAGACCGTCTCGATTGGGACATCGATATCTTCCTGCGCTGAAAACTGCATGTTTGCTTTTCTCTGCCCTAGATTGGGTTCAGTTTCTCGTCAGTCCAGCGTGTCTGCAAGCCAGTGTTGCAACAAAAAGTGCGCAATCGCACCTTTTCGGGCAGGCAACAGCTTAGGGTGATCCCCAGCGAAGGCCTGCATCATCTCTGTCCGGGTGACCCAGATCGCATCCTCGATCTCGACCGGATCGATCTGGATATCGCGCGATAACGCCTCGCCTGCGCATCCAAACATCAGGGATGCGGGAAAGGGCCAGGGTTGGCTTGCGAGATAGCGCACCGCACCCACGGGCACGCCCGCCTCTTCCATCACTTCGCGCCGCACAGCGGCTTCCAGCGTTTCACCGGGCTCAACAAAACCAGCCAAAAGCGAATACATGCCTTCAGGCCAGCCCGGAGAGCGCCCCATCAGCACCGAATTGCCATGGGTAATCAACATGATGACCACAGGATCGGTGCGCGGGAAATGCTGGCCGCCGCAGGCCGGGCAACTGCGCTGCCATCCACCCTGAGACATCTCGCTGCGGGCACCACATCGGGCACAGAATTGATGCGTTTCGTGCCAGCCGATCACCGCCTTGGCGGTTGCCGCAATCTCTGCGTCTCGTGGGTTGAGGCGTGTCATGATGCGGCGCAGCTCGGCAAAGACACACCCCTCGGGCAGATCAGGGTGCTGCTGTTCGCTGCGGTCGACAAAATCTCCGACACCGGATAAATCCAGCCCTTCAGCCGCCCAGCCCGAGATGTCCATGGCAAAAAGCGGCGATCCATCCTCGGATTTTCCAAGGAAAATCGGTTGCTCGATCACACCGCCCGGGCCCTGTTCGAGAATCTTGTGCGCCATCGGAAGCCGGGCGAGCCGGTCCAGTGCCTCACCCTCAACCAACAGTTTGCCACGCCACAGCAACACACATGTTGCCAAAGGGTCACGATAAACCTGTGCCAGTTTGTCCGCGTCGCCGCGCAGCAAACCCGCCCGATCCAGTGCCGAGCCGCCAAATGTCACCTGTTCTGCGCGTTTCATGCCTGCCGTTCCTGACTGCCGCGCAAAGGGCTGCCACGTCTTACCTGATCGTGCAACGGGTATCGACCAAACATTTTTCGACCCTGCCGCGGAATGACCGCAGCATCGCCCCGGAAATTGCATTAAATCGGCCTCATGGTGGAAACGTTGGCACACTGACAGCTACAAGTTGAAGATATTGAAATCAAAGTATTTAATGCGACAACGAAGAGATGCAGATGATGGCGCACGGATTCGAATCCTTGCTACATCCGATCTACACATGCACCTGACGTCATATGATTACTATTCGGATCGCCCCGAACCTGCGATTGGTTTGACCCGTACCGCCAGCCTGATTCACGAGGCGCGCAGACAGGCTGAACGCGACGAAGCCCTTGTGCTGTTGTTTGACAATGGTGATAGCCTGCAGGGAACGCCATTTGGCAACTGGGCAGCTGAAAACGTGCCAGACGCCCATCCCCTGCCACGCGCGTTCAACACGTTAAACTATGACGCGATCGGATTGGGTAATCACGATTTCGGATTTGGGTTGGAACTCGTCAATCGCATCGCTCGCCAAACCGCCTGCCCAATGATTTGCAGCAATATGCAAACCACTCAGACCGAACAAGGGTGGGATGCACACACGATTCTGCATCGAGTTGTCAGACTAAATGGACAGGGCACCGCAATCCGCATCGGGGTTCTTTCTGTTTTGCCCACTCAAACCGCACAGTGGGAAGCACATCTGCTAACGGACCGGGTCGTGGTAACAGACATTCTGGCCGCTGCGTGGCGCGCTGCTGAAGATCTCAGCGTGCAAGGTTGCGATCTGATTGTCGCCCTTGCGCATACCGGACTGGGATCGGCAATGGCCGAGCCGGATATGGAAAACGCGATCATCCCGCTGGCCGAGATGCCGCTGATTGATGCCGTCGTCGCAGGCCACACCCATCTGACACTGCCCGGAAAGGCGCATGATGGTTATCCATTCGTCGACAGTACGCGGGGGCTTGTGCATGGAACGCCGGTTGTCATGCAGGGTTGGGCCGGGTCTCATCTTGGGATCATTGATCTGACACTGCAAAAAGATACCACCGGCGATTGGCGCATTACAGGCAGCCATGTCGAAGCGCGGGCAATCGCTCAATCGGGCACAGAAATACCCGAATGCCCAAGGATCACAGAGCTGTTTGCGACCGGCCACGCTGCGACGCGCAAAAGGGTGACCAGGCCAGTGGGCACAATCCCACACACGCTACACAGCTACTTCTCATATTGCATACCGGATCGCGGTCTGGCCTTGGTTGCGGCGGCTCAGGCCGCTGCCCTACGCCCGCATTTGGTCGATACCGACTGGGCAGATTTGCCGATCATATCGTCAGCCGCCCCGGCAAAGTTCGGCGGGCGCGCAGGAAGCAAGTACTACACTGATATCCCCTCAGGCGAGATTTCAGTTCGACATATCGCTGATCTCAGTGTCTTTCCTAATGAATTGCGCGCGATGCTGGCCTCAGGTTCTCAGATTCGGGACTGGCTTGAGATGTCAGCCGGGCTGTTCCATCAACTTGGATCAGACGCCCCGATCGATCTTGCCGATCCTCAGCGCACGGGCTTCAATTTCGATGTCCTGCATGGCGTCACCTACCAGATCGATCTTTCGCAACCGGCGCGGTTCGATACGCTCGGTCGAGTGATTGATCCGGCATTTTCCCGCATACGCAACCTGGAATTCGATGGGCAGCCGATTGCGCCTGACCAGAGTTTCCTTGTCGCCACCAATAACTACCGCGCCAATGGCGGTGGTCATTTTCCAATTGCGCGACAAGCCCGTATGATTGACCTGCCTCAGATCAGCATACAGGATATTCTATGCAAATACGTCGCGGGCACATTGCCCGCCGACCCACTCGCGCATGCACCGCGCCCCTTTTCTTTTGTACCAAACCAAAGGCAGGGCGCGATCCTGACAACGGGGCCACGCGCGCTACACCATGTTGCAGAGCTTGCTGAGTATCATCCACGCATTCTGCCCGACTATGCGGATGGTTTCATGCGCATTCATCTGACCTTCTGACGGGTTGCCATTTTCAGGGGATGCACCTATATCGGCTTTGAGAGGTTGGCGCGGGCGAGCGCCTCGCCAACCTGGTCAGGTCCGGAAGGAAGCAGCCACAACGAGCCCCGCTTGGGTCGATGTCCAACCTCTCACTTAGAACCTATCAGCCGCAGGAGGGCGTTTATGATTGTAGCAAAAACCCTTCGGGCAGACCGGTTCTGATCCTTTCCGATCAACTGATTGCCTGAACACGTCGCCGGCGGATGCGCGATTGCCATTCGACGGGATTGCTGTTTCTGATCACAGGCAGACCAATGTTACTTTCCTTTTCGGACCTCGGATGGTCCTCTCATTTCGCGGCTCAGCATACGGCTGATCCGTCACTTCTTCCGTATCGCATCTCGGCCGTACACCGGGATCGACTGATCGGGCTGAGCCCTGAAGGTGAATCGCCTTTGTTATCTCTGGATCAATCAACCGGCGCATATGCCGTTGGGGATTGGGTTCTGGCGGATGAAAACAAACGCATACGCCGAGTGCTGGACCGGCGCAGCCTGCTGCAGCGCCGGGCCGCAGGTACAGGGGCAGCGGCGCAGCTGATTGCTGCAAATGTTGATGTGCTGTTCATCGTCAGTTCCTGCAACGCCGATTTCAATATGCCACGATTGGAGCGGTATCTTGCGCTGGCGCATCAGGCAGGCTGCTATCCGGTGGTCGTTCTGACCAAATCGGACATGTGCGATGATCCGAGCCTTTATGTAGATCAAGCCCAATCGCTCGCCCCGTTTCTGACGGTACTTGCGGTCAACGCGCTGGATCACGGCGATCTCGAACAAGTTCTGTCGTGGTGTCCGAAAGGACAAACCAGCGCCTTGCTTGGATCATCCGGCGTTGGGAAAACGACGCTCGCCAACGGGATGACGGGGCAGGATCAGGCCACCGCAGGTATTCGCGAAGACGATGCGCGCGGCAGGCACACAACAACTGCACGCGCCTTGCATCGCATGCGCAATGGCGGCTGGCTGATCGATACGCCCGGCATGCGCGCGTTGCGTCTGCTGGATGCGCAGGAGGGGTTGGATGAGGTATTTTCGGACATCTCAGACCTCAGCCTGGATTGCCGCTTCTCGGATTGTCAGCACGAGTCTGAGCCCGGATGTGCGGTGCAGGCGGCAATCGACGCTGGTACGCTTGATCCCGCGCGGCTGGACCGCTGGCGCAAGCTGCGGCGCGAAGACCAACACAATTCCGCTTCGGTGGCGCAGGCCCGCGCCCGTGACAAGGCTTTCGGCAAGATGGTGCGCAGCGTGATGCACGAGAAAAAATCCCGTAAAGGGCTATAACGAAGCTGGGCACCGACCTACCGGTGCCCAGCGCTATCAGGCGATCAGCCTAGGCCAGACTGCCGCATTCCGTCTTGCGAATGCACCGATATGGCCGATCTTGGACACTCCGAATTCGCTTGGTGCAAGCAGATGGCGCCCGGCTTTGGGTCCATAGAGATCGGCAAGACGCCAGACAGCATCCGGCGGCACCATTTCATCATCTGCGAAGGTAAACAGATCGACACGTTTGCCCAAGTCTTTCCAGCGGGCGGCGGGCAGTGTCGTGCCGATCTCTGGCACATAGCTTTTGGGGGCGGTGCACCATTTGCGCCATTGCCAATAGACTTGGGCAGGCAGGTCCGATCCAAACCCGACCAACCGCCCGGGCAGGTAGCCAAGCGCCTTGACCACCAGCGGCGCGTGACCATACCAGAACAACGCCGCCAAAGCGCGATAAGGCCAAGGGTGATCCGCCAGCGTTACCAGACCCGAACAGACACAGATCATCCTGTCGATCTGATCGATATCGGGTTGGATCGGGCCAAACATTCCGCCCAAGGAATGACCGATGCTCCATAGCTTGGCCTGCGGAAACCGTCGGCGCATCTCGGCCCGGGCGGATGGAATGTCGATCAACGCCCAATCGGCCATGGTGACATTTGACCGCTTTTGCGAACCCACCAAAGAGTGACCAAAATCCCGGTAATCGTAAGTCAGGCAGGCCATGCCCTGTTCTTCGGCGAGCCATCGGGCGAAGTACTGATAGTAATCCCTCGGCACCCCAGTCGCACCGTTTATGACGACCACCTTTTCGGGGTCGGCAACCGGACGGTAAAGCCGCGCCGACAACATTGCCGGGTCGGACGGGATCTGAAAATCCTCGGTCACAACCGCCTGCTGTGTGTCCAACATGGTGCCCTCCAATACCGACTGAACTGATCAGTTCACCCGAAGCGCCTCAAGTCAAGGTTGACGTGGCTGGACCGTACGTCACTTGCCTGACGCAATCTTCTTGACTCGGGCACGGCGCAGCCGATAGCCATGTCGCGATGGTTCTCGCGCCCAATCGGGCCGGGATGAAAAGGGAACACGGTGCGGTTCTGCCCGGATAAATCCGGAAAGAACCTAGTCCGAGACTGCCCCCGCAACTGTAAGCGGAGAGCAATGCCGAGATACCACTGGCCTTGAAGGCTGGGAAGGTCGGCAAAGCGATGACCCGCAAGTCAGGAGACCTGCCATCAGATGTAGAACCGAAACTCGGGCGGGGAGTCCGGGACGGGTTTGATCGTGCTCCGCAACGACCAACCTGTGCCACGCCCTCGCCTTGCGCGCGGAGGGCGCATTGATGATCTGGAAGACCAAAACACACGAATTCGCGGCGACCGTGTGCCAACGTACTGGCGCACCCTGCCCCGCATTGGCACAGATGGCGCGGGCTCTGACGCAGACCATGTCCGCCACAAAACCGGTCACGAAAACTGAGTTTGAGATTGAAGGCACCATAGATCTGTCGCACTGCCCGGAAGGATGCACCGCCCGCTTTCGCGCCCAATGCGACCAGATACGTGTATTCTGCGGAACCGATCCTGAAATCGATACCGGCCGGCTGGATGACTACGCAGACATGATGTTCGGAACCGAGTACCGCAGCCTACCCGCAGACCTGCTTAGGAATCCTCCTTGCGCCATGCTTGAGGCTTCGCTTCTGGTGCAGCACAACGGTGGCGAAATCTCGCCACATGTTGGTGTCTAAGCCGTCAAACGGCTTGAACACGGGCCGGTTCAACGGCCCAAAGCATCTGGGCATTTGTCTCGACTGCGCAAGGACGCACCGTACGCAATCGCTTCAATGCCGCCTCAGGCCGTTCACCGCATTCAACCATCAGACGCAGAACCACCATCCCGGATCGGCCACAGCCACCACGGCAATGCACTAGCACACGGCCACCACCTGACAACGCCTGACGTGCGGTCGCGCCAACGCGGGGCCAGCGGTCCAAAATCTCTTTGGGTGGCGTGCCAAAATCTTCGATCGGCAAATGCACCCATCTGCTGGCACGCCCCTGAATATCAGCGCCAAAATTCCGCGCACCATCCTGAATCATCTCGACCTCAGTGGTCATCGAGATCACAAGTCCCGGCTTCCAGTCTGCGATAAGATCAAGGTCTTCTGCATACGTTCCTCCACGCCCAGGCATCGAGGACAAGGCCAAGGTGCCTCCGCCAACCTGCAACGCATAAACCACCAGTTGCGACATAATCTCCCCCCAAACAAACTTTACCCAAAAACATACTGGTCCAGTAAATAGAATAGAGTGGATTTTAGCCGCATACCCACGCATTCCAAAATGAAAATCGTCCCGGCTGGCTGTGGACGCGGGCGGCGGGGGCCTCTACGCTGCGGCGTAACGCGAATCCGACAGAGCAGACATGACCGAGACGCCCAGCCCCGCCTACCAGGTTCTTGCCCGCAAATACCGCCCCGAAACCTTTGCCGATCTGGTCGGTCAGGACGCCATGGTGCGCACTCTGAAAAACGCCTTCGAGGCGGACCGGATCGCGCAGGCCTTCATCATGACCGGTATCCGCGGTACCGGCAAGACGACGACCGCTCGGATCATAGCCAAGGGTATGAACTGCATCGGTCCCGATGGCAGCGGCGGCCCTACAACCGAACCCTGCGGTCAATGTGAACATTGCGTGGCTATCATGGAGGGCCGCCATGTCGACGTGATGGAGATGGACGCCGCCAGCCGCACCGGTGTCAATGACATCCGCGAGATCATCGACAGCGTACGCTATCGCGCTGCATCCGCGCGCTACAAGATCTATATCATCGACGAGGTTCACATGCTGTCGACCAGCGCTTTTAACGCGCTGCTCAAGACGCTGGAAGAACCCCCCGAACACGTGAAGTTCATCTTTGCCACCACCGAGATTCGCAAGGTCCCGGTGACCGTCCTGTCCCGTTGCCAGCGCTTTGATCTGCGCCGGATCGAGCCGGAGGATATGATCGGACTGCTGCGCAAGATTGCAGGTGCCGAAGGGGCACAGATTGCCGAGGATGCGTTATCGTTGATCACCCGGGCCGCCGAGGGATCGGCGCGGGATGCGACCTCACTGCTGGATCAAGCGATCTCGCACGGGGCCGGTGAAACCAGCGCGGATCAGGTGCGCGCGATGCTGGGGCTGGCCGATCGGGGCCGGGTGCTGGATCTGATGGATATGATCCTGCGCGGCGATGCTGCAGGCGCGTTGACCGAGCTGAGCGGGCAATATGCCGAAGGGGCTGATCCACTCGCCGTCTTACGCGATCTGGCTGAAATCACGCATTGGGTTTCGGTGGTCAAGATCACCCCGGATGCCGCCGAAGATCCCACCGTTTCCCCCGACGAACGCGCCCGAGGTCAACAAATGGCCGAGGCTCTGCCCATGCGAGTCCTTACACGCATGTGGCAAATGCTGCTGAAAGCGCTCGAGGAAGTTTCCGCCGCACCCAACGCAATGATGGCTGCGGAAATGGCCGTGATCCGCCTGACCCATGTGGCCGACTTGCCTAGCCCGGAGGAGCTGATCAAGCGTCTGCAAGATACGCCTCCGCCGCCCAATGGTGGCCCCGGCAAGGGAATCGGTGCGCCGGGACATGCTCCTGCCGCGCCACAGGCTGTGGCCCGATCGGCCTATGCCGCATCGGGAATCGGCGGCAACGCAGGCGGGCCAACAGCTGCGCTGGCCCAAGATGTGCAGGCAGCGCTGGCACGCTATCCAACATTTGAACATGTGGTCGAACTGATCCGAGCCAACCGGGACGTGAAGTTGTTGGTCGAGGTCGAAAACGGCGTGCGTCTGGTATCCTACCAACCGGGTAGGATCGAGTTCGCCCCAACCGACAACGCCCCGACCGACCTGTCACAACGATTGGGCGCGTCGCTGCAGCGTTGGACAGGCAACCGGTGGGCCGTTTCTATTGTCGCTGAGGGCAACGCACCGACCATTGCCGAGGTACGGGACGCTGCAGACTTGGCACTGAAGGCCGAGGCTGAACAGCATCCTCTGGTGCAAGCAGTGCTGACTCATTTCCCGAAAGCGCGGATCAAGAGCATCGAAACCGCAGAACAACGCGCCGCTCAGGTCGAAACCGAAGCCCTGCCCGAGGTTGAAGACGAATGGGACCCGTTCGAAGAAGACTGACCAACTAGCACACGGGCACCTTGTCCAAATGCTCCCGCACCCGCCACGGGCCATCGGCTGACGCCGATACCCCTGAGCGGCTTTGGGCCCGGCAGCGCGCCTTGCGCGCTGC
>NZ_JBQFXC010000015.1:0-57196 GCF_056540645.1 Ruegeria sp. AM5 | reverse complement strand
TGTCACCAGCCCGTCATCCACCGCATCAGGCGCAAAATTGACAGGCGTGTAGGACCCATCCTCATCAGCGATCGGATCGGCTGTGTTCTCGAAGTAATCCACCTGCGCGGTGAAGCCTGTGGCAGACCCGGTGTTGCCGGCAAAGACGCCGGTTTGGGTCACAGTCAGCTCATGGGTGAAGCTGCCCGCAGTCACCCATGTGGCGCCATCCACTGAATACTCCATGGCCCAGGTGTCATCGGTGCGTGTCACCCGCAAGTATGGTGCGGTACCACCCGGGATCGCCGTCCGGAAAGCCTGGCTGGAATCGCCGTCCACGGTGATCCCTGCAAACACATAAAGCTTGCTGCCGTCCGAATAGGTATCAAATCGTAGCCAATTGTCGGCGTCCTGCTCGACCAACAGACCTTGAAGCTGATATTTGTCCGTCGGAGTTGTCAGAAAGCGGGTCTCGATCTGGAAATCGGTATCGGCCGTCGCCTGCATCGCGCGGGCGCCGTTATTCGAATCCCAGACATCATAGGACCCGTCCGGGGTCACCAGTTCCAGATAGGCATCCGTCGCATTGATACCCAATGCATGAGAAATACCCGCAGGGCCCTGAATGGACCACGCGGCCCCCAGCACGTTCGAAGCGAAGTCGTCCGATACGATACCGCTCTGCGGCGGCGGGGTCGTATCATTTACCGTGACGGTGACCGTCGCGGTATCGGTCTCGGTGCCATCGGAGATTGTGTAGTCGAAGCTGTCGGCGCCGCTGAAGCCGGCATTTGGAGTATATGTATAGGTTCCGTTTCCGTTGTCTGTCAGGGTTCCGTTGGCAGGCTGCGTCACGCCGGTCAGGGTCAGCGCATCCCCGTTCGGATCGCTGTCATTGGCCAGCAGGTCCGCAGCAGCATCGATCACAAGCGCCGCGCCCACCGATGTCACCAGCCCGTCATCCACCGCATCAGGTGAAAGGTCGACTGGTAAAATCGTGCCATCCTCATCAGCGATCGGATTGGCTGTGTTCTCGAAGTAATCCACCTGCGCGGTGTAGCCTGGTGTGAAGCCGTTTTTCGACGCACTGCCTGCAAAGACGCCGACCTGAGAAACCATCATCGCGTGATCTATTTCCAGAGCAGTACTCCAGTTCAGACCATCATTCGAAGTTTCGAAAGTCCAGCTATCCCCAACGCGGGAAATTCTAAAGTCGGTCACGCTACCGTAAGGAATTCCCTGGAACAGTCGATAGTCGGTCGATCCATTCTCAACGACTCCGACTATCAACCTGAGAACCGAATTCGATGTGAAGGCGATGTCGAACCGGATAAAGTTGTTATCATCTTGAACAACAAGAAGACCATGTTCCTGAAAGGTTTGGCTGGGCTCCGTCAGGAAACCGGCTTGAATCTGAAAATCATCATCCGCAGCATCCTGTAGAACACGTGGTGTCGTCAGAAAATCTGAAGCACTTACAGGAGTGTCTGCAGGCGACACGATAGTAAGGAAGCCGTCTGTGGGGGTGGCATCAAGATAAGCATTGCCTGCTATGCCCGAAAATGCCCAGTCTGCAGCAAGAGACCCTCCTGCAAAATCATCCGAAATAATTTCTCCAGGGGCAGGTGTTGAGCCGTCAAGAACATTGATGTCTATCGTTGCGGTATCTGCGAGTGCCCCATCGGAGACCTCAATAGTCAACTGGCGATAGGGCTCGGCGATAGGGTCGAGAATACCAGGATCTAAAAGCGTGATCACACCGGTAGCTGTGATCGCAAAAGCTCCGTCATCGTTGCCCGCAATAATCTGGTAGGTCAACGTGTCGCCATCGGCATCCGACGCTGAAACCGTGCCCACAACGCTGCCTATGGACGCTGTGTCCCTGGCGATGAAGGCCGCATTATCTGCGACAGGAGTATCATTCACGGGATCGACCGTAATAGTCACAGTTGCCGTATCGCTTCCGCCGCGGCCATCTACAACTTCGTAAGTAAACGAGTCCTCGCCAGCAAAGTTTAGGTCCGGAATGTAACTGAAGCTTCCATCTGGACTGAGCGTCAAACTACCGTTGGCTGGGCCAGTTACAACCGTTGGTGTGAGTACGTCGCCATCAGAGTCGCCATCATTGGCGAGGAGGCCCGCAGCAGCAACGTTTAAAGTGGTGTCCTCATTCGTCGTATAGGCATCGTCCGAAGTGACAGGCGCTGTATTGTTGGGATCAGCCACCGTAATTGATACACTTCCAACGCTTTGCCCCCCCTGCCCATCACTGATTGTATAGCTAAAACTGTCAGCCCCAACATAGCCGGAATCCGGGGTGTATATGTAAGTCCCATCACCATTGTCACTTAACGTACCGTTGGCCGGTTGTGTGATGCTAAGCAGGTTGATCGAATCCCCATCCGGATCGCTATCATTATTCAAGAGATCAGCCGCGCCACCGATTAACAAAGGTGTATCAAGTGTAGCCAGCAATGAGTCATCGCCAGCCACAGGAGCATCGTTCAACGCTTCTGTGCTTAAATTTGCGATTTCTGCAGCATCAAGGGCAGTATCGTAGATTTCAGCACTAACTATCGTGCCATCAAAACCATCACGTAGTTTGTTGGCTACGCCGTTACCGCTGGCCCATTGATTTGCGCCAATTACGATCGGCTCTTCGTTACCCACCAGACCGCCAGTGTATGGATCACTGGCTTGTTCAATGCCGTCCACATAGACAACTATGCCCTCGGCGCCGAAGGTTACGGCCAAATGATACATTTGACCAGGTTCGATCAGGGCTCCCGTTTCAACTGTGTATGTTTCTGTCTGATCCTGAAAACGGACAACAACCTGCCCGTCCTCGATAAAGACTCCTACATGGCCACCATTATCGTAGCCGCTGGAATCCTTCGAAAGCAAAGACCGCCGACCATCCACCGCATCCGCTGTGAAAGTAAAGCCGAGTGTTCCTTCAGCTAATAAATATGAAGGATCATGCGCTAAAACCACCGCATTCGATACATTGCCATCAAAATCGTGTGGTCCGCTTTCCAACAACGGCGTAGACATCTTTACCCCCAAAAAACCATACAAACACTGGCTGCCGCCAAATCTTACATCACCTGCGCTGATATTCAGCGACCTTCCACACAGTTATTGTAATAATCCTGATGCGTTTCCGCGCTTCTAACACTGAAGCTTCAGCCGCCCCAAGCAACTTTTTCAAAGTATGTATTAGGACACAAATTGTGCTAATTGACATTTCTCATCACCCAACAACCATTTAACAGCACCCTTAGAGCAACGTGTTTGAAGATACGCCCTCTAAACATCTGCCTACTATAACACAGTTTGGCAGTTCTCTGCAGCCAAGCTCACCATATGCTTTATTATATGATATCTCACTTCACACAGGCGTGATGCTTACCCAAGCCAGTCAACCGCATAGGACGCTCACGAAGCCAGGCATATTTTTGTGCATTCGCAGACCGTAAAAACTACCTCACTATATTAGGTGCGATTATAAACATCTTCATAACGCACTATGTCATCCTCACCCAAATAGGCACCTGTCTGCACCTCGATAAGATACATGGGAAGTTTCCCTGGGTTTTCCATTCGGTGAACCGCGCCCAGAGGAACGTAAATATTCTCATTTTCTGATAGCAGCCTAACGTCGTCACCTACCGTAACCCGCGCGGTACCAGCGACCACCACCCAATGCTCGGCTCGATGGTGATGGCTTTGCAAACTGAGAATTCCACCGGGTTTCACCATGATACGTTTGACTTGGAAACGATCTCCCAAACAAAGCGTCTCATACCACCCCCAAGGCCTATGGAACCGCGGATATTCAGCAGCTTGAGCCACCCCCTGATGTTGGAGCGCGACGACAGTCTCCCCCACATCCGTCGCACAATCCATGTCAGCAACCAGGACTGCATCACGGGTTGCAACAGCCGCAATGTTTTTAAGTCCTAATCCGACCAACCGGACGCTGTCTTCCTCACTGCGCAACAGGGTATTTTCACAGTTAACAGCGGTTGCCGTACCCATACAGGTGACACCGTTTTCATCCGACGGCATGATGTCATGCACACGCTCCCACCCCTCCAGATCAGACCAGTCTGTTTCCAGCTGGACGGCTACAGTATTGTCGGCGTTTTCCAATATCGCGCCCTCGATCGAAGCGACTGGAAGACTTTCATAGCTTTCATTGTCTAGGCACAAGGCATCAAGATCGTAACGGCCTCGCTCCAAAGCCTGACGACACAGATCGACCAATTCTGGAGCATATGTTTGAAAGGCTGCGATAATGTCATCAACACGAAACAGATACGTACCGGTGTTTGCCAAAACATGTAAGGCTGCTTCGGTATATGACAGCCCGTTAAACCCGATCACTTTAAGCGCACGCCTTGGCTCTGCTTGACCCTCCAATTCCATATGATCAACATCAGACGCTAAACCGCCAAACCTGGCTCCGATCACCACCAGCTCTCTGTTCTGGGCCGCACTTGCCGCCATCATGACGGTCTGACAAAAAGAAACGTCATCTGAAACCTTGCGATCAGATTGGCAGATCAACATCAACGCATCGGGGGTTTTCTCGATGCTCAATGCAGCAATAAGAATTGACGATGCAGTTCCCCGCGGCACTGGCTCTATTAAGGTGCGTTGAGGGACTATTCCCAACTGTTTCGTCTGGTCTTCAACCAAGAAACGGCACTCTTGATCGGCAATAAGCAGGGGGCTTGTGAATTGGGGTCCGGAAACACGCCGAAGGGTATTTTGAAAAAGGCTATTCCGTCCGTCCAGTTCGATAAACTGCTTGGCATGAGATAGCCGTGAGCTTGGCCAAAGCGCTGCTCCCGTTGCACTGCACAAAATGACCGGAATAATCACTACTGTCTCCTCGATACCAACATTCGTTACAGTTAAAATATTCCGTCAAGCTGCCTAGCTGTGCCCGTACCCATACCCATACGCCCCTTCCGCGTAGTGGGTTTTATTTAGAACAACGCCCATCACATTCGTCAGTTCTGCAAGCTGGCGTTCAGCAAAATCAGCTTGCTCTATGGTCGTACGATCTGCTTCAACCAACAAAATGGCGCAATCGGCATTCCCAAGAAATCCGAAATTGTCATCAACTTCCATCAAGGGGGGCATGTCTAACAGCATGATATCCGGCTTGAATTTATCTTCGAGAGCTTCCAGCACCTCGGAGGTTTTACCACTTTGCAAAATCTCTGCGGCGTTACGGACAGTTTTGCTGTTGAACCCAAGCGCCAGGTTTTTACCAAGACGCTGTCCATGCTTTGAAAAGGGTATTGTACCCTGCAGCACATCACCCATTGTATGTGTACAATTCTGGTCAAGTATTTTCCTCAATCCGCCATGCCGCAGATCAAGGTCCAACACCATGGTACGTAAATCGGACTGGCGCTCAAAACTGAAGGCAAGGTTCGCCGCTATAGTGCTTTTTCCACATGCACTATGAGGTGAAACCAGAGCAATTCGTTTCCAACTGTTTAGCCTGCATTGCTGTAAGATGCGTGTACGTAGCATATCAAAAGGCACGGCTGCCGCCCCCTGAGAACTCGCAACAAGGCGGTTCCGAGCTATAATCTGCGGAGACACGGTGACCTCCGCCAAGCTTTCCCAAAGCTCCCCCGCTGCTTGATCCGTGGTTTTACCCTGCACTCTTTCTTGCTCAACAACGTGTTGAGGCTGTTTTACTTTCTGGCGCTGTTCGCGGGCCTTCTCTATGGCAGCCTGCAGTTTTTCCATTGATCATCACCCTTTCCGATCAGAGCTTCTCAGGCCGCTGATCACCATCGCACGCCGATCTTGTCCATGACCTGGTCAGCAATCAGATCCAACGGCTGATAGTAAGTATGAAGTGCGTAAACCCCGACAGACACACTAACCAAAATGACGGTAAGCAAAGCCCCTTTTAATCCACGCCTGCGCCATTTCTCACCAGGTGTCGTGATATACGGAATTGTCGCTAGCGGGGTGATCCCGAGATGGGTCGTCAGATCTTCTGGCCGCCTGATTGAGCGGTTGAGCAACTCTAGCAGGATTACTAAGCCCAGACCCGCCAAAATACCCATAAAGCTACCACCGCCGGCGATCATAGCCCTGTTAGGCTTTGATGGCTTGCTTGGAACAACGGGCGGTTCAATAATTGATACACGCTGCCCTTGCGCGGTCACCTCTATACGTTCACCTGTGCTGGCCCGTGACAACCGATCAACTGCTAAATTGTATTGCTGCTGAATATTGTCCCGATCTTGGGTCAATTCTTCAACTCGAATCGCAGTAGCAGGCGTGCGATTGATTTTAGTGGTCAGCTGTTCCAATTGGGTTTGAACTGATTGCTTCTGCTCATTCAGTACGCTGATACGGGATGCAAGTTCGGCCAGTTGTGCATCCAAAAAGGTATTACCGGTGGCCTCCCCCTGAGCTTCCAGGGGGAGAACTGTCTGTTCCAGTTCAGTAATGCGGGCTCTAAGTAGTTTCACACGTGGATTTTCTTCCGAATATAAAACCAAGGCTTCATTAAGCTGGCGCCGGAGACCTTCCAATTGCTGACTTTCCAAAGACTGTGCTGCTCCAGAATATCCGCCCACACGCCCCGTGGCTTCAAATACTAAAACAAGGTTTTGCCTTTGGTCTGTCAGTCCGATGATTTCGCGATCAAGCTGTGCTAAACGTTCCTGAAGAAGCGTTTGCCTGCTGAGCTTGTAATCTAGGCTCTCCGGTAAGACGTCCGAGTTTTCGGTCTTAAACGCAAGAAGATAGGCATTGCGCTCGGCCAGTTCCTCACTCAATCGCGATACTTCTTGTTCAAAAAATTCGAGTGTTTGTGATGCCCGGCCAGTGCGAGATTCCACATCTTCCTGCTGAATAAGGCTCAAATAATCGTTGAGCACGCCAGCTGCTATCGAACCCGATCTTGCTTCGAATTCAACTTGCATCAACGGGACCGGATCACGCCGCCCGCTAGCACGTACTGTTGTACGCGCCCGCATAGCCTCGACAATCCTGTCAGGTGTCATATCTGAAATATCCGCGAAGACATTCTGATCGTTGGCTATTTCCAGTAAGTTGGCGCGAGTCAGCAACCGTTGCTCCAGAATTTCAAGCTGCTGTTGGGCTGGGGTTCGAACTGTAGACGCCGCAAGTTCGTCAGGAATCCTGGGTGCCTCGATAATCAACTTCATTTCCGAAACATAGGCTGGCGGTAAAGAGTATGCGACAATGATCGAAGCTGCACTAATCACTGTGGCGACCAGCACAAAAACCGGCAAACGCCGCGAAAATATCGACCAATAGTACTTAATATCCACGTTCAGCCTTTCCGCCGCGAGATAGCCTGCAACAGATTGAAAACTTGTATGATCATCCCGTCTTTTCCTCCGGGGGCACGCGTTCATTTTTTCCGAGTTTCAGCACCTTAAATTCCTGCTTTTGTTCGCCTGCAGGTAGCGACAAACCACCAAAGAAGACGCCATCATCCAATACGGCCTGCACGGCCTTTTCAGAGACCTCTGCAACACCGTCACTCCACGTGTATAACATAGCAAATTCACAAAGCTGGTTCACCAGCCGTGGAATACCTGCAGTTGCGTGATGGACCAGATCACACGCCTTCTCCGAGAACTCTTCCCCGGTGCCTCCCGCTACTTTCAATCGGTGCGAGATATAATCTGCAACGGTTGCGCGATTCATGCCTGGAAGGTGGAAGCTGGCGGCTACTCTCTGGGCAAGCTGACGCATATTGGGATCCAAAACCATGTCTCGCAATTCAGGTTGCCCTACCAGCACCAGTTGTATCAGTTCATCCTTATTTGAATTTACGTTGGTGAGCATGCGCAGTTCTTCCAAACCTTCGCGAGACAGATTCTGCGCTTCATCGAAAATTAGAACCACGCGACGGCCCGCCGCATACTCGGAAACCAGAAATTCCTGCAGCTTCTGGAAAAGTTGTATATAAGGTGCACGAGGGTTGGCCTGAACGTCCAACGCGTTCAGAACCCACTGCAACATCTCGCCACGCCCACGCTGGGCATTTGAAATCAGCCCAGTGGTGGTATCGTCGTCCATCTGACTCAGCAATTTCTGAATAAGAGTCGTTTTTCCCGACCCTATTTCACCTGTGATCAGGGTGATCGGTGCGCGCGATAAAAGGCCGAACTCCAGAACCATAAAGGCGCGCTTATGCGGCTCTGACCAAAACAAGAAGCTTGGATCAGGCAAGAGGGTAAAAGGTCGCTCGGTTAACCCAAAATGCTCAACATAAAGATCACTTGAACTCATACGCCTGACAACTTTTTCAACCAACAAAACCTAATATAGGGATAGCGCGCGGCATGCGCTGCACATCATAGAAAAATTGCTCTTCATACCTTGCAACGCCTAAGTGGTACATATGCTGCACAATTGTAGCAATATCGGCTCTACCCGCCTACCCTGGGCAAACTCTCTTCAAACCACTTTCTCATTAGTTGGAGATTCCATGGCCAACATTAAAGAGATAGGCGTCAAGGCGCATCGATTTGAGTTAATATTTTGTTTCCAATTTTGATCTAAAGCACTCTTGGCGCCCGATTGTCCCTGAAATCGAAGAGACAGACAACCCACCTCTGAGAACGAATCGCACACCTCAAGCGTGATTACGGCTCGGGTATTCAGACAATCCGAGATTCTTCAATCTTCCGAAAGGCGCGATCATACGCGGCCAGAAGATGTGACACAGAATGTTCCCAGCTAAGTGCGTTTAGCACCCTTTGCCGCCCCTTACGTCCCATCTCACGCCCTTCCTCCCGATGCTCAATGAGCCACGCAACCTGAGTAGCAAAATCCTCGGGATCGTTGGCGCTCGCATAAAGAGATGCATTCGCAGCCGACGCGCGACCTTCTTCAAGGTCAAATTGAACCACCGGTTTCTCCAGCGTCATATACTCCATAACTTTATTCATTGTCGAAATGTTGTTCATCGGGTTTTTGGGGTCCGGGCTGACACCAATATCTATGCTATTCAACACCCGTAACAAATCATCCCCATATAGAGCGCCGGTGAACGTAAAATACTTGTCTAACTCGTGCTCGCTTACGTCTCGTTGCACTTCAGAAAGATGCGGACCAAAACCTACAATCATGAAATGGACATCATCAAAGCCCAACTCGCGGATCAAATGTGCAGCTGCAGCCACAAGCAAATCCATACCTTCTTGCTGACCAATGACACCAACATAACCGATAAGTGTCCCGGCTTTTGCTCGAATCTCCGTATCCGCCGGGCCCAGCTTGAATTTCTCGATTTTTGGGGCCGAACGCACAATAAACACATCTTCTGGTGCCATGCCCCCACGCTGTATCGCTATGTCGCGAAAGCTCTGGTTGGTTGCGATGGACACGTCCGCAGCACGAAATGTCTGACGCTCAAGAAACAACATAGCCTGATAAAGAGGGCCTTTTTTGTTAAACTTTGCTTCGAATAACTCAGGACAAACATCGTGGTGATCGAACAAATACCGCACGCCTCGCCGCCGATATCGCAACGCCAGAAGGAATATTAGATCCGGGGGGTTGCACCCGTGGATCAAATCGAACCCACGTTCGGTCCAGATCTGATCTGCAAGGCGGAACATATGCCACAGCGCTGAACCCCATTCGCGCGCATAGGCAAAAGCACCTGTATGCGCTTCCGGCGGCTCGGGATATCGGTGGATGTGTACCCCCTCAAGCTCTTCATATTCTTTATCCCAACCCCGTCCGGTTGGGCAGATCACGCTAACCTGATAGCCGTTGGTCACCAACGCTGTTGCCTCCAACCAAACCCGACGATCTAAAGGAACAGGAAGATTTTCCACTACAATCAGAACTTTGCGTGCACTCACGTGGCGCCGTCCTTTTCGTTCATCTTGTTGCATTTTTATTCGCTTGAGCTGACTTTCAACAGAATCCAAACTAAAATCAGTCTCCCCAAAGTAAACACGTTAAGCAGCGTTCAGTGAAATCACGCAAATATTTGCATCCACAATTTGCCCAAGTAAACCGCAGAAAATCCAGATATATCCGACTAAATACCACTTAGGGCACTGGGCGCTCTAAGTGAAAATCTGCGAACCCGGTCCGATCGGTGAAAATATCCTTCATATCTGACAGCAAAAAAGTCTCTTGGCACAATGTCTCGCAAGGGGCATTTTTGTCTCCATTTTGGCGACAAAAATTCGAGGGCTGTGTCATCGATAGCGAGAGGGTATACCACTACTAAATACGTTGCGCCAACAAGGTAAGCCTCTTAAATCATGCTATATTTCGGAAACCTCCGTAATAAAATACTCTCGTTGCTGCCAATCTTTCAAACGTGCTGCTGACAGTCATTTGTAAAAATATGTCAAAATTAAGAAAATTCTTCCGAAAGAACGAGGAACCGGATACACTCTCTATGAGTGTGTCGTAAGCGAGCCCTATGTCGCCTGCGGAACGTTATTTGTTGCCTAGTTGGTACGGGGTGATCTTAGGATGAAAATTAAGAAAATTTTAGTCGCAGCGGTGGTCGCCGCAGTTACGCTTGGTGGACCTGTCTCTGCCCTCACTTTCACAATGAATGGACCGGCAGCAGGTAACTATGAGAGCGTCCGGCTCAACGTTTCTGGTTTTCAGCCCGGCAGTGTTTCTTCAGGGGCTTTTAGTTTGACTGATACGACGACCCCAAACAGCGTTTTTGGGAATTTTGTTGCATTTTGTCTGGATTTGGCCGCCCGGTCTCCACGTGGAAGCGATAACTATTATTCTATAACGAGCAATCCGTTCACAAGAGGAATAGCCTTGGCAAGCGGTGCGCTGAGCAGAATCCAAGCAATCTTTGACGCAAATTATAGTGAAGCTTTGGCAACAGGTGACTCCAAAACGTCTGCTGCATTTCAAGTTGCGCTCTGGAATGCAGTTTATGATGATGACTATGATGTTGGTACAGGCTCATTCCAAGCATCAAATAATGCAGATGTTGTTTCCCTGGCAAATCAGTACTTAACAGCAGCCAGCAATTATGGCGGTGACCAGAAGTGGGACCTTAGCTACCTTCAAAACGAAAATAGATATCGGGACCGCCGCCAGAACTTGGTCACTGCTTCGCCTGTGCCCCTTCCTGCTGCGGGCTTAATGTTGATAGGTGCTTTGGGCGGGTTGGCCTTAGTACGCAGACGGCGTCAGATGGCATAAAGCCCATATAGAGATGTACGATAATTACGAAGGGTCGCTTTTGAAGCGGCCCTTTTATTTATTGTGGTGAGGTATTGAAACTCTCAGTTTGACATTTTTTGACACATTTTCTTATTAGATTTTTAGTAGAGTTACTCTACTTTAAGGTGTTAAGCCGACAAACTTAAGTCCAATGAGGAGATGTGATATGGGAGTTCTCGTACTAGCCGCTCTGACGGGTAGTGTCGCAGCGCTTCTGATGTTGCTCTCTGGCTTCGGACTGTTGTCTGCAATACTTGTCTATTTCCTTGCAGGTATTTCCAGTTTCTTTGTGATTGCTCTTCCTATGGCAATGCTATGTATCTTTCGTAAGCTGCGAGCCTAATAATAGTCTAACCCCACTATAACGATCTGTTTTTTAACGCCTTTCCCTGCCAAAAAGCCGCCGGGAAACCCCGGCGGCTTTTAGTTCTACTCTATGACCTATCCTCAAAGGATCATGTCACCGCTATCAACGATGGGCAGGACCTCATCATAAATAGCAACTTCGGTCATTGTGCCATTAAAGGCTTTGGTCACTGCGTCCCCACCATTGGAACTAGCCCATCCAAGACCACCAAGCTGCAGATTCTGCTGGTTGCCGGACAGGTCAAAGTCAAAGTCCTTAGTAGCCACTAGCTCTCCGTTCACAGCCAAGCCTATTTTGCCGTCTCCGAACCAAGTCTGAACTTCATAGTCCTCATTGGCTTGCAGGTCTTCGAAGGTTAAATAAGCATCACTGTCTTCATCTTGGAAACGCAGAACCAGATCGTCCCCTTTAAGCATAACTGACAGGTGGTTGCCGCCGCCGGCGTAATATTTAGCGTCTTTGGACAACAGGCCCTGAGTACCTTTCAGGTCATCTGCGTTGAAGATAAATGCAATTGTGCCTTCCTCCAACTCAAGATCTGAATCGTGCTCCAAGTTAACGATACTACTTGTCTTACCATTGAATTCGGCTTCTGCCGTTTCAAAAACAGTATTTGCGTCACCCTCAGCAACCGGTGTTTCGGGTTCAGTAACTGGTGTTTCGGGTTCACTCGGAGCGTCCGGTTGTGGAACCGGGTTTTCGTCTGGTAGCGGCTGAGCATTTTGGATCAAATCTTGTATCTGATCAGGTTCCCACACACCCTCCACGACGACGACGTCAGAAATTTCCCCGTCGAAGGCGTTGCGGAAGCCGGCTTGGCCAGATTGGCTTGCCCACCCCAATGCTCCGATCTGGAAATGCTCGACATTGCTTTCCCATGACATTTCGAAATCGGCTGAGTGGACTTGTTCACCATCCAACCAGACACCAACTTCACCGTTCCCAAATGAGATCTGAAGATCATAGTCTGTATTCGCTTTGATCCCACCAATACGTGCGATCTCATCTCCAGAACCATCCTGAAAACGTACGATTAGAGTCCCATTTTGGATATAAGCGACCAGGTGATTGCCGCCACCGCCGTAGTAGCTTGCATCTTTGGACACCAGACCCATTGTGCCGGAAACGGTGTCTGCGTTGAAGCTGAGCGCAACAGTGCCCGCATCAAGGGCCAAATCACTGCTATGGGCCACTTCGACAACATCAGCTGTATTGCTGAAGCCCTTGGTTCCCACCATGCTGAAAGCTGCGCCCTCGATCTGATCAAACTCGATCTGACCCTGGTCGAAACTGTCTTCTGCGTTGTCGTTTGTGCCTTCGTCTACTCCATCGCCCTTGTCTGCATCTGGAACTTCTGGGGTCGGATCAACTGGAGTTGGATCGCTAGGCTCCGGTACATAAGGTGTACCATCAAGCAACTCCATCAACCGGTCATAAGCCCCGGCAGTCTCGGCTACACTACCTGGGATCGGTCTAAGGTCCTCAAGCGTTACACCAAGCCCCTTATCCGCATTCACAAACAGATCATTGTAGTAGTTTACATCGCTCGGATCATCGTATTGTGCTACTATGTTCGACCCCGAAAAGCCGCCAGCGTAGCTACTGGAGATATTATTTTCAACGACCGAACCCTCAGGAACGCGAATAGAAGCAGCTTTGTGGCCCAGATTTGGCGTCGACAGCACTGTATTATCTCGCACAACGATGCCGGTACCATCGCCTACAAGAATTGCATTTATTTTTCCGGAATAAATTATGTTCTGCTCAATAAGAACATTTTTGAAGTTTTCATCCCCAAGGAAAAGACCCTGCGGTCGCTCAGTAGTTTGAGCCAAGAAAACATTTCCACGAATTACAACGTCTGTTCCCGACCCCTGAAATTGTACAAAATCGGCATGGGTTAAGCTATTGGGATAAGTATGGCCGCCCCCAGTATTGTTCTCAAATAGAACATCCTGAACGCCTCCAAACTTATAATAGTCTGAGTGGACGTAGTCGACATAATTTTCTTTTATTGTCACATCGTTAGCAGAGAACGTCGTGATACCAACGTCCAGATTATGCACATAATTGTTTGCTATAGTGATATCATTCGCAGTTTTGGTGTATATCCCATAAGTACCACTAGTTGGACCATCGCCAATAATCTCAGAATTAACGATATCTATGTGATCACTTTCACGAATATCAATCAACCGAGCCCCAGAATTAGGCCCTTTATCCACGACCAGATCATCAATTCGGATATGGCTTGAGTTATTGAAGTCTATATTCTGCAGTACGGCTTCGTTGTCAGGGTCAGCCGATCGTAAGGTAACATAGTTATTGAATTTGATGTTGCTCAAATTCACAGCCCCATAACTACCTGGCTCAAGAAGTATTACATCTCCGCCGTTCGCCGACGATAGCGCTGTCATCAATTCAGATGCACTTGAAACATAAATCTCATTCATAGCGTATCTTGCTCTCTTCGTTGGCCATCACGCATCCCCATGAGCGCACCTTGGCCTTTCCAACCTCAATAAAGCGGCGTCTGACACTTGGTCATTCACCCGCTTATCCTCGTGTGGGAGAAAAACTGACTTCCATGTGCATCCCCAACACATGGAAAACTTTTTACCTGCAGCAACTTACAAACGATTCTTACTCCGCCTTGCTGCAGCGTCTTTCTCATTGCCCCTCATTCGGCAACAAATCTAAGATCGCATAACAATTGGTTCCAATTGCGGCAACTTGTAGACCCCCAGAAGGCACCATTCTGAGCAAGGACTCGCCAAGACGCTAATACTGCAAGAAGATTTTTGCCTATTTTGATCCAAGTTTTCTCCGCAGACTCTGTCTGGGCACGCCGCACTCTCTTCGCTATGTAATATGTTGAACAACAGGCCAATAAGCAGAAATGAATTTTTAGATGGCGCATTCCACACAGAAATTACGTATCGGCCTACTATGGCACTCCATAAACTCCGCTAATCTAGGGGTTGGGGCTCTCACACTTTCCAATCTGGAAATTATCGAGAAGGCCGCACGGCAGGCGGGTGTAGTACCGGAATTCATTATTCTAGGTTGGTCCGACCCAAACCCCAACTACCTCCAAAGAGAGGATATCGAGTTTAGAGGGCTTCGGCTGAAAGATTTTGTGAAGCCGGTCGGCGGCCTCTACAGTTATTTGCGCAGCTGCGACATTGTCTTTGATATTGGCGGAGGCGACAGCTTCACCGATATTTATGGCCTAAAACGCTTTGTTATAGTCGCTGGCTCTAAGGCTTTAACCCTTCTGGCGCGCCGTCCGCTTATTCTCAGCCCTCAAACAATTGGCCCCTTTAAAAGATATGGGGTAAAAAAGATCGCCTTCGCATTAATCCAGCGCTCAAAGATCGTTGCCAGTCGCGATGACTTGTCCACAAAATTTCTTCGTGAACTTGGATTTACCAAGCCAGTTATTGAGGCGAGTGACGTTGCCCTAAAGCTATCTTTCACCCCATCGAAATGCCCGCATAATGTTCAAGAAGCAAAGATCAAAGTGGGTCTCAATGTTTCTGGCCTCTTGTTCAATGGTGGATATTCGAGAAAGAACATGTTTAGCCTGCATTCATCTTACGCAGACTGTATATGCAATTTGCTGGATTGGTTAAGCTCTGATCCTCAATATGAGATTCATCTTGTGTCCCATGTAAACTCAGAGCCGGGAAACACTGAGGACGACTATGGAATCAATCAGAAACTAGCAGAAAAATTCCCGAACATCACGCTGGCGCCAAAATTTACAAATCCAAGCGATGCCAAATCTTACATTTCTGGAATGGACTTCTTCGCCGGTGCCCGCATGCACGCGTGCATCGCAGCATTCTCTTCCGGTGTTCCGGTTTTCCCCATGGCCTACAGTCGAAAATTTGCGGGCCTGTTCTCGTCCATGGGGTATGATGTTATTGCAGATTGCACAGAAGACAGCACGGAAGAAATTGTTACCAAGTTTCGAGATGCCCTCGAAAATAGAGAGGCGCTGCGCCAACAAACAAAAATCTCTCTTAAACAGGGTTTAGAGCGTCTCGAAACCTACGAACTCGCTGTTACTGATTGCCTTCGTGGTTTGCATTAATGCCTTCAAAAAACGGCAGCGTGTCATCCCCTACACTTGATAGAATAGCCAGAGGAAAGCTCTGTGCAGGATGTGGCGCTTGCGTTGCATTGGCTCCAAGTGCATTAGAAATGTCACTTTCTCCAGACGGTTTCCTTCGCCCCGTTCAAAAAGAACCACTTACTAACAAGCAGGAAGAAGCCGTCGCCGCGGTTTGCCCCGGCTTGGGCTACAACCAAGCCCTTCATCCAAGCACCCACCACAAACTATGGGGTCCAACGACCGGAGTGTACCAGGGTTATGCAAATGACGCCGATTTGCGTCACCAGGCCTCATCCGGCGGGGGACTGTCAGCTCTTTTGGTTCACCTCGTAGAAACCGGCGCTGTAGATTCTGTTTTGCAAACTACAGAGGATTCTAAATTACCTATTGGCAACAGAACTGCTCTAAATGCAGACGCAGTCGCAATATCTAAAGCCGCAGGATCAAGGTATGCACCTTCAGCACCGTTGGAGAAAGTCCAGGAATGCATCGAAAGCGGTGGCAGGTACGCATTTGTTGGGAAGCCTTGCGATGTTGCAGCACTTCGATCGATGGAAAATATAGATCCGAGAATAACAGAGTGTTTTCCATATATGCTGTCATTCTTTTGCGCAGGTGTGCCAAGCCTTTCCGGTGCCCGGGGAATTCTGTCGGCTTTAGAAGTCGAAGAGGGAAATGTCGCTTCCTTCCGTTACCGAGGCAATGGATGGCCCGGTTTTGCCACAGCGACGTGCCGAGATGGCAGCCAAAAGCAAATGAGTTATGCAAATAGTTGGGGTGGAATATTGTCCAAACATATTCAACTCAGATGCAAGCTGTGCCCAGACGGTACCGGAGGGCTTGCTGACATTGTGTGTGCCGACGCTTGGGAGACAGACGACAAAGGTTATCCTCTGTTTGAAGAGCGAGATGGCATCAGCCTGATAATCAGCCGAACAGAGAAAGGAGAGGCACTAATAAGAGAGGCCGTATGTAAAAACCGTATTACGCTCTCTGAATTTGATATCTCCAGACTTGAGCGCATCCAACCCGGTCAAACACAAAAACGACGTTATGCATTTAGCCGCATTCTCGCTCTTCGTATCTTAAGACGGCCTTGGCCACGTTTCACAGGGTTCAATCTCGCATACAACGCGGCGAGCGCGGGTGTTTGGTCAAACTTAAAGAATATGCTAGGCATTTTCCGTCGTGCGCTAGGTGGCAAACTCTAAAACCTCCAGAAAAAACAACAATAAGGACGAATTCAGCCTGATTGTTGCGCGAAGAAGGGGAAGACACGAACATAAACGCACCGCATATTCGATGTAACTACTTACATACCTTGAATAACTTCTCTGAAGACGCCTCCAAAAACTAGAAATTTCGATTGAAATATGGCGAGAATCAGATAAAAATTTGCTATAGTTAAGAAACGATGACTGCATTCTGAGACAGAAGCAGTATAGTTCTGTGGTCACTCGAAAGCATACTGTGTGGCCCGAGGTGTAATGAGTAGGCAGATCACAATTTTGTGGTCGTGTTATTGCCGGAGTGTGTTGATTATGACGTTTTACGTTAAGGGTGTGGATAGAGTTGATCAGAACGCACCGAACTATCCAGTAGAATCGCAAGAGACTTTTTATTCCCTCGCGGGTAAGCGTGTTTTTGATTTTCTTTTTGTTATCCTCACAGCACCGTTTTCACTGTTTCTGATTGCCGTCATGGCTCTATTGGT
This sequence comes from Ruegeria sp. AM5, assembly GCF_056540645.1. Lineage (NCBI taxonomy): Bacteria > Pseudomonadati > Pseudomonadota > Alphaproteobacteria > Rhodobacterales > Roseobacteraceae > Ruegeria > Ruegeria sp. AM5. The sequence goes on along the minus strand of NZ_JBQFXC010000015.1, from coordinate 39,775 downwards.
GATGCGCGACGGAGGTAATCCATTCTATATACAGGAGCGTGTCGGTCGAGGCGGAAAGACGTTCCGCATGTTCAAGATTAGAACCATGGTTGCAGATGCCGACAGACGGCTAGCAAGATACTTAGCCGAGAACCCCGAGGCGCGTGTAGAATGGGAAAGAGACCAAAAACTAAAGTGTGATCCTCGTATTACAAGATTTGGAAAGCTTCTGCGCCGAACCTCCCTGGATGAATTACCCCAGCTCTGGAATGTACTTAAGGGCGACATGTCCATTGTCGGACCGCGCCCGATGATGATCGATCAGAGATCGCTCTATCCAGGTCAAGCCTATTTCCATCTGGATCCGGGCATTACAGGGCCATGGCAAGTCTCTGACCGCAACATGACTAGCTTTGCGGCACGCGCAAAATATGACGCGCGCTATTTGGCGGAATTGTCTCCTGCGAAAGATTTTTCGATCCTGATACGCACAGTAGGTGTTATTGTGCGATGTACCGGGCATTGAGGCCAATCAATCCTTCTTGACTGACTTTCAATGAAACTGCACCGTAGCTCAGGGGCAACAGGAAAGCGAGCATGATACAACAGATTGTCAGGGGCGCTTCTTTAGGGGCGGCCCTTTTTCTTTTAACTGCCTGTGATTCAGCTGAAGAGCGGGCAGAAAAGCATTATCAAGCTGCTCTGGAGTATCTGGAAAACGGCGATCTCGCCAGGGCTACTGTAGAATTCCGCAATGTATTCAAGCTAAATGATAAACATAAAGAGGCACGGCTTGCTTATGCAAAAATGCACCGCGAATCTGGCGACATATCTAAAGCTTACAGCCAGTATCTACGCTTGGTGGAGCAATACCCCAACAATCTAGAAGGTCGGCGCGCTTTGGCGCAGATGGCAACATTGGACCAAGATTGGAACGAGGTCGAGCGGCACATTAAAGTGGCCGCTGAGCAAGCTCCACAAGACCCAATTGTTCGGGCTGTGCTAACCAGCATAGCTTATCGCGATGCCATCGCAGCAGACGACAAAGCAGCGATACTAGCCGCTGCAAAACAAGGGCTGGCACTAACAGTCGAAGCCCCTGACTTAGTGATCCCCCATTTCATTGTTATAAATGAAAGAATTAGGGGAAAGGACTGGTCTGCCGCGTTGAATGCGCTGGACGCAGCCATCACCGTATCCCCTGACACGAGAGGTTTTTATAATTTACGTCTAGGTGTTCTAGATAGGCTTAATAGAACTGATGAAATTGGTTGGACCCTTGAGGAAATGGTTCGCCAGTTTCCCGCCGATGATGAGATTCAAGAGAGCCTTGTCGATTGGTACATGTCACATGGTAATTTAACAGCCGTAGAAGAATTTCTGCGTCAACGTATCGACTCACAAGTAGATGGCACGAAAAGCCGGATGGCTTTGTTACGCTTTATTTCGTCGAGCCAAGGTCCTGAAGCTGCCATAGCAGAAGTGGACAAAATGCTTGCCCAAGATTTGCCTCGAGAGCCGCTTTACCAAGCACTACGCGCAGGCCAGCTGATGGAAGCGGGCAAGCCTGAAGTGGCGATTGCCGATCTGCAAGCCTTTATCAACCGATCAGAACCTTCAGCGGATTTGAACGATGCAAAGATCGTACTAACGCATATGCTGCTTGCAACGGGTAGCCCGGTCGAGGCTTACCCTCTTGTGGAAGAGGTGCTGACAGAAGACCCGGGCCATGTCGAAGCCATCAAGATCAAGGCAAGCCATCTGATTGAAGAGGACCGTGCAGGCGATGCCATTATCCTATTGCGCACAGCGCTACGCGACAGTCCCAGAGACCCAAAAGTAATGACATTGCTGGCTAGGGCGCACGAACGCGACGGTAATCGGAATCTGATGGCAGATATGATGTCTCTGGCCGTCGAAGCGTCGAATAGTGCTCCTGACGAAGCCAAAAGTTATGCAGAATTCTTGGCCAGTGAAGGACAGCACGACCTCGCAGTCAGTGTGTTGAACGATGCGTTAACACGTCAGCCGAACAATATTCAACTGCTGACTCTACTTGGACATTTTCATATTCATCAAGAAGATTGGAAACGAGCACAATCCGTCATTAACACACTGGAAGCTTTAGGTGAGACGGGTCGGCAACCAGCTCAGGTTATGACTGCCAACCTAATTAGCGCCCGAGGTCAGAACGACACCCTGCTAAGTTATCTAGGAGAGATCGCAGACGGAGAGAACAGCCGGGACTATGTAAGTGAGATTGGAATAGTAAGCACGCACGTAGACAACGGGGATCTTAACTCTGCTCGAGAGTATTTGGAAAACGCATTGGAGGCATCCCCATCGGATTTCATGCTCCGTTTCCTTCAAGCCTCAATTTTGGCAGGCCTCGGAGAGCAGGACCAAGCCGTCGCTCTATATCGCGCGCTGCTCGAAGAAAGACCATATAGTGAGCGCACTTGGGTGGCTCTCTATGTACTGCTGTCCAACACTAATCCGGAACAATCGACCGAAGTTTTGGAACAGGCAATTGAGGCCTTGCCCGAAAGTACGGATTTAAGATGGTTGCAAGCCGGTTTGTTAGAAACGGAAGGCGACATTGAAGGCGCAATAGAAGTTTACAAAAGCCTATATGCGGCGGATAGCAATTCGGAGATTGTCGCCAACAATCTGGCTAGCCTGCTCGCCAGCTATAGTGATGATGCGGAAAGCTTGGACCAAGCCTATCGCATTGCCAGACGCTTGCAAAACAGTACGGTTCCACATTTCAACGATACATATGGCTGGATCGCCTATCGGCGAGGCGACTACGAGGCAGCTTTGAAACATCTGCAATTCGCGGCCCATCAACTGCCCGAGGAAGCCACCGTTCTGTATCATTTGGGGGTAACTTATGCCGCGCTCGGTCGCAACACAGAGGCGCTGACTACCTTTGAACAGATCGCCGGGTTGCAAATGTCCAGCGATCTTGCCCGGCAAGTGCAGGACGCGATGGCCGCTTTGCCGACCCCAACTCAGGACGGTAACTGATTCAGAAGGCGGAACAATTTCACCACAACACCAACTCGACGCGTAACGGATGTCTTACATGGACTCGTCATCCGCGCTAGGCTCAATAAGAAATTCAGTTTTCGAGGACACATAAGATGCTAAGAATATTGATCGGCCTTCTCAGCTTGATCCTGTCCGCAACTGTCACGCAAGCACAGAGCGGGTATCAAGTGACCCCCGGCGACACACTGCGAATCGAGGTTTTGGAGGATCCCGGCCTCAACCGGAATGTTCTGGTGTTGCCCGACGGTTCCTTCAACTTTCCATTCGTTGGAGCCGTTCGAGCAGGCGGTCGATCTGTTGCCGCTATCCGCGGTGACCTGACTTCCAACCTTTCCTCACAGTTCCAGTCTCCCCCCAATGTCTATGTCGCTGTTGCAGCAAGAGCTTTACCCACGTTATCCGGCACGGCCACCATTCCAGATACGGATGAAATTTATGTAATGGGGGAAGTCAATGCACCCGGCCTGATCGATGCGAGACCGGGTACGACACTGTTGCAGGCTTTGGCACAAGCGGGCGGCCTAACCCGATTTGCCGCAGCCAAGCGCATCCAGTTACGCAGAAACAATCAGGTCATGAATTATGATTTCCACCGCACCGGCAAAAAACCCAGCATCGCGGGCAACACCGTCCTGACACCCGGTGATGTAATCGTCGTTCCGCAACGACGCCTGTTCGAATAAACACACTAATTCTTGGGATTCGCCTCATGTTGCAAACAAGCGCAGAGGCAAATTCCACAACCTATGTCAGCAACCGAGTCAAGTATTCCCCATAGCCATTCTTGGTAAATTTTTCTGCCTGTTGGGTTAGCTCATCTGAATTGATCCATCCTTTTTGAAAGGCAACCTCTTCGGGGCAACCGGTCTGCAATCCCTGCCGCTCCTCTAAAGTGCGTACGAAATTTCCCGCATCCAGCAGCGAGGCATGGGTGCCCGTATCCAACCAGGCATATCCACGCCCCATCGTTTCAACCTGCAGCGCGCCCTCTTCCAGATAAGATTGCAGCAAATCAGTAATCTCCAGTTCGCCTCGTGGCGAAGGCTTCACTGCCCGTGCACGCTCGGAAGCCGTGGCATCCAGGAAGTAGAGTCCCGTCACCGCATATTTTGAAGGAGGCATCTTCGGCTTTTCAACGATCTCGCGCGCTCGGCCTGCATCGTCAAAGGCCACCACGCCATAGCGCTCGGGATCGGCCACGTGATAGCCAAACACCGTCCCCCCTGAGGATTTGGCGTCTGCGGCAGCCATCAGTTTTGGCAGCCCGTGGCCAAAAAAGATGTTATCGCCGAGGATCATCGCCGATGGCGCGCCGGCCAGAAACGCCTCGGCCAGAATATAGGCCTGCGCCAACCCGTCGGGACTGGGCTGCATCTGGTAGCTAAGTGTTACGCCCCACTGCGATCCGTCCCCCAGTGTGCGCTGAAACTGCTCCTGATCCTGTGGCGTAGTGATAATGCAGATCTCGCGAATACCGGCCAGCATCAGCACGCTGAGCGGATAATAGATCATCGGTTTATCATAGATCGGCAGCAGTTGTTTCGACAGACCCATAGTGATCGGATAAAGTCGTGTACCACTGCCACCTGCCAGGATGATCCCCCTACGCTGTGTCATCAGATCTCTCCCAAATCCCTCAAAATATCTGTCAATCCTTGCCGCCAATCCGGGCGGGGAATGCCAAAAACAGTCTCTAACATTGAACAATCTAACCGCGAATTCAAAGGCCGCCTGGCCGGGGTCGGATAGTCCGAGCTGGGAATATCCACCACCTCACAGGGAATATCTGACTGTTTGAAAATTTCGCGCGCAAACTCGGCCCAACTGACATCTGGAGCCCCGGAAAAATGGTAGGTACCTGTTTTGCTCGGATCATCGACAAGCTGCCTGGCAATCTCCATGCAAGCCGCCGCAATGGCGCGCGCCGGAGTTGGGCCACCAATCTGATCGGCAACAATGGTAAGCCGGTCACGTTCCTTGCCCAGCCTCAGCATGGTCTTTACAAAATTCGCACCATGCGCCGAGACCACCCATGAGGTGCGCAGGATTGCATAACACCCCCCTACGCTGGTCACAGCCTGTTCGCCCCAAAGCTTCGACCGCCCATACGCCCCTAGCGGAGCAGTCGCATTGTAGGGCATCCAGGGTGCGTGCCCACTACCATCGAAGACATAATCTGACGAGATGTGAACCAATGGCACACCCAGTTCGGCACACGCTTCGGCCATTGCTCCAGGGGCCTTACCGTTGACGATTGTCGCCAGTACTTCATCTTCCTCGGCGCTGTCCACAGCCGTGTAGGCTGCAGCATTTATCACTGCTTGAGGGCTCTGCGCACGAATGATCATAGAGCAGTTTTTTGTCTCAGAGAGGTCTGCGTCACTGCGTCCTAAACAAATAATTCCACCCGATCTGGAGAGTTCTTGCGCTACCTGACCACTCTGTCCAAATACAAGAAACATACCAACATCACTTTGTTTTAAGTTACCTGAGAAGAGGCTGTGTCTCTGCGATTGTTTGCTTTGCCCAAACGGACCAGTTTAATCGGGTTTCATAATCATCCCGAGCAGCTTGACGCATTGCTTGATGCGTTTTGGAATCCACTAGCAACCGTTCAATAGCGTCAGCATACTCTGGCCCCTCTGCGTCAAGCGACAAGCATATTCCTGTTTCCCCATTTCGAACAATTTCCGATACTCCACCCGTGTCAGCGGCAATACTTGGCAACCCAAAAGCGGCAGCTTCACAATAAACGATACCGTAGCATTCAGAACGGCTTGGCAAGAAAAAGAAGTCGGCGTCAACGTAAGAATCCTCAAGAATGCGCATTTCTTCTGGGACAGATTTTCTGAGGAATGGAAAAACTTTCATGTTGTCCCGCTGGACTGTTTCAGGCGGTATACAACCGATGACCGTAATCTCAGTATCAATGCCTCTAGCGTTCAAAGCATCGCTTGTAGCCACTACGATGTTGCCACCTTTGCGCTCCCAATCCACCCCGACAAACAGAAGTTTAACAGGGCCATCTTCTCGAGCAGCAAGGGCCGTTTCACGGGAAGGTGGGATATCAATGTTTGCCCCGTAAGGAATTACTCGGATTCTGTCTCTTGATGCGCCATAGTCCTTGATCGCAGAATCTGCAGCCCAATGGGTTGGGTACAAAAGCAAATCTCCTCGTTCAATTGCGCGAGCTTCGAGTATTTCTCCCTGCTTTCTGGCCGCAGCGGAGACGTTGGAGTACGTAGGGTAATAATCCGCCATCAAAGCAAAAGTTGCATCTGAAGAATATACAATTGGGGTTTCTATCTCCAAGTTGGCAATGACTGCTGAGCCGGCCGGACACATCAGTATATCCAAGTCCAAGCCTCGAGACTGCTTCACAAGGCTCCGCTGACAAGCCCCGGCCGCTGCGAACGAATTTCCAGGTAATAAGCCTGATAAGCCAAGACTGCGGCGAATTTTATTTTTCACCTTGGTAGAAAATAGGCCCGGCGAAGAAAATGGGCCAAAGTAATGGATTTCTGCCCCTTCTTCTTCTAGCGCTCGTGAAATAAATGTAGGCGTCCCTGACCATGTTTTAGGGTCCTTAGGATCGCCTAGTAGTGTAGCAAAACCTATCTGCATTTATCCTTCTCCCCCAATCGGATGACCAATCCTCTCACCCACGCCGTCCCGGTCCTGCAGGGGCCGCCACCAGCTTTCATTATCCAAATACCACTGCACCGTCTTTTCCAGCCCCTCCTCCAACGTGACCGAGGGACGCCAGCCCAGCTCATCACGGATACGAGTCGGGTCGATAGCATAGCGCAGATCATGGCCGGGGCGGTCGACAACAAAGGTAATTTGTTCGGAATAGGGTCTGTTTTGGGGGCGCTTTGCATCCAAGATCGCACAGATCATGCGCACCAGATCGATGTTGCGGGCTTCGTTCTCGCCGCCGATATTGTACGACAGCCCCACCCTGCCCTTCTGCAGTACGGTCAGCAGCGCGTCGGCGTGGTCCTCGACATACAGCCAGTCGCGCACATTCTCACCCTTGCCGTAGACCGGGATTGGTTTGCCCGCCAAGGCGTTCAGAATCACCACCGGGATAAGTTTCTCGGGGAAATGAAACGGCCCGTAATTGTTCGAGCAATTGGATAGCACCACCGGCAACCCATAGGTCTCGTGCCAGGCGCGGACCAGATGGTCGCTGGCCGCTTTCGAGGCCGAATAGGGCGAGCGCGGGTCATAAGGCGTTTCTTCGGTGAACGCACCGCTTTCGCCAAGCGAGCCAAACACCTCATCGGTCGAAATGTGGTGAAAGCGGAAGCCCTCGGGCCGGTTCTGCCGCTGCCAGTAGGCGCGCGCGGCCTCAAGTAATGTATAGGTGCCGGTGATATTGGTCTCGATAAAGGTTCCGGGCCCGTCGATCGAACGGTCCACATGGGATTCCGCCGCCAGATGCATCACGGCGTCCGGGCTATGGCCGGCAAAGACCCGATCAATCGCTGCACGGTCACGAATATCAGCCTCTACAAAGGCATAATTGGGCGAATTGCCCACGCTCGCCACATTGTCGAGACAGGCGGCATAGGTCAGCGCGTCCAGATTGATCACCTGATGCCCTGCGGCAATGGCCTGCCGGACCACAGCCGATCCGATGAACCCGGCCCCGCCGGTCACAAGGATTTTCACGCAGCACCCTCCCACACAAAAGGACTGTCGAAATCGGGCAGGGCCGGAGCGGCGGCGTCTTTTTCGGACAGAACCGGATCGTCGGTCAGTTCCCAGTCAATGCCACAACTGTCCCAGCGCACCGCGCCATCGCAATCAGGCGCATAATAGTCGGTACACTTGTAGCAGATTTCGGTGTTGGGCTCGCGCGTGACGAACCCGTGCAGGAAACCTTTTGGTACTAAAAGTTGGCGCCCATTCTCAGCCGACAATTCAACTCCAAACCATTGCCCGAAAGTAGGTGATCCCTTGCGGATATCGACGACGACATCAAACAAACGGCCACGTCCGCAGCGCACCAGCTTGTCTTGTGCGTGAGGTGGTGCCTGAAAATGCAGGCCGCGGACCGTCCCCGAAGTGACAGAGAGAGAAAGATTATCTTGCACGAATTCCAGGTCAATCCCATGTTCAGATAGGACCTTGCGGTTCCAACTTTCGCTAAAAAAACCTCGGGTATCCCCGAAACGGCTAGGACAAAGAATACGCACGCCTGACAAATGCGTGTCTTCTATTTTCATCTAACTCCCCACAGCTCACACGCCTCATCGAGGTGCTTCTTTGGAATTCACTTGATATCTATTTAGGCCTGTAGGCACTCTGAAGTGATATTATTCAAAATAGTAGCAATTTTCTTGAGATTTCGCCCATTCTTCTGGGTAGAGTTCTGCACACACATTTCTTCCTAAGCGCCAATCAACAATACAATGTCTCTACGGCTATTGTGGCTTTAACGTTACGTCCGGAAAGACAGGCGCTGTTGCCGCACGCTTCATGAATGATTTCACACAGCAACAGCGTTAGTGAATATATAAACAGAATAAACGGAAGATATCCGAATGAGGATGAGCAGCAAAAGGGCGACCGGTATTTTCTTGGCGCTCTACATCGTTACTGCAGCCCAACCCGCGACGCCTCAAGAGACTGAAGCAAGTGGGATAACCCAAAGCTTCGGCATTTCTTCGTCTCTGCGGGCTAACGACAACTTCGGACTGGACGAACCGTCACCGGGAACCACTACATTGTGGGACAATACCGTAACCTATGATCTGCTGAAAGAAACAACTCTGGATCGGCTGTCACTTGGCCTTAGCGGCATTTTTCGATTTTCTGATACTCCCCAACAAGCCAGTGGGTTTGAATTCGACGCACCTTCTGCAGCATTCAACTATGGTCGTTTCGGGGCCAACAGTCTGCTTGATTTAAATTTGGGTTACAGTGAAATTGATCTGAACTTTGAAGACCCCCTGAGACGCATCGACGAAGATTTTGATAATACGGATGATGAACTCATTCTGGACGACGGGACCCGGAAAGCGACCCGCGCAGGATTGGAATTTGAAACAGGGGTGAACGATCCTTTTGGTGTTGGCCTATCTTCGAATTATTCACGCATCGATTATGACGACACGACTGATCCTGATCTTTTTGACCGCGAGACCACCTTTAATGAAGTGTTTGGGCGCTTTAGGTTTTCGCCGGTACTGGAAGGTCGGCTGACCTTTGCACAAGAGGACTATGAAGCAGAGGATACAGAAGGCACAGATCGCACCAGCAGGTTCACCGACTTTTCGCTGACATATGATATTGACCCAACGACTGCGCTTGAGGCTACGATTGGTTACACCGACATTGATGAAACCTTAGAGTTCGGGCCGGACATACGTGAAAGCGGAGTGGTCGGAAGTCTAGGGCTGCTTCGCGAACTGCCCAATGGCAGCGCCGGGGTCGAGTTTGGGTCGAATCTAAGTATCAATGGACGCCGCAACACAATCCTGTTCGCGCGCGATCTTGAATTGCCACTAGGTGAGCTTGAGACAAGCCTGGGATTTACACGTGGACCGCTGGGCGATACCAACCCAATCGGTAGCGTCCTATATGTTCACGAACGGTCGCGTACCAGACTAACCGTTGGATTTGATCGCAGTTATCGTACCAATGACCGTAGCCAGGAAACCCGTCGCACCCGCGCCTTTCTGGGCTACGAAGTCGCCATCAATCCGCTTTCCCTCATGACCTTCAATCTTGATTATGCCAGCGTTTCCTCAATTGGAATTGGCAGCGCGGAAAACAACCAGATCGGAACATTTCGCACTGCATATGTACGTGAGATTACCGAAGATTGGGATCTTTCAGTTGGCTATGAATATATAAACTACGAATCCGAAAGCGATCCTCGCACACAGTCGAACGAGGTTTTCTTCACACTTTCGCGGACCTTCACAACCCGTTGACAACGAGAAGACTCGCTTTCCCAGCGGCTCGAACCTATGATGCTCTCCAGCAGAGCCGGAGTATCCTCGTTTCCTAGTGGCTTTAGTATTGGTTTGAAAACGGCTAGTTTATATGCCTAACGCACGCGATTTTGACTCATACTCATATGGCCTACCCACGATAAACCCAGCGGGGTTGGCCTGGTTCTTATTGCTTATGGTGGGGTCTGTGCCGATTTTTTGGATCGGCCTTGTCTCACTGGTTCAGGCTTGGTCGACACCCGAGTATAGCCACGGCCCCCTGATCCCGGTCATCTCGTTGTATCTTTTCCTCCGAGAAATGCGTCAACTGCCACCACCCGACCCGCATGTGACGGATCGCTGGCCAGGAATAATCATCGTGTTTGCCGCTTTAATGTTGGCGGTCTTCGGAAATCTAACCCGCATTCCCGACATCGTAACCTATGCAATGATCGTCTGGATCGGAGGGGTGGTGTTGAGCATCTTTGGCTGGAAACGCGGATGGCATCATCAATTGCCTGTGGTGCATCTAGTGTTCATGCTGCCTTTACCACAGTTTCTGTATTGGAAATTAACAATTTTTCTTCAGTGGGTATCCTCCGTAATAGGTGTCTGGCTGGTCGATTTAGCAGGTGTAACCGTCTTTCTGGAGGGGAACATAATTGATCTGGGAGTCTACAAGCTGCAAGTTGCTGAGGCCTGTTCTGGGTTACGTTATTTGTTTCCAATCCTCAGTTTTTCCTATCTGTTCGCGCTGCTCTATCGTGGCCCCCTTTGGCATAAGTTAGTCTTACTTTTGTCTGCTGTCCCTCTGACCATATTAATGAACTCGGTCAGGATAGGAATTATCGGAATTCTTGTGGACAGTTATGGTATCGCGGCTGCAGAAGGCTTCTTACACTTTTTTGAAGGCTGGGTGATTTTTCTTATCTGCATAGCAATTCTATTTACCATGGCAATTGCATTGCAGCGCCTCTCTCCAAATCCAAAACCACTTGCCGAAGCAATAGACTTAGACACACATGGTTTTGTCCCGATCCTGGCTGAAATTCTTTCGATCCGCCCCTCACGTGCATTGGCAGTTGCAACACTTTTGACAGTGACTGTTTCAGCAGCCTGGGCCTTGCAGCCTACCTCTGACATCCGACAAATTGATCGTGAACCGTTTGCCCTTTTCCCACAGCAGTTTGATGAGTGGTCCGGGTCGAGCGTTCGGTTGGAGCCCGAAGTTGAGAAATCCCTGGATGCTACCGAATACCTAAATGTGATATACACTCGATCTGGAGAACCAGATTACGTCAACATGTTCGTAGCGTTTTATGACAAGCAAACTGAAGGATCTTACATTCATTCCCCGGAAGTGTGCCTGCCGGCCGACGGCTGGGAAATCTTCAGCCTTAACACTATTGAAATAAATCCAGATGTCGAAGGGTATGGTACTTTCGATGTGATCCGCGCAGTTATTCAGAAAGGTTCAAACCAGCAACTCGTATATTATTGGTTCGAACAGCGCGGAAAACGTCAGACCAATGATTTTCAGGTTAAAATGGGCGTCGTCATGGACAGTATCATGATGGGCCGCACGGACGGTGCACTGGTCCGCTACATTACTCCGATTGCTCCAGACGAAACCGAAGCCGACGCGGATGAACGGCTGATCGAATTTATGAACCAGAGTATGAGAGGGTTAGCGCGTTTTGTCCCATTCTAGTCTTCTTGGATGTCACCTAGAGACCAGTAAACACACACCCTATCGATAAAATATACAATTGATAAGTTATGGACACTAACCAAACCAAAACAGAGTTATTGAGAGATCAAAATCAGGGTGTCCGATGCTGATATCCATCATCATTCCACATTACAATCAGCCTGAGCATCTAATAGCCTGTTTAAAAAGCCTACAAAGCCAAAAAGATTTTACATCCGAACTGGAGATTATTGTTGTAGACAATGGCTCAACACAAAGCCCTACGGAAGTTCTTTCCAACTTCCCCGACGCAACACTTTTAATACAAAAAACACCAGGACCGGGCCCAGCCCGCAACCTCGGGACGACCAGCGCCCAAGGTAATATCTTGGCCTTTATAGATGCAGATTGCCATGCTCATGAAGGTTGGATCTCAGCAATAGAAAAATCATTCCAAAATCCTGGGACCCAGATAATTGGCGGAGATGTTCAAGTCGAATATGCGAACCCCGCAAAACCCACCTTTTTGGAGCCGTATGAACGTCTTTATGCGTATCGCAACAAGCGGTACATTGCTCAAGGCTTCTCCGGCACCGGCAACCTTGCTATGAGATCAGATGTTTTCAAGACGGTGGGGCCATTTGCTGGGCTTGGAACTGCAGAAGACCGAGATTGGGGGCTACGCGCCACGGCGCAAGGTTTTAAAATCGCATATGTCGAGAACATGATCGTTTATCATCCGGCTCGCAAGTCTTTCGATGAGCTTGCAGGAAAATGGGACCGGCATATAGCTCATGACTATTCTGATCTCGCCGACAAGCCACTTGGAAAGGTGCGTTGGGTGGTCAAGGCCTGTTTACTTGCAGCATCACCATTAGGGGAACTTGCTACTTTAGCGTTTTCAAAACGCATAAAGGGATTGAAAGAAAGGCGTCTCGCATTTCTTTGTCTCACAAAGATCAGATTTCATCGAGCACGCAGAATGCTGCAAGTGTTGTTCAATCGCCCATCTGAGCAAACGGAAGGCGACTGGAGTCGATAAAGGCAAGCAATAAATGTTTCGCGCGCGAAACATCTGCTAATTACAGCTGCTTTTGCAACCACTCCTGTAGCGCGGCAGCAAACTGATGTGAAACCGCATCGCCTACCAATTCAATGCGTCTCGAATTTGGGGTAAATCGCACTTCAACCCCCTGCAAAGCGTAGGTCAGCGTATCCTCTTTTTTTGCGGAATCTGTCTCAAGTTTGTGCGATTCAGAATGTGGCGATTTCTTAAGTGCTCCTCGAGATTTAGAACATCTTTCGCGTTTAGCCAAAGCCGAAGATAAGAGCATAACTTCGGCTTCGGCACTCCCTCTGGAGCTGTCACGAAGCATTTGCTGCAATCGTTCAGAAAACTCGGAATCCAATGATATTTCTCGGCACAGTGCGAGGCCAAGCTTTTCGTTGATCGCAGAAGGATAATGGAGGTCTGCATCAAACGCTTCTACCAGTGCCATGAACGAACCAATCTTTGATCGTTTTGATCTGGCTACACTACCGAACAAACCTTGTAGGGCTGCTTTACGCGTTGGGTAGACTCCCTCTTTCATAGCTCTGACAACAATCCGTGCGCGCTCATAGTGGCTTAGATTCACCCGGATCTCGTTTTCCTCGACCATCGCCACGTAAGCATCCTGAGCCGTGTCCGGAGTGATCACCATCGCTTTCACATGTGCGAATTTGGGATCCGAGGTTTCCAGATAAAGCCTGCGCAGTGCTGTCAAGCGTCGCCATCCCGAGATCAAGCCATGGGTGTGAGGTCCTTTTGCATCCGGCAATGTTACAACTTCAATGGGCATTTGCTGCCCTCTGGCACGCAGGCTGTCCAGCAATGAAGTCATTTCTTCTTCGTTTTGCCCAAGACGGTCACGCACCAGATGACGCTCATCTATAGCCTCCAAAGGCAGTATCTCAATCATGCGCCCTTCTTTTCGGGCGCTTTGCAAGGCCTGGGTAACTTCTTCAAGCGCGGCTACGGTTGACGCTTCTCCCGCGACTTGTGCGATAGGCGCCGCATTGGTCCCTAATGGTGCAGATTTCACCTCGGGCACCGCGCTCAGATAGCTCGGTTGGGCTGGGGTCAATCGCTTGCGTTTTGCCATCTCTGCTTCTCCTCACATGCCCTATAGTGTTTTGTCCCGGGATCGTTATTCTGCCGCCTGTTGCGCAACCAGTTCGTCCCGGCGCCAGACACCGATCAACAGTCGCTTGAATGCAGCATAAGTCGCGTCGAATGTTTCGCGGCCGCGCGCATAGGTTTCACGGTTGAAATCGCGGTAGTCAGCTTCATAAATTCCGCTTACCTGTTCGCCAGCTTGTCCGATCAAAGCGGTGAAATCCTGTCGGTGTGGAGAAAGCGTTTTGCCCAGATAGGCCTGCATCAGAGCCGAAAGCTCCCCTTGCTGGGCTCCGTCATATCGGGTGATGACCGCGCGGACAGCATCCCATTCGAATGCCATTTCAGGTCGCCCCAAGGCTCGAGCTGCAACATTCTCACCATCTTCAATGCTGGCAAATGTCGAATGCAACATATTGAAGAACCGCCCTGTAGAATCAAACTCCAAGAAGGAGGCCCCAAGCGGCACCAACAGAATATCGGCTGCCGACAGACCGTTTATAGTCAGATAGCCCAAGGCAGGGGGAGTATCTATGAAAACAAGATCATAGTTCTCCAGCACACTATCAGCTGTTAACCGGTCGCTTAATGCGTCCCAAAGTTTCCACCCTCTCGCCTGCATGCGCCAGACCGGGATTTGGAACTCAGCCCAGTAGAGATTTAGTTGTGCTCCGATCAGATCGATATTAGGCCAGTGTGTTTTTTGAATGACATCTTCCGCTGTCATTTCCAAAGCCGCACTCAATGTGTCGTCGAGCGGCTGCGGTGGGTCTCCACGATCCAAGCGCCGTTGATTTTCTATACGCAGATATTCACCGTAGTGACGGGCCAGCAAGGGAAAGGCTGTTTGCCATTCATCTTCGACATGACCACTGAAGATCGAAGTCATTGAGCCCTGACTGTCGAGATCGACGACAAGTACTTTATACCCATCAAGCGCGGCGGACATTGCCAGATGCGCTGCAGTGGATGTCTTACCTACGCCACCTTTGAAGTTGGCCACCGCAACCAATTTGGCAGGCTGTTTCTTTGGTCGATAAGGCAGATAATTCTTTGACTTCGAGCCCTGCGCACCGAAGAAGGCCCGCAGGCGCAACACCTCCTCCAGACTGAACCACTTGGCACCACCTTCGGTTTCGGATCGTCCCTGAGGCAGGTCAGGGTTTTGTTTTAGAACGCGGCGAAAATGCGCTTGAGCAACAGGGATCAAATAGCGGGTGATTTCCCAGGTGGAAAACAGGCGTAAAGACTTATGCCCCTCATCACTCAAACCCCGACTGGCAAGATCGGCTCGACCTTGGGCGCAAGCCTGAGCAATGGCTTCAAAATCGTCTGAGCCTGTGGGTAAGTCCAAATCTGCAAGTGCGGAATCTGGATCAATATTGAAATAGGGGGGAAGGGGAGTTCCGTCCTTAGCCATGGTGATCGCCGCCTGATGTACTGCCTTTTCCCTATGATACGCAAAAACACGGCACATGAAAGCGAAATGCGTACAGAGCTGATTTTTCTAAGCAAAATAAGGGGATAATGGTGCGAATATAACGCATCTCAGGATGTTGCGGATTTTCTTTTTAAGTTATTTTTGTGTTATATATTGTTAAGGACTCCCTCGCGGCCTAAATTATTGCTTTATATCAGATAATTGACCTATATTTTTTCTCACACACTGACTCTGAAACCCCGATATAATGACTCTGATCCCCCGATCTGGTGACTCTGAACCCCCGTTGTGCGAGTTTGTGGATAACTCTACGATAGGTGTCACTAAAACCACGAAAAAACGAGTCGGATGACGGTTCGACAGGAAGGCTCCGAAAGAGAGCTGCAGGAAAGAGGGCCATGGGCAGGGCAGTTACAGATACGGTCGGGGGTCTTCTTCCAGACCGCACGCAGCAGGGCGATTTCTTCGTCTGCGATGTTTTTGACGCGATTCCCAAGGATGATCTCGCTAGTATGGAGCACCCGCTGTTCTCGCTGGCGACCCGTCCGGATCGCCGCATTCTGGAATACCAGCACAACGGTGTGCAAATCACAGTGACGCCGTCGGTCAAAGGGCTGGCGACGATTCATGACAAAGACATCCTGATTTTCTGCATCAGTCAGCTTATGGCGGCGATCAACGCCGGACGTACGGTCAGCCGAACGTTGCAGCTGAAGGCGCATGATTTGCTGATGGCAACCAACCGTGAGACCAGCGGTGATGCCTACCGGCGGCTGCGCGAGGCTTTCGAACGGTTGGCGGGCACTCGCATCACCACCAACATCGTCACAGGAGAAGAAGAAACCACCACGGGTTTTGGTTTGATCGAAAGCTGGGAGATTGTGCGCAAAACCCGCGGAGGCCGGATGGTCAGTGTGGCGGTGACCCTGTCCGACTGGCTATATCGGGCGGTGTTGTCGAAATCCGTGCTTACGCTGTCGCGTGATTACTTTCGTCTGCGTAAACCTCTGGAACGGAGGATTTACGAGTTGGCGCGCAAACATTGCGGGCGTCAGCCTGGTTGGGCGGTTTCGGTGGACACGCTTTTGAAGAAGTCAGGCAGCGCGTCGCCGCGGCGTGTTTTTCGCAAGATGCTCCGCGATATGATCGAAGCGGACCACTTGCCCGATTACGAGATGCGCGAGAATCCGGGGGATCTGATCCGGTTTACTCCGCGTGCAGGGCTGATTGAGCCGGACATACCTCCGCCGGTACTGGATGCGGAAACCCTGAAAGAGGCGCGCCGTCTCATGCCCGGTGTTGATGTCTACGGGCTGGAAGCGGAATGGCGCGGGGTCTGGGTCCGGTCAGGCACGCCACGGTTGCGGAAGCCGGATGCCGCGTTTCTGGGTTGGGTGCGCAAGCGGGCAGTGGGGTGACTGTTTATCGGTCTGGCACGATTTCTTCCGGCAGCTTCAGAATGTCTTGCAAATATCTGTTTGATCCCGTGGTCGGAAGCACTTCGGGATCAGCCAGAGCAAAGATGCTTGTTTAGGTAATTTTGCACTCGCGGGCCAATTGGCAGATTGCGATTTGTAACACAAGCACCTTATCCTGTCATGCCGCCAAGGGTGAATTTGAAGAGGCAAGAGTTTCTAGGATGACTTTGTCAGTGAGGTGCCCGTGCGGACCCGTAGGCAATGAAACTACCCCAGCAGATCCGCCGCCGGGTTCTCTGCGATATCCACATCATCGTAGTATTTCTGGGCCTGTGCGAGAGACCGATGCAGCGACAGGCGCATGGCGGCCTGGATCGGGGCGCCGTCCAGCGCAGCCTGGGTTAGAAACCCTGAGCGCAGCCCATGCGGCGAGGCAAATCCCTCGGGCAGTCCGGCAAGCTTCACCCGCCGCTTGACGATCTGGGCGATTGCGTCCGGTGAGAGGCGGCGTGTCAAAACCCGGTCGGACTTGGAGATCGGTCGGAACAGGGGCCCGTCCTCGATCTCACCGACCTCGATCCAATGCACCAGAGCCTGCGCCGCGCGGCCCTTCAGTACCAGACGCGGGGTGTCGCCCTTGGCTGTGGTCTTGGTTTCCAGCAGAGAAAGCCAAACCACGCCGGTCTTGTCGAATTCCTTAAGCGACACGTCTTCCCGCATCAGCCCGGTCAGTTCCGACCGCCGCCGACCCCCTGAGGCCCAACCCAACATCAGGATAGCGCGGTCGCGACAATCCCGATGCGATCCACGGCAGGTGGCCAGCAGCTGTTCCAGCACGTCCCGCGTGATCGGGTGCTGCGATTTCGGGGCCGGGGGACGGGCCGCAGCGCGCCGCGCCTTGGCACGGGCCTGTTTCACCTGTGGCGCATCGAACGGCGAGGCGAGGTTCTTCATCCGGTGAAACGCCAGCCAGGAGGCGATGCGCCGGTCCAGCGTCGAGGAGGCAGGGCAGGTGAGGGACTTGCGCAGCCCTTGCGCGATCAGCGCCTCCGCCACCTGCCGCGCGATGTCCTCTTCTGACGCATCTTCAAGATCGCGGGCATGATCGAGAATGAAGGCCAGCGCCGTGGCCTCTGACTCCGGCCAGACCAGAGCGGCATCAAACCGAACAGACTTCCAGGCTGTGATGTAGATCAGATCGCGTTCGTAAGCCCGCAATGTGTTTTCAGGCGTGCCGCGCACATAGAGATCGGTGAGCGCCTCCTGATCGGCCGGGGATAGGGCAGGGGAGGAGGCGGGCAGATATGGGGCAGGGGGGTTCATGGACCCATTCTGCGTAATTTTGCGCCTAAATCAATCATTCCTGATAAGCGATACTTATCAGGTATAGTAGTGATTTACCGGAAAGAGAAATGTAGCAATCAAAAATATTGAATTATGCGCATAATCTAGATTTGGTTATTCCAGGCATAGGCAAGGGTTGTGTCGCAAACTTTGAACTGAGATTGACGAGCACTCAGGTTGGCTCTGTTGCAAACATTTGACCATTGACCTTTGTGGCGTTAGCGCCTGTGTGGGGAACGGCATTATCCAGTTTAAGGTTGGTCCATGGTTTCTTACAAAGGTGCTCAGTATCCAAAAGAAGTGATCCTATTCGCAGTGTTTTTCTATGTTCGACACGGTGTCTCCTATCGGGATCTGGAAGAAATCATGGCGGAACGCGGTGTATCAGTTGATCACACCACACTGAACCGTTGGGTCACGCGATACTCTTGCGCCATTGCTGAAACTGCGCGTCGCCGAAAAGCGACCTGCGACCCTTCTTGGAGAATGGATGAGACCTACATCAAGGTGAAGGGCATTTGGGTTTATCTGTACCGGGCAGTCGATAAGCACGGTAAAACGCTTGATTTCATGCTTTCGCAGCGCCGAAACAAGCCAGCAGCCACGAGGTTCTTCGCTCGAATGATGGAGGTAAACGGCCTTCCCAGAAAGATTGTCATCGACAAAAGTGGGGCCAACACCGCAGGCATCAAGGCGATCAACAAGATACTCAAGGGCTTTGGCTGCCCAATCCCAATTGAGATGGTGAGGCGAAAGTTCCTGAACAACATCGTGGAACAGGATCACCGCTTCATTAAGCGACGGACTCGTCCGATGATGGGGTTCAAAACCTTTTCTTCGGCAACGGCGACGTTGAATGGAATTGAAGTCGTGAACATGATCCGCAAAGGTCAACTCACGCCCGGAATCTGTCCATTTCGTCAATTTGCAGAACTGGCGGCATAAGCCGCAGGTTCGGTGTCAACTCTTCGTTCAATCAGAAACTTCGCAACAGAACCCGCTCGATGTTGCCCCGAACATGGGTGAGATGGTGAAGCCTGCCGAACTTATTGAGGTGAAGGGCGCAGCCAAGCTGATCTTGGCAGACCGGCGCTTGTTCAATGTCCTGCTACGCCATGCGTTCGGGCCTGATCTGGCCTCAGAGAACCGGCGCTTTGAAATCCCCTTGGCAGACCTGCGGGAAACCCACGATAGCAATGACCGGCTTGTGCGTTCGATTGAGGCGCTCATGACAACGGTGGTGACGATCCAGCGCCCGGACGGCTCAACAGACCGCGTGCAGCTATTGGGATGGAACAACCTGTCAGACCCGAAACGGAAACGGGGTAATCTGAAATACTCGATCCCGCCAGAACTGGCATTGCTGCTCAAGGATTCCACGGTCTTTGCAAAGCTGGAATTGGAAGTCCTGCGCGCATTCACCTCGAAGTATGCCTTGGCGCTCTATGAAGCCGTGGCGCGGCGTGTACGGCTCAAGCACGTGTTCACTGAACGGTTCGCACTGGATGACTTCCGGGAACTCTTAGGCGTAGAAGCCGACAAGCTGACCACCTATGGCAATCTGAACCAATACGCGATCAAGCCTGCCCTTGTGGAAGTGAACGCCCTGTCTGACTTCACTGTGACGGTGGCGCCTGAGAAAACGGGGCGGCGCGTCACCGGCGTTCTGATCGGCTGGGGCGCGAAGGACATTGAGGGACAGAAAGCCGCTTACGCTGAATTGCAGCGCCCCCGCGTAGACCGTAAAGCGCGGATTACTGGTACGGTTGAGGATATGCTGCCACCAGAAATACTAGAATAAAGCTCTGCTTAATGTTTCCGTAGAACTCTGTTTCGCGATGGGGTGGCGACCTCAGATTGTCAGCGCCGCTGGCCGGTCCAGCGACGTGCCGAGCGCTGCGAAGGATATGCCGCTCGTTATCAAGGCCTAATCACAGCGTACCGCGTGGGGCCCGACAGCAGCGCAAAAGCACTGTTGCTGCTTTTCAAGCGGCTGGTTCTACACTATCGCTAACGTGAAGAGCGTGTGTTTTGGGTTTGGACTGGATTATGAAGTATCGCCGTGAGATTGATGGCCTGCGGGCCGTGGCCGTGCTGCCGGTGATCTTGTTCCACGGTGGGGTGACGGCGTTTGGTGGCGGCTATGTCGGCGTCGATGTGTTCTTCGTCATCTCGGGGTATTTGATCACGACGATCCTCTACACCGAGATCCGCGAGGGCCGTTTCTCGCTTTTGACGTTCTACGAACGGCGCGCCCGCCGCATTTTGCCCGCGCTGATGTTCGTCTGCCTCTGCTGCGTGCCGTTCGTGATGGCCTGGATGATCCCGGTTCAGCAGAAAGACTTTGCGCGCAGCCTGATGGCGGTCTTCGTTTTCGCCTCTAACGTGCACTTTTGGCGCGCAAGTGACTACTTCGCCGCCGAGGCAGAGGAGAGCCCGCTGCTGCACACGTGGAGCTTGGCCGTCGAAGAGCAATATTATCTGCTCTTTCCGCTGTTGTTGCTGCTGCTTCTGCGGTTCAAGGATCGGGTGACGATCTCGGTCCTTGTCGTGATTGCGCTCGGCAGCCTGGTGCTGGCTGAATATGCGTCGTGGTACTACCCACGGGCGAATTTCTACCTGTTGCCGACGCGGGCTTGGGAGTTGCTGTGTGGGTCGCTGTGCGCCCTGGTTCTGGTGCGCGGTGGGCCAAAGCGCAGCGAGGGGCTCGCCGGGCTCGGGCTGGCGATGATCGTCTCGTCGATCTTCTTGTTTGACGATGCTACTCGGTTTCCTTCCATCTATGCGGTGGTGCCGGTGATTGGATCTGTGCTGGTGATCCTTTTCGCGGCCCGGGGCACATGGGTGGCGCGCGTGCTGTCGCTTAAGGCTCCGGTTGCGATTGGGTTGATTAGTTACAGCGCCTATCTTTGGCACCAGCCAGTGTTTGCCTTCGCCCGTATTCGGGTCGGTCACGAACCGCCGCTCTGGTTGATGCTGGGGCTTTCGGTTCTGGCACTAGGGCTCGCGGCGCTCTCTTGGCGGTTTGTGGAGCAGCCGTTCCGGCGCCGTCCCACCGGGGATGCCACGGTCGCGCGTAGGCGGGTACTGACGGCCGCGCTGGTCGCCTCGGCGGCCTTCATGGCCGTTGGCTATTCGGGGTTCACAAAAGCCGGGCTCTTTTGGGGGCGGTTCAACGATCCCGCGCTGACGGCCTATCTCGATGAGCAGTTTCGGCCGGTCTATGGGCTGGCGCGCGATTGCGGGCCGGCGACGTTGACCGGCTCGCTCTGCCAAACCGGGCCCGATCCCGTGATTGCCGTTTGGGGGGATTCCTTTGCCCAGCACATCGTGCCCGCGGTGCTGGCCAGTACCGAAGGGACGCTGCCCGTCGCGCAGCTGACCCTGCCGCGTTGCGGGCCCTTTGCCGCGACAGCGCCCTACACGTCAAACATTGGCTTTGCCTGGAGCCGATCCTGTGCGGCCTTCAATGACGACGTGCTGGAGTGGCTTCGAAACACCCCATCGGTGCAATATGTGGTGCTGTCCTCGCCCTTCCGGGCCTATGTCTCGGAAGAGTGGCAGGTCTTGCATCAGGGAGAGCTTCAGAAGTCCTCGCTTGACCTTGGAGTGGCGCTCTTTCGCAAGACCTTGGCTATGATCGAAGCCATGGGCAAACAGCCGATTGTCGTATCGCCGACGCCGCAATCAGGGGCAAACATTGGCCGCTGCTTGGCGATACGCACTTGGATCGGCGCGGACCCATCTGTGTGTGATTTCGCCCTCGAGGACGTGGCCGAGATCACTCGGATCACATCGCGCTTCATTGACCAGATCGCAGAAGACTATCGTGTGGTGCGGCTCTCGGACCAGATCTGCCCTGACGGGATCTGCCAAACGATGCGGGACGGTGCCTTCATCTATTTCGACGCCGCCCACCTGACCGTGAATGGTGCACGGGCGCTTGGGCCGACGATGAACATCCTCGGCACAGCGTTAGAGCGGCGTTAGACCTCTGCATCGGTCGCGACGAAGGGCGACATCCTGCACCAAACCACGCGCGTAAGGGATTGGATGCGCCGTTATTATGTTCCGCACCGTGGTCGCGTGCCATTTGCCGCCCCGTGCGGTTTTGATCCCCCGCGCGTTCAATTCTGCCGCGATCTGGCGAAGGGATGCGCCGCCTGCCCTAATCTGCTCGACCACTGGCAACACGTTCTCAGCATAGGCCAGGGCACGCGCCTTGTTCACTGCTGCCCCCTTGCGTGCCGCCTGACGCTGTTCAGAAGCCCTCTCAGGTATCGACCAGCCTAGTTTGACCCCCCGCGCTTTTGCCGCCGCCAGCGCCGCCTTGGTCCGCTCTGAGATTGCGCGGCCCTCTTGTTCTGCGACTGCGGCCATGATGTGCAGCACAAAGCGGTTCGCCTCAGGCATATCCGCCGCCGTGACCTCGACCCCGCTTTCCAAAAGGTTTACAACGAAAGCCACATTGCGAGCGAGACGATCCAGCTTCGCAATGAGCAACACGGCCCTTGCCCGTTTTGCCTCTGCCAGCGCACGCGCCAACTCAGGACGATCTGCACGCTTGCCGCTTTCCACCTCGACAAATTCTGCCACGACCTCGCCCCGGTCCAGGACGTGCGCCGCCACCGCTGCGCGTTGCGCTTCCAGCCCCAAACCGCTCTGGCCCTGGCGTTCGGTGAATACGCGAAGGTAAGTGACGAATTTCATAGCGTGGGCCTCTCGATCCTAGGGGTAATCTTAGGGTGTATAACAACCCTACGTCCGTTATGTTTTTATACATATGTTTGCATTTACGTATTCACGCAAATGCGTGGCTATGAATTTATGCGTTTGCGGCCTCGCACATTTGCGATAGCGTCCCGAACTATGAAAACGGTACTAATAGCCGCCCAGAAAGGCGGAGCAGGCAAGACAACGCTTTGTAGAAATCTATCCGTGGCCGCTGCCTTGGATGGCCAGAAGGTGCTTTGCCTCGATCTGGATCCACAAGGCTCACTCAGAGGATGGTGGGAAAGCCGCGAAGCTGAAACCCCGGCGATGCTGGACCGCGACCCGGCCCCACATGCGCTACGAGCCACACTAGACGCGGCCAAGGCACAATTCGACCACTGCATAATCGACACGCCACCAGCGGCCCCAGAAGGCTCTGTTGCAAACATTTGACCATTGACCTTTGTGGCGTTAGCGCCTGTGTGGGGAACGGCATTATCCAGTTTAAGGTTGGTCCATGGTTTCTTACAAAGGTGCTCAGTATCCAAAAGAAGTGATCCTATTCGCAGTGTTTTTCTATGTTCGACACGGTGTCTCCTATCGGGATCTGGAAGAAATCATGGCGGAACGCGGTGTATCAGTTGATCACACCACACTGAACCGTTGGGTCACGCGATACTCTTGCGCCATTGCTGAAACTGCGCGTCGCCGAAAAGCGACCTGCGACCCTTCTTGGAGAATGGATGAGACCTACATCAAGGTGAAGGGCATTTGGGTTTATCTGTACCGGGCAGTCGATAAGCACGGTAAAACGCTTGATTTCATGCTTTCGCAGCGCCGAAACAAGCCAGCAGCCACGAGGTTCTTCGCTCGAATGATGGAGGTAAACGGCCTTCCCAGAAAGATTGTCATCGACAAAAGTGGGGCCAACACCGCAGGCATCAAGGCGATCAACAAGATACTCAAGGGCTTTGGCTGCCCAATCCCAATTGAGATGGTGAGGCGAAAGTTCCTGAACAACATCGTGGAACAGGATCACCGCTTCATTAAGCGACGGACTCGTCCGATGATGGGGTTCAAAACCTTTTCTTCGGCAACGGCGACGTTGAATGGAATTGAAGTCGTGAACATGATCCGCAAAGGTCAACTCACGCCCGGAATCTGTCCATTTCGTCAATTTGCAGAACTGGCGGCATAAGCCGCAGGTTCGGTGTCAACTCTTCGTTCAATCAGAAACTTCGCAACAGAACCCGTCGTCAGAAGCGGAATTGTGATCGCCAAACAACTCGGCGTGTACAAAACTCTGCAACAAAGCTATGAACGCCGATCACTAAAATCTTGGAACAGAAACTTGCTTAGAAAATGTCAGTGAGCTCGAGTCTTGGAAAATGCACGTTCTTGGTCATCCAGCGCAATAGTGCATTTTATATCCCTCGGGGGGGTCAGACCATTCAAGCCGCAAAATGCGGCCCAAGCTTCCTGTTTTGAACCAATCAGAATCAATTTTCCTATGCGCAACATCGAAATTAACCAGGAGATTGGCAGCATTATATGCCGAAACCGGCGCATAAAACGTACTCGATTGCGGTTGTTAAAGTACTCTGAAAATGGGGTCGGTCGCCGTGTCAATGTACCTGATCCAATGGAGGTGCCACCATGATGGAGGACTGTAGCCTCGGGGCATAAAGCCAAAGGAAGATTTCCGCGGCGCGCTGCCCAATCCACTTCCTCATAGTAAAGAAAATAATCTTCTTCCAATAGGCCCGCTTGATGTACAAAGGCGCGGGAAACCAACATGTTAGCTCCCGAGATGTAATCAATATCCTCTACGCACGGAAATTCGGCTTCATCTTCTAGCTTTCCTGCGTTGACGTTATGACAAACCCCCGACCAACGAGAGATACGACCGCCATCAGACTGAATGCGCCGCGGACTTGATCCGTGGTAAAAAATACGTCCACCCATAATTGAGAATGAACCAATTTTGGAAGCACATTGTGCATAATGCTCAGCGGTGTGAGGAAGCGCCTCACAATCTGGGTTGAGTATCCAAAACAGATCAATGTCAGGATCTTTCATGAGGAAACTCAACCCCGCATTAACACCGCCTGCGAAACCAAGATTACCACCTGTATGTAATAAGGTAACGGAATCATGCGCGCCTACACTAGAAGGTGTCATTTCCGCCAAGTGAAGTGCGTTTTGATCCGCCCAGCTACGGATCACATCGACAGTCTGATCCGGTGAGTTGTTGTCACAGATTACAATTCGTAGATCGAAATGGTTCGATTTTAGACTGTCTAAACAAGCCTCAATCACATCCGCGGATCGAAACGTCACAATAACTACACCAATCATTAAGCGAAAGGCTCCCGTTTCTTTTACCTAATTCAAAAAGAACTTGACCTAATCTGACATCTTATGTCCAGAGCATACAGTATTATAGCAGCCTTGCCCCTGAAACTGACCTGAACCGAGTAGAAACTTTTTGGCACAGTGCTCTTCTAACAGACAGGATGAGGGCTAAAGCGGGACCTGGAAGCCTGCTAAACATGGATTGAAGGTCCAGAGACTGGAACTGCAACGCCAATCAGTTCAAAGAAGGTTTGAAGAGAAAAGGCGTGCTCCCTACTTGGGGGCCGCGCAAAACAACCCAAAAGTGCGACCATTGTCGAGACAAAAGTTACAATCACTTTCACAAAACTGTAATTTTTAAGCCCTGAACTCAAGGGTGTGGAGTTCGATATTGTCATAACGTCCTAGAACATGATATTTTTAGTCGTTCAAGTATGTTCTTGGTATGTGATTGAGATTGGGTTCGGATGTCTGAGAAAGATAATACGAATAGACTTATTAAAAAATTTATTCCTGTTTTTTTTGCGGTTGCATTACTGTGCTTAAGTCAAAGATTTCTTGCTCTATTATCTTATTACCGTGATACATTCGTGCCGTTGTATATGCCATTAGACAAATTAGATGGTATGAAAATTTTATTGTCATCTTTCGGCTCTAGCTTATTGAGGGGGATATGCTTTGATATAATTTTTTCCTTTTTACTGGCTGCGCTTATGTGCCTTCCAATTATTGGTAGAAGAGTACACATATTAACGATCGCAGTGCTCGCAATTTATTTCTCAATCAATGTAGAGCACATAAAATACAACTTCGCTCACATTGACTTGACAACTGCACACAACGCCATGAGTGCAACTTTTATTAAAGGGCAAACAACAGCTGAGCTATTACTGAGAGTGGCGATTTTGTTGACGGCAGGGATCTCTGCTTATTTCTTATTGAGTGTACGGCCATTTAGACGGGTGGGCCTTATTTTAGTGCCACCTATCCTCATCGTTTCTATTATAATAATACCGAGTTTCAGCTTTTTACACCCACCTTGGGTTCAATCTCATCCACTCCTTCCAAATGAGATATCAGGCTCCCCTGAACCGGATTTTCGAAAGTTCCCTGCATCTGCGTTTAAAAAGACCCCAGCAATCACAATGGAGGCTGCTGAGAATAATATTTTAATTTTATATCTTGAGGGACTATCATTTAGAAGCTTGGATTTGGGAGGGATGAAAAACCTTCGCAAATTAGCTGACGACAATATATCATTTGAGAGATATGCGGCAAATCAGCTGATAACCGCTAATGGATTATATACGACTCTAACCGGAGATTTTCCATATTTTGTATCTGGAAAGTTAAAATGGCTCGAAGTGAAGCCGGGATCAAAAATTGCACATAACGCGTTACCTTTTAAGTTTTCTGAAGCAGGGTATCACACAGCATTTTTACAAAGCGCACCTTTGGATTTTATGTCAAAGGGAGACATATTGCCGAGAATCGGCTTTTCTGAATCGCTTGGCGGGTCTACTTTAAGTACTGGGTATTCGTCGAATGCGTGGGGGATAGACGACAAGGCACTTTTTGAACACACACTGGATTACTTAGACAGTATTCCTCCAAATAAACGCTGGTTCGTCTCGGTTCTTACGACTGGTACACACAGTCCATACAATGTCCCAGATGATTTCATGACCACCGAACCGTCTTCACGTCGTCGCGCTCTCGCATACCTCGATGCAGCGATAGGAGATTTGCTTGACGGACTCTCGAATCGGGGGCTATTAAAAAACACCGTGGTAATAATAACCTCGGATGAATCGAGGGAGCTTCCCTACTTAAGCAGATTACAAGATCAAGTTATGTTGAATTGGCTCCCTCTAATTATTTTGCATCCGTCTGGAATAAAGGAAAAACATAAGTTTTTTATTGGATCGCATCGCTTTCCTGATATAGTCGGATCTATTACCAGTGAGTTGCAACCTAATACGCTGGAAGGTTTATATAAATCGCAGGATCCGTTAATATTAGGTAATACAATAAACAACCGCCTGTTTTGGTTTGAACCTTACAATGAAATGCTTTTGTCATGCGACACGCAAACCTTTAATTGCGCGCGTTTCGAAGGAATTGCAGATCCTATGACGGCAGATGTAGTTTTGCCAGTTGATGTTTCCCATTTTGTTGGGCTTGAACAGCTAATTTCAGAACTGGAGCCAGAGAACTAGCAAGATCAGATGTGTTATTGGTCCGTTTTGAGTCATAAAGCACGCAGTACAGCATTAATTTTTAGAGTTTTGAATCTATTAAAATCAGCGCCTTTTTTTTATCAGTGTATCGCTAAGATGCCTGGTTAATCTCGGGAGGAGGTAAATCAATTTCTTAGCAATAGTTTTTGAAATTATGGGTAAACTAGTGACGGGATCTTTAGAAACGGAAAGTAAAACTAGACGTCTGGCGATACGCTTCTTTTTAAGGCGCCACATTATGCTGGATAGTCTAATCAAATTCTTTGCATAGATATCTGGATTTTCTTCGAGGATACTTCTGTTTTTCTTTAATATTCTTATGAGCCCCAGACCTTTTTTCCGAAAACTAGTTGAAATGCTATCTCCGGAAATAAAAGCTATCACCACTGGTTCGATGTCTTCAAAAATTTTAGTGTGTTGCGCCAATCGTGATGTAAACTCCCAGTCTGCATTTGCTTTAGCACACGGGTCGAACCACCTCTTGGTAGGGAAGCAATCTCTGCGAAATATCGCATTTTGTAAGCTGATCCGATTACCGTCTAAAAAACGTCTTACTTGATCTTCTTGTAAGCTAAGACGCTGTTTTGGAGGCGGCGCACACGTCACATGTCCAGAACCATAATTGTGATAAGCATCTCTACCATATAGTATTTTGGATCCGAACACCACTCCAACATTTTCTGGTAAACTTTCGAAAAACGAAAGTTGGCGCTCAAGTTTACCCGGCAACCAAAGATCATCACTATCTTGAAATGCGATAAAGTTTCCTTGCGCCAATTGTAAGCCTGTATTTCGGGCTACGGATGCTCCCTGATTTGATTCGTGCCTGACATAACGCACCCGAACATCGTTTAAAGATTCAATTACTGACCGTATGTCTTCGGTAGACGCATCGTCGACAACAATTAGCTCTAGGTCCCTAAAAGATTGGAATAAAACACTCTCACAAGCTGGTCTAAGGACTCTCGCTCGATTGTAAGTTGGCAAAATTACTGAAACGTGCATTACCATGCATCTCCCTAAGCTACAAAGGAACACTCAATAACGGACCCTCTATTTGCTTCGAGGTAACGAGAATATTAAGATCTGTTGTAGCGTAAGGCGTTGATAAAGATAAGGCACACTTGCTTTCAATTGTGAGGCGATAATTTGAATGTAAGTCATTTCGTTACCCTGGGAAACCTTGTATATCTATTTCTATTTTTTTTACGTTCTACTTTAGTACTGGTATTTCTTGCTGATGCTATAAGTTTCTTCGGGTTGTCCGAGTCTTCACCCTGGCTAGTGATTGTTTCAGGAAGCACTTCGGACGCAATTGAGCCACTGGATTCGAACGCTTTTTTTGGTCTGCTTGCGTCGAGTATCCACGCACCGCTCCCGAGAAGAAAAATAAATGTCACGTAAATCGATTTCCAGTAGTGTACTGTCCAGCCTCCTAGAAAGAAGCCAACCATACAAATTAGATATCCCTTTCTATAACTAGATTCTCTATCTCCCAAATCTTTCTTTAATGCGATCGAGAGAAATAGAGCCCAAAATGATAACTGTAAAAAAATTGCTGAAGGAAGGCCATGAATTACGGCGGGCACCAGCCAGAACATATCCATACTGCCGCTCATCCAATATGGACGCACCCACTCATTGCGGCCAATTCCAAAAAGTGGATTGTTTTCGACGGACATCGTGCCGAATTGCCATATTCTTATTCTATTCGATGCGGTATGTGAGTTGAACGCAAAGTAGGAGATAAAAATTTCCGGCGTAGATCGATTAGCTGCAATTTCGATTGCTACAACAATAGACAATATACCGCTAGATAAGATATACCACCTTCTTTTTATAGATTTTAAAGTTCTGTCCCAACTAATTAGTAAAAGCTGTGCTACAAGAGAGGTCATTGGCCCTGATGACAATGATAGTAGAGCGGTGAATGTTACCAATGTTGTTTTAAAAAGTCGCCGCGTAATTGTAGTATTGTACCCGAGGACATAAAAGACCAATGCAGGGGCGCCGCCGCAAAAAATACCAAATAAGATTGGGTGCGAAAATACTGTTTGGACGCGATCAAACCCCCAGCGCGGCTCTTTAAAGACAGTGTCATGCGCATTACCTATTTTGTTGGCTAGTTCCAATAATATATTTTTGGATGTGAGTGTTTCATACAATGCAAATGGCAACAATAAAGCAATAAGATAAAACAAAAAACGCACTAATGCATAGAAATCGTCTGCTTGGCGAATAAAGCAGCGAGCGAGTAAATAAGCGCTCATTGTTTCGACGAGTGCAATTCCTCCGGCCTCTACTGCAACGCCAGTTCCGTGGAGCTTAAAAAAACTTAGGGCAGACCATAGGCACATGCAGAAAAGAGCAATATCAGCGATGCGAACCGGCCCAGCTTTACCCCTAAGCCACATCGAAAGGCATGGGAAAAAAAATATTATTAGTACTACTCTATATGGAGTAAGGAGAATTGGTCCCACTTGGAAGAAAAACGGGAAAACTAGAGATATTAGAAATATTAGGATCGGCCATGGGAGACGAACTTGGGATTTACCGACCACACTAGTTGTGAAGTTGGTTCGTTTTTCCGACACACTAATGCTCATATTAGTTCTCAAATTCACTGCCTCATGCACTAAGCGTTACGACGTATTATTGCTC
The DNA here is from genome assembly GCF_056540645.1 of Ruegeria sp. AM5. Lineage (NCBI taxonomy): Bacteria > Pseudomonadati > Pseudomonadota > Alphaproteobacteria > Rhodobacterales > Roseobacteraceae > Ruegeria > Ruegeria sp. AM5. The sequence goes on along the minus strand of NZ_JBQFXC010000015.1, from coordinate 9,775 downwards.
CTCCTAGAGAACGCAGATCTATAATCCAGATTTGACGATTTTGTAGTGCCCAACGAAGTGTCGACGCGACAGCTCTTGCTTTGGTCAGTAATGGTAAATTTGCGCGAGATATTGCTTTCTGGTTTGCCCAGAATTGTTGAATATACAATGCTGGAAATATGCTTGTCGTGTTGGAATCGAACCATTCTGCTAAGCGCTTACGGTTGCCAAGCCGTACCGAGCGGTTCTTGTGGTCTCGCCATAGAAAAAGCTCATCATGCACATATTTCAGGTGACCATTCAATGCTAGTTCCGCCAGCAGGGCGCGGTCTGATCCAACAAATGGAGCAATTGCTGGAGTTTTTTTCAACACATCTAACCGCATTACGCCGAACACAGTTACGCAAGAATGATTGAGTGCCATTGCTCGCGAAAATCGGACCACTGGGTCGGAGTGACTAAAGTCCCACTCCCGCTCATAGTTGCCGGTGACAGTCCCGGTGTCATCAATACATTTGGCACGTGCCTGAGCCATAACGATCTCGTCATCCTGTTCCAGCATCTCGACGCATCGCTCAAGATATTCCGGTTCGCACCCGTCATCATGAGCCATCCATTTGAAATATTTGCCCCGGGCCTGTTCGACACAGAAGTTGAAATTTCCCGCCGCACCCAGATTTTTCTCTTGTCGGTGATAGGTAATCCGAGAATCGCTGTTAGCAAAGCGCTCACAGATCCCTTGTGTTCCGTCGGTCGAGGCATTGTCGGAAATCAGTATCTTAAAATCGGAATAAGTCTGATCCACGAGACTCTGTAGAGCAGTCTCGAGAAAATCCTCGCCGTTATAGACGGGCAATCCAATAAAAACTGTACTCATAACATTTTCTCCTAGAAGCCGTCTTGTGCAGAAGCTATCTTGGTTACTCTTTTAAATCCAGATTATGGCATCATCACGAGCGTTGATGAAGCTTTCCCAATTGTTGGCGTTCTGTTTGGTCTAACCCCCAACTGTACAATATGATTAGATACACCACCCCACCTGCGAAACAGTAGGAAAACAGTTCAAGCCAGCCCTCGGGTGCCCGGATCAATCTCAATCCCGCCCAGACAACCGCGCCACAGGCGGCGGGCATCAGGCCGCGCATCAGCACGCTCTGGGCAAACTGCCCGAGTGGGACATTGATTAGCTTCAGGGAAAAACCCCAGAAATAACTCAGTTGGGCAATTATGGTGATGAGTGTCAGAGCCGCCACCGCGCCAACGGCCCCTAAGCCGAAAACCCTGAGAAAGATCAGCATCAAGACTAGGCCGGCTAACTGGAACAGAAAGGCTGGAAGGCAGAATTCACGCACCTTGGCCATTGCCGTCGAGGTGATCGGAAGCAATGCAGTGGCGTGTGAGAATGGAAAAATGATCATGAAGAGTATGATGATCAGGCCAGCTTCAGCATATTCGGGTCCGAGATAGAGATTTATAAAAATATCTGCATAAATTGACAGGGGCGTAGCAATGGCCATTGAGGCCCAAAGCGCATAGCGCCCGCCCCGCAATACGGTCGAAGCCAACCTCTGCCGGTCTTCCAGCGCATTCATCGCCGTGATGGCAGGTTGCAGCGGCGAAGCAGCTAGGCTGACCGTGCTTTGCATCTGCCGGAATATGGTTGCACCAATGTGATAGCTGGTGACTCCGACCGGGGTGCCATAAAGGTTCAGCAGCAGCGTGGCTGCGTTGGTATACATGATCGCCCCCAGCCGCCCGACCGTGGTCCACATGCCAAAGGAAATCAGCTCGCGCGCTTTGGCTAGGCTGAACAGTCCACGTTGCATCCGCAATTCGGGAACCAGTTTCAGCGACCGCAGCAGCACAACCGTTGTAAAGGCCACTTCGGACACGAATGTCGACACCACAACCCACAGCACCGAGGCATCGATCATCAACAGCAGCACCACGACCAGCGCCGCACGCAGCAGATCACGGGCGATCTCAAGCGATTTCAGCTCAACATAGCGCTGCCGCACCAGATAGGCGGTGCTGAACGGGATGATGACCATCTGCGCCGCAAAGCTGGTGACCAGCAGGGTTAGCATCAGGCGCGCATCCCAGACCATCTCGGGGATGATATTGAAGACCTTTTCGATATTGGCGGCAAAGATCAGCCCGGCCGGCACAAAAACCGCGCTGGCCAGCAGCAATGTCGGGAACAGAGATGATACGATCCGCCGAACCTCGGTGAAATCGCCCTTGGAATAGGCGTCCAGAATGTAGCGGCTGATCCCGCCCGAAAAGAAGGAGAAGAACAGCGGCGCAAAGACCATCAGCGAAGTGACCACCGGCAGAACCGCGAATTCCGCAGCAGGCAGGCGCGCCAAAAGGTACTGATAGACCCACATCAGCACCAGGAAGTTCACGATTTTGGCGGCCACCGAGCTGAGGGAATTGATCGCGACCAGTTTTTTGGAAATGGCGATATTCTTGTGCTCGACCGCCATGTCCTATCCCGCGATGACGGCGAAATCCGGGTTCAGGCCCATGCTGCGCACCTGTTCGGTGATCTCGGCCTCGTAAAGCGCGTTTGAGATCAGGACCAGATCGGGGCTGACACCGGGCAGGGCCTCGGGGGCGATCACCGGCAGGGCGACGCCGGGAGCCACCAGCCCGTGTTTGCGCGTGTTCAGATCGACCAGCGCCGCCAGCGGTCGGGCCGCGTTGCCCAAGGCGTTGGCGAATGTGATCCCCTTGGACCCCGCGCCCCAGATGACCACATTGCCCTCGAACCCGGACAGCCGGTCGCGCCAGCGATCCAGTTCCGCAGTGGCGGCCTGGCCAAAGGCATGGGCGGCGCGGGCGATGTCGGCAGCCCCGGGATCCAGATACTCGGGCTGGGGCGCGGTGGGTCTGGCCTCGACCATCAGGAACTGCTCACCATATCCGGCGCTGACCGAGATCGGCTCGAACCCGGTGCGGCGGAACAGGGCGGTGATGGCAGGCGCGCTCCAATAGCCCACATGTTCATAGATCACGTCCCACATGGACACCGCATCCAACATCCACCCGGCATTGGGTACCTCGAAATAGATCAGTACATCGCGATCCCCGATGGCGCGGCGGATATCGGTCATCAGCGGCACCGGCGCATCCACATGTTCCAGCACATGACGGCAGAGGATGGCATCAAAGGGCCGGTCCAGCTGATCCGAGCGGAAATATTCACCCACGATCTCGACATTGTCTCGGGCGGTAAAGGGGGTCTGCTGACCGTCCATCGAGGGGTCGAACCCGGTGGCGGTGGCCACGCCGTTTTTGGCCATCAGGTCCAGCATATGCCCGTCGCCGCAGCCGATCTCGACCACATGTTTGCCTGTCAGGCCGTGACGGTCCACCAGACCGGCGGCCAGCTCTTCGGCAAAGGCCTGGAATTTGGGCGAGAAATGCAGCGCGTTCTCATAGCCCGGCGCATAGACCATGCGCGCGGGATCAAAAGCACCGTTCCAGATGAACCCGGTTTCGGGGCAGAGCTTCAGATCCACCGTTCCGGCAGGGGCAGCGCGGGCGGCATCGGCATCAGGCCAGAGCTGGTTGCAGATGACCGGCACCTGATCCAACCGAAAGATATCTTGCGCGTTCTCCGCAGTGCAGAGGGGAAAGGTTATGGTCATACCGCCACAAGCTCCGGGTTCAGGCCCATATCGGCCAGTTGCGCGCCAATTTCAGGCAGGTAGATTGGGTTCATCACGATCACCGTGTCGGGCGGGGCGTCTTTCAGGCTTTCAGGGCTGGAAACCAGATGCCCAGTGCCCGGTAAGTATTTGCCCTGCTTGAACGGGTTGATGTCGATGACCTGCGCCACCTCAGCCCCCAGATCATTGGTGGTCAGGAAAGACACGCCCTTCGAGCCACCGCCCCAGATGGCCACCCGCTTGCCCGCACCATGGCGCGATCGCACGAAATCGGTCCAGTGGGCGCGGATCTCGGCCACTTTCTGCGGGAAGGCCGCGGCCAGGGCGCGCACCGCGTCCAGATCATCCTCATGCGCCAACACCGGACGGCCCGCCGCCGGTTCCGCGTACTGGATGATATATTGATCGTCATACGCCAGATACAGCTTAGTCACATCGAACCCGGCCCGCCGGAACAGCCGGGCGTGGCTACCCAGGGTGAAATACGAGCAATGTTCGAAATAGATGTCCCAGAACGCGCCTTCCGCAAGCACCCTGTACACATCCGGGGTCTCGAAGAAGACACCCACATCCGAGCGTTCGCCGATCACCTGCGCGATCTCGTCCATGAACCGGCCGACCTCGGGGATATGTTCCAGCGTGTGGCGGCAGGCGACGAAATCAGGGGCCTCGGCGATGGTGGCAGGGTCGAAATATTCGCGCTGAAAGGTGATTTCGTGCCCATCCGCGCCGGGCAGGCGTTCGGGGATGAAACCGGGATCAACACCCAGACCGATCGTGCCGGTCTGATCCGCCAGTTCCTGTAGAAATTCACCCTTGCCGCAGCCGATCTCAAGCGTGCGCTTGCCTTTCAGATCGTAAAGCGAGGCCACCTCGGCCGCCAGATCACGGGCAAAACGGTTGAAAGTGCCGGAAAAATGCTGACTTTCCTCGGTGGTCGAGGCGTAATCGACCTTGGACAGATCGAAAACGGAATTGAAGACAAAGCCGCAATCGTCACAGAATTTCAGAACCAGCGGATGGCGCGGGAAATTGCGCGCCTCATCCTCGGTGTCCAGCAGAATGCAGCTTTGCACCGGGATGGCGTCCAGCCGGTAAATCTCTGACAGGGTCTGCCCAGCACAGGCCGGGCAAGAGGTCAGTTCAGTCATAAATATGCCCTCCGCCGTCAGGATTCGACGATTTCCAGTTCCGGGATCGGTACAACGAACTTGCCGCCGGCCTGCAGGAAGGCCTGCTGCTGGCGAATGATCTCGTCGCGGAAGTTCCAGGGCAGAATTATTACATAATCCGGATTATCATCCATCAATCTTTCGGGCTCATCGATGCGGATACGCACGCCGGGCATGTATTTGCCCTGCTTGTGGATGTTCTTATCCACCGCGTATTCAATGGTCCGGTCGTTGAGCTGTAGGAAGTTCAGCATGATCGTGCCCTTGGCCGCCGCGCCATAGGCTGCGATGCGCTTGCCATCGGCTTTCAGATTGCCCACCAGCTTGCGCGCCTGATCGCGGAAGGCCCGGACACGGGCCCCGAAGGTCTTGTAGTAATCAAAGCGGTCTAGACCCAGTTCATGTTCTTCGGCCAAGATATCCGCAACAGCCTGCGTGGGCGCTGCGGCCTTGCCAAAGAACAGCCGCAGAGACCCGCCATGGATCGCCACCCGGCGCATATCGTTCAGATACAGCCCGTGCCGTTCAAACAGCGTTTTGGCCGACCCTACCGAGAAATAGCACAGATGCTCGTGATAGATCGTGTCGAACTCGATGAAATCGATCATGTCGCGGACATAGGGAAATTCGACCACAACCTGCCCGTCATCGGCCAGCAGCTCGGCCATGCCTGCCACCAGATCATTCTGGTCGGCCACATGCGCCACCACGTTGTTGGCGATGATGATATCGGCCCGTTTGCCTTGTGCGCGCAATTCGCCGGCCACGCGGGTGCCGAAGAAGTCGATCACCGTGTCGATACCCTTTTCGCGCGCTGCCGTGGCGGGTTGCGAGGCCGGATCGATGCCCAGAACGTTGATGCCTTCGCCTTTGAAGTTCTGCAGCATATAGCCGTCATTCGACGCGATCTCGACCACCAGATTATCCGGTCCGAGCTTGCGTTTCTCGATCAGTTCCAGCGCGTTTTCGCGGGAATGCTTCAGCAGATCTTCGGAGTAGGACGAGAAATAGACGTAGTCGTCACCGAACATTTCTTCCGGCGGGCGGGTTTCCAGCAGCTGAACCAGAGTGCAATCGGGACAATAGCCCAAACGCAGCGGGACCAATGACTCTTTATGCGTCAGCCCACTTTCTTCCAGCAGACCGTCCGAACGGGGCATCAGACCGAGGTCGAGAATGGGTGACAACCCCTTATGGCCGCAGGATATGCAGCAGACTTTGGCGCTGTCGGCCACGAAATCCGAAGGGTCGGCCTCCTGCACGTTTTCAGGGGTGCGCGAAGACACTCCGTTTTTGGTGTGCTTCAGGGCCACATCAATGACATCATCGGCGATCAGCTTTTTGATATGGCCGATCCGCTGATAGCGGGGGCCTTCGAATTCTTCCAGCGTTAGGTCCTGCGCCAGATAGGATTCATACAGCGATTGCGCGCCCTTGCGGGCATCCCATTGCGGTTTGAAATGCGGCATCACCCGTTGGATCTTGTCGCAGTTCACCCGATAGGACCGTTTGTCGGGGCCAGCATCATCAGCAAAGGTCACCTCGCAACCCGGTACCACATCGGCCACGATCTCGGCCAATTCGCGGATCTGGTAATTGTGCTCGGTCACGCCGACATTGAAGGCCTCGTTGCGGATCTTTTCGACCGGTGTGTCCAGCGTCGCCAGAAACGCGCGGCTGATATCTTCGATATGGGTGATCGGCCGCCAGGGCGTGCCATCGGATTTCATATGGATATTGCCCGTGGTCACCGCCCAGGCGACGAGGTTGTTCAGCACCAGATCAAAACGGATGCGCGGGCTGACCCCATAGGCCGTGGCCGAACGCAAGAAGGTCGGGCAGAAGGTATCATCCGCCATCTCGGCCAGCGCCAGCTCGGATTTGACCTTGCTTTCGCCATAAGGTGTGACCGGGTTGAAGGCTCCGTTCTCGTCGATGAAATCCGCGCCCGACGCGCCATAGTTCGAGCAGGAGGACGAGAACACAAACCGCGACACCCCGGCTGCCTTGGCGGCGCGGGCTACACTCATCGTGCCCTCAAAATTGATCTCATAAGTGGTTTCGGGTCGAAAATCGCCTAGCGGATCGTTCGACAGTGCGGCCAGATGCAGGACGGCGTCAAAGCCCAGCAAATCTGCTGCCTCAATATCGCGGATATCTTTCAGGATCGTCGGTACTTGCGGCATCTCTCCGCCCGGAGCGAAAGTGCAGCGCTCATACAGGTCGCTGTCGATACCCGCAACTTCATGTCCGGCTGCCTCCAGCATGGGGGTCAGCACCACACCGATATACCCACGGTGACCAGTTACCAATACACGCATATTATTTCTCCCAAACCGCCCAGGGGCGTTCACCGGAATCCCACAGCTTTTGCAGATTGTGCTTGTCGCGCAGGGTGTCCATCGCCGCCCAGAAACCATCATGAGGATATGCCATCAGCTGACCATCCTTGGCGAGATTCTCCAGTGGCGCATGTTCGAACATGACCATGTCGCCTTCGATGTAGTCAAAGACCTGCGGCTCGAGGATGAAAAAAGCACCGTTGATCCGACCCTCGGCTGTCTGCGGCTTTTCCTCGAACGCAACAACCTGGTTGCCCTCAAAGCGCATATGACCGTAGCGCGCGGGCGGACGCACCGCAGTGATCGTCGCCAGCTTGCCGTGGCTGCGGTGAAAGGCAAGCAGCTTGTGCAGGTCCACATCCGATACGCCATCGCCCCAGGTCAGCATGAAAGTTCCGTCGCCCATATAAGGCTGCAGTCGCTTGACGCGCCCTCCGGTCAGGGTCTCTCCACCGGTTTCGATCAGATCGACGGTCCAGGGCGCGTGATCCTGATCGTGGCGCACCACCGGTTCAGGATGTCCCATATTGACCGTGATATTGCCCGCCAGCGTCCCGTATTCCGCAAAGTAACGCTTGATGTAATTGCCCATATAGCCAAGGGCGACGGCAAAATCGTTATACCCGTAATGAGAATAGGTCATCATGATATGCCACAGGATGGGCATACCTCCGATCTCGACCATTGGCTTGGGCCTGACCGAGGTCTCCTCTGCCAGACGCGTTCCCTTGCCCCCGGCGAGAATTGCAACTTTCATGGAAATTCTCCGTTAACACAAATGTAATCGTAAGCTTGCCAAAGAGACTCTGGCAAAGAAATAGGCCAATTTTATGAAATGAGGCATTCCTCCGGAAACTGACAATATTTTACTCGATACCGTATCCCAATTAGCGGAAACATGGTGATTTTACACCTTTCTCAGACCAAAAGCGTATCCGTGAAGATGAAATCATCGCTGTTGAGATCCAGCCCGTAGACGCTGTTCAGAAGGCCGACAAGCTCGTCAGCATCACCATTTTCGCCCACCCGCCAGATCGCGGTGCCCGGCGAAAGGCCCGGCGCATCCGTGCTGAGCACATAATCCGCGGCAACGCCCGCCAACTGCACCTGATCGGTGCCCGAGATGAAATCATAGACAAAGCCATAATCATCCTCGCCCGCATCAGCCCCGACCCCGTCGTCGTAATAGGTGCCGTTCGCATCCCCGAAGACAAAGACATCCGCACCGCCAGCACCGACAAATACATCCACCTCGCTCTGGCCTGGCGTGACGCTCCCGGTATCGACGGCGACCTGAACCTCAGCGCTGTCGTCGCCCTGAATGATATCGCTGCCGGTGATCTCGGTGACAGTCAGATCGCCGAAGGTGACGTCATAATAATGTGCGTTGAGGTAAATGCCCCCAGTCGCCGGAGCCTCGTCCAAGCTGAAGGTCTCCACGGATTGCAGGGTCCAGTCCGCCGGCTCAGCCGCGCCCTCTTCCCAGACCTTGAGGCTATAAAGCCGGTCATAGATACCGATCTGTTCGACCCGAACGGTGAAGTTGTAGGTCAAGCCTTCTTGTAAATCAAAGTTCTGCACACCTACCAATTCAGAAAACTTATGATAGCTCGTATTCCGGAACAGATGCGTATACGTAAACGATGCACCGGGTTCATATCCAGTACTTAGCTGAGTGTCGCCTGAGCCGTAGGTATGCCCGCCCCACAGTAACCCAACCGCAAAAGCCTCGGATACCCCGACGGGGTCATTAACGTTTATGTCGTGCATGGTGATGGCTATATTGAGCTCATAATTGTCCCAACTATCATCGCCCAGAACCAGAAGACGATCATATCCCAGATCGACCGGTCGGATACCGTCTGAATCCCAAGACCAAGTGCCATCAACAATTTGTAAAACATCCTGAGCATCGGTCACCGCATCCCAGTCGATGCTGTAATTAGGATTCCAAGCAGTGCCGGATTCATAATCTACAACCACATCTCGCTTCACGACGGCACCGCCGGCTAACGTGGCAGTAATGGTGACAACATCATCAGTACTTGATCCGTCGAGTTCCGAAAAGTCGATCTCGACGTTGAAATCCCCGTCATTATGTAAACGTCGAGTATCAGCTCCTATCAACAGAACCTGCTCTGGTCCACCATTCAGGGAATAGGTCAGCGTCTGAACATTGCCTCCTACATTGCCTAGGATGTTGATTGCCTCTTGCCCTTCGCCGGGTCCACCAAAGCTCTGATTGAGTCCGTACCAAACATCGATTGGATTGCCGACGGCAATAGCTAGGGTCCCTGTATCGGCGAATTCTCCGTCCGACACCGTGTAGTCGAAGCTGTCGGTGCCGCTGAAGCCGGCATTTGGAGTATATGTATAGGTTCCGTTTCCGTTGTCTGTCAGGGTTCCGTTGGCAGGCTGCGTCACGCCGGTCAGGGTCAGCGCATCCCCGTTCGGATCGCTGTCATTGGCCAGCAGGTCCGCAGCAGCATCGATCACAAGCGCCGCGCCCACCGGTGTCACCAGCCCGTCATCCACCGCATCAGGCGCAAAATTGACAGGCGTGTAGGACCCATCCTCATCAGCGATCGGATCGGCTGTGTTCTCG
>NZ_JBQFXC010000014.1:0-59208 GCF_056540645.1 Ruegeria sp. AM5 | reverse complement strand
ACCAACAGGCTGAGAGGAACATCCCAAGCGGCTTTTGCCATCGCTCATCGGCAGTTCCAACGTCGACTTTTTCAACACTATCCGGACAAAGTGCAAGTTCGCGGCGCTTGCACCAATGGCCGCTTGATTGCTCTTCGCTGACGTCAGAACAAGTGTGAAATTCGTATCATTTCTCACTTGGGGTGAGATATGTCCAAAGACGATCTTTAGGTAATGGACCTTTGTTACGACCGCCTTGTTGGGTCTGCTCCCAGGCGTGTGCCAGGATGCCCACTGACCTAGAAAGGCAGAACAGTCCACTCGCGAGTGAGGCTTTAAAGCCAAGCTCGACGTAAACTGCGGCGGTCGCGCCATCGATGTTCATCGGGATTGCGCGACTTTTGATATCTGACAAATACCCCTCGATCTGCGGTGCGAGTCTGGCACAGGCCATAACCTCAATTGCGTCATATTTTTCCAGTGTTTTGAAATAGATGCCGCTGATGCAGCCGCAAACGATAGCTCCGGCCTTAAGAGGTTTCGTCGGTTTAGCTCTCCGATTTAACACCAATGTATTCCGGCAGATAGCGCGGTGGCATTGGCCCTTTGTTCCGGCCGCCCTGCTGCATCTGTTCCCAGCCATGAGACAAGACGCCTACCGAGCGGGAGAGACAGAACAGACCACGAGAGAGTGGGGGCGGAAAGCCCAGCTCGCAAAAGATAACAGCCGTGGCCCCATCGATATTCATTGCGATCTCAGTGCCGCGCTTGCGTCCGATTTCCGCCTGAATAGCCTCGCCAATGTCGGCAAACCGCCCATCCACCGTACCGGACTTCGCGGCCTCGCGTACCAACGCCATCAACCTTGGTGCGCGGGGATCGACGGGCTTGTGGAAGCGGTGGCCAAAGCCCGAGACAATTTTGCCATTTTCCTCACGCCAGGCGGCGATACCGTCGCGGACGGCACTTTCATGTTCAGCGCCGTCATCGATCCGTTTGGCGATGTCGAAATAAAGTTCTGCGCATTGTTCACCGGCGCCGCCATGCACGTCACCCAGCATATTGACCCCGGTTGCCATGACGTTGTTGAGCCCCAGCCCGCAGGTCGCGGCCATACGGGCGGCGGCAATCGAAGGCGCTTGCGGACCATGATCCACGCCCGCCACCAGCGCACATTCGAAAAGCGCCGCCTGTTCTGGCGTGGGCATATCGCCCCGCACCATGAGCCAGATCATCTGAGCAAAGCTAACAGAACCTATAAGGTCCTGGATCGGGTGGCCGCGAAAGGCGATCCGCCCTGGAGCCATGTCGATGATTGCGGTGCGCCACCAGTGGCGCATGTCATCGACCTCTTTGCGTTCTGAGGGGGCCGTCATATCGCGTCTTCCTTTTTCAGGTCCGAGATCTGGGCATTGTTATAGCCAAGTTCGCTCAGGATATCGGCTGTATGTGCACCCAAGGTCGGGGGCGGCGAATCGACACCAGGGGCCGTGCCATCAAGCTTGGCGCCGATCCCGACCAGTTGCAGATCCTCAGATCCTATACGGTGGGTTTGCAGCAGGCCCCGATCGGCAAGCTGCGGATGCGTCAACGCCTCAGGCACCGACCAGACAGGCCCTGCGGGAACGCCCTGTGCTGTCAGCTTGTCGACCCACTCATGGGTGGGGGCCGTGGCAAAGGCCGCTTCCAGTTCGGCGGTCAGGGCGGGCCGATTGGCCAGTCGGTTCTTTCGGTCGGCAAAGCGTGGGTCCTGCGCAAGGGCCGGGTTGTCGAGGATCCCGCACAGGGCCTCGAACTGTTCTTGCTTGTTGGCGGCGATATTCATCACGCCATCGGCGGTTCTGAAGGTGCCGGATGGGCTGGCGGTGAAATTATCGTTGCCGTTTGGAGTGGGTGCCTTCCCGGCGATCAGATGGTTTGACACCACCCAGCCCATTGTCGCAATGACGGCCTCGAGCATCGAGACGTCAATGAACGTGCCGCGGTCTTCGGCCTTGTTAGCAAGCGCAGCGGCGACGGCGAAGGCGGCCGTCATCCCTCCGATGGTGTCGGCCATCGGGTAGCCCACCCGGTAGGGCGCGGTGTCGGCATCGCCGGTGATCGACATCACGCCGCTCATCCCCTGCACGATCTGGTCATAAGCGGGCAGTTTCGCCAGCGGGCCATCTTGGCCGAATCCGGAGATCGCACAATAAACAAGGCGCGGGTTTTCCTGACGGAGCGTCTCATAGTCAAGGTTCAAGCGCGCCATCACCCCGGGGCGGAAGTTTTCGACTAGGGCATCGGCCTTTTGCACCAGCTCCTTCAGGATGCGTTTTCCGGATGCCGATTTCAGGTTCAAGGTGATCGACCGTTTGCCCGGATTTTGCGCCAGAAAGGAAACGCCCATAAGGTCGGCGTTGCGCGCGGGATCAGCCCCCAGCTGGCGCGCAAGATCACCGGTGCCCGGGGTTTCGACCTTGATCACGTCGGCCCCCATATGGGCCAGCTGATGACAGCAGAACGGACCGGCCAGCACATTGGTCAGATCAAGAATGCGAATGCCCTTCAAAGGTGCCTGCGTCATTGTCCGCGCCCCTCGTGTACAACCTTGGCTACTGTGAAAAACTCGCGGCAATAGCTGCCTTTTTCCGGCGCGCCATAGGATGATCCTTTTCGGCCCGTGAATGGCGCGTGAAAATCCATGCCTGCCGTGGGAAGATTGACTTGTACCATGCCTGCCTCGGCGTTCTGCGAGAAATGGTCGATCTTGGCCGCATCCCGCGAGATGATGCCCGCTGACAGGCCGAACTCACAGTCGTTGGCGCTGGCAAGGGCGGCCTCATAGTCCGGCACGCGCAACACAGCGGCGATTGGCCCGAAAATTTCATGCCGAGAGATATCCATTTGCGGCTCGGCCCCCACGAACAAGGCTGGCTCCAAATAGTGCCCCGGCGTGTTCAGAGTAATTTGGTCACCGCTGATGAGCTCCGCGCCTTCGGCCTGCCCTCTCGCAATATAATCAAGGTCAATCCGCAATTGGTCGGCGCTCGCAACCGGGCCAATATCGGTGTCAGGCGCACGCGCATCCCCGATCCGAAGCTTTTTCATCGCCGCGGTCATCGCGCTGACAAATTGATCATGAATTCCGTCTTCAACAATCAGCCGCGAAGACGCTGTGCAGCGTTGGCCAGTTGAGAAGAAACTGCCCTGTATGGCGCAGTGAACTGCCAGATCCAGATCCGCGTCATCCAGCACAACCAGCGGGTTCTTGCCCCCCATTTCAAGCTGCATTTTTGCCCCGCGGGCGAACAGCGCAGCCCCCATATTGCGACCGACTGGTGTGGAGCCGGTGAACGTGACCCCGGAAACCTTGGGGTGTAACACGATTGCCTCCCCGACCTCACGGCCTTTGCCCATCACAAGGTTGAACACACCCTCGGGCAGCCCCGCACGGGCAATGATGTCGGACAACATCCACGCAGAACCGGGCACCAGTTCGGCAGGTTTGAACACGACCGTATTGCCATAGGCCAGAGCGGGCGCAATTTTCCATGCCGGGATCGCCAGCGGGAAATTCCAGGGCGTGATTACGCCCACGACGCCAATGGGTTCGCGCAGAACCTTAAGCGACACACCTTCGCGCAGTGATTGGTAAGCGTCGCCGGTGGCACGATAGGCTTCGGCCGCGAAGTATTTGAACAAATGCCCGGCGCGATGTGCTTCGGCCTTGGCCTCAGGTAGGGTTTTGCCCTCTTCGCGGGCCAGCATGTCGCCCAGCTCGTCCACACGGGCGAGGATTTCCGACCCGATCCGGTCCAGCACTTCGAACCGGACCAGTGGCGATGTTGCGCGCCATTTCGGAAAAGCGGCAGCCGCGGCCTCGATCGCATCGGCAGTCTGCGCGGCACTGGCCTGCGCATAATCCCCGATTGTGTCGTTCAGGTCAGATGGGTTGATGTTTGGAACTGCACCACTGCCAGCGGCCCATGTTCCGGCGATATAGTTGGAAAAGGGATCTGCGGTCATAGTACTTCCTCAAGAACTGGTCGCCACCCGATATCTTCATGCCGGTGGTCTACAGTGTTCACATAAAAATAGGTCGGGCCGTGATAGCCCCGGCATACCCGCCCATCGGCACGGTTGGCGACAGGTTCGGCGGTCCAGCTGACCGCCCCGAACCAATTCCACAAACGGTTATGAGGTGAGGTCAGGTGATCCGGGCGAAGCGGGGCTGCACCATTGGCTGGGTCCGGTTGGGGCGCGTTTGACACGGCGGCACCGCCCACCAACGCATCCCATTCATTGGGCCCAGTCGCACCCTGATAGGGGTCATTTCGGGGCGTATCACCACCGGTCAGCAACCGGCATCGAAACGTAGTGCCATCGATGGACACCTCTGTGCCATAGACATACCCGGCATCGTCCAGATCCTGCCAGCTAACGCGGCTCATTAGCATCCGGTCGGCCACCAGATACCGGGTGCCTCCCTGTTGAAACACATGCCAGTTCAGGCGTTTGGTCGGGTCTTTGGGGCTGTCAGTGAGCGCCCAGTTGTCCCAATCCGGGTCACGTTCAAATTCCGGGAGGTTACCGGGTTGCAGACCCTCGTAGGGGCAAAGCGCTGCAAGATCCGTGATCCAGGGCCGGGTTGCCGGGGCAAGGATCTGTCCTGCATGTGATAGCCCACCCAATTGCCGGGTTCCGATATATTTCATCATAGCTCTTACACCGGTCGCGTGCGGAAGCGCCGCAGGACCCGGAACAGCATTTCCGCCGCCAGGAACTCCGTGCGTTCTGAAGGATCAAGCGGAGGTGAGACCTCGACAATATCCAACCCGCCCAAGGGGGCCTCGGCCAATCCATCCAGCAGGTCGTAGTACTGACGCGGTGTAATGCCGCTGTGCACGATGGAACCCGTGCCGGGAAGGTAGCCGGCGTCCATCGCATCAATGTCAATCGACAGATATAGCTCGTCGCACCCCTGCATGGCATGCGCAAGGGCCTGACGCATCACCTCGGCCGCGCCGAGTTTTTGCACCTCGCCAGATGAAAATACCCGTCCGCCCTGCTCTTCAATGAGCGCGAGATCGCCGCCATCGACCCAGCCCGTGATGCCGATCCAGACCATATTGGAGACATCGATGTTGGGCAGTTCGGAAATCCGGCGCGCGTTGGTTGCATGGTTGTGGCTGCCCCACGCCCCCAGCCGGTCGGAGAAATCGAGATGACCATCGATTTGGATATATCCGAAGCGCGCGTTTGGCGAACGTTTGGTCAGCCCACGGGAATAGCCCAGACAGGCCGGGAAGCTGTTATAGTGATCACCACCCAGTGCCAGTGGGATTGCCCCTGCAACGGTCAGCGTTTCGGTCATTGCAGCGATGGCTTCGGTTGTTGCGTCAACGTCCTGCGCTGTGATCTCTGCGTCGCCGCAATCGATCAGCCAATCGGTTGCAGGCACAGTACGGCGGCTTGTATCGGGATCAAAGCTGGCTCCCTGCGGACGCAAAGATTGCAGAAGACTTGTCGCCCTGCGCAATGCTTCGGGGCCGAACCTTGTGCCAAGGCGGCTGGAATGTGTCCAGTCGCTCGGCATGCCGACCACGCCGATCTTATCGGGACCGACCTCGGCCACGTCGCGCAAAGGCCCATCAAACAGCCGATATCCCGGTTGTGACAGAGGCGGGTGAAATGTGGTATTAGCTGCAGTCATGTCAGTACATTTTCCTTGGGAATTGGGCGCACCGGTCGGTCAATCCCAAAACCGAGGCGCGCATAGATGAATGCCAAAAGAGCCGTGACCATCAGTCGTTGGCCAACCTTCACCACACCCATTCCGGGCCTGCTCGGGTTCAGACCGGTCAACATGATGGCACTGACCTCGTGCTGTCCCAGGGCGCTGAGCCATTGCACCACTGTATCAAGGTCGCAGCCTCCCAAACGGGGCCGATCACAAAGCGCGCTGAGCGATGTTTCAAACACGGACAGATCAAACTGCACAAACAGCGGCTTTGATACATCCCGCCACCTGGAAAACGCGGCAAGCTGCGCGGCAGTGTTTTGGCTGCAGGTCGTGCCACCCCCGTTTGGCAGGGGCGATACATGAAAGTCGCGCGCATCATCTGGCGTACCGCCAAGCTGCACAGTCTGACACTCAGGCAGCTCGCTCTGCACTGTCTTGGACAGGCAATCTGACCCACCCAATATTATGGCGCAGGCACCATTGCGGCTGATCTGACGCGTCGCGGCCTTCAATGCCGCGTGGATCGCGTCCTCAGATCCTGCCGCTATATCTCCGAGGTCACAGAGCCGCTCGTGCAGACCGTCGGTACTGATGTCCTGACGTGCATCGACATCTACCGGGTGACTGAATTGTGGGTTTGCGTGCCAACCGAAATAGACCGAGGTTTCGCGCAACGCACGCGGCGCCAGGGACTGCCCGGCATGCGGCGCGCTGGTGTCTTCAAACGGGACGCCCAGCACTGCCAGATCACCGGGCCTGACATCTTCAATTGCTTTGGTTTGTGCGCGCATAAACGACAGTTGCCCTGCCATGCGCGGCAATGGGGCCGATCGTAAAGGCATCAGCCAGCTCCTTTCTCTAGACGCTCAGTCACTGCCTGCAAGATCGCCAGCGCGGCGCAGGATTCCGTTCTGCCACGATCGTCTAATGCCGGGGCAAGTCCGAAAACTGCTGCGGCGGTGACATTGCCTGGGGTAGTGTCAATTTGCGCGATCATCTGTGCAGGTGACATCCCGGTCAGGCGACGTGGGTGCGACACCCATTTGCCCGCAAGCTCTTGTAAATCCACAGAAAGGATGACCGGTTGAGCGTGAGACAATTGGCCTGCAACGCCCCCTGTGACCTGAATGACAGGAACATCAGCACCTGTGACTTTTTGTGTCGCGATTCCAAGCGCCTTCAGTCCGCTGGAATCTCCGCCAACCAGCACCATCCGCGCGCCGGTTTTCAGAACCGCCTCGCATTGCGAGACAACTGCAGAAAAATGCTTATCCGGCTCAAGCGGAAATACATTCACGTCCCCTAGGTCAATGGCATTCGCGGGGGCCTTTCCGGGTTGGGAGGCGTATCGTAATTGCCTTGCGAGGTAGCGTTGCTCTGCTGCTGGTCGGTCGAGATTGTCACAAAAATATCCTGCTACCGCGACTTGCCCAGGCACGAGGTCTTCCAGATCGCCAACAGGCATGCCCAGAAAACTGGGGATCCCGTCAAACTGTATTTGCGCCGCATCACCCATGACGCAAAGCCGCGTTCAGGGTTTCAATGGCCGCCAATTCCGACATGCCACGCGTGTCGCGGGCAGGCGCAAGGCCAGTGATCACAATCGCCTGCCAGCGGCAGGACATTGCCCCAATGACAGAAACCAAGGTTTCGGGTTTCATTCCGCCTGGGTTAAGGCCGATAGCACCGGCTGCATGCCCCAGATCAACGACCGATATGTCGATCCAGAGAACAGCGCGCTCGGGCGTGTCAGAAAAGTCTGCGTGCCCTTCATCCAACCACCGGGCGGTACGCCAATCCATCGTGCGCTGAGCGATCTGATCCCAAACATCGGCAGGTTGCCCGCCATTCAAACCCACCCAAATCGTGTTTGATGGTCGTTCTGTAAGATCACGCCGAGCCAGTGGCATGGCCGCGACAACCGGCAGATCAGGCAAGGCCCCCAGTACAGCAGAGGCGACATCAGACGCGCCACCCAGAACGACGGGCACAATGCCGCGATCCACCATTTGCGCCACAAGCTGTTTCAATACGCCGGACCAATCGCCCGACAGGTCCAGATTACCCAGATCCCGACCATTTACAGGCAGGCTAGTTCCAAGCTGTCCGGTCATCTTGCGCAGCGCATCCGGTGCCAAGGAGGCGCCGGAACGTGGCCCGCTATCGACTTCGCTTGGAACACCCAAAAGCCCGACAGATCCTGCATCGCATTGCGAAATCTCGCCAAATGGCAGGCCAGCATAACCAGTTGTTATCATTTGTTTCTGCGCGCTATGCATTGCCAGATGCCTTCATTATTTGCGATTTCCAATTGCGTTCAAACCAGCTATAAAAAGTGACGGATTTGCGTCGAAAGGTCTGCCCATGCCCGACAAGCCCCGAACCCCCGACACGAATGGTGGTGTCGAAGCGGTTGAACGTGCATTGCGTGTTCTGGACAGCTTTGAGCCCGGAGATGCGGGGCTTTCTCTGAAAGAGGTCGCGGACCGCAGTGGTGTCAACAAAGCGACAATCCTGCGTCTGAGCGTCTCGCTTGAGAAATTTGGCCATATCACGCGCGACGCCGAAGGGCTGTTTCATCTGGGGCCGTCTTTGTGGCGTCTTGGATCCGTATTTCGCCAGAATCTGCGCATGGGGCCTATTGTGCGCCCGGTGCTGGCGAACCTGGTGAATGCGACGGGGGAAAGCGCGTCGTTTTACGTGCAACGCGGCAACTCCGGCGTTTGCCTCTACCGTGTCAATTCGCCCAGGCTTGCGCGGGATCATATCCAGGAGGGCGAGATAATTCCGCTGAGCACTGGCTCGTCGGGCCGGGTGCTGGATGCCTATTCCATCGGGCATGGCAAAAAGGCCAGCAGCATCCGCAAGGCCGGGTATTATCTCAGCCTTGGTGAACGTGATCCGGACGTTGCCGGGTTGTCTGTTCCGGTTCTTGGGCCTGAGGGCGAGCTGCTGGGTGCCGTCAGCCTGTCGGGTCTGCGCGTTCGCTTCAATGAAACCGCTGTCGAAGGCTATCGCGCTGCGGTGCTTGATGCCGCCCGCCAGATCCGGGCCGAGATTGGTGTGATATAAAGAGCCCATCATTTGTCAGCATTCTTGTTGCGGCCAATCAACTGAACGCCGATGAGCGCCGTGATTGATACGAAAATCAGGCAGGTGGAAATCGCGGCAATGGTCGGATCAAGCTGATCGCGCAGTGAATTGAACATGCGGCGGGTAATTGTGGCATTTTCCCCGCCCGAGACCAGCATCGAAATCACCACCTCATCCAGCGATGTGATGAAGGCCAGAAAGGCCCCGGTCTGGATCGAGAATTTGACTTGGGGTACTGTTATTGTCCACAGCGCGTAAGCTCGGGACGCACCCAGGCTGCGCGCCGCCAGTTCCTGATCGAAGTCATAGTTCTGCAAGCCCGACATCACGGTCACGATTACAAACGGCAGGGCCAGCGCGGTATGGGCGATCACAATACCGGTCAGTGTGTAATTGAGCCCCAGCTTGGCATAAAGGCTGAACACGCCGACGGCGATCAGGATCACCGGCACGACAATGGGCATGATCACGAGGATCTGCGCAGTGTTCCTGATCCGTGGGGTGGAGCAATGCAGCCCATAGGCACAAAGAGAGCCTAAAGGCGTCGCGATCGCCGTGGTCAACACTGCCGCGATCAGAGAGGTCTTCGTGGCGCTCATCCATTCCGCAGAGGTGAAATAGGCCGTGTACCAGCGGAACGAGAACGACGTCGGCGGGAACTCCAGAAATGAGGCCCCCGAAAACGACATCGGGATCACGATCAGCGTGGGCAGGATCAGAAAGAACAGCACCGCGATACCGACCACCGTCAGCCACAGACCGTCAATTTTACGTTGTCCGACTTGTTCCATTCTCAGATCCTTAGCGCATGAAGAGTTTGTCGAGACCGAACACACGGTTCATCAGCCAGATCATCGCCAGTGCCAGCAGCAACAGGACAACGCCCAGGGCGGATGCAGCCCCCCAATTGGAATAGACTGTGATCGTGCTTTCGATCCGCTGCGCCAGCATCTGCACCCGGCCACCGCCCAGCAAAGCAGGTGTGACGAAGAACCCAAGTGACAGGATGAAGACCAGCACGATGCCGGCAAAAAGGCCCGGCAAGGACATCGGGAAAAACACCCGCCAGAATGCGCCGCGCGGGCTGGAGCCAAGCCCAACGGCGGCCCGAACCAGGTCGGTGTCGATGTTGCGCATGGTGGCGTAAAGCGGCAAAACCAGAAACGGCAGCATGATATGTACCATGCCAATGATTGATCCCGTGAGGTTGTGCGCCAGTTGCAGCGGTTCCTCGATGATGCCAAGCGACATCAGCGACGAATTGATGATGCCATTGCGCTGCAACAGCACCAGCCAGGCGTAGGTCCGCACCAGAACCGACGTCCAGAACGGGACCAGCACGAAAACCATTAAAATGGCAGCCGTTCTGTTCGGCATCCTGGTCAGCCAGTAACACAGCGGATATCCGAGCAGGACACAAATCACCGTCACGGCGATGCTGATCTGAAAGGTGACAACAAAGGTCCGCCGATACAAAGCACTTTCAAAGATACGCGCATAGTTTTCCGTGCTCAACTCACCCGCCGCATTGTAAAATGAGAGCGAAGACAGCCAGAAAATCGGCAGAAACACGACAATCAGAATTGCGAGAACCGCGGGCATCGAAAGCCCCAAAAACGTCAGGCGTTCACGGCGCTCTTCGGATTTGAGCGTGCTTGCGTTCCGAAGCGTCTGAGCGGCCCCAAAGGACTCGGCGATGCTCATGATACATTCTCCGGTACGATGATCGTGTCTTCGGGATGCAGGGCCAGGCCAATTTTCTCTCCCTTGGAAGGCAGACCCGTCTGGCCCGCGCGATTGGCAGGGACGCGCACATTGATCTGGCCTGCGCTGTCGTGCTGAACGATAACCAGCACGCTGTCGCCTTGATAAATGATGGCGTCGACCCGGCCGGACAAATCATTGGCTGTTTCAGGCACAGCACCTGAGGTGACCTCCAGCAGCTCAGGCCGGATCACCAGGCGATGGCCGCCGCTCCCCGGAGCAATAGGCAAATCGGATTTCAGCACGCGTTCGCCAAGATGCGCCGTATTATTGGCCACGTTCACCGGCGCCGAAATGGATTCACCGATAAAATCCGCCACAAAGAAGCTGTGAGGCTGGCGATACAGCCGCTCAGGGGTCTCGACCTGCTCGATCCGCCCATGATTGACCACCGCAATGCGATCCGACATCGTCAGGGCTTCGCGCTGGTCATGGGTTACATAGACAATGGTTGCATCCAATTTTTGATGGAGCGCCTTCAATTCAATCTGCATGTGCTCGCGCAGCTTTTTGTCGAGCGCGGACAGGGGTTCATCCATCAGGATGATCTGCGGCTCGAAAACCATGGCGCGGGCCAGAGCCACACGCTGTCTTTGGCCGCCGGACAATTGGGTGATGCGCCGATCCCCATAGCCGCCCAGCTGTACGGTATCCAGCGCACGCTCGGCGCGGGTCTTTTGATCGCTTTTGGAAACTCCGCGGATTTTCAACGGATAGGCTACGTTTTCAGCCACCGTCATGAATGGAAACAACGCATAGCTTTGAAAAACCATGCCAAGGCCGCGTTTGTGCGGCGGCGTTGCAATCATTTCGCGTTCGCCAAACCGAATCGACCCGCCATCAGGACGCACAAATCCGGCCAGCGCCATCAGGAGCGTCGTTTTGCCGGAGCCCGACGGCCCAAGCAGTGTCAGAAATTCGCCTGCAGCGATATTCAGCGATACATCATCGAGCGCTTTGACTGATCCGTAGGCTTTGCACAGGCTGGATATGTCGATGGGAAGGGATTGGGTGGCAGAGGACATGCTAGCTCCTGACTTGAAAAGTGGGCGCAGTGCCAAATGCGCTGCGCCCAGATGGATTATTGCTGGATCAGAGTGTCGAACTCTTCAGTCAACTCACCCAGCTGGCCGATGTAGAAGTTCGGATCGACCAGAAGCTGCTTGCCGTAGTTGTCGGGATGGGTGTTGACCTTAACCGCCATTTCTCCCGAGATAATACCAGTGTCAAACGCACCGGTGTTCACCGGGCCCAGCGGCATCGTGACCGCCAGCCGTGCCTGCGCTTCGGCACTCAGCAGCTCATTGATCAGGCGCATGGCGTTGTCTTTGTTCGGGGCACCTTTGGGCACCAGCAGACAGTCGACATCCATCGTCCCTCCATCGAAGGCATAGGCGACTTCAATGCCGGATGCGATCACGCTTTCCACGCGGTTATGGCCCATGTGGATCACGTCCACCTCTCCATCACGCAGCAGCTGCGCGGACTGCGACCCGCCACGATACCAAACGGTGACCTCTGGTGCGATCTCTCCCAGTTTGGCCCAGGCGCGCGCTTTGCCTTCGTCCGTGGCCAATGTGTCGTAGATATCGGCCATCGGCACACCGTCGGCCATAAGGGCGGCCTCAAGGTTGTAGTTCACCTTGCCGTGCATGCCGCGCTTGCCTGGGAAGTTTTCCAGATCCCAAAACTCTGCCCAGTTGGACGGACCATTGTCGCCAAAGGCATCCTTGCGATACGCAATCACCTTGGTGAAGTTGATGAAGCCGATATAGTTTTCGTGGATCAGCTCTTCGGGGATGCCCGTTGTGTCGACAATCGAGTAATCAATCGGCTCAAGGCTGCCCTCACGGCTGAGTGTTTCACACGAGGGCAAGTCCTGCTCGGTCACATCCCAGGCGACGGCACCCGCTGTGATCTGTGCGCGCACGTCCTGAATACCGTTTGTGGTATCTTCCTTGACCGTGACATTCAGCGCGCCGGCGGCAGGTTCCAGCATGGCGCTGCGCAATGCGTCCTGAAAGGACCCGCCCCAGGATGCAAACACCACCTCGCCCTCGGCGAAGGCTGGCGCAGCCATTGCCAGGCTGCCGGCAACGAGGCTGGTCGCAAGCGACAGTTTTCTCTCTACTTTTTTCATGTCAGTTTCTCCCTTGATATTCTCTCGTTATTTGGTTGGGTTTTTCGTGGTGAACGCCGTGGTTGACTTGCAATGTCTCTTCCACCCAGTCGGCGATCAGTTGCGGCCGTTCGTACATGATGAAATGGCCGGTATTCGGCACCAACTTGATCACCGCCCCGGGAACCCGCGCGCGCAAGGCATCCAGCCAAAGCGATGCGGGGTGGGTCGTCGCCGATCGGCGAACTTCGTGTTCGTCCAGCGACGTTGATTGCAGGATTGTGACCGGGCAGGTGAGCCGGTCGATGGCCGGAACAAATTTATCGCGATCCCATGCAGCCATCGCATGGTAATACGCCTTCAAAACGTCTGCCGGATATTGCGCAGCCCGGTTCACAATATCACGTTTTTGATCTGGATCGAGGTTGTTGACCATCATCCCACCGACTGCCGCCTCCGCCCATCCTTTCTGACCAAGCTGCGCAAGCTGCTCTGCCAGACGCGCAACGGCTTCTTCGGGGTCTTCAGGAACGTTGCTGCCATCCAGCAAAAGAAGATGAGAGACGCGTCCTGGCCAAGTCGCAGCCAGTTCGATGGCAATCCGGGCACCCATGCTGTGCCCGACAAGGGCAAAGCGATCAAAACCCAGATCATTTGCCTGGGCAATCACATGGGCCGCGCAGTCGCTGAGACTGATCGCTCCCCCCAGCGGCACGGCATCGGGGCATCCCGGAAGCTTCGCAAGCCCAATGTGGGCACTGTCTGGAAGGAGCGGGGAGACACCGCTCCAATCCTGCCACCCGCACGCCCAGCCATGAACGAAAAGGACGTTCAAAGGTTCTGCCGGATCGGATGAAGGACTGGAGCGCATCAATTTGGGCCTACTGCTGAACCAGAGTGTCAAACCGCTCTTGCAGTTCTGCGAAGTTTTCGACGTAGAAGCTTGCGTCAATAACCACCTGGGTCTTCATATTGTCAGGGGCGGCATTGTTTTTGGCTGCCAGTTCGGGCGAGATCAGCCCGGTTTCAAATGCATGCGCATTGACAGGGCCGTAGGAGATGGCCACCGCCATGCGCGCCTGCGCTTCGGCCGACAGCATCTCATTGAGAACC
Organism: Ruegeria sp. AM5; assembly: GCF_056540645.1. NCBI lineage: Bacteria > Pseudomonadati > Pseudomonadota > Alphaproteobacteria > Rhodobacterales > Roseobacteraceae > Ruegeria > Ruegeria sp. AM5. The sequence goes on along the minus strand of NZ_JBQFXC010000014.1, from coordinate 45,415 downwards.
CGCATGGCGTTTTCGCGATTTGGCGCGCCCTTGGGTACCAACAGGCAATCCGCGTCGGTCGTGGCCTGGTTCCAGGTATACCCAACCGTTATTGCATCGGCATTCAGCGCTTCTGCGCGGCCGTTGCCGATATGAATGAAGTCAATCTCTTCATCTGCCATCAACTGCGCCGCTTGCGAGCCTCCCCGATACCAGACCGTGATATCGGGCGCGATCTCCTCAAGCTTGGCAAAGGCCCGGTCTACGCCGCCTTCACTCCGCAGAGCGGTGTTTACATCCGCCGGGTCGACACCATCCGCCATCAATGCCGCCTCCAGCGCATGCGACACCGAGTTGAACATCGCGCGTGTCCCAGGGTAGGCTTCGGTGTTCCAGAAATCCGCCCAGGACTGTGGGCCGTTCTCACCAAACTTCTCTGCTTGCCAGCCGATGACCAGTGAATAGGTCAGCATGCCAACCCACTCGCTGTCCACAAGGCTGGACGGCATGCCATCGGTCGAGACCACGCCATAGTCGATGGGTTCCAGCGCCCCCTCCTGCTTCAAACGGGCACAGTCGGACAACGCCTGTTCGGTAATGTCCCAAGCAACCGCACCCGCAGTGATCTGCGCACGCACGTCTTGAATGCCGTTTGTCGTGTCTTCTTTGATGGTAAGACCCAGCTTTTTCGCCGCTGGGTCCAGCATGGACTCCCGAAGCGCATCTTGGAATGAACCTCCCCAGGACGAAAACACCACCTCGCCTTCGGCGAAGGCAGACGTGGCAATGACCAGACTACCGGCTACGAGACCCGCAGTGAGCGTCAATTTTCCGTTATCTTTCGTCATGTCAGGCTCCTCCCTAACTGTTGGTTGGCTTGCGGGTCCGCGACATGGGCGATCCCATCATCTTTTGCCTTAACGTTTCATTAGACAAAACGTCATTTCATTTCAACTAGTGCTGATACTGGAACTGGTCAAGGATTCTTTTGACAGCGCAGGAGTCAAACCCCACGCTTTCGGAGCCTCAGAGCCGAGCGAAACGTCGTATTTCGCCCTTATGCTCTGCGTCCATCTCGCTTCGATTTTGGGCGAATGGTATCGAAGGCAGGCTTTTCCTGCCCCAAGTTGATTGCCGCCGAGAGAAGCTTTTATGGGATTAAACGGACCGCAATCTCTCGCTCACCCACCCATGGCCAGCAAGTTCGAATGGCAGCTTCACACCAGTTCACGTCCCTTGATCCTGGCCGCAGCATTGGTGAGTTTGGGCTCTTTCCGGCCGTTAGCTGCGTTTTGCACCAAGGTCCGCACTGAGTATCGTTAATGCTTGAAACAGTTCTCTCTGTGCCAGGTTACAAACTCTGCCCTTGGCCGGTTGGCGAGGCGGTCCGGCACCAAGATCTTGCCGGACGAGTTAATCATCGACGTCACGGCTTCGATGTCGTTGCTCTGACGGGAAACCAGAATTGTCACGTCGTCAGCTAAACCAACGAGACCGCGATCAAACATCCAGTGCGCGGTTCCGGACAGGGCGAGCCCGTTGCTGACGATGTCGGGTCCGTCATGCTCTACAGGTCTGATGTGAGCGGCTTCCACTTCAGCTCGGCCACCGCCATTTATCAGACGTAAACCAGTGATGGCGCAGCGCTCGCCGTAGGCGCGCAGGACGTTCTTTCTGAAATTACGATCGCGAACCGCCCGGTTGGTCAGTTGGTTGACGCGTTCCCGTGCGGGCATGTGTCGGAAAGGTGTTTGCGCGTCTTGAAAACCTGGCAGCTGCATCGAGTCACCAACGCGAGGCAGGATGTCCTCGTCCCGTCCAAGACCACGTTCGACAATTCGGGCAAAGTCTTCAGCTGAAAGGGTTCTTACCGCAGCTTGCGCGCGTCCAGATATCTTGCCTTGATCGTTCAGCAATCCGCTTTCGATGACTGAATTCTCGTCTCGGAATGAAACAGGGTCGCCGAAATCAAGATAGGTCCCCGGCTTAATCACCGCCAAGAACATTTCCGGTTTCCTAGGATCCGGAATGATCTCCTGGACCTTAGCGACAGCAAAATAGCCTTTGGTCTCTTTGACCTTGCTTGGCTCCAGGTAGACGATCCAGTCCCCTTCGCACTGTTGGGCACGCGAGAGGTATTGCTTTGGAAATTGATACCGCTCCGAGGGAATGTCTTCGTAGACCGAGTCGCTGCGATGGATGAAGATACCGAAGGCCATCGCATCACCCGCGTTGAAGACGTTCCAGTTTTCGATCGGCCGCGCGTAGGGTCAGTACCGCACCTGTCAAAAATGGAAGCGCCAAGCCAGCTGCGGCGATCGCAAAAATCAGGATGGCAGCAAACACCGAGTATTCGGCAGGCTGTTGCGCCAACGATAGTTGGCCCAAACCAATCAAATAGAAGACGCTGGTTCCAAGCAAGATTATGTAAAGCGGCCCAAAGGGTTCGATCACCTCTCGGCGGGTACGCTCCAAGACTGAGTGCCGCAACATGTTCCAGCGTTTGCTTGCCTTGTTCACCAGATTACTCCCTTACCAGCTCGATCCATGTGTGCACGTCGTCATCCGTCACTTCGCGACCTTCGACATGCGATTGATACCAACGGGTGACGATGGCCCCGCGCTTTTCACTTTTGATTCTTATGCCCTCATCGGTGAGGTGCTGATCCAGCGAGCTTTCAATGTGTTTGAGGGCTTCGAAGTCATGCCCCGCCCGAATGGATTTGGTGCCCAGAAGTAGCCAGGGCACGTCCACCTCGAACCGCTCACCCATCGCGACCAAGGCCTCTACAGGCATTCCGCGCTGGCCCTTTTCGTAGCTGTGATACGCGCGCGGTGAGACACCGATAGCTTCCGCCATGGCCGCTTGTGAGAAGCCGATTTCATTGCGAGCAATGGTGAGACGAGCACCCATTGCAGCAAAAAGATCAGCATGTTTCTGCGGCATCTGAATTTTCCAATTGACTACTTCGTCGAAATTCGCGAACTTTGCAAAAAATGACGAACATTTACAGTTAATCACATCTGACCACGTCAGAAGGTGCAGAACAAGCGATTCCATGCGTGTCGCTGACTCAACTTAAGTGGACAAGGACGAGTGAAATGGCAGAGACCAACTATTCAGACAGCTCGCAGATCCTGGGGCTCGGGAAAACACCCGCGCAGTGGGTCGAAGTTATGGCCGGGATGGGGATCGATATTTCAGAACGCACGTTGCGTGAACGCGCCAATGAGACGGGTGCATTTTATCGCCTTGGGCGAACCATGCTGATCACGCCCGCGCAGATTGATACGATTTTTGAAGGAGGCCAGTCATGCCGCTCCAAATTTACAAGAGGGGCCGTGTCTACTGGGCCAAGGGGTGGATCGAATACAACGGCAGGCCAATCGCCGGCCCATACCGGCGAAGCACTAAGGCATCTACAGAAGAGGGCGCACGGGACTGGATAAACCATGAGACCGAACGTCAGATCCGTCGCTATGTCGTGGGCGACGAACCGAGCAAGACGTTCTCTGATGCAATCATGCTCTACAACGCGTCCCCGAAGGCGGCGAAGCAGTTGATCCCGATTGTCGAAGTGATCGGCGACCTGTCGTTAGGTGCGATATCTGGCGCGTTACTGAAAAGCCTTGGGCCGAAGCTGAAACCCAAAGCGTCGACGGATACCTGGTGGCGCGAGATCGTGACGCCCGCGAGTGCGGTGATCAACAACGCGCATGAGCTGGAAGGCACGCCGCTGATCCGCGTGAAACCCTACGACAAGTTCGAGCGGATCGCTCAGGACAAGCGGCGAGGGAAGCTCAGCCGCGTCGAGCGCACACCAGCTGATAAGGAATGGATCGAGGCATTTTGTCGTGCCGCCGACCCATACAATGCCGCACTGGTGCGTTTTATGTTTGAGACGGCTGCAAGGATTGATCAAGCCGTGTCCTTGGAGCCCGATGACCTAAGGCCGCACGAAAACAAAGTCCGCGTGAAAGCTCAGAAGGGGCATCCGGAAAGCTGGATCACCGTTTCGCCTCAGATGATGGACGAGCTACTCGCGCTGCCTCCCAAACGTCCCAAGAACCGCAAGACCGGCAAGCTCATGAAGGCGCGCATCTTCGGCTATGGGAGCTCCACCGGTTACAACACGCGCTGGAAGACGATCTGCAAACGCGCGGGCATCTCGTACCTTTCAGCCCACCCGGCAGGGCGGCACGGGTTCTTCACGGAGCTTGTTGTCCGTCAGGGCGTCGATCCCGTCACAGCAGCCAAGGCTGGACGTTGGTCAGACCCCAATTTGCCCATGCGGATTTATGCCCACGCAGAGACCGATGAGGCCGACATTAGGGCCCGTTTTCGTACAAACCACGTACAGGATGACACTGTACAAGCACCCAACAGTAAGAAATCACAAAAGGAATAGCGCTATGAACGCATCCCTCCTAAGGGGCAGGTTGCAGGTTCGAATCCTGCCGGGGTCGCCAAACTAATATAAAAAAGTATGTTCTTTCCATACCTTAGATGCTTCTTGCGCCCCGATAGGTGACACATTAGGTGACACATGTCGAAGAACTGGTTCAGATACGGTCCAATAAGAATGACGATCAAACATGTTGAATGGCGTGGAGGTAGAGCGAACTACCGGCGCAGAATACCAAAGGACTTACAGGCTCACTACAATGGGAAGGAATTTCACTTCGTGTCCCTCGGAACTAAGGAACCAGCAGAGGCGGCTAGGAAGGCGCAACAGATTACGAAGAAGCTAGACCGTGAATGGGGCTTCTTGAAGTCTGGCGAAGGTGGGGAACTTGCACTTCGTGAAGAAGCGATGGCAATCCTTCGAAAACATGATCTGAAACCAGGACAAGCTGCCGAATATGCCAAGTATGACCTTGAGCCAGACCGATTTATCGATGAGCTTATTCACGAGTCTCGCGATCAAGATGGATATGCACCGGGGATCGTAGCGGAACGGCTTCCACCGGCTCTAAGGATGGCAGCGGAACTGTATCATGCAGACTCAGAGGAACTACGCGATTTAACAGCTCCTTACTTTTCTGAGGTCAAAGATAGGCACCTGTATTTCCATCCAAAACGCACAGAAGACAGCCAGTTTGATAGGTCTGTAGCGCTGTTCACTGAGATAAATGGTGAACTCCCCATCAACCGATACGACAGGGATCACGGTAACGCTTTCGTGGAGGAATTGCTGAAGACGGTCAAACCGGCCACAGTGAAGCGGTACCTGAACCAGATTAGGCCAATATTCAATACGGCGATCAGGGAACTCAAAGTCCGTATGGAGAATCCACTATCAGACCTGATTATCCCTGAAAAAGACTCTGATTTTGGGCCAGCTAGGTTGCCCTTTTCGCTGGAAGAAGTTTGGGCAATTCAGCAACGTTGCATGGAAGTGGACGACGAGCGACGATGGGTTATCGCTGCACTCAGCGACACAGGTGCTAGGTTGGCGGAGATAGCAGGGTTACTGCGAGATGATGTTTTCCTTGAAGCCGAAACTCCGCATATAAAACTCACTCCCAACAGTGTCAGGAGGTTGAAGACAAAGGCATCGAAAAGAGCGGTTCCGTTAACCGGCGTGTCGTTATGGGGAATAAAGCGAGCTGTGTCCGCGACCGACGGCAACTTTGTTTTTCCCAAAGTTGTCAAAAACGGAGACTTCAATAGCAACTCTGTGTCCGCGACTTTGAACAAATGGCTCAAAGACCAGAACCTCAGAGGTGAAAAACAAACTCTACACAGCCTTCGTCACTCTTTGCGAGATCGCCTAAGAAACACCAACTGTCCACCTGACGTTATTGACCGAATAGGCGGTTGGAAACGCGATGGTGTGGGCGAAGGGTACGGCATAGGACATGAGGTTTCAGTTCTCGGCGATCACATGAGCCACATGCTCAAATGTGAAGCCGCATCAGGCAAGTCGATGCCATCTCTGATCCCCAGAAAACCGGAGTAACAAGTTCGGTTAACCAAAAAAACATGATGGATGGTCAGAAAGCTATGAACCAGTTTAAGGCAGACTTTGAACCGGAGGAGTTAAGGGCGGCCAAAATGGCTACTCTAGTGATGTGTCCTTTCTCGGAAGAAGCACACAGTGCAATTGACGCTGTAATGGATCAAACGGTTTCCTTTCAGCGAGAACATGGATCAAGGGTTAGGGGTTTAAGAACCGAAACGGCACAATCCCTAAAGGCAACCATAGGGGCGTTGCTCGGGGATTTGCTGGAAGCAGTACTCAACATAGATTCTGGGGGCTACTGTTGGCGGGAAAGTAACAAAGACAAGTTCAAGAATACAAACGCAACCAGCAGGCATTATGAAACTCTGAAGTCTGTATGGCCCGAAATCGGATTGATGGATGTCGTCATCGGTTTTCGAGGTAGCGACGATTTTGATGGTGAGATTTACCATCCAAACACCCCAAACAAACGCTGGGCGACACGGCTTCGGGCCACCCCGTTGCTGCTTGAACATCTGGCTGAGTACGGCATTACTCCAAAGAACCTAACACTCCATTTCAGAAGCGACCTGAACAAAGCCCTACCGATTACGTTGAAAGCGGCGAAAATCAGTGGGGAGGCAAAGCCCCGAATTATTTCGGACTACACAAGATCAGCTACATCGGTTGCGATTGAAGCGGATGTGAACGAAATAAATGCTTTCCTGAATAAGTGGGAATACAGCTTTGGAGCGCCGCCAGCGTTGTTCCGTGTTTTCAATGATGGGGACAGGGAAAACTACCAATGGGACTCTGGTGGGCGCTTCTACGGGTCTGAATCGACCTATATCAACTGGAAGTCAGAAGAGCGGAGGGGAATTCTGATAGGTGGTGAACCAACTGCTGAGATTGACATTAAGGCTTGCCAGCTGACCATGCTACTCGGCCTGATGGGGTTCGAATATGAAGTTGGGGTTGACCTGTACCAGATCGACGGATTGGACAGGGAAGACGTTAAGCAGGCAATAAACGTTATCGTCGGAAAGGGTCGGGTAGGGAGCCGAACTACCCCGGTTGTAGACAAGATTCTGGAGCGATACCCATTCCTGAATGACTTAGAGACAAGAGGACTAAATTCTTCGCGCCTTCAGGCCATTGACTCCGCCATCATGAACCAGACGCTACTGATCCTGAAACGTCAGTATTGTATTCCAGCACTACCAGTTCATGACTGTCTTATCGTCCGAGTTAGGGACGTTGATACCGCTCAAGAAGTCTTCAGTGAAGCGTTCTATGATCACATTGGGTTAAGGCCCACGTTAACGGTCGGTCACTAGCGGAAGTGCAGACCTAGAGTGCTTCTCTTAGGTTAGTTATAGAGCAAAGCTTCGGTGTGGTGGTGATATAACCATCACTGCTCAGGTAAGGCATATGCAATACCTAGGGTTCATAAGGGGGCATATGTAACTTTCTATCTAGAGATATACCTTATGACTACCTACAGGGTTACTATGAACGCTAAGGGGTTCCGGCTGTGTTTCCATACCTCGGTCACTTCCCAAAAAATCTTTGAACTTAAAACAAAGACCTCTTGAGCGTCGTACAATCACGTACTCGGCACGGATAAAGTTAATAGATTTGTTAAAGCCGTACTCTTGAACCCTTTACGTCTCAAACCTTCCTTCATTGCAAGGGTTTGAGCCGAAGCTAGTAAACCTATTGAGCGTCACAACTTTAGCGGGACTGCGTTGAAGCTTTACGATATTGTTCCCCGGATTAGTCGAAGAAATCAGCTCTTTTCCTTCTGAGGTGAAAAAGTAGCTATTTAAATCCTGTCCAGATAGTTCTTCCCAGCTGTTTTCATGCGGCAGCACCGCAACAACTCTTCCACTCCAGAAAGAAAGTAGCTCATTCAATTGTTGCGCAAAACACAACAAGCTCACCTCTCCATCGGTCGTTATAGAAGGTAGTGAGAAGAACTTGCTTTTTACCCCAGCTATACCACCGTGATCTACTTTCAATTCATTTGTTCGAGAGGGGACCATGATGTAGTCGCCCGTCGAAACACGAGAAACGGCTGAAATCTTCGCTCCACTTGAGGGCCAGTTGGTAAGAAGTAAGTCAGCTTTTAAGTAAGCTGCAGCACCCATAACACCGCTTTGAAACTCCTCTTCCGTTCGGAAAAGAGTGGTACCTTCTAAAGAGAACTTTCTAGTCGCAACATACTCCGAAAAAACCGCAAACAAGTCAGTTGTTGTAATCAGCACGGTCACTAGAGCAGGTAGGGTAACCTTACGGCTAAGTTTAATTTTCGGAAGTGTTCGGACTCTGCCGCCTAGGGCTTTTACCGCCTGCAACATTAGTAGCTCCAATTACACGCTGACGCGAGTTTGGGTAAAACCTTGTCTATGCCGCGAATATCGAAGTTAAGATCAAAGTCGCGTTTTCCTTGTTCAGCGAGGTTGATGGCGACCCGCTTCTTTCCTGCCAGATTCTTGAGAAAATTCCCGGCCCAACCTGAAACGAAGACAGCTGACTTGCTTTGCGCTATTGGCCAAAACTCAACCTTTTTCGCACCGTTTTCGACTTCCCAGACCACCATAGCAGCCTCACCACTCAACACCGGCTTTTCGCCAAAGTAGATAAAGGCTTCGGTTTTGTTGCCACTACACCTTGCACCCAGGTAAGGATACTCTCCGGTTCGATCCCACTCCTTGTCTGCAGGAATGGCCATCGCAAAGTAAGGTTTTCCGTTCTGATCGGTTTTCGACTGTACTTCCCATTTACCTGTGATTTCTTCGCCTGCAGGGCCAACGTCAGGCAATTCAGGTTCAAGAAACAGGAAGTCTGCGCATACGCTCTCAAAAAAATTTAGCGGAGCAGATGCAGAACTAAAAACTAGCCTAAGAAACTTTTCATTTTCCGCATTTTTTGAACGTACAAGACCAACATGGCCTTGGTTCAAGTTGCCACAGTCATCAAATGGCAATCCTAAGCCGCTCTTACTCGTTGTGAAGTGGTAGATCTTGGTGGAGTAGTCGAGATCTTCTGAACCAAATTTGTTCTCAGGCACAAAAGTGAGGTCGAGTTTTTCACCGTTGCTGAAAACCGCAAAATCCTCTCCGAGGATAACAGGACCAGCTGATTGCATGGCACCGGAGTCGGCGGGAGCAAGGGATATCGCACCATTAGCATTACTCACTACCGGAAGGCAGCTGATCGAAAGAGCAAGCAGAGTGTTGCGCATTACCTTAAGGGTGAGATTCATACGTTTTATCCCTCGACACAATAGTGGACCGGAACGCAACAAGTACTGTCAGTGGCTTTTTAAGGGCTTCGGAGACTAAATCCGAAACATGCATCACAAAGCAGGCCAGCAAGATGCCAACGTGCTTCTGATCTTTGGCCATTACTTGTAGATTTTGCTGCCTAGCCGCTCGTTTGTTTTCGGACACACAAAAAGCTTGGCGAGCAGTATAAGTCAACCCTAACATGCATGCCTTGAGGTTTTTGATGTCAGGGTAGCTTGTAAGCTATGAGACCGGCAATTTTATGAAATTAAAAAACTATTTTTCTTATTGTTCGGAGCGATATTGAGATTTTGTAGCTGAGATTGTCCGAAACCAATCATGGCATCAAACTGTAGTATTCTACCTTAGGCTGGAGTTAGCTCGTTCTCTTTTTGAAGGGTCGTGTTGTGCTAGTTAGATTTTTTCCATTCAAAATAGGCAAGGACAACTCGCTTCGATCGACGAACCGTCACTTCATATCTTAATAAATAATTCTGTTATTGAGGATTGCCCGACCTACTGGCGAGCCTTCAAAATGGACGCCCCTCACCGTTCTGTACCACACGATATGAGCACTAGCGTTAGTACGATCCATCTGCTCAAAACGACCCAATCCAACAAGGAATAATAACATCAACTAAACACCCTATTTTTTTAAAGCCAAATTTCTAATCCCCGCCCCCTTGTCTGCCCACAGAAAATTCTCCTGATGTCTAGAGCGAGGCATCATGTGCCAACGTTTCAGTTATTTGTAACATGCACAACCTACGTTGACGTTAGCAACATCGACGCATAAATGGGTACTGGAGGCAAATCGGATGGAGCCTAACCTTGTGAAGCAGTACGTCATCTACAAACGTGTAAGCACAGAAGATCAGGGCCGCTCTGGCTTAGGTCTGGCTGCACAGGACAGGGACATTGCGATTTTTCTTGAGACCTACTCAGCTGAACCCTTTGAAGTAATCGGTAACTTCACAGACATTCAGTCGGGTAAGAACGATGATAGGTCAGAGCTTCAGGAAGCTATGAAGTTGGCACGGATCACAGGTGCCGAATTACTCGTGGCTAAACTAGACCGCCTAAGTCGAAAGGTCTCTTTCATTGCGACATTGATGGACGACCCAAAGATCAAGCTTCGGGTCGCTTCCATGCCCAGCGCTGATAAGTTCCAACTGCATATCTATGCTGCTTTGGCGGAACAGGAACGAGAATTCATTTCAATTCGTACTAAGGCCGCACTTGCCGAAGCAAAGGCTAAAGGGGTTAAGCTTGGCGGGCTTCGGGACAAGACCAATAGGCGAAACCAAGAGGTTCAGCGTAGGGCCAAGGAAAGGGCCGATAGAGTCGCCAATGTGATTTTGCCACTAAGGAGTCAAGGGTTCAGCTTAAGGGCCATAGCGGACGCTCTGAACGCCTCTGGGGTGCCTACGGCTAGAGGTGGTAGCTGGCAAGCGTCACAGGTCAAGAGGACACTTGATAGATTGGATGTCTCTAGTGGTTTGTAATGAGCTACCGCCTTCAATCTCAGCTTCGTCTGTCTGAGGGTTTCCTGACCTGCTGTTCCTTATGAACCAAAACACGCCAAAATGATGCGCTAAGTTTGCGGCGGAAAGCTACCTATCGGCCCCAAATGTTCGCGCCTCCAAAGTTGTCCTCAGTTTATCCACAGCTAAAAAGCGAATTATGGGGATAACTGATGTTGAGAAGATACCATATATTGTTTTTTGATACCAGTAATTACCAGATATTGTGTTGAAATTGGTGATTGTTTCAGAATACGCTCATCATCTGTGTTGTGGCGCATATGCCGACACGCTACGTTGAATAGGTAAGACAAGACACCGATTCGCGGGGTCGCACTGGCGGCGGTGCAAGCCGTAGGCACGAGCAGAAGGAAAAATAAATGGTAACGATTGTTTGGGCGGCGCTCAATGCAATCTATTGGACAGGCAAAGTAATTTACCTTGTCCTAAAATCAGAAGACGACTGGCAGTAACACCAGTCGCCTTAACAGAAGGGGATCAGCGAAACAGAACTTGGCGGTTAGTTCGCTGGTCCCTACCTCTTACTACCAATTACTAGACTATTTTGTAAAACTGATAATTCCACAGATGGTGGATTCCTTGCCATAGTAAAGCTGACCACCTTCTGAGCAAGAAAGGCTTAGTTCCAGCTTAAGTTCATACTTAGCGGACCCAGTTCTAGTCGCCCCTCATGCTTTCGTACAAAGACCGTAGACTGTCTTGCCCCCCTTCGGTCTCTAAAGCTGACGCACCAAGGAAGACTTCGGCCTCCTTAGATGTACGAACTTGCACCCCAAAACTTTCGCTGTAAGCAAGCAGACGCGCTTCTTCATCAGTGAGTTTTGCCAAGAAGATTACATCGACGTCGTTCGGAATGCGTGAACATTTCTGAGAAACATCAATTCTGTGATCTTCACCGTTCACAACAATTTCGACAACTCCAAAATCACAAAGCTCGCTTTGCCGTCCTTGTGCTTCAATCACGGCAAAAAACATAAAACCGGCGTCTTTTGTATGAGCTAGCGCAACCTTATGACGCCCAAAAATTGAATCTCTGGTTCCACGGACATAGAGCATGTTACTCCGCATCTCTGTCCCCCACACGACATCTGTCACGCCTCCGGTGACCATACCATGTTCTCGGAGTTGGTCTTCATTCAACTCAAGAATTGTATCGCTTGCCACACCTGCTGAAAGGCTGAGGAAACTAAGAGGAACGCCCATTTTGTCCAGAAACTCTGCTATTCCGGCTGAGAGTTCTTGAGATTTTTCTACGTTCTCCGGTACCGGGTTTTTGTATGCGAAGCGGTGTACTCCGAACTTTGAACCACGGGTAAAGTGTCTTAAGCGTCCCCCGGCATACATAAGGGTAGCGGCACTCATGCATACGCCAGCAGTCAGCGTTCTAGGCACCAAAAGTGCATCGCCATTATTTGGTTCGAGAACATAACTGCCTATGGCGGTTTCGAGTTGATAGGCTCGAATTACACATCCAAGTTTAATACCTTCCTCAGCGTCTCCACCCGGCGAATTTATGTATACGGTTGTGCTTGGCGGGACATTAACAGCTTCGATAAGTTTGAGCAGTCGGTCGGCATCACCTCTAACGATAGGACCGAATGCGTTTAGGTGACGAAAACCACCAAGCAGTTTTTCGAGTTCTGTTTGTTCATCTGTGTACTCAAATTGCACACCGACCCCCAAGACTATTAACTGTTTCTATCGTTCGCCACTACAACCTAAGGAATATCGGGGACAAGGGGCAGTTGCTTGAATACGTCACAGGCTCAGGCGGTACACCATAGGCTTGTGGATCACCAATACCGATAAATTCGCTATTCTGAATGTAATCTTTGTTATTTGAAGCGAGACATGACCTTAATCGTTCCGTTTTCATCGAAGATGTCGGCATTAAAAACCTATATGCCCTGAAAACTCTGAATGGTGACACAAAGAGTGACACAAGCCGTTTTGCCGTTGACTTAAGGTGCTGTAAACAAATAAAAACACACCCACATTAAACGGTAAACAATCCTGCCGGGGTCGCCAAGCTTTTCTGAACGTACGCGATTAAATGCGTTACAGACCAAGCGTTCTAATTCTCTGCCCTTTGGGTGACGAAGGAATTATACCCTCGTCACTTCTTGCCGGGTGTGCCGTCGAATTTCTTTTCGATGTCGCTCCAACAGTCGATGTAGTCGTCCTGCAGCGGTGCCTCATTGGCGGCGAACGCTGTGAGATGCTGCGGAAAGCGGGTTTCGAACATGAAGGACATGGTGTTCTCCAGTTTGTCTGGCCCCAGGTTTGAATTCGATGCTTTTTCAAAGGCTTCGCGATCCGGGCCGTGGGGCAGCATCATATTGTGCAGGCTCATACCGCCGGGAATAAAGCCCTGCGGTTTCGCATCATATTGGCCGTAAATATTGCCCATCAGTTCGGACATGATGTTCTTGTGGTACCAGGGCGGACGGAAGGTATCTTCCATGACCATCCAGCGCTCGCGGAACAGAACAAAGTCGATATTTGCGGTGCCGGGCTGGCCTGAAGGTGCGGTTAGAACGGTGAAAATCGACGGATCCGGATGATCGAACAGGATGGCTCCGACCGGGCAATATGTACGCAGGTCGTATTTGACGGGTGCATAGTTGCCGTGCCACGCCACCACGTCCAGCGGGCTGTGACCGATTTTGGTCTGGTGAAACTGACCGCACCATTTGACGGTCACGGTTGAGGGCACTTCGCGGTCCTCAAACGCCGCGACCGGTGCTTTGAAATCACGCGGGTTGGCCATGCAGTTGGCGCCGATCGGGCCGCGGCCAGGCAGTTCGAATTTCTGGCCGTAGTTTTCGCACACGAACCCGCGCGCAGGGCCTTCCACAACTTCGACCCGGTAGACAAGGCCGCGTGGAATGATAGCGATTTCCTTGGGTTCTAGGTCGATGATCCCTAATTCGGTGTAGAATCTCAGAACGCCCTCTTGCGGCACCACCAGCAGCTCGGAGTCAGCCGAGAAGAAGTAATCATCCTGCATTGAAGTATTCACCATATAGATATGGCTGGCCATCCCGACCTGAGTGTTCACATCCCCGGCAGTGGTCATGGTGTGCATGCCCGTGACCCAGGTTGTCTGTTCACCGGTATGGGGCACCGGGTCCCAGCGGTACTGTCCCAAGCTGACAACGTCAGGATCGACATTGGGCGCTGATTTCCAATAGGGAACATCGATTTTTTCATAGCGATGTGAATGCTTTACTGACGGGCGGATACGATAGCACCAGGTGCGCTCGTTCTGGTGCGAGGGTGCCGTAAACGCAGTGCCTGAAAGCTGCTCTCCATAGAGGCCGTAATTGCATTTCTGCGGGCTGTTCATACCCTGGGGCAGAGCATCAGGAAGCGCTTCGGTTTCGTAATCGTTGCCAAAGCCCGGCATGTACCCTTCGTGCGGCCCTTTCAAGGATGGGGCAACTGTCATGCGTTCATTCTTGGTCAGCTCATTCATTTTGCACGTTCCTTCCGGACAGATACGATCGAATTTAATGGGTGTGGTAATAGTTGACTTTGTAACTAACAAGCGCGACGGGAAGGTATCTTCAAAAAAGATGAGTTTGATTTGCAGGAAATTGCCATAGCCTTGCACCATGTCCTTCTTCGACTGGCAAAAGGTAGTGCAACAGAGATTATTAATTCCGGTACCTGCGGGTCGATTCTCGGGGTCAAACAAAGAAATTGACTCAGACAGGCCAAACCAGCCTGATTGTACATCGGTCAAGTGACCGGAAGTGCCAGGGGTTCAAATTTTATGGAAATTTTGGTGCCCAGGAGAGGACTCGAACCTCCACGTCCATACGGACACTAGCACCTGAAGCTAGCGCGTCTACCAATTCCGCCACCTGGGCAGGTGTCGTGGAGGGGCGTTTAAGCTGACTGGCAGGGGGCGTCAACCAGATTCGGGGGTGTTTTTGAAAGTTTTTTGATGCGTGCCCCAACTTCTGGTTCACGCGACGGATTTTCAGAGAAGCGCGGCGTTATTGCGCCTTGTTCGACGGGCTCGTGGGCGCTAGATCAATTCAGACCAAGACAGCAGGAGCGCCATCATGTCGAAACTCGTCACGATTTACGGTGGATCGGGCTTTGTTGGCCGATATATCGCGCGGCGTATGGCTGCCGAAGGCTGGCGTGTCCGCGTCGCTGTGCGGCGGCCCAATGAAGCGATGTTCGTCAGACCCTATGGCGCGGTTGGTCAGGTCGAGCCTATCTTGTGCAATATCCGTGATGACGCCTCGGTCGCTGCAGCGATGCATGGTGTGGACGCCGTGGTGAATTGCGTCGGCGTATTGAATGAGCTGGGCAAGAATGCGTTCGACGCAGTGCAGGCCGAAGGTGCCGAACGGATCGCCCGGCTGGCGGCCGCTCAGGGTATTGACCGCATGGTTCATATCTCGGCCATCGGTGCGGATCCCGAATCCGACAGCCAATATGCACGCACCAAAGCGCAGGGCGAGGCGGGCGTTTTGCAACACATGCCGGGTGCCGTCATTCTGCGCCCATCAGTCATTTTCGGCACCGAAGACCAGTTTTTCAACCGCTTCGCAGGAATGACGCGGATGAGCCCGTTCCTGCCGCTTGTTGGGGCGGAAACGAAATTTCAACCTGTCTATGTCGATGATGTTGCGCAAGCGGCAGTTCAGGGCGTTCTGGGCAAAGCTTCTGCCGGTGTTTATGAACTGGGCGGGCCAGAGGTAAAGAGTTTCCGCGCCTTGATGCAGCAGATGCTCGACGTAATTCATCGCCGCCGGATCATCATCGGGATGCCTTTCTGGGCGGCGAAAATCATGGCGGGTGTGTTGGATATCGCGAAGTTCGTCAGTTTTCAGTTGTTTCCGAACAATATCCTGACTCGTGACCAACTTAAGAATCTGCGGCGCGATAATGTGGTGGCGGATGACGCTAAAGGTTTTTCGGACCTCGGGATCGAGCCCGCAACGTTGGAGTCGGTTCTGCCAGAATATCTGTGGAAATTCCGCCCCGCGGGTCAGTATGACGATATTCAGAACTCGGCCAAGAACCTGCGCATCTGATCAGCTATAGGCGATCATTAGCAGTATTGCTCCGAGGATGACCCGGTAGATCACATAGGGTGTGAAACTGACGCTGCGCAGAAGCCGCATCATCAGGTTAAGCGCGAGCAGAGCCGAAACAAAGGCGAAGGCTGCGGCAATCGCGCCGTCCTTGGCCAGCTGTGTATCCGCCTCACGGACGACATCGATCGAAAGCAGGACGCCCGAAGCGATGATCGTAGGTATCGACATCAGCATGGCAATCCGCGCACCATCTTCGCGTGTATAGCCAAGCTGACGAGCGCCTGTGATCGTAATCCCCGAGCGTGAAGTCCCCGGGATTAAGGCCAACATCTGCCACAGCCCCATGATCATTGCGTCCTTTAAGCCCCAGTCCGAACTACGTTTGGTTTGTACCCCCTTTTGATCCATCCAATACAGCACCAACCCGAAGCCAAGCATCGCCCATCCGATGACGGCGACTGAACGCAGAGCCTGCTCAAGCCCCGTCAGGTACACGATCCCGCCCGCAATGACTGTCGGAATCGTGGCGATGACCAAGCCCAGTGCCAACCGCGCCTGAGGCGTCTCAATTCGTCCTCGGATAATTTGTGGTATCCCGGCTAGGGCTTGTTTCACATCTGACCAGAAATAAAGAATAACCGCGCCAAGTGTTCCTACATGGACGGCGACATCGATTACCAGGCCTTGATCAACCGCGCCAGTCAGGCGGGGCAACAGGATCAGGTGCCCGGATGAAGATACAGGCAAGAATTCGGTGACGCCCTGAATGATCGCCACAAGAATCAAGTGAAAAAGGCTCATCTGCTCTGCCGGTACCGTGCTCGTTTTGTTGAGAACAATGGGTATAAGCGGGCAACGGGAAAGTGAAGTGCTCAGATAGGTCCGAATCGGAACTAAAAACACGACAAATTTCTCTGAAAAAACATCGAGCGATGCAGTTTTCTCAATATAGGTCAGTATTATTGACTTTTCATCCAGAATGACATCACTTAAAGAACCCTGACCAAGCCAATTCATGGAGTCTGACCCGTGGCCAAGCAACCGATGCTGAAATTTGTGCAGATCGATCGTGTCATGCCTGAAAAGCGTGCCGCCAGTGACCGCAAAGAGGACTTCGATGAAATCTATGCCGAGTACGCCGCGGAGAAGGCGGCCGAACAGGCCAGCCGATGCAGCCAGTGCGGAGTGCCCTATTGCCAGTCCCATTGTCCGCTGCACAACAATATCCCTGATTGGCTGAACCTGACGGCAACCGGGCGGTTGGAAGAGGCGTATCAAACAAGCCAGGCTACCAACACTTTCCCTGAAATCTGCGGCCGCATCTGCCCACAGGACCGTCTGTGCGAAGGCAATTGCGTGATCGAGCAATCGGGCCACGGTACGGTCACCATCGGCTCGATCGAGAAATACATTACCGATACAGCCTGGGACAAAGGCTGGGTCAAACCCGTTCAGCCTCGTGCCGAGCGCGACGAAAGCGTGGGTATCATTGGCGGTGGTCCCGGAGGATTGGCAGCGGCGGATATGCTGCGCCGGGCGGGTATTCAGGTCACGGTCTATGATCGATATGACCGTGCGGGGGGGCTGCTGATGTACGGCATTCCCGGTTTCAAGCTGGAAAAGGATATCGTCCAACGCCGAAATGACCTGCTGGCAGATGGTGGTGTTGCATTTGAGCTGAACTGCGATGTGGACGCCGCGAAATTCGCGGAAATCCACGCGAAACATGATGCGGTGATTATTGCAACGGGCGTCTACAAATCCCGTGATCTGTCCATGCCCGGCAGCGGTCTGGGTGGGATTGAAAAGGCGATCGATTTTCTGACAGCCTCGAATCGCAAAAGTTTTGGCGATGCGGTTGATGACTTCGACAATGGCCGCCTGAACGCGGAAGGTAAGAAAGTGGTCGTCATCGGCGGGGGTGATACCGCGATGGATTGCGTGCGCACGTCGATTCGTCAGGGTGCGACGTCGGTCAAATGCCTCTATCGCCGCGACCGCGCCAATATGCCGGGCTCGCAGCGTGAAACCCAGAATGCCGAGGAAGAAGGCGTGATCTTCGAATGGCTTAGCGCACCCAAAGGCTTTACCGGCGATGAGCAAGTAAACGGTGTCATGGTGCAGAAGATGCGTCTGGGCCAGCCCGATGCCTCGGGCCGTCAGGCTCCCGAAGTGATTGAGGGCGCAGACTATGTCGAAGAGGCCGATCTGGTGATCAAGGCGCTTGGCTTCGAACCCGAAGACCTGCCCACCTTATTCGGCCAACCTGATCTGCCTGTGACCCGCTGGGGTACAATCAAAGCTGCGTTCCAGACCGGTGCAACCGAGATGGAGGGCGTTTATGCCATCGGCGACATCGTGCGCGGTGCTTCGCTGGTGGTCTGGGCGATCCGTGACGGGCGCGATTGCGCAGATGCCATAATTGAGCGTTTTAACGCCAAATCCGCCATCGCAGCCGAGTGAAACAAAACGCAAAAGCAATTCGAAAAATCCCAGCGGGTATGCGTTCGAAAGCGAACGACGACAGATGAACAAAAGCCTGTGTGCCCCCTTGGGAAGAAGGAGACAGCCAATGACCAAATATGATGCCGATTGGGTGCGGGCCGAAGAAGCCAAGCGCAAATGGATGGCAGAAAACGGTCTCTATTCAGAGGAAGAAGAACATTCCTCGTGCGGTGTGGGCCTTGTTGTGTCCGTCGATGGTAAGCCGTCACGCAAGGTGGTGGATGCCGGGATCGATGCGCTAAAGGCAATCTGGCATCGCGGCGCGGTGGATGCGGACGGTAAAACCGGGGATGGCGCAGGTATCCATGTGCAGATCCCTGTCCCATTCTTCTATGATCAGATTCGTCGCACGGGTCATGAACCAAACTTGGATGAACTGGTTGCTGTCGGTCAGGTTTTCCTGCCCCGCACGGATTTTGGCGCGCAGGAACAGTGCCGGACCATCGTGGAAACCGAAGTTTTACGCATGGGTTACTATATTTATGGCTGGCGACATGTGCCGGTTGATGTGACCTGTCTGGGCGAAAAGGCCAACGCGACCCGGCCCGAGATCGAGCAAATTCTGATCTCGAACTCCAAAGGCGTGGATGAAGAGACATTCGAGCGTGAGCTCTATGTCATTCGTCGCCGTATTGAAAAAGCGGCGCTGGCCGCAGGAATCTCGGGGCTGTATCTGGCATCGCTGTCTTGCCGGTCGATCATCTACAAAGGCATGATGCTGGCCGAGCAGGTCGCTGTTTTCTACCCCGACCTGATGGATGAGCGGTTCGAGTCCGCTTTTGCCATTTACCACCAGCGCTATTCGACCAACACGTTCCCGCAATGGTGGCTGGCCCAGCCCTTCCGTATGTTGGCCCACAACGGTGAGATCAACACGCTGAAAGGCAACATCAACTGGATGAAAAGCCACGAGATCCGCATGACCTCGGATAGCTTTGGCGTCTATGCCGAGGATATCAAACCGATCATAGCGGGCGGATCGTCGGATTCCGCCGCATTAGACTCGGTATTCGAGGTCTTGGTGCGTGCGGGGCGCTCGGCGCCGATGGCGAAAACCATGCTGGTTCCGGAAAGCTGGTCCAAGCAAGCTATCGAGCTGCCGCAAAGCTGGCGCGACATGTATTCCTACTGCAATTCAGTGATGGAACCTTGGGATGGCCCTGCTGCGCTGGCAATGACGGATGGCCGCTGGGTGTGTGCCGGTTTGGATCGGAATGGTCTGCGCCCGATGCGCTATGTGGTAACCGGCGATGGTCTGGTCATCGCGGGGTCCGAGGCGGGTATGGTGCCGATTGATGAGGCCACCGTGACCGAAAAAGGCGCGCTGGGACCGGGCCAGATGCTGGCTGTCGATATGAAAAAGGGCAAGCTGTTCCGCGACAAGCAGATCAAGGACAAACTGGCCCGAGCACTGCCGTTTGGCGACTGGGTCGGCAAGATCAACGATCTGGACGAGTCACTTGCGGGCGTGACGGAACACCCGAAATTCACCGGAGAAGAACTGCGCAAGCGTCAGATCGCGGCCGGGTATTCTGTAGAAGACCTAGAACAGATTCTTGCCCCGATGGCAGAGGACGGCAAAGAGGCGCTGGCTTCGATGGGGGATGATACGCCCTCGGCTGTTCTGTCCAAGCAATACCGCCCGCTCAGCCACTTTTTCCGGCAGAACTTCAGCCAGGTGACGAACCCTCCGATCGACAGTTTGCGTGAATACCGTGTGATGTCGCTGAAGACGCGGTTCGGCAACCTTAAGAACGTGCTGGACGAAGACAGCAGCCAGACCGAGATCATCGTTCTGGAAAGCCCCTTTGTCGGCAATGCACAATGGGACACCCTGGTCAATCAACTGGGTTCACCCCTTGCGGAGATCGATTGTAGCTTTGAACCCGGCCGAGGCGCTCTGAGCGCCGCCTTGGCACGTGTTAGAGCCGAAGCAGAAGAAGCCGTGCGCTCGGGCGCGGGTCACTTGGTTCTGTCTGACATGAATTCAGGGCAAGGTCGTGTGGCGATGCCGATGATCCTGGCCACCAGTGCTGTGCATTCGCATTTGACCCGTCAGGGTTTGCGGACCTTTTGTTCGCTGAACGTGCGGTCTGCTGAATGTGTTGATCCTCACTACTTTGCGGTTCTGATCGGCTGTGGCGCGACTGTTGTGAACGCCTATCTGGCCGAAGATTCACTGGCTGATCGCATTGACCGTGGTCTGCTGGACGGCACCCTGACCGAAAACGTTGCTCGCTATCGCGAAGCCATCGACCAGGGTCTGCTGAAGATCATGGCCAAGATGGGTATTTCGGTGATCTCGTCCTATCGCGGTGGTCTGAATTTCGAAGCCGTGGGTCTCAGCCGCGCGATGGTGGCCGAGTATTTCCCGGGTATGACCAGTCGTATCTCCGGCATCGGTGTCACCGGCATTCAGACCAAAGTCGAAGAAATTCATGCCAAGGCGTGGGACAGCGGTCTGGATGTTCTGCCCATCGGAGGTTTCTACAAAGCGCGTAAATCGGGTGAGACCCACGCGTGGGAAGCAACCTCAATGCACATGATGCAAATGGCCTGTAACCGCGCCTCATATGAGCTGTGGAAACAGTATTCGGCCAAGATGCAGTCCAATCCTCCGATTCACTTGCGCGATCTGATGGATTTCAAGCCGCTGGGCAAGCCGGTGCCGATCGAAGAGGTCGAATCGATCACTTCAATCCGCAAACGCTTTGTCACTCCAGGCATGTCGCTGGGCGCCCTAAGCCCCGAGGCGCACAAGACACTGAACGTGGCGATGAACCGGATTGGCGCGAAGTCGGATTCCGGCGAAGGTGGTGAAGACCCGGCGCATTTTGTGCCTGAACCCAACGGTGACAACCCGTCGGCCAAGATCAAACAGGTGGCCTCGGGCCGGTTCGGCGTGACCGCCGAATACCTGAACCAGTGCGAAGAGCTTGAGATCAAGGTCGCCCAAGGCGCGAAGCCTGGTGAGGGCGGTCAGCTGCCGGGAATGAAAGTCACAGACCTGATCGCGCGTCTGAGGCATTCTACCAAGGGCGTTACGCTGATCTCGCCGCCGCCGCACCACGACATCTACTCGATCGAGGATTTGGCGCAGCTGATCTATGACCTGAAACAGATCAACCCGCGCTGCAAAGTGACGGTTAAGCTGGTGGCGTCCTCGGGCGTTGGCACGATTGCTGCCGGTGTGGCCAAGGCGAAAGCGGATATTATCCTTATTTCGGGTCACAATGGCGGCACTGGGGCCTCACCTGCGACCAGCATCAAATATGCCGGCCTGCCATGGGAAATGGGCCTGACCGAAGCCCATCAGGTTCTGGCGATGAACAACCTGCGCGACCGTGTGACTCTGCGGACGGATGGTGGCCTGCGCACCGGTCGTGACATCGTCATGGCCGCGATGATGGGCGCTGAGGAATACGGCATCGGTACCGCCGCCCTGATCGCAATGGGCTGTATTATGGTGCGTCAGTGCCAGTCGAACACCTGTCCGGTGGGCGTGTGTACGCAGGACGAATCGTTGCGTGCCAAGTTTACTGGCAACGCGGACAAGGTGGTGAACCTGATCACCTTCTACGCACAGGAAGTGCGAGAACTGCTGGCTAGCCTCGGCGCACGTTCGATTGACGAAATCATCGGTCGTGCTGATCTGCTAGCACAGGTCAGCCGCGGATCGGCGCATCTGGATGATCTGGACCTCAACCCGCTGTTGATCACCGTCGATGGCGCACATGATATCGTCTACAACCGCGACAAGGATCGTAATGCAGTGCCGGATACGCTGGATGCCGAGATTGTGCGCGATGCAGCACGGTTCCTGAAAGACGGTGAGAAGATGCAACTATCTTACGCGGTGCAGAACACGCATCGGACCGTGGGTACACGTGTCTCAAGCCACATCGTCCAGAATTTCGGCATGCGGAACACGTTCCAGGACGATCACTTGCATGTGAAGCTGCAGGGTTCGGCGGGCCAGTCGCTGGGGGCTTTTGCCGCTCCAGGTCTCAAGCTGGAGGTCTCGGGTGATGCCAACGACTATGTCGGCAAGGGGCTTTCGGGCGGCATGATTGTTGTGCGACCCCCGCAGGTGAGCCCGCTCAAGGCGGAATATAACACCATCATTGGCAACACCGTCCTATACGGTGCCACCGATGGCCACCTATTTGCAGCAGGCCGCGCAGGTGAGCGGTTCGCGGTGCGAAATTCAGGTGCCAGAGTGGTGATCGAAGGCTGCGGCTCGAACGGGTGTGAATACATGACCGGCGGCATTGCGGTTATTCTCGGCGATATCGGTGCTAACTTTGGTGCGGGGATGACGGGTGGTATGGCTTATCTGTACGACCCCGAAGGCAAGGCCGAAGCGCTGATGAACATGGAGACGCTTGTCACCTGTCCGGTGACAGTGGACCATTGGGAAGATCAGCTGAAAGCAATGATCGAGCGCCATGTCGCGGAAACCAATAGCCGCAAAGCCATTGATATCTTACAGCATTGGGATGTGGAAAAGACCAACTTCCTGCAGGTTTGCCCGAAAGAGATGTTGAACAAGCTCAGTCATCCTCTGACCACCGAGGTGGCGGCGGTTCCTGCAGAATAGGTCTTGAGAGATCTAAATCTTTGGCCCGGCGTGTCGTTCCCAACACGCCGGGTATTCTTTTGTCTGGCCATATTGTTTCCAATTCTTGTGTAATGCCGTGCATAACGCCTAGCTTTAGTCATAGTTTATTCGGGAAATGCAGGCATGCTGCTATCCCAATGATGTGAGTGAAGTGGAATATCGGTGTGCCCACGACGTATACAGACCAGTTTTTTGTGCTCGACCCGGCCAATCCGGGTGCGAACGGAACCGTTGTTGGATCCACGCTGAACGTCGAGTTCTTTGATATCATCGATCAGAATGACGATGATCTGGTCAACCGGCTGAATGGAGACTCGGTTGACGGATCTGACATCACTGCGTCTTACTTCGATGATATGGTGACGATCGAGTTGCCGGGTGGTGCGCAGGTTACATATACCGGCGTTACCTTCTACCTTGCTGACGGGCGCGAGGTTTTTACCCCAACAGACGGATCGGTTCTGCAGCAAGGCACGTTTGTTTCTTCTTCAGTCACCGATTTTAGCGATGATGGGGCTTCGTTTGGTTCGGTCGATATCGCCAACGGTGATCTCGGTCCGCCCTGCTTTACGCCCGGCACATTGATTAATACCCCCGATGGGCCCCGACCGGTCGAGGACCTGAAACTTGGAGATCTGGTTACGACCGCGGATAGCGGCGCTAAACCTGTGCTCTGGATTGGTCGGACCAAGGTAGCAGCCGAGGGTAAACTGGCCCCAATTCGGTTCGAGACAGGGATGTTCGGGCTCACGCGCCCTCTGCTTGTTTCGCCGCAGCACAGGATGCTGATCGATGATTGGCGTGCACCCTACCTGTTTGGCCATGAAGAAGTTCTGATCGCTGCCCATTGTCTTGTGAACGGAACAACAGTCACGCGTGTCGAAGGGGGCGAGGTGGATTATATCCACATTCTGTTCCGGCGACATGAGATCGTGTTCACCAATGGCGCCAAAAGTGAAAGCTACTACCCGGGACATGCACTGACCCAGGCCGAGCGTCGGACGCAAGCAGAAGTATTGGCCTTGTTCCCGGAGTTGGCGGCGCGCGGAGCAGCCTCAGTCAGAACTGCACGCCCGGTTGTGCGACCGCGCGACGGACAGATGTTGTCGAAATAATCCGTTTCAAATACGCCCTTCGCGGCGTATAGCAAGGCATGGCAAAAAAAGCAGTCCGCAAACCGCGCGGTAAGAAAAAGAAGGCGTCCAGATCAAACAAAACAACAGGCCCCATCGCTCGGATACGGCGCTGGGCCCTTCGTGTTGTTCTGGCGATGGTCGTGGCTTTTGTGTCTTTGGTTCTGATCTATTCAGTCGTGAACCCGCCGGTCACGCATACGATCTGGTCCGAGTGGCGTCGGCTTGGGAAGGTTGATCGCGAGTGGGTGCCGATCGAAGAGATTGCACCGATCATGGCGCGGTCGGTCGTAGCAGCCGAGGATGCCAACTTCTGCCTGCATTGGGGCTTTGATGTCGAAGCGATCCGCGATGCGCTGGAAGATGGCGGCAGCCGGGGTGCATCGACCATCACGCAGCAGGTGGTCAAGAATGTATTTCTCTGGCAGGGGCGCAGCTGGGTCCGCAAGGCGCTTGAAACCTCGATGACTCCGATTGTTGAAATCGTCTGGAGCAAGCAGCGCATTCTCGAAGTGTATCTGAACGTCGCGGAAACCGGACAAGGGATCTTTGGCGTCGAGGCCGCGGCGCAGAAGTATTATGGGGTGAGTGCGGCAAAAATGTCTCCGACACAAGCGGCGCGTGTGGCGGCGATTCTGCCATCCCCGCGCAACCGGTCGGTGACGGATCCATCGGTGCGGACCCGCAGGCGTGCCGCGTCAATTCTGGATGGAGCGGCCACCATCCGCGCAGATGGACGCGCCGCGTGTTTCGAGGATTGAAACCCAGACCCCTCAGCGGCTAAAGCTTGAAGGGTACTCTACTGGTTCGAATGGAAGTTCATGGCGCGTCTGTTTCACGTTCCCCTCTCGCCCTATTGCCGCAAGGTTCGCCTGTCTCTGGCCGAAAAGAAGATCGAGGTTGAGCTGGTCGAAGAACGATACTGGGAACAGGACCCGGATTTTTTGCGCCGCAACCCGGCGGGTAAGGTTCCTGTGCTGCGACTGGATGGTCAGATCATGGCCGAGAGCGCCGCGATCTGCGAATATATCGAAGAGACCCGACCCGAGCCACCCTTGATGCCTAAAAAAGCCGAAGCACGTTATGAGGTGCGGCGTTTGGTAGGCTGGTTTGATGACAAGTTTCACCACGAGGTGACCTCAAAGCTACTGTATGAGCGGGTGAACAAGAAAGTAACAGGGCAAGGCTATCCGGACAGCAAGAACGTCAAGGAAGGCGCGCGCGCGATCAAGTATCATCTGGATTATATGGCCTGGCTGCTGGATCACCGTCGCTGGCTGGCCGGAGATCAGATGACATTGGCCGATTTCGCCGCGGCGGCGCATCTGTCGGCGCTGGATTACATTTCGGACGTAGATTGGAACCGAAGCTCTGCGGTGAAGGACTGGTACGCCAAGATCAAATCCCGCCCGGCGTTCCGCTCGATTCTGGCGGATCAGGTTCCGGGATTCCGGCCACCGCCACATTACGCGGATCTGGATTTCTGATAGATTGAGGGGTAGGGGGCTGTCCGCCCCCTCTTGGCCATTGGGCCAATTCACCCCCGAAGGTATTTTTGGCCAGATGAAGAGCGGATCGGAGTTGAAACAGCGGTTGGTGGAGCAAGCCTTGTCTGAGGGGTTTGTCGCCTGTCGGGTTTGTCGTCCTTGGGATGTGCCCCTTGTTCCCGAACGGTTGGATGCCTTTCTACAAGCCGGATATCATGGCCAGATGGGCTGGATGGCTGAGCGGGCTCATTGGCGCGGTGATCCGTCTGTGCTGTGGCCTGACGCGCGGTCGGTGATCATGCTTGCGGAGAGCTATACGCCCGAGCATGATCCGACTGCGGTGCTGGCGCATTCCAACTTGGGCGCCATTTCGGTTTATGCGCAGAACAAGGATTATCACGATCTGGTTAAGAAGCGCCTCAAACGATTGGCGCGCTGGCTGATTGCCGAGGGTGGGGGTGAAGTGAAGGTGTTTGTCGATACTGCTCCGGTGCCAGAGAAGGCGCTGGGGCAGGCCGCTGGGCTGGGGTGGCAGGGCAAGCATACCAATCTTGTCAGTCAGGATTGGGGAAATTGGGCCTTTTTAGGGTCTGTTTTCACAACTTTAGATTTGCCTGTGGATGGCGCTGAGGTCGACCATTGTGGCTCATGCCGCGCGTGTTTGACGGCCTGTCCGACCGACGCGTTTCCGGCACCGTATCAGTTGGATGCGCGGCGCTGTATTTCGTATCTGACCATCGAGCATAAGGGGCCGGTGG
Organism: Ruegeria sp. AM5; assembly: GCF_056540645.1. NCBI lineage: Bacteria > Pseudomonadati > Pseudomonadota > Alphaproteobacteria > Rhodobacterales > Roseobacteraceae > Ruegeria > Ruegeria sp. AM5. Next base: position 19,093 of record NZ_JBQFXC010000014.1, on the reverse strand, counting down.
AGGAAGAGTTGCGCGCGCTGTTGGGCAACCGAATCTATGGCTGCGATGATTGTCTTGCGGCCTGCCCGTGGAACAAGTTTGCGGTCGCGGCCAGTGACCTTCGCTATGCGGCGCGGGAGGAGCTAAAGGCGCCTCCGTTGGCGGAACTGGCGCAGCTGGATGATACAGCATTCCGCGCGATGTTCTCGGGCTCGCCGATAAAGCGGATCGGCCGGAATCGGTTCGTGCGGAACGTGCTTTATGCGATTGGGAACTCAGCGGTGCCGGCGTTACTGCAGGTTGCACAGACGCTGACCGATGATCCGGATCCGACCGTGGCTGATGCCGCGCGCTGGGCGGCATCCCGGTTGTCGTAAACAGGCTGGACGCGCCGCAGGAAAACGCTACACCCGGTTCTGGCGAACAGATGGAGGACCCGATGGCGTTGGCTTTGGGGGTGGATACGGGCGGAACCTATACGGATGCGGTGCTGATCCGGGATGAGCGCGAGGTGATCGCGTCGGCCAAATCGCTGACCACACGAGCGGATCTAGCGATTGGTTTGGGCCGCGCGGTTTCTGCTGTGCTAGAGACGGCTGATGTGTCTCCGGATCAGATTGGGATGGCATCGTTATCGACAACGCTGGCCACCAATGCGTTGGTCGAAGGCCAGGGCGGGCGCGTGGCGTTGATCTATGTCGGGTTTCGGGAAAGCGACCTTGAGAAACACGGTCTAAGAGAGGCGTTGAAGGGCGATCCGGCTTTGGTTCTGGCCGGGGGGCACAACCATGCCGGGGGTCAGGTCGCCGAATTGGATGTTGCAGGGCTAGAGGCCTTTTTAGACTCACATTCAGGCATTTCCGGCTATGCGGTTGCGGCACAGTTCGCGACCAGGAATCCGGCGCATGAACTGGAAGTGGCGCGCGTGATTTCCGAGCGTACGGGAGCGCCGGTCACGTGCTCTCATCACCTGTCGGCCAAGCTGAATGGGCCAAAGCGTGCGGTGACCGCCGTGCTGAATGCACGATTGATCGGGATGATCGACCGCTTGATCGGGCGCGCGCAGGATCAGTTGCGCGCGCAGGGCATCACCGCCCCAATGATGGTTGTGCGCGGGGATGGCGCTTTGATGAGCGCCGAGCAGGCGCGGGAGCGTCCGATTGAAACGATCCTAAGTGGCCCTGCGGCCTCTATCGTTGGCGCGCGCTGGCTGACCGATGTTGAGAACGCGCTGGTGTCCGATATCGGCGGGACCACGACCGACGTCGCGCTGATCAGAGATGGCAAACCTGCCATCGACCCCGCAGGCGCGCAGGTTGGCGGTTTCAGGACCATGGTTGAAGCGGTTGCGATGCGGACTCATGGTTTGGGCGGTGACAGTCAGGTGCATGTGGTGACCGAAGGCCTAGGCGGCGGTGTCTTCCTTGGGCCGCGTCGGGTGCTGCCGGTGTCGCTGATCGCAGCTGAGGCCCCGGATGTGGTACATGCGGCATTGGATGAGCAATTGCGGGCGACGACTGTAGGTGAACATGACACGAGGTTTGCCCGTCGTGTGCCGGGTATCCCCGCCGATGGGGTCGGGCCGCGTGAATCAGTGTTACTGGACCGGTTGGAGGATCGTGTTGTGCCGCTCAGCAGTCTGTTGCAAACCCGGATGGAGCATGGGGCACTGGGTCGTTTGGTGGATCGCGGGATCGTACAGGTCTCGGGTGTCACCCCTTCGGATGCCAGCCATGCTCTGGGGCGGCTTGCGGATTGGGACTGCTCGGCAGCGCTCAAGGCGCTGGAACTGATGGCGCGTAAGCGGGTTGGATCAGGGGACAGGCTGGCAGTATCGCCTGAAGCGCTGGCTCAGCTCATTGTCGATCAGTTGACGGAACAAACCTCATTGACCTTATTAGAGACTGCTTTTGCCGAGGAAAGCCATGGGTTTGACCAGCCTGCAAGAGATCTGGCCCGGCATGTTCTGACGCAGCGCGGGTTGGCGAAACACCGTGGGTTGTTGGCATTGGATACCGCGCTGAATGTGGATGTAGTGGGCCTTGGGGCTTCGGCCCCCAGCTATTACCCGGCAGTCGGAGAGCGGTTGCATTGCAAGATGGTCCTGCCAGAGCATGCCGGTGTTGCAAATGCCATCGGTGCGGTTGTCGGGCGGCTGACCCTTCGGCGGGCCGGTTCAGTTACGTCCCCGGCCGAAGGCCGCTATCGGGTACATCTGGAAGAGGGGCCGCAGGATTTCTCGGACTCGAATTCCGCTCTGCAGCTGCTTGAAGAGGTGCTGCGCAACGAGGCTGAGGGCGCGGTGCGCCAAGCAGGTGCCGAGGATATACGCGTGACAGTCGACCGCGATATCCGCACCGCCAAGATTGAGGCGCAAGAGGTATTCGTCGAAGCGTTGATCACGGTTGAAGCGAGCGGACGACCTCGGGTGGCGGTCGGATAGCCCCGCAAGGCGCTACCGCGCATATCATTCTGCCGCACTGGAGCGTTTTGGCAGCACCCAGTCCGGGCGCGGGAAATGGCAGGTGTATCCGTTGGGGATGCGCTCTAGGTAATCTTGATGCTCGGGCTCGGCTTCCCAGAAATCGCCGACGGGTTCGACCTCGGTCACCACATTGCCGGGCCAAATGCCACTAGCGTTGACATCGGCAATTGTATCTTCGGCCACCTGTTTCTGGGCATCGTCCACATAGTAGATCGCCGAGCGATAACTCATTCCGCGGTCATTGCCCTGACGATTCAGGGTGGTCGGGTCGTGGATCTGGAAAAAGAACTCTAGCAGATCGCGATAGGTGATCTGGGTCGGGTCGAACCAGATTTCGATCCCTTCAGCATGGGTGCCGTGGTTGCGATAAGTTGCGTTTGGCACATCGCCGCCGGTGTACCCGACGCGGGTGCGCGAGACGCCGGGCAGTTTGCGGATCAGGTCCTGCATGCCCCAAAAGCAGCCTCCGGCCAGAACGGCGCGTTCATCGGTCATCAGATATCCTCCACATGGATCAGAAATTCGCCATAACCTCCGGCCTCCATCTCGTCGCGATGAATGAACCGCAGCGAGGCGGAATTGATGCAATAGCGTAGCCCGCCATGTTCGCGGGGCCCATCGGGAAACACGTGGCCCAGGTGGCTGTCGCCGTGTTTCGAGCGGACCTCGGTCCGGATCATGCCATGAGTGGTGTCGCGAAACTCTTCGACATGTTCATGTATGATCGGCTTGGTGAAACTGGGCCAGCCGCAGCCGGATTCGTATTTGTGGGTCGAGGCGAACAACGGCTCGCCCGAGACGATATCCACGTAGATGCCCGGTTCCTTGTTGTTCAACAGCTTGCCAGTGCCCGGGCGTTCGGTGCCGCTGCGCTGGGTGACGTGAAATTCTTCAGGTGAGAGGGCCGCAATGACCTCTGGGTCTTTGGTATAACGGGACATGGATCCTCCGGTGTTTGAATGATGATGTCCTATTTGGGCATAGATGCGCAGGAATCAAAACCATATTACAGCGCGCTCGCGGGTCTGTGCAGTTGATCCAAACGAATGCACAGCGCGTATGATTCATAACAGGAGGTGAAGTGATGTTCCGTATGGCTCTGTTGACTGCTCTGATCTTGTTGGGCAAAGCCCTTCAGGCGGCACCACTGACGGGCGAATTTTCATCAATCGATGGCGGGATAATATCACTGGAAGACTGGCGCGGACAGCCCGTGCTTGTGGTCAACACGGCGTCGCTTTGCGGCTTTACCGGACAATACGCAGCGTTGCAGGAGCTGCACGAAACATATGAAGAACGCGGGCTGGTGGTACTGGTGGTCCCGTCGAATTCGTTCAAACAAGAGCTGGCGTCGTCGAAAGAGGTCAAGAATTTTTGCGAACTAAATTATGACCTTACGCTTCCGATGACGGATATCACTCCAGTGAAAGGTTCGGATGCCCATCCGTTTTACCAAGCTGTTGCTGCGCAGACTGGCTTTGTCCCGAAATGGAACTTTAACAAAGTGCTTATTGGCCCCGAGGGTGAGGTCGTTGCCACCTATGGGTCAAGCACCAAGCCAAATGCGCCTAAATTGATAGATCAGGTCGAGGCGTTACTGCGCTGACCGGGTTCGCGCGACAGCTGTACAGCAAGAATTCCCAGCGTTGTGATCAGAACTCCCACCGCATCCAATGGGCCCAGCTTCTCACCCAGTAAAATGGCGGCGATGGTCACACCGAATACCGGGTTGAGGAAATGGAACGTTGCTGCACGGATCGGGCCGATGCGATCCAGTAGCAGGAACCAGATGAAAGTAGCCAGAAGGCCCGGGAATAGCGTGGTGTAGGTAAAAGCCAGCATAAAAGGCAGTGTGGCGTGGATATGAATAGACTCGAACACCGGGGCGGCGAGAAACAGCACCGCCGATCCGATAAGCATCTGCAGCCCAACCACCATCATGAAGTTACCGCCCGAAGTCGCCCCCCGAACAGCCAAGGTGGCAAAGGTCAGCGCCAGCGCCCCGATTCCGCAGAGCAGAACCCCGAACAGATCGACACCAGCGTTAATCCGGCTACCCATGATTAGCGCGACACCGACAAAACCTGCCAGCAAGCCGACGATGCCCAGCGGGCGCATCCGCTCACCCAATAGCAGCCAGCCGGCTAGGGCTACCAGCAGGGGCATAGTCGAGGCGATAATCGCCGCGACCGAAGCCTCGACTGTCTGCATCGCATAGAAGTTTAGACCCAAATAAAGGGCATTTTGGCAGATTCCGAACAGAATAGTGGCGCGCCATTGGTTGCGAGTCAGGCGCCAGCTTTGCCCCATGGCGCGTGCGATCGCCACGCCCATTAGTCCCGAAATCAGAAATCGCAGCGCCAACGAGAACAAAGGCGAGGCATCGGCAACGATGATTCGCGCCGAGCTGAAGGCCGAAGACCAGATGAGGGCGAAAACAAGCCCCATGGCGATGGCGCGCAGGTCCATTACGGCCTCCTGATGAAATTCGGGCGACTGTTCCTGATTTTAACATGAGCTGCAAGGACCCATTGCGTCGAATAGCGGGGTCGCCCGATAGTTGGCATCAATGAGCTTGCGCGCAATGAGAATGAGCAGAGCTTTTTGTAGAAAAGCGCTGCTCATCATTATGATTCAGCTTGTCGCTTGATTCAGGCGAAAAAGCTAAGATCGTCCATCGAGAACCAACCCGCGTTCTCGACATGGTCATTGGTAATTTCACCTCCCGATGCAACGAACTCGACGTGATCAATATCGCGCCAGTCAAACTCGTGTGTGACGTGATCGAATGTCAGATCGACCTCTGCGGAGTGCACCAGCTCATCGCCATTATAGGCATTGATTGTGACTTGGTTTGCCCAGTTCGATTCAGGAATACACGTGGTGTCCGATCTGGAAGCATTGGCCAAGGAAACGCTGTTGAAGTTGAATTCTTCGCCATCGCTTTTGGAGAAGCCAACCGTTGCCCCCCAGGAATTGAATGCCTCCAGGTCGGGGTCGGGGTTTGAGCCACCGTATTCGTATGGGGTTAGAATGCCATCAGTGTTGCTCTGCCCTTTGCTAACACTTGCAATAAATACACCATTCAGCACCTGATCATTGTCTTTGATGCGGGTTCCGTCATTGAAATCCAGCACGAACTCTTCAAGCGGGTCAGGCGGGGTCAGTTCCGGGAAGTATTGGAACAAGGATTCAGGGATGTCCTCGACCTTTTCATACAAAGAAATCTCTTTCCCGGCTGCGTCTGGATAGCTGGTGACTTTCAATGCCCAAGAAGCACTGTCGTCCCCGTCCAGTTGCAGCACGTCAGAACGTTTTCCATCCGCATAAAGTGTAACGGTTACGTCCCCATTATCTTTCTCCAGCCGACGTTCCGAGATTTGTCCGTCCTGATAGGCGGTCGTGATCGAATCCCAGGATTTCGCATCCAGCTCATCAGTCTGGCTGATGCTGACGCGCTGGCCATTTGACCAGACCTCGTGCTTCGCGACACCGTTGTCATATGTCGTTGTCTTTTCAGATATCTTTCCACTGCCATCAAATGAGGTGCTGATGGTTTCCCACGACTTTATGTCGCTTCCGTCTGTCTGCGTTACGTTGCTACGCTGTCCGTCTGTCCACGTTTCCTGTTTGACAATTCCATTGTCATAGGTGGTCGTCCGTCCGGTTGTCTCTCCGTTGACATCGAAGAACGTGTCGATCCGATCCCAGGATTTGGTTTGTAGAAAGTCCTGAACAGTACTGAAATGACCGGGCGCGAAGGCTTCAACCGTCTGGGCACCATTATCGTTTGTTATCGTGCGGCCTATGATATTGCCCGACGCATCATAGCGTAGAACGATCTGGTCCCAGGGTTTTGCACCGTCTCCGAAAAACCCATCTTGGATGACAATCTCATTCGGAACACCATTTTGAAAGGTCTCGGTCACGCGGATACTGTCTGGATAAACCGTTCCGCGTTCGGTCATTATGCCATTGGCGTCATAGTCAATGAACCGATTATCAAAGCCCAATGCCTCTTCTGTTCCGACATAAAATTCCTGACGCAAAACGCCGTCTTCGTAAGTCCCGAAGACCTCGTATCCGGCATCAAAAGTCGTCCGCGTTGCAACGACAACATCGTCTTCAATCGTGTATTGAATGCTCGCCCAGTCGAATTGATTTTCTGTATCAAATTCAGTGGTTTGATATCGTGCCATAAGTCGAGATTCCTCAATAATACTTCCCATTGAGCGAGTGGATGAGGAATATGACACAACTATGGAGATAGTAGTGAAAACTCAATATCAATCAGATGTTTGAATGGCTTGTTCAAGCAAAGTAAAAGGGCCGCCAGGTGGCGACCCCTTCGATCTTGTGATCTGTCTTCGGCGAATTAGCCGTTGACGCTGTCTTTCAGAGCTTTCGCGATGGTCATTTTGACCACTTTGTCGGCTTCTTTCTTGAACTGCTCGCCGGTGGCGGGGTTGCGCACCATGCGCTCGGGGCGCTCGCGGCAGTAGATTTTGCCAACGCCGGGCAGGGTGACGGCACCACCGGCCGAAACTTCGCGAGTGATCAGGCCGGTCATGGCCTCCAGCGCGGCATTTGCGGATTTCTTGTCAGTTCCCATTTCCTCAGCGAGAGCAGCCACCAGCTGAGTCTTTGTCATAGGCTTTGCCATTTCTTGGTCTCCTTAACGTGCCCGATCTATAGGGCCTCACCGCGTAACTGTAACGGGATATTGTGGCTGAACACAACGAATAGTAGCACTAAAAACCCCAAAAATAGGGGAAATTCGTTGCTTTTTTGCTTCAGAGAAAGGCCGTTTCGTCGAACGAACGCAATTTCCGGCTGTGTAACCGTTCCAACGGCATGCCGCGCAAGTGCTCCATCGCCCGGATTCCGATCGCCAGATGACGACTGACCTGAGTGGTATAGAACGCCGAAGCCATGCCGGGAAGCTTTAATTCACCATGCAAGGGCTTATCCGAGACGCACAGCAAGGTGCCGTAAGGAACCCGGAACCGATAACCGTTGGCTGCGATTGTCGCACTTTCCATATCCAGCGCAATCGCACGGGACTGGCTGAGCCGTTGCACCGGGCCGGACTGATCGCGAAGCTCCCAATTGCGGTTATCGACTGAGGCGACTGTACCTGTTCGCATGATACGTTTCAGCTCGTAGCCTTCCAACTCGGTTACCTCGGCCACAGCCTGTTCCAGCGCGACCTGGACTTCGGCCAGCGGTGGGATCGGCACCCAGACGGGCAGGTCGTCGTCCAGCACTTTGTCCTCGCGCAGGTAGGCATGTGCCAAAACGAAATCCCCAAGCGCCTGCGTGTTGCGCAGACCGGCGCAGTGGCCGACCATCAACCAGGCGTGCGGGCGCAGAACCGCAATGTGGTCGGTGGCTGTTTTGGCATTCGATGGCCCGACGCCGATATTGACCAGCGTGATCCCAGACCCATCCGCGCGTTTCAGGTGGTAGGTTGGCATTTGCGGCAGTTTAAGGGGCTGTTCCAGTACGGCTTCGGCATCCGTGATCTCGACATTCCCGGTCGAGACGAAGCTGGTATAGCCGCTGTTGGGATCGGCCAGTTGAGCCCGTGCGTAGCTCTCAAATTCCGAGACATAGAACTGATAGTTGGTGAACAGCACGTGGTTTTGGAAATGGCCGGGGTCAGTCGCCGTATAATGCGACAGTCGTGCAAGCGAATAGTCCACCCGCTGGGCTGTGAAGAGCGCAAGGGGTCCCGCTTCGTTTTCCAGCTCGTGCACGCCATTCACGATATCGTCGTTTGTTGTATTCAGGTCCGGTACATCGAACGCATCGCGCAGAGTGAACCCAGCTGCACCCTGATGCGGGACAACCAGATCCGGGTTATTGGCGACAGCGAAATGGACCGGGATCGGCGTTTCCGAAGCTCCGATTGTGACCGGCTGATCGTGGTTCTTGATCAATAGCGCGATTTGCTGGGTAAGGTAGGACCGGAACAGATCGGGGCGCGTCACTGTCGTGGCGTGCGTGCCCGGCTCGGACACGTGACCGAAGCTCAACCGACTGTCGACCTGCGCGTAAGACGAGGTCCTGATCCGGATTTCGGGGTAGAACGCTCGAAATCTCTCGGTAGGAGCGCCGTTCTTAAGTGCATTTGCAAACCTATCGCACAGGAATTTTGTCGCCTGTTCATAAAGCTCTTCTAAACGTGCGACGGCTGCCAGCGGGTCGGTAAATTTCTCAGGGTTAGGAACGTCGGGTGTTCGGATAGTAGTCATGCAAGGGGTTCCAGAAGATCGATCTTTTCAAATGTGCGCACGTCCACCAGCCCAAGATCCGAGATCCGCAGCTCAGGGATCACAACCAAGGCCAGCAGAGAGTGCTGCATATAGGCGTTGTTAAGCTGACAGCCGCAGGTCTTCATCGCCTCGACCATTCGTTCAGCTTTGGCGGCAACGTCAGTCGCTGGGCTGTCAGACATCAGACCTGCGATAGGCAGTTCCACCAGGGCCAGTTCTTCACCATCGCGGAAGATTGTGATGCCTCCACTCACTTCGGCCAGCCGGTTCGCAGCCAGTGCCATCTGTTCACGGTCGGTGCCGACAACAATCATATGGTGGCTGTCATGCGCAACGGTCGAGGCCATGGCCATTTTGCCCTGATATCCAAAGCCCGAGACAAAGGCGTTGGTCACACCCCCCGTGGCGCGATGCCGTTCGACCAATGCGATTTGGCACACATCGCCTTCGCCTTCAACACGCCCTTCGATAATCGGCAGCTCGGATTTCAACGCTTGCGTTGGGGCCTGATTTTCAACCACCCCGATCACGTTGGCCATGACACGGTTCGCTCCGGCAGGGGCTGCGATTTCAAAGTCTGTCGAGGTCAACGCATGCCCTAGGTGTACGGTATTTCGCGCCTTAGCGGGCCAGTTCAGATGCGGGCAATCAACTGTTACCGTCCCGTTTTCAGCCACAATCTGACCTCGCGCGATCACGGTTTCAATCGGAAGCTCTACCAGATCAGAACTCAGGATAATGTCGGCGCGCCGCCCGGGTGTGATCGAGCCGATCTCGCGTTCCAACCCAAAATGGGTCGCCGTGTTGATCGTCGCCATTTGCAGCGCAACCAGAGGATCGCAACCACAGGCAATCGCATGTCGCACTACGCGGTTCATGTGTCCGTCATTTACCAGCGTTCCCGAATGGCAGTCGTCGGTGCACAAGATGAAGTTGCGCGGGTCCAGCCCTTTTTCAGTCACCGCAGTAATCTGGCTTTCGACATCATACCAAGCCGACCCCAACCGCATCATTGACCGCATTCCCTGACGGACACGTGCGATGGCGTCGGCCTCGCAGGTGCCTTCATGATCATCCGCAGGGCCACCAGCGACGTAAGCGGCAAATTCAGGCCCTAAATCTGGCGAAGCATAGTGCCCGCCAACTGTTTTACCGGCGCGCTGTGTGGCCGCGATCTCTGCCAACATCTTCGGATCGCCATGAATGACTCCGGGAAAGTTCATCATCTCGCCCAGTCCGATGATACCGGGCCAAGACATCGCCTCAACCACATCCTCGGCGGTGATCTCATACCCTGTGGTCTCAAGCCCCGGTGCTGAGGGTGCACAGGACGGCATCTGGGTGAAGATGTTCACCGGCTGCATCAGCGCTTCGTCATGCATCAGGCGTACGCCTTCCAACCCCATCACATTGGCGATCTCATGCGGGTCGGTGAACATCGAAGTCGTCCCATGCGGAGTGACTGCGCGGGCAAATTCTGCCGGGGTCAACATACCTGATTCGATATGCATATGTGCGTCGCAAAACCCCGGCACCAAATAGCGACCGTGCGCCTCGATGATCTGAGTCTCAGGACCGATACAATGCGCGGTGTCCGGCCCCACAAAAGCAACGCGCCCCGCAGCGATCGCCACGTCATGGTCAGGCAGGGTTTCGCGGCTATGCACATTGACCCAGACGCCGCCACGGATCACCAAATCGGCAGCCTCGCGGCCAGAAGCAACAGCGATGAGACGAGGGGCGGTATCGGGCCAACTTGGGAAGGGAGTGTATTCCATGGCCCAACTTTCCCGAATGCGGCGCAAGGTGCAACCCCCACTATTAAGGTATCATGGAATCATCACAAAACCTGCCATCCGCAGCACGTCAGCGCTGCCACGCCCAACCAGAGGAGATGCCCAAAGGGCATCAACGATGGGCGGGAGCGACCCGCGATTAGTTGTGGCGATCGGCTTCGATCTCTGCGCGCAGCCAGTCGACAAATGCCAACGCGCCCGGCGTTTCCTCGGCTTGGGGCGATAGCAATAGATAATAGGCCTCGGGCATAGCAGCGCGATGGTTGCACGGCGCGATCAAACGACCCTCGTCAATCAACCGTTTTGCGATCATGTCGTGGGCTAAACATAGGCCTCCTCCGGCCATCGCAACCGACAGGCTGACCAGATAGGTCGTCGAATAGGTTACCTTGGGTTTTTGCCAAGTTAGACTCTGATCTGTGATCCAACTCTCCCAATTCGACAACAAATTTGAACAGTCGAATAGGGGTTGTTCCTGCAGGGTTTCCAGCGTCACCGGGAAATCGGGGGCACAGACAGGATAATAGTGATCTGTCCGTAGCAATTCCGTTCGCACCGTATCGGCTGGGCGCAGCGAATAGCGGATTTCCACCGCCGCGCCCTCGGCCATTTCGCGCGGCTCCCATAGTTCGGTGAAGATGTTCAGATGTACATCCGGATGCAGTTCCCGAAACCTGGGTAGGCGCGGAGCCAGCCAGTTGACGGCAAATGTGATATTGCTCTGGACCTGAACTGCGTTTTGTTGTGCGCCCGTGACGGCTTGTGTCCCCCTTACCAGAGTTCGAAAGGCTTCACGCACGACCGGCAGATAGGTGATACCAGCTTCGGTCAGCTCCAATGCACGCGGACGACGTAGGAATAAGGGCTGACCCAAATAGCCCTCTAGTGATTTGATTTGCTGGCTGACTGCGCTTTGCGTCATGTTCAAATCCCGCGCCGCCCCCGTGAATGACAAATGACGGGCCGCCGCTTCAAATGTGCGTAGCCAGCCGAGCGGAGGAAGTGATTTCTGCATGCTTATAACTCTGCCAGTAGTTTTACTAATGAACTAGGCTTGTTTTTTTCGTTGGTCAAACGTTTGCGGCGAAGGCACGATTTCCAGAAATCGAATACCCCGCGAAGGAGCCCGGCATGAGCGTTACAAACCTGCGTCCCAACATCGATCATTGGTCCGAACGCGTGGACATGGCCGCCGCATTCCGCTGGACCGAACGGTTGAACATGCATGAAGGGGTGGCGAACCATTTCAGCCTTGCGGTGAACGAAGACGGCACGCAGTTCCTGATGAATGCCAATCAGATGCATTTCGCGCGTATCAAGGCGTCAAATCTGCTGCTGCTTGATGCCAATGACAAAGATGTCATGGACCAGCCCGGCGCACCGGATCCGACGGCTTGGGGGCTCCACGGATCGATCCACCGCCATTGCCCGCATGCGCGCTGCGTGATGCACGTGCATTCGATTTTTGCGACGGTTCTTGCCTCGCTGGCAGACAGCAGCTTACCGCCGATCGATCAGAACACCGCAACTTTCTTCAATCGCTACGTAATCGATGAAGAATTCGGAGGTCTGGCTTTTGAAAGCGAAGGTGAGCGCTGTGCCGCGATGCTGTCGGACCCGAAAAAGAAAGTCATGATCATGGGCAACCACGGGGTTTTGGTGATCGGCGACAGTCCGGCAGATGCCTTTAACAGACTCTATTATTTTGAACGCGCCGCAGAAACGTACATTCGTGCTCTTCAAACCGGGCAACCTTTGCGCGTTCTGTCCGATGAGATTGCTGAGAAAACCGCGCAAGAGCTTGATGAATATCCCGGTCAGGCCGAAGCACATTTACGCGAAATCAAATCTGTTCTGGATGCCGAAGGCTCGGATTACGCAACCTGAAGCGCACTGTTAGGAGTTTCAGCCATGACCGATATACATGATGCAGAAGCCGCCCGATGGAATTACCGCCCCGAAGGGCCCGTCGGTTTGAACCCTTTGTTCAACTGGCCGCCGCGTCCTGCGGCTATCCTGAACTGGTACAAAGGGGCTTGGCTTCCCCTTACGTCGCTGACGCTTTGCATGGTGATGGCTTTTGCCGCCTATTTCGTGTTTTTACCTCCATTAGAGACCATGCAGAGTTTCGCGCCCGGCTGGATGTTCCGTATCTGGCTGCTGAACATGGTGCCTCAGATCATGATAGCAGGAGGTCTGCATTGGTGGCTTTACATGCGCAAAGGGCAGGGCATGTACAAGAAATTCGACCGGCGTGATCTGACACGTGACAATGGGTCGTTTACCTTTCGAAATCAGGTTTTGGATAACATCTGGTGGACGCTGGGAAGTGCGATGACTGTGGCGACGGTCTATCAGTGGCTGATCTACTGGGCGATGGCGAATGGCTATGCGCCAGTGATAACCTGGGCCGCGGCCCCCGTTTGGTTCGTGATCTGGATGCTTTTCATCCCGATGTGGTCAGGGCTTCATTTCTACTGGGTGCACCGATTGGAACATCACCCGAAACTCTACAAGCACGTTCATGCTGTGCACCATCGTAACGTCAATATCGGACCATGGTCGGGAATATCGAACCACTGGTATGAAAACCTTCTCTATTTCACCACCTACTTCATCCATCTGATTGTACCCTCGCATCCGCTGCATCTGCTGTTTCACGCCTACTTCCAGCAGATCAGCCCGGTACTGTCTCACTCGGGTTTCGAAAAGCTGAAGGCTGGTGAAACGGATGCCGCGCGGGCAGGGGACTTCTTCCACCAGCTTCATCACCGGTATTTCGAGTGTAACTACGGCACATCCGAGATTCCGTTCGACAAGTGGTTCGGCACTTATCACGATGGTTCAGCCGAGGCGACAACGCGGACACGGGCTTTCAAGAAGCAGATGTATACTTAGATCACGAGGGCGTTCTGCCCCGCCGAGTTCTGCATAGGTCCGTATATGACCTACGCAGAGCTTTGGTCAGGTTTTCTCAAACAACGCGATCAAAGCGACGTCATCTTTGTTAGGGCCGGCAGCAAGATCGCCATAAATCCGGACCTGCGTTAACGATAAGTCTCTGATCTGATCCGCTTCGAGGCGGCGGAAGGTATCGGCGAACCCGAGCGCCTCAAAGTGTTTTGCGTTGATCGACAGGGCGAACTGCGCACCGTGGCGTGCGACGCGCAAGAGCGCTGGCAAAACTTCTGGCCCAAGATGGCCATGGGTGAACGTTCCGGACGAGACGACACCGGCATAGCTGCCGCGCGGAACCGGCAGGCCCTGATTGAGATCGGCTTCGATCGCGTCGCGATAGATATCCTTGCGCATCGCCTCGTCCAGCATTTCGGCGCTGATATCGGTGGCGTCGATCGGACCCACGCCCAACCCGGCCAGAATAGCTCCGCATAACCCCGTGCCCGCGCCTACATCCAATACCGGGCCTTGTCCGCCTGCACCCACAAAAGCGCGCGCCGTGTGGGTGTGGAGTTGATAGTCCTCAAGCGCTGCGAAACTGTCGTCATATTCCCCTGCCCATTCCGCATAAAGGCGCTTGTTCTCCTCGGGCGATTTCAGGGAGTAGGCTGCGTGCAAGTCAGGTGTCTTTTTGGTCATTTCTCAATGAATGCGCATCAGAGGATTCGAATCAAGTGCGTCCATCCGGCGCTTGCATCCACGTGCCGGGCAGATCATCAAAGGGACCATGACACAGACACTATTCTCCTTCGGCCACGGCTATTCTGCCCGAGCGATATCGAGGCAACTGGATCCAACCACATGGCGGGTCATCGGAACCACGCGTGATTCCCAGCAACTTGAGACAATCCGCGACTCGGGCGCCGAGCCTTGGGTCTGGCCGGGGGATCGGCCTGATCTGGATGGGGTGACGCATCTGCTTGTCTCTACAGCACCCACAGCCGATGGTGATCCGGTGCTGGCGGAATTGAAGGATGAGATCGCCGCGCGGATCGGACAGTTCAAATGGGTCGGCTACCTGTCGACCACAGCCGTTTACGGGGATCACCAGGGAGGCTGGGTGGATGAGACGACGCCCGCCACACCGACGGCTGAACGTGGCCGTTGGCGCGTGCGTGCCGAGGAGCAATGGGGCGGCATTCCGGGCCTGCCCTTGCATATCTTCCGACTGGCAGGGATTTACGGGCCGGGTCGCGGGCCGTTTTCAAAGCTGAAACGCGGTGGGTTGCGGCGGATCATCAAGCCGGGCCAGGTGTTTTCGCGCATTCATGTTGACGACATTGCACAGGTTTTGATCGCGTCGATGGCCAAACCCAATCCGGGTGCGATCTACAATGTCTGTGATGATGAACCGGTGCCGCCGCAGGATGTGATCGGCTATGCCGCCGAATTGCAAGGTCTGCCGATGCCACCTGCTGTACCGTTTGATGAGGCTGATCTGACCCCGATGGCGCGCAGTTTCTATAATGAGAACAAGCGCGTTCGGAATGACAGGATCAAGGATGAACTGGGCGTCTCATTGCTCTATCCGAACTACCGTGTAGGGTTGGAAGCACTGATGCAGCATCAGAAGGATGCCACTTGATCACCGCGCCTTGCCAAGAAACCGGCACGGATTGTATGGGATTTCGATGAAAGACCGCTCTGTCCCGCTGAACATTACCGTTTCGACCCTGACCCGGCAGCGGCCCGAGATGCTGGCCGCTTTGATTCGAAGCTGGGGAGAGATGAAGCTGCCGCCCGACTGCTCGGTGCGATGTTTGGTGGTGGAAAACGACAGCTCAGCGCTCAGCGAAGGTACCGTGCAGGCAGTAGGGGAGATGCTGCCTAATGGAGCAAGTCTGAACTATGTCCTTGAGACCGAACTCGGCATCCCGTTCGGACGCAACCGAGCCGCGCGCGAAGCGTTGGAGAATGGCTCGGATCTGCTCTGTTTTGTCGATGATGACGAAGTGGTGGCGGTCGATTGGCTTGAACGGTTGGTCGCCGGGTATCGCAACAGCTCTGCCGTGCTAATGGGCGCTCCGCTTCGTGCGGCGGGGCCATCGGGGCAGGAGACCGCGATTCAGCGGCTGATGTTGCGCAATATCAGCAATCGTTACCTCGACAAGGAAAACGCGGCTGCAAAGAAAGCCAACTTGAACGGTACCGGTGGCGTGACCATCGTGACAAATAACTGGCTGGGCGAGACACGTCTGTTCAGCGAAACCGGCCTTTGGTTCGATGAAACCATGCGGATGACCGGCGGGACGGATGCAAAGTTTTATGCCGAGACCGTTGCTGCAGGCTTACCGGTCGGCTGGGTGCCCGACGCTTTTGTGTACGAGACCATTCCTCCCGAAAGGTTGTCATTCTGGTATCAGACCGCCCGGGGAAGGGACCAGTCCAACACCCATATGCGCCGTAAGCTTGATCAGAAGCCAACAAAGGCGATCTTGGGGTTTTTGAGCACCCCCTTTCGCTTGTTGGCGCTGTTAGGGGCAATCCTTCTGTTTCCGTTCCAACCAGATCGGCGATTGATCCAGATCGCCCGAACGGTTGGGTGGCTTGTCGGGGTATTGGGAATTCCCTTCGGCTATAAATCGGCCCTTTATAAGAAGGTCAGTGGCCACTGAGTCTGGGCCGGTCAATCCGTTTTGCGCTAGACTCAGTTCAGTCGTTTCATGCGCGGCCATCATCGGAAGTTTATTTGCGTCCACTCTCTCTTGTGCCCGACTTGCGAGGCACGGTGAAGCTTGGTGGTGCAATCGCAATCACGCGCTTCAGGGTCAGGCTGCGCGCAGATGTTCAAGTGATAGCTCTGGATTATCAATATCATCAAAAAACAAAACTTATATGAATGGCTTGGATTTGCTAAATCTACATCCAAACAGAAAGAACGAGTCGTTAATGCTATTTCCTACAATGAAGGCAGGGCCGATCTGCGCGATCCCGCGTAACGCCCATGCCAAGGACGAGCGCAAAAACACTCAAGACCCCTGTTTCTCGTTTCAAAGTTAACCGCGCGACGCACACATCTAGCCAGGACTGGAGATCGATATGGACGGAAGTGATACCCCCAACATGGGCAAATGCCCGGTAATGCATGGCGCCGAGGCCCGGTCCAACCGGGATTGGTGGCCGAACCAACTGAACCTGTCGATTCTGCATCAGCATAGCCCTGCATCGAACCCGATGGGCGAGACATTCGACTATGCCGAAGAGTTCAAGAAGCTCGACCTGAACGCACTGAAGGAAGACCTGTATGCGCTGATGACAGATTCGCAAGATTGGTGGCCCGCAGATTATGGTCACTATGGCGGTTTGTTCATTCGTATGGCCTGGCACGCAGCGGGCACCTACCGCACGGCAGATGGCCGCGGCGGCGCATCGACCGGCAATCAGCGGTTCGCGCCTCTGAACAGCTGGCCGGACAATGGCAACCTGGACAAAGCGCGCCGTCTGCTTTGGCCGATCAAGCAGAAGTACGGCAACCAGATCTCGTGGGCTGACCTTTACATATTGGCGGGCAACTGCGCGATCGAATCCATGGGCGGCACAACATTTGGATTCTCCGGTGGTCGTGAAGACATCTGGGCACCTGAGGAAGACATTTATTGGGGTGCCGAGACCGAATGGCTGGCTCCAACCGAGAACCCGCACAGCC
Organism: Ruegeria sp. AM5; assembly: GCF_056540645.1. Classification (NCBI taxonomy): domain Bacteria; kingdom Pseudomonadati; phylum Pseudomonadota; class Alphaproteobacteria; order Rhodobacterales; family Roseobacteraceae; genus Ruegeria; species Ruegeria sp. AM5. Next base: position 1,951 of record NZ_JBQFXC010000014.1, on the reverse strand, counting down.
GCTATTCGGGCGAACGTGATCTGGAAAACCCGTTGGCCGCTGTGCAAATGGGTCTGATCTATGTGAATCCCGAAGGTCCAGATGGTCAGCCAGATGCCTTGGCTTCAGGTCGCGATATTCGCGACACCTTTGGCCGAATGGCGATGAATGACGAAGAAACCGTTGCTTTGGTTGCGGGTGGCCACACCTTTGGTAAGGCCCACGGCGCCGGTGATCCCGGTCTTGTCGGTCCCGAACCCGAGGCCGCCCCGATGGAGGCGATGGGCTTTGGCTGGATCAACGACTTTGGCAGCGGCAAGGGTGATGATACCACCACCAGCGGCATCGAGGGTGCCTGGACCGCAAACCCGACCAAGTGGGACAACGGTTACTTCGACCTGCTGTTTGGCTACGACTGGAACCTGACCAAGAGCCCAGCGGGCGCGTGGATCTGGGAACCTGTTGGGGTCAAGGAAGAGGACATGGCCCCGGCAGCGGGTGATCCATCGAAAAAGGTCAAGACTATGATGACCACCGCCGACATGGCGATGCGCATGGATCCGATCTATGGCCCGATCTCGAAGCGCTTTCACGAAAACCCGGACGAATTTGCCGATGCCTTTGCTCGCGCGTGGTTCAAACTAACCCACCGCGACATGGGTCCGCGTGCGCGTTATCTTGGAGCCGAGGCTCCCAGCGAAGAGCTTATTTGGCAAGACAACGTCCCGGCCGTCGATCACGCGCTTATTGACGACGCTGATGTAGCCGATCTGAAAGCCAAGATACTCGCGACGGGATTGTCTATCTCAGATCTGGTGTCGACCGCATGGGCTTCGGCCTCGACCTTCCGGGGATCGGATATGCGTGGCGGTGCCAACGGTGCGCGCGTTCGTCTGGCCCCGCAGAAGGATTGGGAGGTCAACGAACCGCTGAAACTGTCCAAGTCGCTGGATGCGCTGGAAGGCGTTCAGAAAGCGTTCAATGACGCACAGTCTGGTGGCAAGAAGGTCTCATTGGCAGATGTCATTGTCTTGGGTGGTGGTGCTGCCATCGAACAGGCAGCCAAGGCTGCAGGTCATGACGTTGATGTTCCCTTTAGCCCCGGCCGCACCGATGCTTCGCAAGAGCAGACGGATGTCGAGTCTTTCACGGTGATGGAACCGATGGCGGACGGTTTCCGCAACTACCTGCACAAGGAATACTCGGTTCCGGCCGAGGCCCTGCTGGTGGACAAAGCGCAACTGCTGACGCTGTCGGCACCGGAGATGACCGCGCTTGTAGGTGGGATGCGTGTGCTGGGCACAAACTTTGACGGAACTTCTCATGGTGTGCTGACCGAACGGGTCGGCACGCTCAGCACCGATTTCTTCGTGAACCTGCTGGATATGGGCACCGAATGGAAACCATCCGGTGACGGCGTCTATGAAGGCCGCGACCGCGCAAGTGGTGACGTGAAGTGGACAGGTACCCGCGTGGATTTGGTCTTTGGGTCGAACTCGCAGCTGCGGGCACTGGCCGAGGTCTATGGTCAGGACGACGCAGGCGGCAAATTTGTCTGCGATTTCGTCTCGGCCTGGAACAAGGTGATGAACGCGGATCGTTTTGATCTGAAGTAACCCTATAACCATCGCAGTAAATTGCGCCGCCCGAGGAGAGTCGGGCGGCGTTTTCATGCGCCTGGCTCAGGGCGCGTACCAAGCATTGGGTACGATTCCGCCGAGAGACTGTTCTTTCTCTTTCTATAAACCTCTTTTTTGTGAGTTTTCGGGAGGATTTGTTAAGCTAACCTGTTGTTTCTATTAAGATGAAGAGGAAGGTGGTCGGAAATGTGAAGTTTTTTCAAATTGGGGGTTGCAGGTCCCAGACCTAATCCGTAAATACCCCTTCACCGGCGCTGCTGAGGTGCTGGGACGCGGTGGAAGCTGCGGAGACGCTCGGGAGAGACTGGGGGCATCTGAGGTTTTTGATTGGG
>NZ_JBQFXC010000013.1:0-61192 GCF_056540645.1 Ruegeria sp. AM5 | reverse complement strand
GCGCGCCAGAGGCGCGCTGCCGGGCCCAAAACCCAAGAAGGGTCGGCGAAGCCGGGCCGCCGCGGGTGCGGGAGCCATTCGCCTTACCCTTCAATCAGGTCAGGTCTTTGTAGCTGATCTCGCGTGTATCTGCCCCCGGACCGGCCTTTTCACGACGCATGATCAGGCGGTTCAGCGCGTGGATATAGGCTTTGGCCGACGCAACCACCGTATCTGTATTTGCAGACTGACCGGTGGCGATCATACCATCCTCTTCCAGACGGACCGAAACCGTGGCTTGCGCGTCCGTGCCTTCGGTTACCGCATGCACCTGATACAGTTGCAGCCGCGCAGTGTTGGGATAGATCGCCCGGATCGCCCGGAAGGTTGCGTCGACTGGGCCGTCACCGTTTTCCGTGGCGATCCTGTCTGCACCCTCTACTTCCAGCTCGACCGTCGCTTCGGCCTGACCTCCGGTACCGCAGGTCACTTTCATCGACACCAGTTGCAGGTGATCGTCCGCTTCGTCGTCGACGCTCATCAACGCGATGAGGTCATCGTCAAAGACTTCTTTCTTGCGGTCGGCCAGATCCTTGAAGCGCACGAAAATGTCTTTGAGCTGGTTGTCACCAACCTCATACCCCAGCGTTTCAAGCTTATCGCGCAGTGCAGCGCGGCCCGAATGCTTGCCCAGCGGCAAAGAGGTGCCAGAGAGCCCAATGTCTTCAGGGCGCATGATCTCGAAGTTTTCGCGGTTCTTCAGCATGCCATCCTGATGGATGCCGCTTTCATGGGCAAAAGCGTTCTTGCCGACAATGGCCTTGTTGAACTGCACCGGAAATCCGGCCACGGTCGCGACCCGGCGCGAAATATGCATGATCTTGGTGGTGTCGATGCCAGTATGCCACGGCATGATGTCGTTGCGTGTGCGCAACGCCATCACAACTTCTTCCAGCGCGGTGTTGCCTGCGCGTTCACCCAACCCGTTTATGGTGCATTCGATCTGACGCGCACCACCTGCGACAGCTGCCAGAGAGTTCGCTGTCGCCATGCCAAGGTCGTTGTGGCAGTGGGTGGCAAAGATTACCTCATCCGCGCCTGGAACCGTCTCAATCAGGCGCTTGATCAGATCTGCAGACTCGACTGGGGCAGTATAACCGACAGTATCGGGGATATTGATCGTGGTGGCGCCAGCCTTGATTGCAATCTCGATCACGCGGCACAGATAATCCCATTCGGTCCGGGTCGCATCCATCGGCGACCACTGCACGTTTTCGCAAAGGTTGCGCGCGTGGCTGACCGTTTCGTGGATCTTGTCGGCCATCTCGTCTTGCGTCAGATTTGGTATCGCCCGGTGCAGCGGAGAGGTTCCGATAAAGGTGTGGATCCGGTTCTTCTCGGCGTGTTTCACCGCCTCCCAACACCGATCGATATCGGCGAAATTGGCGCGGGCCAGACCACAGATGCGGCTGTTCTTCGACCGCTCGGCAATCTCGGACACCGCTTTGAAGTCGCCTTCCGATGCAATGGGGAATCCGGCTTCGATGATGTCGACGCCCATCTCATCCAGAAGCTCGGCAATTTCGAGCTTTTCGTTGTGGGTCATGGTCGCGCCGGGGCTCTGCTCGCCGTCGCGTAAGGTGGTGTCGAAGATCACGACGCGGTCTTGGTCGGTCACGTTTGTCATGGGGTTCTCTTTCTTCTTCTGTCCTAAAGCCTCTTGGCGCGCGGGCGTCCTCCTCTGAGCGGGCGCGCCGGATGGCACGCTCAGAGGCGGATTAGGATCAGTAGACCACGCAGCAACGCGCCGCTGAGTGCGGCGTTTGCAAAAGCGATATCTGCGCGGTTGATCATGGGGATCAGCTTATACAGGGCGCGCGGCGAATGAAAAGCGGGAAATTTACGGGGGAACAAAATTGACGGTGGAGTTGAAGCGATGAAGCTTTCGGCTAACTTCTTGTGCATGAAAACTGCATTAATCATCGGAGCTTCTGGCGGTATCGGGCGCGCTTTGAATGACCACCTGACAACGGATGGTGTCAAAGTCACCCGACTGGCCAGATCAACGGATGGGTTTGACCTGACCGACCCGGATGGCGCAGAGCGTATGCTGGCGTCCCTTTCTGATCCGTTTGATCTGATCATGGTGACCTCAGGGGCGCTTGAGATTAACGGTATGGGTCCGGAAAAATCTATGCGCACCTTGTCCGCGCAGGCGATGATGGACCAGTTCGCACTGAACGCAGTTGGCCCGGCCTTGGTGTTGAAGCACGTGCACCGCCTGCTGCCACGCGACCGCAGATCGGTGATCGCCGTGCTGTCGGCCCGGGTTGGTTCAATCGGGGACAACCGGCTGGGTGGGTGGGTCAGTTACCGTGCGGCCAAGGCGGCTGTGAACCAGATTGTACATACGGCTGCCATCGAATTGGCACGCACGCACAAACAGGCCATATGTGTCGCTTTGCACCCCGGAACAGTCAAAACGGCCTTTACTGAAAAGTACCTTGCCCGCCATCCGGCTGTTGAACCCAATGAGGCCGCAGCCAATCTGCTGTCCGTTGTCAATGGGCTTACCCCTGCCGACACGGGTAGCTTTTTTGATTGGGCTGGTAAGCGCGTGCCTTGGTAGGGCTGATTTAGCCGTCGTTTGTATCCGGGTCCGTCGCGTCAGGGGCGGGCGCGTCGGGGGTAGAGTCGGGCTCAGGGGTTTCGGCGCTCGAAGCGGGTGTTTCGGGCGCAATCTCTGTCTCGGTCGCCAGCGTGTCATTTTCCCAAACGCCGGTCTCAACCTCGCCGCCTGCGAAACGCATCGTGCCGTCACCATGGCGTTTGTTTTCCAGGAAATTGCCCTCATAGACATCCCCGGTCTCATAGGTGGCGGTTCCAAAGCCAGTGATCTTGCCGTCGGCCCAGTCGCCTGTGTAGCTGTATCCGCCTGGTCGGGTCAGTGTTCCCTTGCCGTGACGCTTGCCATTCAGAAAATCGCCTTCGTAAATGATCCCGTCCGGAAACGTAGCCTTGCCCTTGCCCTGTCGGACACCGTCTACCCAATCGCCATCATAGCGATAGCCATTTGCAAAGGTCAGAATACCTTTGCCGTCGAAGCGGGCGTTTTTGAACTGGCCCGTATAAGCCGTTCCGTTGGGATAGGTTGCCGTGCCGGTGCCCTCAAAAATCCCGGCGATCCAGTTGCCGTCGTAAACTGATCCGTCGGGGTATGTCGTTTGCCCCTTGCCATGAGGCAGGTCATCTAGAAAGTCGCCGATATAAACCGAACCATCGGGATAGAGCATCTCACCCAGGCCCTCAATCTGGCCCTTTTGCCAGGCGCCTGTGTACGCAAACCCGTCGCTACCACTATAGGTGCCCTGACCATGGCGCTGGTCATCAGCATAGTCGCCTTCATAGGTCGCACCGTTGGCATAGATGGATTTGCCTTTGCCCTGTCGGCGATTTTCGACCATTTCGCCTTCGTAGACATCTCCGTTTGGTTGAACCAAACGGCCTGTTCCGGCCATCTGGTCGTTGGCCCAGGACCCAGCATAAGTCATGCCGTCGACCCAGACCTGACTACCCTGACCATGCCGTTGCCCGCCATTCAAGTCGCCCTCATAGGTACTTCCATCGGCGTAGGTGATCTTGGCGCTGCCGGTTTTCTGGCCGTTTACCCAGTCGCCCTCATAAACCGAGCCATCCGGGCCGGTCAGCACGCCGTGACCGTGATATCTGGCGTCCTTGAAGCCGCCCTCGTATCGCGAGCCGTTGGAATATGTCGCGATACCGGTACCGTTTATCGTGCCGTTGGCCCACTCGCCCTCATAGGACTGGCCATCAGAATAGACGATTTTGCCGCGCCCTTCTGGTTGGCCCTTGGTGAATGTCCCTTCATAGACAGAGCCATTGGCGTAGCGCGCGGTGCCTTGTCCTTGAATCTCGCCCTCGACCCATTGACCGGAATATTCAAAACCGTTCGGCAGGCGGTAAGTGCCGGTGCCATGGCGCAGCCCGTTTTCGAACGTGCCCTCGTAGACACCTCCGACATCATCATCAGCGATGACAATCTGACCGTCCTGTTGGGCGATAGCAAAAGACGCCAGCATTGTAAGCGTTGCAGCGGTAAGGGATGTGCGGATCGCTTTCATTTTTGTACCTGCCTGCGGTGTTTGTGTTGGCGCAAAACTAAGATACCGCCGAGGGCAGAGCAACGGCTTTTGGCGCATTTGCCTTTCACTCGCGGTGTGATCTGCTAAATCCCTGAAAGACATGAGGGCAAGAGGGCAAAAATGGCCGATCGTTTCCGCATCACTCTGGCGCAATTGAACCCAACGGTTGGGGATATCGACGGTAATGCCGCCAAGGCTGCTGCAGCCTGGCAGCAAGGGCGCGCGGCGCAGGCTGATCTTGTGGCGCTGCCCGAGATGTTCATAACCGGCTACAATACCCAGGATCTGGTGATGAAGCCCGCGTTTCATCGGGCCGCGATGAATGCGGTGCAGGCGTTGGCTGAAGACTGTGCCGACGGCCCGGCGTTGGCCATCGGCGGTCCTTGGGTTGAAGATGGGAAGCTTTATAACGCCTACCTGATCCTTAACGGTGGGCGGATTGTCAGCAAAGTTCTTAAACATCATTTGCCCAATGAAACCGTCTTTGATGAAGTGCGCCTTTATGATGCGGGTCCTATGGGCGGCCCTTATGCCGTTGGAAATGTCCGTATCGGTAGCCCGATTTGCGAGGATGGCTGGCACGAGGATGTCGCCGAGACACTGGAAGAAACCGGGGCCGAGTTTCTGCTGATCCCCAACGGCTCGCCCTATTTTCGAAACAAATACGATATCCGGTTGAACCACATGGTGGCTCGCACGGTCGAAACGGGTCTGCCGGTAATCTACCTGAACATGGTCGGCGGGCAGGATGATCAGGTTTTCGACGGTGCTACGTTTGGATTGAACCCGGGTGGAGAGCTTGCGTTCCGCATGCCCGTCTTCGATGAGGCCGTCAGCCATATCGATCTGTCGCGCCAAGATGACGGATGGCGTATTGTGGCTGGTGAAGTCGTGCCGCAACCCGACGAATGGGAGCAGGACTATCGCGCGATGGTGCAATCTCTGCGCGATTACATGGGCAAGACGGGGTTTGGCAAAGCTGTGCTGGGGTTGTCGGGCGGCGTCGACTCGGCGCTGGTGGCCGCAATAGCCGTGGATGCGATCGGTGCGGAAAATGTACGCTGCGTAATGCTGCCTTCGGAATATACAAGCCAAAGTTCTTTGGATGATGCCGAAGCCGTCGCCAAGGCGCTGGGCGTGCATTACGACTTTGTGCCGATCTCTGAGGGACGCGCAGCAGTAACCAACACTCTGGCTCCGCTGTTTGCGGGTCGAAATGAGGACCTGACCGAGGAAAATGTTCAGTCCCGCCTGCGCGGTCTGCTGTTGATGGCGATTTCGAACAAGTTTGGCGAGATGCTGCTGACCACCGGCAACAAGTCCGAGGTCGCAGTGGGATATGCCACCATTTATGGAGACATGAACGGCGGCTATAACCCGATCAAGGATCTGTACAAAACTCGCGTGTTCGAGACCTGCCGCTGGCGCAACGCCAATCATCGCGACTGGATGATGGGTCCCGAGGGTGAGGTGATACGCCCTTCGGTGATCGACAAGCCGCCAAGTGCTGAATTGCGTGAAGATCAGAAAGATAGCGACAGCCTGCCGGACTACCCCGTTCTCGATGCGATTCTTGATATCTTGGTAGATCAGGATGGCTCAATCGCCGACTGCGTTGCAGCCGGATTTGACAAGGCCGAGGCCCGGCGGGTCGAACACCTAATTTACATTAGTGAATACAAGCGCTTCCAGTCCGCGCCTGGCACACGGTTGACACCGCGGGCCTTCTGGCTGGATCGTCGCTATCCGATTGTAAATCGCTGGCGGGATAGAACGTAAGCACCGCTCTGGTTGAAGAATTTACCATTGTTTCGAAAGTGAATGGTAATGCGGATTTCTGCGGCAGTTTGTTTATCAATTTCAGCCAGTTGTGCGGTCAAAAGACTATGTTTCGCTTGTACGCGCGTCCTTTTTTTGCCACATTTACGACAGGGGTTCGCCTCATATGGGGCGGATGTGACGCAATCCGGTAGGTTGGCCTGCCATTTTCAGAGCCGATGACCGGGATTGTGGAACTGGGAAAAGGCATCCGTGTTTGGGATGTCAGTAAAGGTATTGGTGGTCAAATGACGAATGGATACGATAAGCCGCTTCATTCTCCGTTGCAGTTGAAGCCTATGGAATCAGCGCCGCGCAAGTTGGATGAACAGGCGCTGGATGCTGCGATTGCAGACATTATGAGCCAGGAAGAGCCGACGCCCGGCGCGGTGGCAGGCCCGGTTCCGTTGCGATCGGAATTTCCGGTGTTGCAGCCACAGGAATCGCTTGCATCAAAGTCCGATCCCAAGCTCAGCACGGTACTGCGCCAGAAATGGGCGCAACTTTCCGGGGCGGCGTAATCTGAACGCATCTGCGCGGCGTAATTCGCCGCGCATTGGCCAATTGGCCACAGGTTCCGGCAATTGCTCGGGACCAACCGTTTTCTACATTGCCAGTGAAATCGCCTTCAGGCTGGATGTCGCTCCGATGAACGAGCACCGAGCGGTTAATGCCAGGCCCCACACCGACACCCGTCGAATCTGATCTCACACTTCCCAAACACGTAGATGTTGTCGTCATAGGTGGTGGAATCATCGGGGCTTCGGCAGCCTTCGAGCTTGCTGAGCGAGGTGTTTCCGTTCTGTTGTGCGAGAAGGGCCGGATTGCGGGCGAGCAAAGCTCGCGCAATTGGGGCTGGGTGCGCCTTGGGACACGTGATCCGCGCGAGATCCCCCTGATGCAAGAGGCACTTAGAATCTGGCAAGGGCTGGATGCGCGATTGGGACGCGCCACAGGCTATGTTCAATCAGGAATCGTGTTTGGCGCATCTGGCGCACGAGACGATGAAAACCTGACGCGATGGCTGGACCATGTTGAAGGGCTGCAAACAGGTGCTCGCATGGTATCCGGCCCTGAACTGGACGGGTTGCTGTCGGATAACAGTATGAAACTGCGCTCAGCGCTTTACATGCCGCAGGACGGGCGGGCCGAGCCGCAATGGGCGGCCCCCGCAATCGCCGAGGCGGCGCGCGACCGTGGGGCCGCGATCATGACGCAATGCGCGGTGCGAAGTGTCGATGTTGCTGCGGGCCGGATCGCAGGTGTTTTCACCGAACGCGGCCGCGTAAGGTGTAGTCAAGTTGTACTTGCAGGCGGAGCCTGGTCTCGGCTGTTTGCGGGGAACGCTGGAACCGCTCTGCCACAGCTCAAAGTGCTCAATACGGTAATGCGGACCTCTCCGGTTGCAGCAGGGCCAGAAGTGTCGCTTTGGAGTGATGATTTTGCCATTCGAAAGCGCTCGGACGGGGGATACACCATAGCTTCGGGTCACGAGAATACAGTGGATATCGTTCCTGACAGTTTCCGACTCGGGTTGCAGTTTCTGCCCGCATTCCGGCAAGAGTGGCGGTCCTTAAGGTTTCGCCTTTCGAGACGCTGGATGGTCGAGGCGAATGAGGATCGAAGCTGGCTGCCGACCGATGTGACACCGTTTGAACATTGCCGAGTACTCGACCCGGAACCTTCCCAGAAAGTGTTGCGAAGGGCGTGGGCCAACGCCCGCAAGGCGTTGCCTGCGCTTGATAGTGCGGAGATCGTGCAAAGCTGGGCCGGCCTGATCGATGTGACCCCGGATGCGATCCCGGTCATCTCGAAAGTGGACGCGGTGCAGGGCCTGCATATTGCGACCGGTTTCTCCGGCCACGGTTTTGGCATCGGTCCTGCCGCAGGTCGATTAGTGGCGGACCTTGTTACGGAAAGCACGCCTTGCGTTGATCCGACCGCCTTTCGCCTGTCCCGTTTCACGGATGAGTCAAAAGTGCGGCCGGATGCTGGTTTTTAGCCTCTAACCCATCATTTGATAGCTGACCGGCACGAACCGGAACCCGTCGCCACGGGATTCGACATACCCAGCGGCCGGGAAAGGCATGTGATAGCCGATCATAGGCACTTTGTCCGCAGCCAGCATGCCCAGCACATTCCTGCGCGATTCCGTTGCAGCGGCTTTGTCCATGTCGAATCGCACTTCCCATTCAGGATGTGCAAATGACCAGACATAGTGATTTGCAAGATCCGCCGTCAGGACCAGACGCTGACCGTTACTTTCTAGGTGATAGACCATATGGCCCGGAGTATGACCAAACGCTGCCATACCGGTGACGCCGGATGCGACTTCACCACCATCCCCGATAAAGGTCATCTTCTCTGCCATCGGGGTGACTTTGGCTGCAACCAAATCACCCACTCGGTTGCCCGCGTCTTGCGCTGACCAAAAGTCGTATTCGGGTGCTGCTGTTACATAACGCGCATTGGCAAAAGTCGCGGCATCATTGGTTGTCATACCACCGATATGATCGGGATGCATGTGGGTAATGACCACCACATCGATCTGATCAGGCGTTACGCCGGCGTCGGCCAACGCGGCCTGAATTCCACCTTGGCCAAGCCCAGTATCAAACAGGATCATCTCGGACCCCGTATTAACCAGCGTTGGTGTGAAGAAGAACTGTGCAACATCTGGCGAGATGAAGTTGTCAGCCGATACACGGGCGAAATCTTCATCCGAGGCGCCGCCGCCGAAAATGTCTTGCGCACCATCACGAGGCAGGCTGCCATCCAACAAGGTGGTGACGGTGAAATCGCCCAGTTGAAACGATTTTGCTATTGTAGAGTTGGCTTTGGTCTCGGTACCTGCGGCCAGAACAGGCGAAGTAGCTGCCGCAAGCGGCAGAGCCGCAACCGTTCCAAGCGCCGCCCGGCGAGTCAATCTGATGGTCATGGTCGTTCTCCCTGTCAGAGCATGTTTGACTGAATTAGGTCAGTCTGGGCCTGTGGCCATACTATGGCACTGTTATATGGGCTGCGTGGTTGAACATTACGTGTTAATTTTTGTTCATGCCGCGATCTGCGAATAAAACCGTACACACCGAGCAAAACGTTGCTGATTTTCTGGCGAGTATTCAGCCGACCCGCAAGGCGGAGGAGGCGCACGCGCTGGACAGGCTGTTTCGTGAAACCACAGGTTATGCGCCAGTAATGTGGGGGACGTCGATCATTGGCTATGGTCGATATCACTATCGCTATGCGTCAGGGCGCGAGGGCGACTTTCTCGCAACTGGGTTCTCTCCGCGCAAGGCGGCGCATTCCATCTATATCATGCCCGGGTATGCTGACTTCGGAGATGTCTTATCAAGACTGGGCAAGCACAAGCTGGGTAAATCCTGCCTCTATATGAATAAGCTACCGGATATCGATCTCGACGTGCTTCGTGAACTCATCAAAGCCGGGCTCGAACGCTTAGATGGCATTTGGCCGGTTGAACCAACCTGAAAGCCTCTTCTGGACAAAAACGCGCCCATGTGAGATGAGCCGCGCCAACAGGAGACTTCCATGACCACGACCCGTTTTGCCCCGTCGCCCACCGGTTACATCCATGTGGGCAACCTGCGCACCGCCCTGATGAACTATTTGATCGCCCGCAAAGCCGGCGGTACGTTCATCTTGCGTATCGATGACACCGATCCTGAGCGGTCGAAGGAAGAATATGTCGACGCGATCAAGCAGGATCTGGAGTGGTTGGGCCTGCATTGGGACCGGGTTGAGCGACAGTCGGAGCGTCTGGACCGCTACGCCGAGGCCGCCGACAAGCTGCGCGAGATGGGCCGGTTCTATGAGGCGTTCGAGACGCCCACCGAGCTCGACCTCAAGCGCAAGAAGCAACTGAACATGGGCAAGCCGCCGGTCTATGACCGTGCAGCGCTGAACCTCAGCGGCGCCGAGAAAGAAGCCCTGCGCGCTGAGCGTGGCAATGGCGTCTGGCGGTTCAAACTGAACCACGAGCGTATCGAATGGAACGATGGCATTTTGGGCGACATCTCGATCGATGCAGCTTCAGTATCCGACCCGGTGCTGATCCGGGGCGATGGTCAGGTTCTCTATACGATTGCCTCTGTGGTCGATGACACCGAGATGGGCGTAACCGATGTCGTGCGCGGCTCGGACCATGTCACCAACACCGCAACGCAGATTCAGATCATCGAGGCGTTGGGCGGCACCTGTCCGCGTTTTGCGCACCACTCGTTGCTGACTGGCCCGCAGGGAGAGGCGTTGTCGAAACGCTTGGGCACTCTGGCCTTGCGCGATCTGCGAGAGCAGGGCGTGCAGCCAATGGCCTTACTGAGCCTGATGGCGCGTCTGGGGTCGTCAGATCCGGTTGAGTTGCGCTCGGATATGTCAGAGTTGATCGACGGCTTTGATGTTACACGCTTCGGTGCGGCCCCAACCAAGTTCGACGTGCAGGACCTGTTCCCGCTGACCGCGAAGCACCTGCAATCGCTACCGCTGGCCGATGTGGCCGATGCCGTTGCTAAAGCAGGTGTACCTGCTGAACTGGCCGAGCCTTTCTGGACCATGGCGCGCGAAAACATCACGACGCTAAGCGATCTCGAGGGATGGTGGGAATTGTGTCGTGATGGGGCCGAACCCCTGATCGCTGACGAGGACCGTGAGTTCATCGCTCAGGCTGTCTCATTGCTGCCCGAAGGCCCATTCGATGGGGAAACTTGGGGCACATGGACCAAGGCCGTGAAAGAGGCCACAGGCCGCAAGGGCAAAGGCCTGTTCATGCCGCTGCGCAAAGCGCTAACGGGGATGGAGCGCGGGCCCGAAATGGCGACCTTGCTGCCGCTGTTGCAGGTGATCCGCGCTCGCGGCTGACTTCAGGGTCAGTGCTTAGAATACGAAGGAGGCAGGTAAATCACCTGCCTTTCTTTGTTCTCCGGGTCGCAAAACTTGCGCCGAAACGCGTTGCAGGCGGTCATCCACGAATTCGGTCTCGGCCTGCTTCAATTGTTGGTGACGGGGATAACGGGGCTCGGCGCGGTCGTTCAAAATCGGAGCATCCCAACCATCGGTTGTTGCAAAGAAGCGATCGGCGCTCTCTGGTCCAAAAGCCCGCAGATACCCTTGCACGACAACATCAATATAGCTGAGCAATAGGGGATGGTGATTGCTGGGCGGGGTGTGTCGATCATGCGGGACTGCGTAGACAGCGATTTCCACCTCTTGCGTCAGAGTGTGCGTGACCGACCGTGTGGCTGGAACGCGGTCATAAGCCCATTCTCTTTCATCCAACGCGGCCCAGTCGTTTTTAGGAACATGGGCGATCATACCATCGATCTCGGAATCAGCATCCGGCACAGCGGTCAAAAACGCCACCGGGCGCAGATCCGTGTGCCGCCATGCGCGTCGCCAACCTTTCAGTCGCGCTGGGCGCGGGTCGGGGAAATCATGCGTCGATAGGTTCACGAGGCTGCCATAGCCGAAGAAATAAGGGTCTGCCATGCGGGTCGCGTCCTTCTTTGACGATTGATGTATGTCAAACAGTCTTTTTACGAGACATGCAATAAAGCTTCACCTTGAGATTCGGGAGGCCCTAATGCGGATTACCAAACGGACGAATATCGCGGTGCGTGTTTTGATGTATTGCGCCGCACATCAGGAACGGCTGGTCACGAAGGCCGAGATCGCCGATGTCTGTAATATTTCAGAAAACCATCTGGCACAGGTGATCAACCAACTGAGCCAGCTAGACTATCTCAGCACACAACGCGGCCGCAATGGCGGCATGACGCTGGCGCGCCCGGCGGATCAGATCCGGGTCGGGTCCGTGTTTCGCCATGTCGAAGGCGGATTGCCGATTGCCGAGTGTTTTGCGGATGCTGACAACACCTGCCCACTGACCGATGCCTGCCGCCTCCGGTTGGCGCTGCGGGATGCGGCTGAGGTGTTTTATGCGTCGCTGGACGAAATCACGCTCGATGCGTTGGTGTGCGACAATGACCAATTGCTGAAAATATTGCAGCCTGTCGCTTGTATGCGCTGAACTCAGTCGCTGGCGCGCAGTATGCGCGCAGGGCGTACTGAAAGCGGGCGCAGGGCAAAGACCATCCCCGCGCCTAAGGTAACGCCAACACCGGCGATGACGATCCCAAGCGCGGATGGCCAGATGACCGCGAACTCTGTGTCGAATATATAAGTAGCCACGGCCCAACCGCCCAGAATTCCGGTCAGCAAAGCAACGCAACCTGCGGCTGCTCCCAAAAGGATTGCCCGCAGGGCAAAGCTGCGCAATATGCGCCCACGGTTGGCACCCAGAGTCTTGAGGATCGCTGCCTCGTACCTACGCGCCGGTTCGCCCGCTGCCGCCGCACCGATCAACACTAAAAACCCGGTCAACAGAGAAACCCCTGCGCCATATGACGTGGCTGCCGCAAGCCCTGCCAGCAGGCCTGATACCCGGTCGATGGCGTCTCTGACCCGGACTGCCGTGATGTTGGGGAATTGACCGGCCAAATCACGCAGAATGGCGGCCTCGGCCTGTTCTTCGGCATAGACGGTAGCGATGAAGCTATGCGGGGCACCAGCCAAGGCAGAGGGGTTCATCGACATGACAAAACCCATTCCTGCAGTGGAGAAATCAACTTCGCGCAGCGATGTGAGTTCAGCTGTGATATCGCGGCCCAGGATATTAACGGTCAGCTCATCGCCCAGTTTCAGGCCCATCTCGTCGGCCTCTTCTGCGGCAAAGCTGACTTGCGGTGGGCCGCTGTAGTCCTCTGGCCACCAAACCCCGTCAGTCACGCGGGCATTCCGTGGGGGGCGGGCAGAGTAGGTTACGCCCCGGTCGCCGTCCAGAACCCAGTGATCGCCTGCAATCTCGTGCGCGGGTCGCCCATTGATTTTGGTAATGATCCCACGCAGCATCGGAGCGCTTTCTACCCGACTGACGGCAGGGTCAGTGTCGAGACGTTCGCTGAACCCGGGCATCTGATCCTTCTGGATATCGACGAAGAAATACGAGGGTGCGACCTCAGGCAAGTTGCCCGAAATCGCATTGCGTAGCGTGCCGTCGATCTGCCCCACCGCCGCAAGGACCGAAAGGCCGAGCCCAAGGGACAGGACCACCGATGCTGCGCCTTCGCGTGGGTCAGAGATGGCGGACAACGCCCACCGCAGGGCTGGACGCCCTCTGGCCCAAGGAGCGCCCGCGCGGGCCAATTTGCGAATGGCAAAGGCAGAAAGGGTCAGCAAAGTGAGCGCCCCCGCCAGACCTGCGCTTGTCCAGAGAGTCAACCGGGTTGAACCGCTGAACCAAGCGGCGGCTCCGATCAGTACGGCCAGGCCAATTGCAGTCGCAATTACATAAATCAAGCGCGGGAAGCTGCTTGCCGAAGTCAGCGCATCCCGGAACAATGTTGCCGCACGCACCTCCTCGGTTCTGGCCAGAGGCCAAAGCGTAAACAGGAACGCGGTTAGCACACCATAAAGTGCGGCCTCGAACAGGGGCTGCGGATATAGCGAGAATACAGCAGGGATCGGCAGTTGGGTTTCGATAACCGGTGCCAGCAGCATTGGAAGCGCCGCGCCCAGGGTCAAACCCATGACGATACCAACGCCTGAAAGAACGGCGATCTGGATCATGTATGTCTGAAAGATTGTGGCCCGATCAGCGCCCAAAGTCCGCAATGTCGCAATGGTTTCCGTTTTCTGGGACAGATAGGCGCGCACGGCAGCCGATACGCCGATCCCCCCAACCGCCAATCCGGATAGACCAACCAGCACCAGAAACGCGCTGAGGCGCCCTACAAACTCGGATATCCCCGGCGCACCATTGCGGGCATCAGTCCAGCGCATGCCGGTTCCCTCGAAGGCCTGCCTGGCCTGCTGCGACAGCGCCTCCAACTCGGCGGTTTGCGGCAAGTTCATCCTGTATTTGGTGGAAAACAAAGTACCCGGAGCCAGCAGGCCCGATGATTGCAAATCCTCGGTTCGAACCAACGTGCGCGGTCCCAGCGAGAACCCATCTGCCGCACCATCCGGTTCGTGTTCCAGCGAGGCCATCAAAACGAACCTCTGCGTGCCGAGATCAAATTGGTCCCCAATCGCAAGGTTCAGGCGGTCAATCAGGGACGGAGCCATCACGGCGCCGGGCAGCCCATCGGCGCCCGCCAAGGCCTCGGGCAAAGAAACTGCGGGTTCCAGAGCCACCGATCCCAACAGCGGATAGGCCCCGTCCACGGCCTTCACCTGAGTTAACGCCCGTTGCGCGCCTGCGCCATCACCCGTGACGGCCATGGACCTGAAATCGACGACCTCCGACACTGCTTGCGCGGTGTCCGCCATCCAGTCACGTTCCTCATCATTTGCAAAGCGATAGGTGAACTCCAGCTGGGCATCGCCGCCTAAGAGCGACGCGCCCTCTTGTTGCAATCCGGTCTGAATGGCTTGGCGCACCATGCCAACCGCAGCAATTGCTGCAACACCCAAAGCCAGGCAGGCCAGAAACACCCGAAACCCGCGCAACCCACCGCGCAGTTCGCGCCGGGCCAGGCGACCGGCCAGACGCAGGCTCATTCGGCGGCCTCACGCTGGGATTCCTCGGCGATACGCCCATCGCGCAAGCGCACAACGCGGTCGCATTTCTGAGCCAGCGTATGGCTGTGCGTGACCAGAACCAGAGTTGCCCCGTGACGGTCCCGCAGTCCGAATAACAGATCAATGATTGCTGAACCGTTGGTTTCATCCAGATTTCCCGTTGGTTCATCTGCCAGTAATATATGCGGGCGCGGGGCCGAAGCGCGGGCCAGCGCCACACGCTGTTGCTCGCCGCCTGACAACTGCGCCGGGTAGTGATCGATACGATGTGAAAGGCCCACGGCCTCCAACTCGGCCGCGGCGCGCTGGAAAGCATCTTTGTGTCCCGCGAGTTCTAACGGGGTCGCCACGTTCTCAAGCGCGGTCATCGTCGGGATCAAGTGGAAATTCTGAAACACTACGCCCATGGCATCTCTTCTGAACCGTGCCAGCGCATCTTCGCTCATTTTCGTTAGATCTTGACCCAATGCGGTAACACGTCCGCCGGTTGCCTGTTCTAAGCCGCCCATCAGCATCAGTAGCGAAGACTTTCCGGAACCAGAGGGACCGATCAGCCCCAGAGTTTCACCCTTGCTCACAGTCAAAGTGATGTCGTGCAGGATATCCACTCTTCCGGCATTGCCATCCAGCGATAATGCGGCATCTTGGAGGGTGAGAACGGGTGTCGTCATCGATCAGGCCATCAAGAGGGGTACAGTCCATTGGGATATGGCGCGATACAGAAGCTGCGCAAGGGTTTGATGTCAGGCGTGTTCATCTGTTGCGGATTTGCCGCGACGGCTGAGCCGGTGGTGATTGCGGCGCTCGGAGATTCCCTGACACAAGGATATGGACTTCCGCAACAAGACGGGTTTGTGCCCCAACTGCAACGCTGGTTGCAGGAGGAAGGGGCGGATATTCAGCTTATCAACGCCGGTGTTTCCGGGGATACGACCGCAGGAGGAGCCTCCCGCGTTGATTGGACTCTGACGCCAGAGGTCGATGGCATGATTGTAGCCCTCGGCGGCAATGATCTGTTACGCGGTATCGATCCGGATGTGTCGCGCGCCAATCTTGAGGCAATCCTGAACACCGCTGAAGCTGCGAATGTCGAAGTTCTGCTGATCGGCATGCAAGCCCCCGGGAACTATGGGTCGGATTACAAGCAAAGTTTCGATGCCATGTATCCGGAACTGGCGCAGCAGTATGGCGCGATCTATGCGGAAAGCTTCTTTGACGGGCTCACGACCGAGGGCGATCCTGCAGTCGCGCGCCAGTTCATGCAATCTGATGGCATCCATCCAAATGCCCAAGGCGTTGCGCTGATCGTTGACGCGCTAGGACCTTTTGTACTGGCTTTAGCGGAGCGCGCTACCGATTAGGAGGGGTCCTATGCCAGGCCGGTTTTTTCTCACACGACCAATTGGCGAGATAGTTAAGTTCCTGAATGTGAAAGATAACGTAGGGCCTCAGCCCCCGCGCAGAAATATTCAACCGGGTCAGGAGGTGACGGTATTGACCGGTGAAGGCTTGAAGATGATGCGATGGGGGATGATCCCGGTCGGCAGGGTCAATGCGCGCGGACGTCCGGTGATGGAGACCATTATCAACGCTCGCTCTGAAACGGTTTTTGACAAAAGCGCATTCGAAGGTGTTGGGCGCGCAGTTATACCAGTTGATGGCTGGTACGAGTGGACCGGAGAGAAACGGCGCAAAACTGCATGGCGTATCGCAGCGAAGGATGGCATACCGCTGTTATTTGCTGCAATTACGGATAGTTGGGAGGCCCCTGGTGGGCAGCGTGTGGATCAGGTCGCCGCAGTCACCTGCGAGCCAAATGCCGATGTAAAGCCGATCCACCACCGTATGGGTGTGTTGCTGGGGTCGCAGGATGTGGATTGCTGGTTACATGGATCCGAAGAAGAGGCACAGAAGCTGATGCGCCCATGGCCAAAAGGTCGCCTGAGGATTGAACAAGCCGACGATGTGGATTGGTCGGCGGCTTAGACCACAGTCACCACGGTTCCAATCGGCACCCGGTTGTACAGATCGATTACATGCTCATTCAGCATCCGTATGCAGCCGTTCGAGGCCGCGCGACCGATGGTTTGCGGTTGTGTGGTGCCATGGATGCGGAAATAGGTGTCGACTCCGTTTTGGAACAGATACAAAGCGCGCGCGCCCAGTGGATTATCGCTCCCTCCGGGTTGGACATAGTCGTTGTCCTTGAACCGACCATAGGCCACCGGGTCGCGTTCGATCATCTCATCGGTCGGTCGCCAGGTGGGCCATTCCTTCTTTACGTCGATAGTTGCGGTTCCTGTAAACTCCAGTCCGGCTTTGCCGACGCCGCAGCCATAGCGGATCGCTTTGCGGGGTTCGGTTATGTAATAAAGGTAGAAGGAACGGGGAACGACCAGCAGCTGACCGGGTAGGAATTGCTTTTTGACCCGCACGAATTGTGGCGTGGGATCATACTCGACCGCTTTCTTGGCGCTGACAACGCCCGGAAGCAGGCTGACGGCAGTACCGGCCAGAAATACGCGGCGTGTGAACATGGTGACATCCCTCAAATGACCAAAGAAATCATAACGCTAGTTTTGAAATGATAGCGGATTTGGTCAATCACCGGGGAGGAATAACCCGATTGTGATGTATTCCCTATGCCACACACGGGGCGCGGGCATAGCGGAGAGGGCGGGAAAAATCCCGCCCTTTGAATGGCTTAGGCCAGTTCGATATTGTCGGCGCTTTCGCGGCCGTCACGACCAGCGCGCAGCTCGTACGTGACCTTCTGGTTGTCGGCCAGACCGGTGAGGCCCGAACGCTCGACAGCCGAGATGTGTACGAAGATGTCTTTGCCGCCATCTTCGGGTGCGATAAAGCCATAGCCTTTGGTGGTGTTGAACCATTTTACGGTGCCTGCGGGCATATCCGTTGTCTCCTGTTTAGTGCTGCCCACGTGGATGCGGCAGCCCGGCGTCGTTGTCTGTATCGATAGACTGAGCGCCGTAGAAGGAGACTGCAGGTCGAAATAGAAAAACGTAAGCCTCTTGGATATGGCATCGGTCAGACGGTGTGGCAAGGGCGGATTGTATGGATTGTACAAGGGTTTGAGGCGGAATCGTCCGTCTTGTACAAAAATCCGCCGATGGTTCTGGTTATTAGTTAGCAGAGCTTTGATAAGGTCCGGTTATTTATCTGGCGCGTCGGAGTGGCATTCAGAATCCGTTAACCCTCGTCATGATCAAGTTACAGCATGAGCGATTATCGACGCGTCCGCATTCCCGGGGCCAAGTATTTTTTCACCGTGTCTTTGGCCGACCGGTCGTCGGATTTGCTGGTGCGAGAGGTGGCGCATTTGCGGGCCGCCTTTGCAGTGACCCAGAGGGAGCGGCCGTTCTGGTGCGATGCGCTTGTGGTGTTGCCGGATCATTTGCACGCGGTGTGGACCTTGCCGCCGGGGGATGCGGATTATTCGACACGATGGGGTGCGATTAAGGCGCGGTTTACGCGTGGGGTGAAGGCGTCGGGAGTGGTGGGGTGGAACCCCACCTTACGCACAGATTCGAAAATTGCGAAAGGGGATGCCGGGATTTGGCAGCGCCGGTTTTGGGAGCATGCAATTCGGGATGAAACGGATTATCGCAATCATATGGCATATTGTCGGGGGAATCCGGTGAAGCACGGGTTGGTCGAGCGCCCCACCGATTGGCCGTATTCGTCAATCCATCGCGATATTCGTGCAGGTCGGGTTGATCCGGAGTGGAGCGGTGTGGTCACCGATGGCACGTTCGGAGAGCCGTAGGTTGGGGTCTTACCCCATCATTTGAGAGGTTGGAGTTTGCAAGTGGTTTGGTGCGCGGGAACAGATCGTGCGAGTTTTCGGGTATGATCGTTGAGTGAGAGATGGGGTGAAACCCCATCCTACGCTTGCGACGTATGCTTCAAACAGCGGTTGTGGTTTGTAGGCCGGGCTTCAGCCCGGCATTCATCTAGACCCGCAAGCCGATTATATGGGTTGGTGCAATGCGATGGCCGATATTGGCGAAGTCGCGGCTGTTGCGCGGCTTGCCGGGCTGAAGCCCGGCCTACTTGCTATTTTTCTAGAAGTTCCGCACATGTGTCACCGATTTTGCGATGGTTTGCATCTAGATTTCCTCGGCGATAAAAATCCTCGACCAAGCCAGCTGCGAAGCAGGAAACAAATGCACCCTTTTGAGCCTGCTCTATCGAAAATCCGTCCTCAACCAACTTGTCGTGCAATCTGGAAACAGACACAATGTAAACGTCAGAGTCCAACGTTTCGCCGAAAACCCTGCTCGATAACTGATAGAAATGCGTATCAACAATTGACAAGACAGTTTGGAATGAACTGTACAGTTTTGCCGGAACAAAATCGATGTCTTCGCGGTTTTCGATGAAAGCAACAATCACATCAGACATTTCTGGATCTACCCATTTGTCTGAGAAATCAAACTTTTCCTGCTCACCGTCGTGCTTCTGCAAGAAATAGGTGAAATCCGCTGGCGCGGCAAAGGTGGTGACCCTCTTTGGCGCTTCAGCCAATGCGCCACTTGCGCCGCAAACTAGGAAAGCAGAAATCTGTGCGCAGCGCGTCGCAAACCTAATCATTAAGAAAGCATCGCCATTTCTGCTGCTTCAACAATACGACCCGCATCCAGCCTTACCGCGCAAACTTCTTATGCTTCAAACGCTTGGGCTTCAGCGCGTCCGGTCCCAGACGGCGCTTCTTGTCCTCTTCGTAGTCTTCGAAGTTGCCCTCGAACCACTCCACATGCGCATCGCCCTCGAACGCCAGAATATGCGTGCAAATCCGGTCGAGGAAGAAGCGGTCGTGTGAGATGACGACGGCGCAGCCGGCGAAATCGACCAGTGCGTCTTCCAGCGCGCGCAGAGTTTCGACGTCGAGGTCGTTGGTTGGTTCGTCGAGCAGCAAGACGTTGCCGCCCTCTTTCAGCAGGCGGGCCATGTGGACGCGGTTGCGCTCACCGCCTGACAGCAAAGATACCTTTTTCTGCTGGTCGCCGCCCTTGAAGTTGAAAGACGAGCAATAGGCGCGGGAATTGACCTGCGCGTCGCCCAGTTGGATGATCTCGGCACCGCCGGTGATCGCCTCCCACACGGTATCGTTGTCGGCAAGGTCATCGCGGGACTGGTCGACATAGGACAGCTCGACCGTGTCGCCCAGCGTGATGGTGCCGCTGTCGGGTTGTTCCTGACCGGTGAGCATCTTGAACAGGGTCGATTTACCGGCACCGTTGGGGCCGATGACGCCGACGATGCCGCCGGGGGGCAGGGCAAAGTCCAGCCCTTCGATCAGTTGCTTGTCGCCCATATGTTTCGAAAGGCCCTCAACCTCGATCACCTTGCCGCCGAGGCGCTGGCCGTTGGGGATGACGATCTGGGCGCGGGTCAGCTTTTCGCGTTCGGACTGGTCTGCCAGTTCGTTATAGGCGTTGATCCGGGCCTTGGATTTGGCCTGACGGGCCTTTTGGCCCTGACGCATCCATTCCAGCTCGCGCTGCAGGGTCTTCTGCTTGGACTTGTCCTCACGGGCTTCCTGTTCGAGGCGTTTGGCCTTTTGTTCCAGCCATGCGGAATAGTTGCCTTCGTAGGGAATGCCGCGACCCCGGTCGAGTTCCAGAATCCAGCCGGTGATGTCGTCCAGGAAATAGCGGTCGTGGGTGACGATCAGGATGGTGCCCTTGTAGTCGATCAGGTGTTGTTGCAGCCAGGCGATGGTCTCGGCGTCCAGGTGGTTGGTCGGTTCGTCGAGCAGAAGCATATCGGGCGCTTCGAGCAGCAGCTTGCAGAGCGCCACGCGGCGTTTTTCACCGCCCGAGAGGTTGGCAATGTTGGCATCGTCCGGTGGGCAGCGCAGCGCTTCCATCGAGACATCGATCTGACTGTCGAGGTCCCACAGGTTTTCCGCGTCGATCGCGTCCTGCAGGGTGGTCATTTCTTCCATCAGCTCGTCCGAGTAGTTCTCGGCGATCTCCATGGCAATCTCGTTGAACCGGTCGACCTTGGCCTTTTTCGCGGCCACGCCCAGCATGACGTTCTCGCGGACGGTCAGCGATTCATCCAGCTGAGGTTCCTGCGGCAGATAGCCGACCTTGGCGCCTTCGGCCGCCCATGCCTCACCGGTGAAGTCCGTATCGAGGCCCGCCATGATCTTCATCAGCGTCGATTTACCCGCGCCGTTGACGCCGACGACACCGATTTTCACGCCGGGCAGGAAGCTCAGGTGGATGTTTTCAAAGCACTTTTTGCCACCGGGATAGGTCTTGGAGACACCCTGCATGTGGTAGACATATTGATAGGCAGCCATGTCGCGTCCTCTGGGTCGGGGAAATCAAGTTGGAACGCTGGATATCCGAGGCGAGCGGGCGGGGCAAGCTGGTGGTTTTGTGAATTTTCTGTGGTCGTTTGATCCGGTAGAACCAACACGACAAGGAGTGGTGGGGTTTTGGCAGAACTTGCGGAACTGATTGCCGGTTGGGCGCAACCGGGCCGGGTGACATGGATCGGTGTACGTCCTGGCCGCAGAGCGGAATTGGATGGGCGCAACGAGGTTTGGGTCTCAGCCGATGGGCTCGACGGCGACCGCAGCCGGGCGGGCAAGCGGGCGGTGACTTTGATCCAGCAGGAACATCTGGCGGCGATTGGCTCTTATCTGGGGCAAGGATCGGTTAAGCCTGAGATCCTGCGGCGCAATCTGGTGGTTTCGGGGATCAATCTGGCGGCGCTAAAGGGGCGGGAGGTGCAGGTCGGGGAGGCCGTTTTGCGCTTTACCGTGATATGCGCTCCGTGCAGTCGGATGGAGGAGGCGTTGGGCAAAGGCGGCTATTCTGCTGTGCGGGGGCATGGGGGATGGTGTGCCGAAGTAGTGCAACCGGGGCAAGTCAGGCTTGGCGATGTGGTGCAGCCGATTGATTGACAACACCTCTCAGTTCTGAACATCAGCAGAGGATGGAACGCAGTACCATTCCATATGCGGGGCCCGGGCAGGTCGTGGGGTTGTTCGGAGGGTCATTTGATCCTCCGCATCAAGGCCATGTGCATGTGACGCGTGAGGCGATGAAGGCGTTTGGGCTGGATCGGGTGTGGTGGCTGGTGTCGCCGGGCAATCCGTTGAAGGAGCGGGGGCCTGCGCCTTTGGCGCGGCGGATGGCGGCGGCGCGGGATGTGATGCAGCATCCGCGCGTTGAGGTCACGGATATTGAGGCGCTGACGGGGACGCGGGCGACGGCGGATACGCTGTCGGCGTTGCGGCGACTTTATCCGCAGGTTCGGTTTTTATGGCTGATGGGGGCCGACAATCTGGCGCAGTTTCACCGCTGGAAAGATTGGCGACAGATCATGGACAGCGTGCCGGTGGGCGTTGTGGCGCGGCCTGGGGACCGGATTTCTGCTCGGATGTCTCCGGCGGCTCGGCTTTATGCCAAGTACCGTATCGACGGGCAGGCGCGGCATTTGATGGGGCGGGCGGATGCTCCGGCGTGGTGTTTTGTGAACGTGCCGATGGTTGACGTCAGTTCGACCGAGTTGCGCAATCGCGGGAATTGGAGCGATGGGGTGTTGCCCGAATGACTCCACTTGGCGCATAATCTTAATCAAGTGATTGTCTGCGTTTAAGCTCTGGGATTCTAATAGACCCATGGTCGATCGAATTTCGCGTCGTTTGTTTCTGGGTGGATTAGGGGCGTCTCTGGTTCCGGGCACAGGTCTGGCCGAGGCGCCTTTGGTGTCTCTGCGCCCTGTGCTGCGTGGCCCGCAACCCAACGGGGCTGAGCGGCTGGTTAAGGCGGCGGGGCTGAAGGGCGAGGTTGTTTTTGCCGTGGCCGACGTGGAAACCGGAACGCCGCTGGAGGTGTTCGGCGAGGGCCAAAGCCTACCACCAGCCAGCGTCGCCAAGGCGCTGACCGCGCTTTATGCGCTGGATGTGCTGGGTCCGGAGTATCGGTTCGAAACGCGCTTGATCGCGGATGGAGCGGTGGAAAATGGTATTCTGAAAGGCGACCTGATCCTTGCGGGTGGCGGTGATCCGCTGCTGGATACAGACGCGCTGGCCACAATGGCAGCCAATCTGCGCAAGGCCGGGATCACCGAGGTGAAGGGCGCGTTCAAGGTCTATGATGGTGCGCTGCCCTACGTCTTCAGCATTGATCCGGGGCAGCCGGATCATCTGGGCTATAGCCCGTCGATCAGCGGGATTTCCCTGAATTTCAACCGTGTGCATTTCGAGTGGAAACGCGAGGGCATCGGCTATGATGTAACCATGGATGCGCGCAGCGCGAATTATACGCCTTCGGTAGATATGGCATCGATGCGAGTCGAGAGCCGCAGCCTGCCGATTTACACCTATCAGCCAAGCGCGCGACAGGATCGCTGGACCGTGGCCAAAGGCGCGCTAGGCAATGGCGGGGCACGCTGGCTGCCGGTACGCAAGCCTGCGCTTTATGCCGGAGATGTGTTCCGCACGCTGGCACGCGTGAATGGGATCGTGCTGGGCCGGGTGCAGGTGACGCGGCAAGCACCGCAAGGGACCGAACTGGTGGTGCATCAGAGCGATCCGTTGGAAAGCATCCTGAAGGGGATGCTGAGATATTCGACCAATATAACCGCCGAAATGGTGGGTTTGGCGGCCACCAAGGCGCGCGGGGTTGCGCCGCAGAGCCTTGAGGACTCGGCCGCAGAAATGAACCTATGGGCGGCAGAGCGTTTTGGCGCGGATGGGATCGCGATGGTCGATCATTCCGGACTTAGCGGTTCCTCACGTATGGCCCCCGCCGGTCTGGTCAATACGCTGGTGGCGGCGGGGCAGTCAGAGGAGCTGCGGCCGTTGCTTCGGTCCTTTACGCTGGCCGACAAAAACGGGCAGCCGGTCAAGGATCATCCGATCAAGGTCGATGCAAAAACGGGTACTTTGAACTTCGTCTCGGGTCTTGGCGGTTACATGACAACGGCAGATGGAGTGGATCTGGCCTTTGCGATCTTCACAGCCGACACCGCGCACCGCGCCACGATCCCGCGTGCGTCGCGCGAGCGCCCGGACGGCGCGCGGGCTTGGAACCGGCGGTCTCGCAAATTGCAACGCAATCTGATTGAGCGTTGGGGTACGCTCTACGGTAGCTAGGTTGTATGCCGCGCCCGTGCCCCGCGTTCGATAGCGGCAGCGTGCAGGCGGTCGATGCTGAGTTCGTACCGGATTTCTTCCAGCAGACGCAGTTCGGTTTCGGCCAGAGTGCCGTCAGCGGCGGCCACATCACAGGCCAGCGCGTAGGCGGTTTCGTTCAGGCGTTCGGGCAGGTTGTCACGGATCAGTCCGAACAGGGCATCCAGCCCGTCCACCTGCTCAAACAGATCAAACACGATCTGCGAGACGCGGCGGGTTCGGTCGATATCGTAACCCGCGAACACCGGCAGCATGTTGACCGCGCCTTCGATCTTGACCAGCTCTGCGGTTCGGATGTTCTCGTCCGAGGCGGAAATCGCCACCATGATCGCCACAAGGCAATCCTGCGGGGACATCGGATGTGGGGTTTGCTCGGTCATGGTGTCGTCCTGAATGAAACGTTTGTTGCCGCACGATAGGAGCGGGTGCGGGGAGGTTCAACTGGTAGTTTTGGGGTGCAATGAATGCGATCAATGAAGGTGGGTGATTTCGGCTTTGATGTAAACGTCCGTTGAAAACTCAATCTGACATCGGCGTTTCATTATGCGGACCAATAGTTATGGTGCAAAAGAGGTGAGATCGGCTCGTACTCTTGGATTAAATCTATGCCAGCAGTCCAATGAACTCACCACACAAAGTTATTTCGTTTTTGGAGAACAACTTGACCAATCATATAACTCTTAGAGATGGCAGAACGCTTGCATTCAGCACTTACGGCGACCCAGATGGAACTCCAGTGATTTTCAGCCATGGGTTTTCCGACTCTCACGTAATTCGTCATCCTGACGACAGTCTGACCGCTTCGCTCGGCGTACACTGGATTTCCGCCGACGAACCGGGTGTTGGAGGGTCGAGCCCGAAGAAGGATCGGAGAATGGTGGATTGGGGCGCTGATATGGAGGATCTGGCGGATCAACTTGGCCTCGATACATTCAATGTAGCGGGCCATTCCGGAGGCGGCCCCCACGCTTTGGCTGTAGCATTTCACATGCCTGAACGTGTGCGTAAAGTTGCGCTCGCTTCTCCTGTGGCACCATTCGATGAGCCCGGTGTCACCAAGATGCTGGTACTGAAGGATCTGAAAACCATCGCAAAATTGCGCCACCTGAGCTTACTGATCCGATGGGCAGAGCGTATTGGCGCTAATAGTGCTTTGAAAGACATCCCTTCATATGTGGAGTCTGTCGTTGACCAAATGCCCAATGAAGCCAAAACAATGCTCCGCAATCCAGAGCAGCAAGCCTTGTTCGAAGAAAACTTTCGTCTTGGTTATCTGCAACACGAGGAAGGAGTTTTCGAAATGACGATGGCTCTTTGGGACTGGGGCTTTTCGCCAGGTGACATCCAGCAACCGGTGGAAATGTATTATGGTACGGCGGACGACATTATCTCGCCGGATATGCCGCGACACCTTTGCTCCGAACTTCGCGACTGCACAGCGCATGAGTGGTCGGGTGCGGGACATTATGGCTTTGTGGATCGCGAGCGGTGGACCGAATTTGTCGGCGCGGTCGCTAGTTTGTCTTAGCAAGTCAAAGGCGGCAATCCCACGTTGCGGACATTCGTAATTCAGAGCAGATATTGATGGCATGGTATTCATGCTCATAGAGGCATGAAAATCACTACCCTTTATTGACTCATACTGCACCTGCACAATAACAGGGGCCGGTCCGGGCGCATGGGGTGTCTGGCACGTTTCCCGATGGAGTATCCAAATGTCTGACCTGCGTGAAACCGCGATGACGTCCAAGGCGTGGCCGTTTGAAGAGGCGCGGCGGTTGCTCAAACGGTACAAGCAGGGCGCTCCGGAAAAGGGATATGTGCTGTTTGAGACGGGCTATGGCCCCTCGGGTCTGCCGCATATTGGCACCTTTGGCGAGGTTGCGCGGACCACAATGGTCAAGCGCGCGTTTGAGGCGCTGTCGGATATTCCGACCAAGCTGATCTGTTTCTCGGACGACCTGGACGGGATGCGGAAGGTGCCGACCAATGTGCCGAATCCCGAAGCGCTGCAGGATTATTTGCAATGCCCGCTGACCTCGGTGCCGGACCCGTTTGGCACGCATGACAGCTTTGGAGAACATAACAACGCCATGCTGCGCCGGTTCCTCGATACCTTCGGGTTCGAGTACGAATTCTATTCGGCGCGTGAATTTTACCGCTCGGGCCAGTTTGACGAAATCCTCAAACGCGCCGTTGAAAAGTATGATGACGTGATGGCGATCATGCTGAAAAGCCTGCGTGAAGAGCGTCAACAGACCTACTCGATTTTCTTGCCGATTCATCCCGAGACGGGGCGGGTTCTGTATGTGCCGATGAAGAAGGTTTGCGCCGAGACCTTCACTGTCACTTTCGACGATGAGGATGGCAAGGAATGGACGCTGCCCGTGACCGGCGGAAACGTCAAGCTGCAGTGGAAGCCGGATTTCGGTGCGCGCTGGGCGGCGCTGGGCGTTGATTTCGAGATGTATGGCAAGGAACATGCCACCAACGAAAAGATCTATGACGCGATCTGCCGGGCCTTGGGTGGTCGTGCGCCCGAGCATTTCTCGTATGAGCTGTTCCTCGATGAGAACGGGCAGAAGATTTCGAAATCTTCGGGCAATGGTGTCTCGATTGATGAATGGCTGACCTATGCGCCGACCGAGTCGCTGGCCTATTTCATGTACCAGAAGCCCAAGACGGCGAAGCGGATGCATTTCGATGTGATCCCGAAAGCTTATGATGAGTATCATCAGCAATTGCGGGCCTACCCGGGGCAGGACCTGAAGGCGCAGTTGAACAATCCTGTGTGGCATATCCACGGTGGGAATGTACCTGAATCCACGCTGATGGTGCCCTTTGCGATGCTTCTTAACCTCGCGTCGGTTTCGGGAGCCGAGGATAAAGAGGCGCTGTGGGGTTTCATTCGCCGGTATGCGCCTGAGGCGACCGCCGAGACACATCCCGATCTGGATGAGGCGGCGGGCTTTGCGGTGCGTTACTTCAACGATTTTGTCAAACCGACGCGCCAGCACCGCGCGCCGACGGATCAGGAACGCGAAGCGCTGGAGGCGTTGAAGGCGGCGTTGGAGGCCTATGACGGGCCGATGGAAGACGAGGCACTGCAATCGGTGGTCTATTCCATCGGGCGCGAGCGGTTTGATCCGATGCGCGGCTGGTTCACGGCGCTTTATGAGGTGCTGCTGGGGGCGTCGCAGGGGCCTCGGTTCGGTGGGTTCATCGCGCTTTATGGCGTGCCGGAGACGATAGCCCTGATCGACAAGGCGCTGGCCGGAGAACTGGCCTGATTTGACCTGACCTCGCGTGGGGCTACTCTTGATTCAGGAGGTGGTCCCATGCGTCGATTATTGCTTGCCCTATCCCTGAGTGCCGGACTGGCATCCGGAGCTTTTGCTCAGAGTGACGAGATCGAGGCCAATATCTCGGCGCAGATACAGGCGTTCAAGGCGGATGACTTTGCCACCGCTTTCACTTTTGCCAGCCCCAATATCCAGCGCATGTTTGGCGATCCGGATAATTTCGGGGTCATGGTTCGGCGCGGTTATCCGATGGTCTGGCGGCCAGCGGATGTGCGGTTTCTGGAGCTGCGGGAGATTAACGGAGCCCTGTGGCAGAAGGTCATGATCACGGATGGTGACGGACGGGTGCATCTGCTGGATTACCAGATGATCCAGCAAGAGGGCCTTTGGAAGATCAATGGCGTGCAGTTGCTGGGTAATTCTGACCCGGCGGCTTAAGGCAACACCACCGTCACGGTGGTAAGAGCCGCGATTAATCCCTTTTCGATACTCAGACCCATGCGCTTGGGCTCATGGTCCGGGCGGTATCGGGTTTTGGCGCGCGTGCTTGGCGCGATTGGGAAAGGGATTTTACATGAACAAGGCAATCACCGACGGCATCGTGTTCATACCGCCCGCCTATGCGGCTGGTCTTGGTGTCTGGTCCAGCGGCGACGGCACGCCGGGCTCTCCGACCTATGAGGGGTCGGGTACGGGCGTATTTGTCCCGGCGGACGCGGATTTTGCGGGCTGTCTGGAGATTTACAAGACGGCAGAACCGCAGCGGCTGCGCTATATGGGGCAAACGCCTTTGTTGCCCGGCTGCTATCTGCAGATCAAGGCGCGGGTGAAGGCGATCAGTGGGCCGCTGCCCGAGGTGCGGATCGCGGGCTGGGCCGGTGGTGCCGGAGATGCGCATGTGGACGGGTTGGTCGAGCAGGGCCCCGCGGTGCAACTGACCGGCTATGGCACAGTGCATGAGGTGACGGCCATCGTGGGCACAGGGCTGCGCCCCGGTGTGGATATGCCGTGGGGCAATGCGGCGCTTTACGGTCACTTTGGTCTGGATATCGAAGGTATGAACGGTGCGGTGGTGCGGGTCGATGATATCGAGATCACAGATGTGACCTCGGTCTTCCTGCGGGACATGATCGGTTTGGTCGACGTGCGCGATTTTGGGGCGGTGGGCGACGGCGTTACCGATGACTCGGCGGCGTTTGAGGCGGCGGATCAGGCGGCGAACGGGCGCAAGGTTTATATTCCGCAAGGTGAGTTCCGGCTGGAAGAGAACACTAATATGGCATCCGAGGTCTCATTCGACGGCACCGTTACTATGCCGGTCGACAAGATGCTGCTGCTGACCAAGAATTTCGATCTGCCGACCTATATCACCGCCTTTGGTGACGAGATGCTGGCGTTTAAAAAGGCGTTTCAGGCGCTGTTAAATAGCTCGGACCATGAATCGCTGGATCTGGGCGGGCGCAAGATTGCGGTGACCGAACCCATCGATATGGCGGCGGCTGTGCCGAACCGGACGGGGTATGCCACCCGTCGGGTGGTGCGCAACGGGCAGTTTGACGTCAAAAGTAGCTCGAATTGGGATACCGAAACCTTCACCTCGGTCGCGACCTACAGCCCGTCTGATCCTGATACGCTGACCAACGTGGCCAATGTGGTGAATATACCGGTGGGTTCGCTGGTCACCGGCAGCGGGGTCGGGCGTGAGGTTTATGTGCGGTCGAAAAACGAAAGCACCGGTGAAATCACGCTGAGTGCGCCGACTTATGATGCCGCAGGGACGCAGACCTTCACCTTCACATCGTTCAAGTACCTGCTAGATTTCTGCGGTTTCAGTGCGCTGCAGAAGTTCAACATGGAAGGGATCGAGTTCCAGTGTAACGGTCGGTGCAGCGCGATCCGGCTGTCTCCGGGCGGGAACACTTTTGTACTGAAAGACTGTTTCATCAGTCGCCCGAAGGACCGGGGTATCACATCAATCGGGCGCGGATGTCAGGGGATGCTGATCGATGGCTGTCAGTTCCTATCGACCGAGGAAAGTCTGGACGTGCCGGACCGAAGCTCAATCGCGCTGAACGCCAATGCCAACGACGTCAAGCTGCGCCACAACCGGGCCACGCGATTCCATCATTTCGCGGTGCTGAGCGGCGACAACAATCTGGTGCTGGGCAACCACTTCTTCCAGGGCGACAACGTCGCGAACGGGGTGCGCAACGCCGGGTTGGTGATCATCGGCGGCTATAACAGTTCGTCCATCGCCGAGAACTATGTCGATAACTGTTTTATCGAATGGACCAACGAGCACGATGCCAACCCGGATTACTTCACCAGCTTCTCGTTCAGCGCGCTGAGCATCACGGATAACATCTTTTATGCCAGCGATGTTGCCCCCTGGTTCAGCTATCTGGTGATCCGCCCCCATGGCACGGGGCATTTCCTGAACGGGCTGACCGTGACCGGCAACAAGTTCCGCGTCAACAACGTGCGGATTGACCGAGTGGACCGGGTCGATACCAGTTTTGCCGATCTCGACCCGGAAAGGCACAAGAGGGTGTGTTTCGAGAACAATACGTTCCACGGCATCGATACGCCTTGCGCCAATCCATTGCGGCTGCAGCACACGCAAAGCTCACCGTCATCAGCCTGGACCGTCAGTTCGCAGGGCCAATTGCCGTTCGGGGGCAGGGCGCGCGGGTGTGATGCGGTTGTGGCTCTGGGAAGCCTCAGGACATCGTTGAATGCGGTGCGATATACCGCGCCATATGTCGAGCTGCGACAGGGATCGGGCCAGAGCGATATCCGCCTGCGCTGGTCCGAAGGCTTGCGTGGTGCGGTTTCGACCATTCTGCGGATTGATACCTGATTGATGTGGTGGGCCGCCTGAATGTAGGCGGCCCATCTCTAATAGCTGCGCCACAATCCAAATTTGATCCCGATGTTATCATCAGCCGAATTGCGCTCGGCACCCAGAACCCAGGTGAGTCTGCCCGTCTTTGGGCGATACATCAGCGAAGGTCGCACCCTCCAGTACCATGGTCGGTCCGAAACATAAGAAGTTTCGATCTGCAGGAGCGGGTCAAACCGTCGACCCGAGGACAGACCGGCCGTGAAATCCAATTTGCGGATCACTGCCTCATGGGTGCGGTTTTCGAGCGCTGCGTCGACATTGATCCATCCGCCTCCCAATCCGGTTTGAATGCTTTTGCCGTAGGAAAGTGTTGCTTTGTACATTGCCCAACTACTGTACTGGCGATGGTGTGCGCCAACGCCGAACTCGGCCGCCAGACGCCCTGCTGACCCCATGTCTGCAACCGGCACGCGGGCAAAGACCAGCGCGTGCCCATACAAATCCTGATACTCCTCGGCATCCAGTCCGATCGTGAGTTTCGGTCGCAATCCCCACTCGGTATAAAGCGAGGATTTGTACTTGTAGACGTCTTCCTCTTTGAAAGCGGTCACAGATAACGCGGTGAAGCTTGACCCCTTCTCGCGGAGCCACGCACCGGACCATGCCGGAGTGCACACCATAAAAAGCAGCGGAATGACGAGAACCAGACGAGCCATGGGGGCAGCATCGGCAGACATGGTTAACGGATGGTTAGTTTCTTGTTCATCTTCGAGAAAGATTTTTTGATCCAAAAACATTGTCTATGTGCAGGAAAAGGGTGGCGTTTTCAAAAGCTGTGCTAGGCTCGGGTCAGCTTTAAAGGAGGAGCCTTATGCCGCAGATTTCCAAAACCAACAGCTATCAGACTGTCATCACCACCTTCGAGATGACTCCCGGAACCTGCCAGGACCTTCTTGAGGCGCTGACCGATGCTTATGCCGAGTTCATTTCGAAACAGCCGGGTTTCATTTCAGCCGGATTGCATGTGAATGATGCCCAGACGCGGATTGCCAATTATTCACAATGGGAGCGCCGCGAGGATTTCCTGGCGATGTTGCGCACGCCGGAGATGCGAGAGCGGAATCGCAGGGTTAACGAGCTGTGCAAGAGCTTTGAACCAGTGATGTACGACGTCGCCGAGACATTCGGTGAGACCTGATCTGAGTCAATGCACGGCCGCCACCGGTCGCGCAGAATAGCGGCACAACTACGGAGGCGCGAGCCATGTATCATAACATTCTTGTTCCCATTTCCTTTGATGCTGAACGGGACAGCTCGGCAGCGTTGAAGCTAGCAGAACTACTGTCGACGCCCGAGGCTGCGGTTACGCTGCTGCATGTGGTAGAGCACATTCCGGATTATGCGATCTCGTACATGCCCGCCGAGTATCTGTCCGAAGCCCGCAAGGCCATCCAGACCGAGCTTGATGTTCTGGCGGCGCGCGTCCCGAATGCGAAGGGGCTGGTGGTTGAAGGCCATTCCGGGCGAACGATTCTGGACTGGGCCGAAGTGAATAAGCCTGACCTGATCATCTTGGCTTCGCACCGCCCGGGGATGCAGGACCTGTTGTTGGGTTCAACCGCGACCCATGTGGTGCGCCACGCCAAATGTGCCGTGCATGTGGTGCGATAAGGTCGAGCTTTTTCCAAGCCGACCCCGATTGCGGCCATGGCTTTGCCACATACCGCGTGTAAGACCTATGGCATGACAACCGGGAAACAAACGAAAGACACCGATCCGAACCCTCGTCTTACACGGCGGCAACGGCGGGCAGACGCGTTGCGCAGGCAGGCTCTGTCTCCGGTGCGTATTCTACTGATGGTGCTGGCCTTGCCCTTAACCACAGGAATGATCGCAATCGGTGTCTACCTGCGCGTTTCAGACTACGAACGTCATGAAGCGGTGATCCATCTGATGGCACTGGCCGGGTGTGATGCTGTGGAGATGCTGGGATTCGGGCCTTTTCGCGAAGGAAGGCCCGGATATCATAAGCGCAATGACCCCGATGGCGATGGTGTCGCCTGTGGCTCGTTTGCCTTGCAGAAACCACGCAATGTCGCGATGCCGGGAGATATCCAAGCCAATCCCCGGAATCTTCAGACCCCGAAACAGCGCACTGTCGGAACGGCAAAGTTTTTGAAGCCTTGAATCGGTGGGGGGCGAAATCTTGAAAAGATTTCGGGGCGCTTTCTTTTCAAGAAAGCGTTGCGTGGCTCAGGTGAGCCAACGCACGGGTGCGCGGTTGCAGAAGATTACGATCTGGCCCGAGTTTTCCGCCACTTGATAACCGCGACGATTGATTTCGGCCATAAAACGCTCCATCCCGGCAAATCGCTCTATATCGCGCGCCTTGCGACGGATTACGCCACCTTGCTGCACCGCCTTTGAGGCGAATAGATCACTGAGCCAAACCTCAGGCGAGAGGGGAGAATTGCAGTTATACATCACCTATGATTTGGCGCAGCTAGGTTAATGCCGGGTAAAGAAAGTTGCGCCCGCAAAGCGGGTCTTGCCTTGTCCTGACCAGAGCGCCACAGTCGCCGCGATGACTCGTGATGAATTCAATGCCTTTTGCTCGGACCTCAAAGCCACCAGCCATGTCGTGCAGTGGGGCAACGCAGATGTCTGGAAAGTAGGCGGCAAAGTCTTTGCCATCTGTGGTTGGAACGACGGAAAGGATGCGTTTACCTTCAAGGCTACCGATCTTGCCTTTGAGGTCCTCGGAGATGAGCCAGGTATCCGCCCAGCGCCCTATCTGGCATCGCGAGGTATGAAATGGCTGCAGGTTTACGATGAACGTGGCATGAGCGACGCGTCGCTGCGAGATCATATTGTAATCTCATACGATCTGGTCGTAGCTAAGCTGACCAGAAAGGCGCGGGCAGAGCTGGGCCTTTAAGGCGGTCAGTCTTTCATGGCGTGCAGCAGCTCAAGCAGTTTTTTCCGGTCATCATCGTCGGCATAGTCTCCGCTGGCCAGCCGTTCGGCGATGCTGAGGCGCAGACGGTCATGTTGTGTGCGAACCTCTTCGCCCGCCGTTTCCGCGAGGGTCTTCATGATCACTGCCACCGCCTGCTGCCGTTTGGTGGTGGGATTGGCGATGTAGTCCACAAGGCTTTGCTGTCCGGAATCAAGGATGTTTTCGGCCAGATCACGCAGTTGATCCCCATTTGGAAGCAACGGCGTAGGGGCATCTTGCGGTGGCAGAATCTCAGGCGGGTTGCGCGGGGTTTCCGCTAGCGCATTGGTGCCGTCAACAAAGGCTTCGGTGATCATCCGCGTGATCCTGATCGCGCGCGGATCTTTAAACAAAGTCGAGGCAATAGCTACGCCGTAGTCGGTATAGACCCAGGGATTGACCCGTCGGCCACCGCGGCCTTCGGGTTTTGAGATCACATTCTGTGATTGCAAATCCGCGACCTCAGCGTCGGAAAGCTGAAAGCGGTAGCCTTCGAACAGATCCTTATTGCGCGAGACGGCCTGATTGAAGGCGCTGACGGATTTTCCGTAAAACTGCGCCAGATCTTCTGCCAGAACCACGCGTACACCGCGCACCCGATGAATGGCGTTTTGGACCTCTTGAGGTCTGGGCAGGTGTTCCGGGTTCGTCATCATATCCGTTTGGAATCACAATTTGTGATTTCAAACGTGACGCAGGGCGCGCTGGGCTGCAAGTTTGAACTGCAGGTAGGTTCGATGTCTCTTGCCGAGAGGTCTGCCAGATTCGGCCAATACCCTGATGGAAATAACCTTTTTGAAAGAACAAGCTTGCCCCCTATCAAGTTGACAATCCTAATGGATTGACTGATACAAACGGAACAAGACCGGGCCGTTAGCTCAGCTGGATTAGAGCAGGGAACTTCTAATTCTCAGGTCGGGGGTTCGAGTCCTCCACGGCTCGCCATTTTTTCAGATGTTTTTCGAAACGGGGCAAGGGTACGGCCCTTATATCTGAATTCAAAGCGGTCGGTCAGACTGCACCAAGCGGGTGCATTCAGCTTTTCCCTCAGCGTTTTGGGCTGGACGTAAGGTCCAACCGCATAAACGCGCTGTTTGGATCAGCGTCATAGCCGTAGATCGGACCGCAATAGGAATATCCCAATGTTTCATATAGCTTGCGTGCTGCGCCATATTCCGAGAGATGATTTGCGCCAGTTTCCAGGACAAGTGCGGAAACGCCCTCGGCTCGGGCCAGATCGGCAAGATGGTTCATGATCACACGCGCCAATCCTCGGCCGCGCGCAGCAGCAACCACGTGCACCGATTTAACTTCGGCAGTGCCATCCGGCAGCGCCTTAAGCGCACCACAACCCAAGGGCTTACCCGCCTCATAAATAGCCCAAAAGCGAATGCCCGGCTCGCGCAGGGCATCAATGTCCAGCGTATGATTTGAGGTTTGCGGTGTCGCGTCCCAGCTATGGGCGAGATGCGCTTGAATGATCGGGCGCAGATCCTTGGCGCCGGGGTCTGCTTGGCGGATGTCGATCATTCACAGGGCCTTGTCAGTGGGTCCAGGGAGCGCGCCGGTCAGTGGCGAAATTCTCACCATAGCCGCGCGCCCGCAGGTTCGGCTTGCGCTTGTGCGGCTCGCATACCTGCGCGTCGATGCCGTTGTCTTTGGCATAGTCCAGCGCCTCTTCCTTGGTATCGAACTTCAGACGCACCTGCGTTTGGGTGTCATTGGACGAGGTCCAGCCCATCAGCGGATCGACCTCACGCGCAGAAGCCGGGGCGTATTCCAGAACCCATTTGCGGGTTTTGGCCATCCCCGAGGTCATCGCGTTTCGCGAAGGCTGGTAAATCCGTGCGCGCATGTCGCCTCTCCGTACTCACTTGGCTGAAGCTGTTTATGCGTCAGAGCGCGCGCCGGGACAAGATGACAATTGTCGCGGGTCGCATGGACTGCCTAATGACAGGTATTGTCATTAGTTCGGGGTAGAAAGCGCGCAGACATAAAAGGACAGCAGGATGCTTCATCAAGAACGCCACCTCGACATCAACGCCCGACCCAATGAGATTTGGGCTATCCTCCGCCGCTTTATGCATATCGATGAGTTTGCCCCGCAGGTGACATCGGTTGATGCTTTGACTGCCGGATCGGATGGTGTTGGGTCACAGCGCCGGTGTCACTTCGCGAACGGCACATCATTGGTCGAAGAGGTGACGGATTGGCAGGTTGACCGCGGCTACACCGTGCGGTTGTCGCAGATGGCGATGCCTCTGCGCGAAGCACAGGCGGCGATTGCCATCACACGGCTGTCCGACACGCGCAGCCGTGTTATCTGGAGTATGGATTTTCGTATGAAATATGGACCGTTGGGCTGGTTAATGGGACAAACCCTGTTGAAGATCATGATGGGCCGCGTGCTGGCCGAGAACCTGTCGGCCTTGGCGGCGAAGGTTCAAACGCACCCCGACGCCCAACCCCGGACCGCTTAGCTGAAAATGAATCCAGATCAGCCCTTGCAGATGGACAAAATAAGAACAAATGTAGGGGCCTGACCCGGAGCCCGCCCATGCCTTATGCCCATTCCGACAAGACTCAACTGACCGCAGACGACGTGCGCGCGCGTCTGAAACTGGAGGGCGGCAAGCAGTTCGTCATGCATACCGAGTTCGCACCGGCTGGCGACCAGCCGACGGCGATCAAAGAGCTGGCAGGCGGTGTGAATGATGGTGAGCGAGATCAGGTCCTGCTGGGTGCGACCGGGACGGGCAAGACCTTCACCATGGCCAAGGTGATTGAAGAAACGCAGCGGCCTGCGATCATCCTGGCGCCAAATAAGACGCTGGCGGCGCAGCTTTATGGAGAATTCAAAGGCTTCTTCCCTGAGAACTCGGTGGAATACTTCGTCTCGTACTATGACTACTACCAGCCCGAAGCCTATGTGCCGCGGTCCGATACCTACATAGAAAAAGAATCCCAGATCAACGAACAGATCGACCGAATGCGCCACTCGGCCACTCGGGCGCTGCTGGAACGCGATGACGTGATCATCGTCGCCTCGGTCTCGTGCATCTACGGTATCGGTTCGGTCGAGACCTATGGAGCGATGACACAGGATCTGAAGGTGGGTCATGAGTATGACCAGAGGCAGGTGATGGCTGATCTGGTCGCCCAACAGTACCGCCGCAACGATCAGGCTTTCCAGCGCGGGTCCTTCCGGGTGCGTGGCGATTCCCTGGAAATCTGGCCGGCCCACCTTGAGGACCGTGCTTGGAAATTCTCGTTCTTCGGCGAGGAACTGGAAACCATCACCGAGTTCGACCCGCTGACCGGCGAACGCGCGGCAACGATGGAGCAGGTGCGGGTCTATGCGAATTCGCACTACGTCACGCCGAAGCCAACGATGAATCAAGCGATCATTGGGATCAAAAAGGAACTCCGCATCCGGTTGGATCAGCTGGTCGGCGAGGGCAAGCTGCTGGAAGCTCAAAGGCTGGAACAGCGTACGAACTTCGATCTGGAAATGCTCGAGGCCACCGGCGTTTGTAACGGGATCGAGAACTACTCACGCTACCTCACGGGCCGTGCGCCGGGCGAACCGCCGCCAACCCTGTTCGAATTCATTCCGGACAACGCGATTGTCTTCGCGGATGAATCCCATGTCAGCGTCCCGCAGATCGGCGGCATGTACCGTGGCGACTATCGGCGCAAGTTCACGCTGGCGGAACACGGGTTCCGCCTGCCATCCTGCATGGACAATCGCCCGCTGAAGTTCGAGGAATGGGACGCCATGCGCCCGCAATCCGTCTTTGTCTCGGCCACCCCGGCGAAGTGGGAGATCGAACAGACCGGCGGTGTCTTCACCGAACAAGTGATCCGCCCCACGGGTCTACTGGACCCAGAGGTTGAAATCCGCCCGGTGTCGATGCAGGTGGACGACCTTCTGGACGAGGTGCGCAAGGTGGCCGCCAACGGATTCCGCACGCTGGTGACAACGCTGACCAAACGCATGGCCGAGGACCTGACCGAATACCTGCACGAACAGGGCATCAAAGTGCGCTACATGCACTCGGACATCGACACGCTGGAACGCATCGAAATCTTGCGCGACCTGCGGCTTGGCGCATTCGACGTGCTGGTCGGCATCAACCTGCTGCGCGAAGGGCTCGACATCCCAGAATGCGGGCTGGTCGCCATTCTGGACGCGGATAAAGAGGGTTTCCTGCGCTCGGAAACCTCGCTGATCCAAACCATCGGCCGCGCCGCCCGGAACGCTGACGGGCGGGTGATCATGTATGCCGACAAGATCACCGGCTCGATGGAGCGCGCCTTGGGCGAAACCAACCGCCGCCGCGCCAAGCAGCTCGCCTATAACGAGGAACACGGCATCACTCCCGAGACGGTGAAAAAGAATGTCGAGGACGTTCTGGCCGGTCTCTACGAAGGCGATGTCGACATGAACCGCGTCACCGCCACCATCGACAAACCGATGCACGGCGCGAATTTGGAAGCGCACTTGGACGGGCTGCGCGAGCAAATGCGCAAGGCCGCCGAGAATCTTGAATTCGAAGAAGCCGCCAACATCCGGGATGAGATCAAACGTCTGGAAGCGGTCGATCTGGCCGTCGCCGACGACCCCATGGCCCGCCAATGGGCAGTCGAGAAAGCCTCGGAAGACGCCGTGAAATCGCGCGGGCGGTCAACGGCTGGCAGGCCGGGGCAGCGGGGTGGGAATGTGAAGAGACGGAAGCGGTGAGAACTCCCTAGATGGTATTGACGCCATCCGATACAACTATATCTTGCGCATATTTTGTACGCGTTGGAGATTAAAATTTGGAGTTTTTTAAAGACTTGTCAGAAGCGTGGTCACAACGCCTGCGGATTCCCTTCATTGGATCAATTGCGCTTAGCTTTTTTGCAGTCAACTGGCAACCCGTCTGGTACCTCTTGTTTGCCGACCGACCGGTTCGACAAAAGTTTCTTTATTTTGACGCCAATACATCTCTAGTTTCCCTTGCCGTCATTCCCATTGTTGTAGGCGTAGCGCTAGCACTAGCGACGCCGTGGCTACGGACTCTCGGAACATGGTGGGCACAGGGTCCGAATGGAAAGATGAAAGAGATTCAACACAACGCCGCGCACAAATTGAAGATCTTAGAGATTTCAACAGAACTAGTACGAGTTGAGGCCGAAGCGAACCTTCAGGCAACTCAAGAGAGAGCAAAAATTGACGCAGCTAAACGTCTTGAGGAGGCTGCAACGGTCGGCGGACAGGAACTTAAGGCGGAGCTTGAAGAAGAACGGCGCGTGAACGAACCAGAACTGCCGACGACGACATCCATCGGGAGCGTCTCTAAGTCAGCGCTGGAGTTTTTGAAATATGTTAGTCGCGATAAAAGCGGGGCATTCCGTTTGAGTGATTATGAAGGTAAATACAAGGTAATTATGTCCGGTAACTCTTTTCAGATTCCCAACAGAAAGAAATTCTTAGAGTATAGTGCAGCAATTGCGGAACTGAGAGACATGGGGCTACTCGAGAAGAAAAAAGACGCAATTTCTAGTAAAGGGTATGAGTTGCTAACTGCGATAGATATCGGCGAAGAGCCTGATATCTCCGATTCCGAATAATATGATCAGCAAGCGTAGGATGGGTGCTCGCACCCATCTCCCACCGTGACCATACAACAACCGATAAAACCCTCTCAGATCACGGTGCCAACGTCTTAGAAGTCAAACAGCTCATCAAGAAAGCCGCCGCGTTTCTTCTTTTTACGGTATCCGTGATCTGATCGGTCATCATAACCCCGCTGCGGCGGTGGCGGCGGCGTATGGTCGGCAGAGCGATCGATGATTTTGTCCAGCTCTCCACGGTCCAGCCACACGCCACGACATTGCGGACAATAATCAATCTCGACCCCGCTCCGCTCGGTGATTACCAGCTGAGTTCCATCAATCGGACATTGCATCAGACGCTCTCCTTTTTCTGTCCTGAACAGATGGGAGCGCGCGCAGGGATTTTCACCCCGCTGCGACCGCACGTCCCGCTATGGGCAAAGCTATAGGGCAGAGTTGGCCCGGTCCCGCGCTGCCCCCTTCAGCATTGGAATTCACAAATTAAGGTTCCAAATGGTTGCCATGACGAACCCTAAGAAATTTCTCAGCAGCTGATGGGTGCATAGACCCATTGTCTCTGTCTTCGAGCCCTCAATGCTGGGTTGGATACTCCCCAAAACGCGATGGAAATGTGCTTAGGGCTCACCTCAAAACGCAGGCGAAACCCAAACGTGAATTGGTCTAACGAGATGCGTGCAACGAGACCGCAGAACGACCCGAGTTTGGACAAAATTCCGCCCAAAATCGTCAATAGCCGCCGCAGTGCAACAGATCGAATACAGATTGGAAATCAATGAAAAAGGCAGCTCTTCTTCTTGCCCTATTGCCCGCAGCCGCAGTCGCTGAGGAGCGGGTGTTTGAATGTGAGGCACCTGATGCGGAACACCCGGAAATGGCCGCTCGGCTTGTGAAGTATGATGGCCAGCAGAAGGGCCACATCACGATCGGGGATATCGACAAGGATGTGGATGTGTTTCCCGGTCTCGACACCCTGACCTATCTGTATGTCGGTGAGGATTACACGCTGAATTATAACGTTCACCCTGAGAAGGGCACGTTTGATTACTTTGCCTCTGGCAGCAAGTCAGGATGGGGCAAGGGAACGTGCGTAGAGACCACGGGCCAATAATGGCGTTCGAATAGAATGGTTTAAGGCGCGGTCGGGACGGCAGTCTGGTCGCGCCTTTGTTTTTGTTGCGAGGTCGAGTTCGCCCTGTCGATCCGCGCATTTGCAACATAATTACGAGCCAAGGCGGAACTTGGTCGGTGTCATTCCGGTCTGGCCCCTGAAAAAGCGTGTGAAATGGGATTTGTCGGAGTAGCCGAGCATCAGACCGATCTCAGCTATTGTCATTTTGTCTTCTCCGAGGTGTTCCTTGGCGACATCGACACGCAGCCGTTTGATTTCGCGGGGCAGCGTTGTGCCTTGCTGCTGAAGCGCCTTAAGAAACCGTTCCGGCTGTATTCCCAACAATCCAGCCACCACCTCTGGTCCCAAATCGGTTTCATCCAGCTTATCGCGTAAAACAGATCGCAAAGCAGCTACTACGGTTACTTCTTCATCTTGTCGCGGTGAGGCGATGGGCTTGGCAGAGCCCTCAGAGACATGGTGCAAAAACAACCATTCTACAGGGAAACTAATCTGCATTCCGGGATCGGTCCCAAGGCCGACCTCGATCCCTTTGTAATCGATAGGTAGTCCGTTGATGTATCTGCTTTCCCATCGCACACGAGAAGAATCCCAGGCATCTCCGACGACGGTCTGCAATAGGCGTACATAGATTGCGGCACCAAAACCGGTCACCTGAATCGGCGGTACAGTAGGCTCTTGTTGTCTTTCGATTCGATAAGTCGCTTTGTCCGCTTCTACGACAAGGCTGTGTCGCACAGAATTGGATTCCTGCGGTACAAGCCCCACGAAACGGGTAAAGAACTCGAACAGCGTCTTTGTCGATTGCAGGGCCTGAGCGAACGGAGGCCACTCTTGCAGGTCAAACGTCTCCCCTACTTTCAGTCCAAGGTATCGATCTCCTGACACATCTGAGAAGGCATTTACCAAACCGTAGACCAACT
Organism: Ruegeria sp. AM5; assembly: GCF_056540645.1. Classification (NCBI taxonomy): domain Bacteria; kingdom Pseudomonadati; phylum Pseudomonadota; class Alphaproteobacteria; order Rhodobacterales; family Roseobacteraceae; genus Ruegeria; species Ruegeria sp. AM5. Next base: position 20,637 of record NZ_JBQFXC010000013.1, on the reverse strand, counting down.
CTGAGTGCACGAACACGGCTGGGTCAGACAACAGTTCGGCTTTCAGGCCGACCTGATCCAATGCCGGTTGCGGATTGATCTTACGTTCGGTGAGATATTGCAGGAACGGAGCAGCTAAGGAGAGGCGAATAAAGCCCTCGCTATGCTCTTGAGAGGTGGAGTTGAAAGGCAAGCTCGTCACCCTCGTTTGGATTAGTTTTACAATGTGGCCATTTTTACGATCACTTTCGAACATTCTAATTCAAAAATGGCAACCGAGCCAAGATTTTCCGGACTACAGTTTGCAAAACACGAATATGAAGGGAGTGCTTATGTCCGGTCTACGAATGTCCCTTTGCTCGACGGTAATTGTCGCTGCAGCTCTTTCTTTTCCAACGTCCGCGCAGGCTCAGGATCAAGAAGAACCTCAAACGTTGTTTACCAACGTGCATGTCTTCGATGGCGTCAATGAACAGCGTATCGAGAATGCCAGCGTATTGGTCGAGGGTAATCTGATTAAGGCCGTATCAACCGAAGCGATCGATGCCCCCAATGCTACGGTCATTGACGGAGAGGGACGGACACTGACCCCCGGGTTTATTGAACTGCACGCGCACCTCATGCTGATGGGGCCAACGTTACCTGCGATGGAGGCCAACACAACGTGGGAGGATTTTGCCATACATGGTGCGCGGATGGCCGAGATGTATTTGATGCAGGGCTTCACCACAGTCAGGGATGCGGGTGGCGCCAATGGCGGGTTACGTCGCGCAATTGACGCAGGCCAAATTGACGGCCCGCGTTACTTTCCATCTGGTGCATTTATCGGAACGCGAGGTGGTCACGCTGACTTCGCGAATTTCACCGCACCGCCCGGGTCTGAAACAAACATGAGCAGGCTGAACTTGGCGCAGGAAATTAGCGGTGTTGATGACGTTTACAAGTTCGCACGCAACAATTTCCGCATGGGCGCGACGCAGTTGAAGTTCATGCAATCTGGTGGCGTCGTTTCGGCCTTCGATCCGTGGCAGTTGTTGGCTGGATCGCCTGAGGAAATCAAAGCTGCGGTACAGGTGGCAAACGAGTATGGCAGCTATGTCATGGCGCATTCCTATCGGAAGGAAGCAATCCTAAGCGCGCTAGACGCGGGTGTGATGTCGATCGAACACGGCTTCTCGTTTGACTGTGAAATTGCCCAAGTCATGAACGAAAAAGGGGCGTACATTACGACCAATCTGACGGCCTTCGATCCCGGATTGCTTGATATTCCGGCAGTGGCAAATGTCCCGTCGAGCCTTGCCAAAGCAAAGTCCGCCTCGGCCACATTTGCAGGCTACATCGACAATATGAAGGAATGCCCGGTGAAGCGAGGATTCCAGACCGACTGTGTTGGTTCGGTCGAGGCATGCAATATCCAGATTGCCTACGAGAAGCACCTGAACAATGAGTTTTTTGGACCCTACACGTCGATGGTGACGCTGACATCGACGGGTGGTGAGGTGGTCGCTTTGTCAGGTGACTTTATGAACCCGTACACCGCCGGAAAACTGGGCGTTATCGAGGAAGGAGCTTATGCGGATATCCTGCTCATCGATGGTAACCCACTTGAAGACTTCACGGTTGTTGGCACGGGTGATCAATGGTTCGGTGCCGACCCGAGGCCTGAAAGCCCAGATACGATCCGCCTGATCATGAAGGACGGCGTCATCTACAAAAACACACTGGATTGACCTGTCTGAACAGCCGGAGAGTATTTATGCGACATTGCTTCCGCTCCGTAGTATTCGCAGGGTTGGTTTGGTGTGCTCTTCCTGTCATGGCGACGCCAGGAACCGCGTTAGACTGGTCTGACCTGCCTGACCCGTCCGCGCAGGTCTTTGAAGACCCCTATCGCGAACTTAGCGCCGAACAATTCGACGATGTCCTTTACGTCGTACGACTGCGCGGCAGATTGCAGCGGGACTTTGGTAGCAATGAAGAAAGGCAGAAATGGCAAGAGCTTCTGACCGAGACTGAGGATGCCTTGGTGGCAGATGGGATTGATGTCGACTGGCTGCTGGATCAGCGAGAGGTCGTGACGGAACGTCGAAGAAAAGCAGGTACAAACGGAAATCCGCAATTCGACGGTCAAACAATCACACTCGCGGGCTTTGCCATTCCCGCTCCGAGTGATCCGGACGGGCGACCTGTCGCGTATCTGGTGCCGGAACGCGGGATGTGTAGTCACATGCCTCCTCCTCCGCCCAACCAGATGATCCGTGTGCGGTTGAATGGAGACTGGACGCCCAGCTATTTCCACGAACCCGTTCGGCTAACGGGCACTTTGACCATCAATCCTTCTGTTCAGAACATGATGGTTGTGGACGGCCTTATGCCTATGAATGCGACGTTCCAGTTGGAGACGGAACGTGTCGAAACTCTGGAGACTGAAGCAGACAGGCTTGAATGGAGGCAGCGCGCCGCCGATCGTATCCGTGCGGCGGGCAATCGCAAGACCGGTGGGGCAAGGGCGTCTGAATGATAAGACTTCTGTTTGCCGCATTGAGTATTGCCTTTGCTGGCGCAGCGTCGGCTCAGGGACTATCCGGGCCATCTTCGGTTGAAGCTGATCTAGAGCCCGGCGATGGGCTAACCGATCCGCAATACCGTACCGATTTTCCACGCAATATCGCACCAGGTTGGTTTCAGTGGAAAGACCGACTGGCCGAGGAAGGTTTTCGCTTCAATATTGATTACCTGGCATTGGGCCAATCCACGAATGCTGATCTGGGAACTGGCGAAGCGGCAAGCGGAATTGCACGTTTTTACGGCAGTTGGCAGGCAACTGAACGCGGCTCTTTGACATTCAAGATCGAAGACCGGCACAGCTACACCGATGTTGCCCCGCAATTCCTAGGACTGGATGGCGGAGCGCTTTCGATCACTGGGACAGCCTTCAACGATAATGGTTTGCTGCTGACCAATCTGTTCTGGACGCAAAGGGCCGAGAACGGCGCGTGGACACTGCAAGTCGGGCAGATTGATGTAACGGACTTTGTGGACATTTATGGGTTGGTCAGCCCATACAGTGGTTTCCAAAACCTGTCTTTCAATACCAACCCGACTATTAACACACCCAATCAAGGCCTTGGCATTGCCGGTGGGGTAAAGCTGAGCGAAAACTTCTACGCTGTTGCGAGCATCTCAGACGCAAACGCCGACCCGTCTGATCCAAACTTTGATGTGTTTAGCGATGGTAATCTCTTCAAGTCACTCGAGCTTGGTTACACCTCCGGCTTTGATCGCATCTACTTTGACAATATCCACCTGACCCTTTGGCACGCGGATGCAGCCGACGATGGCAGCCGTCCAGAAGACTACGGGGCCGCGTTTTCAGCGGCGTGGTTTGTTGGCAATAAATGGATGCCATTCGTCAGGGCAGGGGCCTCAAAAGGGACAGCGGCGCTTTATGATCGGTCCGTTTCTGCAGGTCTGGGATATTACGGTCGCAATACCGATCTGGCCGGGCTGGGACTGAACTGGGCCGAGGTAAGGGGCATAGACGGTGATCAGTTCACGCTCGAAGCATTCTATCGTTTTTCAATATCACCCGGGCTGCAGATCACGCCATCACTGCAGTTCATTTCTGACCCGCTGCTGAACCCCACGCAGGATAGCATTATGCTGTTCGGTCTAAGAACTCGGATCGTTTTCTGAGGTGGGGCGAAAGCAGACTCCAAAAACAACAAAACATTCAGTTTTGTCGATAAAAGGGAGGATTCATCCATGCGTACCTTGTTTCTGGCGGGCACGTTGTCTGTTTTTTCGACACTAGGCGCCGCGCAGACTTACGACATCGTCATTCTCAACGGTCGGGTCATGGACCCGGAAACCGGGTTCGACCAGATTGCTAACGTTGGAATAAGCAACGGATGGATCACTGCGATCACCGACGAAGATATTAACGGCAGCCAGTCCATCGATGCGACAGGGCACGTTGTGGCACCCGGATTTATCGACCTTGAGCAACACGGGTTGGACCCTTGGGGTATCAAAGTAAACCTTAGGGATGGCGTCACAACTCAAATGGATTTTGAGGTCGGAGCCGCTAACATTGATGAATGGTATGAAGCACGAGAGGGCTCAACGCAGGCAAATTATGGCACGGTGGTTGGACAAGAATTCGCACGGATGCGGGTCCATGACGGCCTCGTGCTTGAAGGTGGGGATATAGACTTCCGGAACTTCTTCGCACTGAGGGCACAATCCGTGGAAGACGGCGTCGAGGGGTGGTCTTCTGTACCAAGCAACCGTGAGCAGATGAACGAAATCACTGCCCAGCTGGATGAGGGGCTACGTCTTGGAGCTATCGGTGTGGGATCGACCATCGGCTACGCCCGCGAAGGTATTACAACCTATGAGATGTTCGAAGCACAGCGGGCTGCGGCGCGTTACGGTAGACTGACTTCCGTCCATCACCGATTTCATCCAAGTGCTTCGACACCGACAGAAACACAGACGGGTGTTAATGAAATCTTGGTGAATGCGATGGTGCTTGGCGCTCCGCTGCACATACATCATGACAATGACTATGGGTGGTGGGAAAACCAGGAAAAGCTCCAGATGGCCCGCGACCAAGGCTATAACGTCTGGTCCAGTTACTATCCCTGGACTGCCGGATCGGGAAACTACGGCGCTTCGATCATCGCCCCAGAAAACTGGGAAGGTTCGATGGGGTACAAATACGAAAACACCATCTTTGATCCCCAGCTCGATCGCTTCGTGACAAAAGACGAGTTTTTGAGCTTCGCTGAGAATGAACCGGGACGGACAGCCATAGTTTTTAGCCCTCCAAGAGAGCAATGGCTGAATGATTGGATCACCATCGCAGGCTATGGCATCTCGGGCGACGGTATGGCCGGGCTAGACATCGAGGGCAACTTGATGAGTTGGGATGCTCCCTACGAAGACTATGCCGGGCATCCTCGATCAGCAGGCAGCCACGCGCTTGTCTTGAGACTGGCTCGCGAAGCGAATGTGCCGCTTATGCTAACACTGACTCAGCTAAGTTACATCCACGCAAAGCGATTAGGTGACACAGGGTTGCGAGCAATGCAGGTGCGTGGGCGTATGCAAGAAGGCATGGTCGCGGACATTACGATTTTTGATCCGGAGACTGTGACCGAAAAAGCGAACTATACTCTCGGTCAGCAAGGTCTTCCGTCAGAAGGTTTTCCGTACGTGCTTGTTAACGGAACCGTTGTTGTAAAGAACAGTGAAGTTCAGCGAGATATTTATGCCGGACAGCCGATCCGGTTTCCAGTCGAGGAGAGCGGGCGTTTCGTCCCGGCTGGTCGTGAGCAGATTATGGGTATTCTCACACCGGATACCGGCACGGCCCGTCCAACGCTGCTCGATGATATCACAAATAGTGAAGCTAATGTCGCACCTGTTGATCCACCAACCAATCAGTTTGCATCGATAGAGCCCACCGACCCATTTGATTGGTTTACTCCTCGCAACGGTCTAGATGACGGTGCCCTGTTCTTTTGCGTCGTGCATGCTCGCTTCGAGGACCGTGCAACGGTAAATCGTGATTATGCGAAGGCCATGATGTCCAAAACGGGCGGATTTAGAGGTACTAGTCGCGTAAGACCTTGATCCGTTGTGGGGAAAGGATGGTGGGTGATGAGAGACTCGAACTCCCGACATCTTCGGTGTAAACGAAGCGCTCTACCAACTGAGCTAATCACCCGTGAGGGCTCATGTAGCCAAGCCAGTGCGTGGGTGCAAGAGGGTATGGCACAATTTCTTTTGCAAAATCGCGCAAGGTTTCAGATCAGCGTTTAGGCAACTGGGCGCGGTTACCAATCGAGCAAACTCATGTGTCATATCGTGGTTGAATAGCGAAATGCGGATATCGCTGTTCAGGCGAGGCGGATCAGACACGTTGTTTAGCGATTGAGCGCTCTACCTCGGGAGTTTCCGGTTTTAGAGAAGCGCGACAGCATATTGATCTTGGGTTGGGCGATTCTCGTTTTCCACCGAATTCTGAGTTCAATATGGGCCGTAGCTTTGGTTGTAAGGCCAAAGGGCCTTGCCTGCCACGTGTTGCCTCCGATATGCCCAGAGGGATTGCAACCCTCTGATCCGGAGGCAAAGAATGACGGGCGCCTGTCGCTGTCTGATCGCAGCTTTGGCCTTCTGCGCGATACTCGCTGTCCCGGTTCGGGCCGAGGGCGTGCTGGTTTTTGCCGCCGCCAGCCTCAAAACCGCACTGGACGTGATTGCCAGAAGTTATGAGGCTGAGACCGGGCAAGAGGTGACGGTGTCGTACGCGGCCTCCTCGGTGCTGGCACGGCAGATACAAGCGGGGGCGCCCGCCGATCTGTTCATTTCCGCCAACGAGGATTGGATGGACGTGCTGCAGGATCAGGGCCTGATCGATACCGCTTCACGTATTGAGTTGCTGGGTAACGGGCTGGTTTTGATTGGTGCGCCGGGGGCTGACACGGCCGAGATTGAGGCGGGGTTTGACCTGAGCACCCGTCTAGGCAGTGGGTATCTGGCCATGGCTTTGGTCGATGCGGTGCCTGCGGGCATCTATGGCAAGGCCGCGTTACAGGGTCTGGGACTTTGGGGCGATGTTCAGGACCAGATCGCCCAGACGGACAATGTACGCGCCGCGCTGGCGCTGGTTGCGACGGGGGCGGCGCCTTTGGGCATTGTCTATCGCTCGGACGCTGTGGCTGATGAGCGGGTCGGGGTCATCGGTGTCATCCCGGCAGATATCCACCCAAAAATTGTGTATCCAGCAGCCCTGACTTCTACTGCAGAACCTACGGCGCACGCGCTTTTGACCTATTTGCAAGGCAATTCCGCACGGGCCGAATTTGTGAGGCAGGGGTTCTCCCTGCCCGAAGGTTAGTACGATGGGATGGTTGGGCCCGGCAGAGATGGAGGCATTGCGCCTGTCGCTGCGCGTATCGTTCTGGGCAACGCTGATCACGTTGCCCTTTGGGATTTTCATTGCCTATGCGCTTGCGCGCTGGCGGTTTCCGGGGCGCCAGTTGCTGAATGGTCTGGTTCATCTGCCTCTGATCCTGCCGCCGGTGGTGACCGGCTATCTGCTGCTGCTGACCTTTGGGATTCAGGGGCCGTTGGGCGCGCCTTTGGCCGAGCTTGGGATCGTTTTTGCTTTCCGTTGGACCGGCGCTGCGCTGGCTGCCGGGATCATGGCTTTTCCGCTGATGGTGCGCGCGATCCGGCTGTCGATCGAGGCAGTAGACCCAAAACTGGAACAGGCAGGCGCCACTTTGGGGGCGTCGCGTCTGCTGGTCTTTGGAACGGTGACGCTGCCAATGATCCTGCCTGGGGTCATTGCGGGCGCGATCCTGGCGTTTGCCAAGGCGATGGGAGAGTTCGGGGCCACGATCACCTTTGTTTCGAATATACCCGGTCAGACGCAGACGTTGCCCTCGGCAGTCTATGCGTTTTTGCAGGTTCCAGGGGGTGAGGCGGCGGCGACTCGGTTGGTGATCATCTCGATCATCGTCGCTATGGGCGCGCTTTTGCTGTCGGAATATGTGGGCCGTCGTGTGGCCAAACGCGTGGCCGGATCATGAGCCTGTCCGTCCGCCTGCAACACCAGCTGCCCGGGATGAAGCTGGACCTCGATTTCGACGCACCTTCCGGTGTAACGGTTCTGTTTGGGCGTTCTGGTTCGGGAAAGACGACGGTGGTGAATGCAGTCGCGGGGCTACTGAGGTCCGAGGCCGGGCGGGTCGCGGTCGGCGATTGGGTGTTATTCGACACGGATCGTGGGGCATGGCTGCCGCCGCATCGGCGGCGTCTGGGCTATATCTTTCAGGAAGGCCGTCTGTTCCCGCATCTGACCGTACGCCAGAACCTGAATTATGGTCGCTGGTTTGCACCGCGCGGGGCACGACGCGAAAACCCGGATCGGGTGATCGAGATGTTGGGTGTTGGCCATCTGCTGGACCGCCGCCCAGCGATGCTATCGGGGGGTGAGAAACAGCGCGTCGCCATTGGCCGCGCCCTGCTGGCCAGCCCGCGCCTGATCCTTGCGGATGAGCCTCTGGCCGCGCTCGACGACGCGCGAAAGGCTGAAATCCTGCCCTATTTCGAACGGTTGCGGGACGAGGTATCGGTCCCGATACTTTATGTGACCCATTCGGCGGCCGAGGTTGCCCGGCTTGCAACGTCCGTGGTCGCGCTGCAGGACGGGCGTGTCGTGCGGCATGGTCCCGCGTCCGATGTTCTGTCGGACCCATCCGTGGCCCCTGCAGGCGTGCGCGCGGTGGGGGCCGTTCTGCGGGTCCGTGTTACGGCGCATCACGACGATGGCCTGTCCGAACTTGATGCCGGTGGCGCTCGTCTTTACCTGCCTCGGATTGCCCATCAAATCGGCGAAGAGCTGCGTATTCGTATTCCGGCGCAAGAGGTGATCCTGTCCAATAGACCACCCGAGGGTCTTTCAGCCTTGAATGTGTTGTCGGGGCAGGTCGAGGCGATCCGGGCAGGTGAGGGGCCCGGTGCAATCGTGTCGGTCAAAACAACTGCGGGTGTTGTGCTGGCGCGCGTGACCCGACGCTCGGTCGCGGCGCTGGGTTTGCAGCAGGGCAGTACATGCTATGCGGTGATCAAGACCGTCGCGCTGGCTCCACAGGATGTCGGTGGGCGGGTTGTCTAGGACCTAGGCAAGCGCACGCGCCTCATGTTCGCGCAGGATCAGCCGCGCAGCAAGGCCGAAGCCGATATGTTCGTCCGAGGCGCGCTCGGGGAATATCTCGGCGAGTTCCTGGAGCGCGTCAGAAGACAGCGTGTGGAGGGTTTCTTCACCCAGAAACAGGCTTTCGGCCTGAGCTCCTTCGGCAAACAAAATCTCGTGCCTGTCAAGCAGGATATGCAGGTATTCGACCGGCTCATCACCGGTATCAATATCTATTCCCGGCCACGAGCACAGATGTTTGGCGGCGACCAACACTTCGGGCGCGCCAAACAGCATCTCGACCTTGGGGCCGCTGATCAGGAGGCGATGCTGTTGAGACACCAGCAAATCGCGGGATGGAACACCGGGTCCCAGACTGCCTGCGGTCACACGCACCGGGCGCATCGCAGGATTTGCGCGCAACCGCTCGGGCGACATGGGGCTGCTTTCGATCCAGCGGATCGGCTGTATTCCGTGATCGGCAGTCAACACGTCGTCATCCACGCGCAGGGTCTCAATGGCGCGCTGGCCTTCCGCCGTTTCAATCAGAGTGCCTGCGGTATAGCAAACGCCCTCGATAGTGATATCAATGATCTGGGTCTGGGTTCCACTGAAGGTGAAGAAACCATTGGCGAAATTGGCGGTGACCGTCACCTCGAACGAGTCCAATTGGATTTCTCCGTCATCGAGGCTATCGAAGAAGGCCGGGTCGACGGTGTAGGTCCACCTACCGTTCGCATCTATTGAGGCGGTGCCGAAATCCGGTTGATCGGAGATTGCCCAGGTGGCCCCGGTGAAGGTCCCGAAATCCGATGTTGCGGTGACATCGAGGTCACCCGAGGCGACATTCGGAGGAAAGCCGGTCACGTCGCCCGTGATATCGCCCGATATGGTTACAACCGAAGTCATCCGTTTTCCTGCTCGAGCGTTCTGGCGAATTCGGCATCGCGGTAAAGGCGCATATGCACCTGTTGCTGGTCATCGCGTGTCCATTCGACGATACGTTTTGTGGATAGGTCGCTGCTGAGGCGATTGGTGCGCACGCGTGGGTGCGGGATGTCCCGTTTCAGCATGTCGACGATCTGACGAGTTTGGCCGAAGGGTGCCACCATATCGATGATCCAGAAGGATGAGCCACTGGCGAAATCGACATCTCTCAGCGGCTCTTCCTTCACCGCATAGCGATATTCGGCTTCCGGGCTGAGACCGGCAAATGTCACGAATCCGCGCGGAAAGCCGTTTTGGCGGAAGATGTGATACTGGCCCAATCTCAGCGGCGTTTCGAACGCATAGAGAACCTGTGCCAAACTGCGGTTACGATGCGTTTTGGTCAGGGCAGCCAGATAAAATAGCGCACCGAAGTCGGCGTATTTTTCACCGGAAAGATCGAACCAGTCTTTGGGAAATGACTTTTCCACGGGCCACTCTGGAAACTGCTGATGCAGAGATCATAGCGCACCACATATTCAAAGAAAGAATTTTCACTCAAGTTGATGTGTTACGGGTTGAGTTAGACCTGAGGCCCGGTTTGACTATATTGATTCGTATAGGCTGGTTGGTCCCACGTCGTCTCAGCCGTGATCGCGTTTTTCATAGGGTGTTTTATATGCGTTTTCTTACATGCCTCTCTTTGACAGCCATCATACTGGCCCCCACCATTGCGCAGTCTCAGGGCGTTGGTTTTGGCTATAAACTAAGACCGCAGTTCAGAACCCAGATCACGCCGCTTAAGGATGGAACCTATGAAGTGAAGCCCGTCGGTGGATCCTCGGCCGCGGTCACCTATTGGTGTGGAATTGGGGATTATGCAGTTCGCACATTGGGAGTTTCAAACTCGCAGCGGATTTATGTTTCCAAAGCTTACGAGAAAGGTGTTCGCACAGTGCAGTTTTCGCTAACTCCACCGCCCGGCGCGGATACCAATCCGGGATATTCTTTGACCGTCAACAGGGTGGGTGAGAACCTGTCCGCCGCTTCGGCGCAAAACTACTGCTTTGATAATTCCATCGATATGGGGTTTTAGCGGTCAGACCCATTTGGCCAAGGGCGGCAGACTCATCAGAACAGCATCGGGGTCGTGCCCGGTTTCCAGACCAAACTTGGTGCCCCGGTCATAGACCAGATTGTATTCGGCATAGAGCCCACGATGCACCAGCTGGGTGTTTTTGTCCGCGTCGTCAAAGCTTTGCACCCGGCGTTTTTCGACCAGAGGCAGAAAGGCGGGCAGGAAGGCGCGACCGATGTCCTGCGTCAGCGCAAAATCCGCCTGCCAGTCGCCGGTGCAATAGTCATCCATGAAGATCCCGCCGACACCCCGAGCGCGCTTTCGGTGGGGGATATAAAAATACTCGTCAGCCCAATCTTTGAGGCGCGGGTAGTGGCCGGGTCCGTGCGGGTCGAGATGCGCTTTTTGGGTGGCGTGGAAATGGGCGGTGTCGTCGTCATATTCGATGCAGGGATTCAGGTCGGAGCCGCCGCCGAACCACCAGGCATGTGGGGTCCAGAACATCCGGGTGTTCATATGGACCGCAGGCACATGCGGGTTCTGCATATGGGCCACAAGGCTGATGCCCGAAGCCCAGAACCGGGGGTCGTCCTTCATCCCCGGAATACCCTTGCGTGCGGCCATCGCGTTTTGCGCGCGCTCACCCAGCGTACCAAAGACGGTTGAGACATTGACGCCCACCTTCTCGAACACGCGGCCCCCGCGCATCACCGACATCTGCCCGCCGCCCGCGTCGGAGCCATCGTCAGACTGCCGTTTAGTTTCTTTGACTTCGAACCTTCCCGGCTGAGAATCCGAGAAGGGGCCTGAGGTGTGGCTGTCTTCCAACGCTTCGAAGGCGGTTACGATGTCATCTCGCAACTGGCGGAACCAGGCAGAGGCGGTGGCTTTTTCTTTATCGAACATTGGGATCAGTGGGCCGGGGCTGCGACAGGGTCCAGCAGGGTGCGGCCTCCGTCAATGGTTAGAATTTGGCCTGTCATGAAGCCCGCAGCGTCCGACGCGAGAAATTGCGCGGTTTCGACCAGTTCGTTCGGAGCGGCAATCCGGGAAAGCGGAGTATGTTTTTCGATGTCGTCCCGGAAATCTCGGTTTTCTTTCAGCGTTGACTGCAATGAAGCGCTCATGACCGATCCTAGTGCGATGGAGTTTACGCGAATGCGGCTGGGCGCAAGTGCAACCGCCAACGAACGGGTCATCTGATCCAGCGCAGCGGTCGAAACGGAATAGGCCATCAGATCGGGATGGGTGCGGCGTGCGGCAATCGAGGACAGGTTGATGATTGACCCGGCAGGGTTCTCATCGTCTCCATCAGCCTGTTTGATAAATCGCTTAGCCACTAGTTGGCTCAGTCGCAGCGCGGGCATCAGGTTCTGGTTCAGCAATGTGCGCACGGAATCGTCATCGGTGTCCAGCGGGTCCGACGGGATCACCTGCCGCGCACCATTGATCAGGATATCAACCTGATCAAACGCATCCAGCGTGGCCGAAAGCAGATTGGCGATGGTCAACTTTTCACGCAGGTCACCGGCGAAATAACGGATGTTGCTGTCATCCGCCTGTTCGCCCAGCTCATCGGACAGGCGCCTTTCATCCATATCGGCGAACATGACATTGGCGCCTGCATCGGCAAAATGCCGTCCGATGGCCAGTCCGATGCCGTTGGCACCCCCGGTGACGATTGCGGTCTTGCCCGCGATGGAAAAGGACATGCGAATCCTCCTGAGTTCTGGCGCAGGTTAGCGGGCCTCAGCCCCGAGGGCGAGAGGCATGGAAAACCTTGAAGCGGTTGTCTCCTGCCACTTCGTCAACACGGGCGAAAGCCTCGGCCAGCGTTGCCTCGTAAGGCAGGTGGCGATTGGCGACCATCCAGAGTTGACCGTTGCGGGTGAGGTTGCGTGCCGCACTGGTGATAAAGCCCTGGCCCAATGTCGGGTCGGCGCTGCGCGAGGTGTGAAAGGGCGGATTCATGATCACCATGTCCAGCGGCTCGGGCGTGCTCCATTTGGTGGCGTCGGCCCAGTGGAACTGCGCACGGGGGTCGGTGACGTTGGCGCGGGCACAAGTAAGGGCGGTGTGGTCGGCCTCAACCAGATGCAGGCTGCGCAAGGTGTCGTCGATCAGCTTTGCGGACAGAAAGCCCCAACCTGCACCCAGATCAGCGATGCGCGTGCCGCGCTTGGTTGGCAGAGACTTCAGCAGCAGGGCCGAGGCAGGATCGATACCATCGGCGGAAAACACACCGGGCGCGGTATGGAAGCCGTCAACCATTTGGTTTTCAGGCGCAGCCCAGTCGGCAAAGGCGTCCGCATCAGACTGAAACCAGAAAATCTTGCCATGTGCCTTCGAGATTGGACCCTCGATCGCGACCCGCTTGCGGATGTCTTTCAGCAAACTGTCGACGCCATCGGTTATGGCCCCGTCCACCACGATGACCCCGCTGGCGCGGCTGCAGGCCTGATGGATCAGCGCCCGGGCCAGCGCCTTGGCGCGCGGTAGAAACACGACCGCATCCTGGCAAGGCGCGTCACTATTGGGCGTTGCGACAAAGCCCTGCGTGGCAAAGTGATCGTGGAACGGTTTGAACGGCTGCACCATCTGCGCCTCGCGCGGAAGGTCCGACAAATCGTGGTCCGGGGTAGGCGCCAAAACAGTCAGCGGTTGCGACAGGCTGAGCCCGCTGTTCAAGGCTAGATCAAGGCGAGAGGACATGGCCGTGCGTTATTCTTCGCGTTCCATGGTGCATTGCAGCGGGTGCTGATGCCTGCGCGCGAAATCCATGACTTGCCCGACCTTTGTCTCGGCAATCTCATGGCTGAACACGCCAACCACGGCGACACCTTTCTTGTGGACGGTCAGCATGATTTCAAACGCTTGCGCATGGGTCATGCCGAAGAACCGTTCCAGCACATGCACCACGAACTCCATCGGCGTGTAATCGTCATTCAGCAACAACACCTTATACAGCGGCGGCCGCTTGGTCTTGGGGCGCGTTTGCACCAGGACCGACGTGTCGTCGTCTTCGTCGTCCTTTTCAGACATGATCCACTGGTGTTTGCGCATTGCTGTAAGAGAATCTCGATTAACACTACGAATTGTTTCCCGGCTTATATAACGTCACGGTGGCCAGAGAAAAGAGCAACCGGACGGAAATGCGATGCGGGACAAGCTGACAACAATCGGGTTCGATGCAGACGATACCCTTTGGCATAACGAGCGTTTCTTCCAGCTGACTCAGGCATATTTTGCCGAATTGCTGGCCGATCACGCCGATCACGATCACCTGATGGAACGTCTACTTGCCGCCGAAAAGCGCAACATCCAGCACTATGGGTATGGCATCAAGGGCTTTACCCTGTCGATGATCGAGACAGCGATTGAGGTGACGGAAGATCGCGTACCGGCGCGCGTCATCCGCCAACTTGTTGAAGCGGGGCAGGAGATGCTGGCACATCCCATCGAACTGCTCCCCCATGCGCGCGAGGCCATCGAGGCGGTGGCCAAGACGCATAAGGTTCTGCTGATCACCAAGGGCGACCTGATCGACCAGGAGCGCAAGCTGGCGCAATCCGGATTGGGTGAGCTGTTCGATGGCGTCGAGATCGTGAGCGAAAAAACGGCGGCGACCTATGCGATGATTTTTGACCAGTACGGTGATGGACCCGACGCTTCGATGATGATCGGAAACTCGATGCGTTCTGACGTGGTGGCCCCAATCGAAGCCGGGTGCTGGGGCGTGCATGTCCCGCACGGGTTGGTATGGGAGGTCGAGCAGGCCGAGGTCCCAACTTCCAACCCACGGTTCCGCGAGTTGAAGGATTTGGGTGATCTTTCAGCTTTGATTGATCGGATTTCCTGACCTGTTGCCGTTTGACATCAGTCACAAAAAATTCGACGACACGGCTTGCCTGAAATTCGGCACAATCGCCGGTATGGTGTCCGGGCGCGCATGAAACACCATATGTAGCGTGAATCTGATCGTGTATATGATCCACTCAAACGCAGCTTTCAGTTTCTTTAAACCCGTCCCTGTGTTAGCCTGAAGAATATCAAAATAAAAATTGCTGACCGGGAAAACCCGGCGGCGCGAGGCAGACAGAGGCAAAGATCGTGCAGATTCGGCGGACAGTTCCGGCCCGAATGGGCTTATTACTTATAGCATTTCTGTGGCTGCTTTCATTTGCACCACTTCAGGGCATGGCGGCCCCTTACGCGGCCATGGTGATCGACGCACGCACCGGAGAAGTGCTGCATTCCCGCAATGCCGACACGCGGTTGCATCCGGCATCTCTGACCAAGATGATGACGCTGTATATTGCGTTTGAGGCCGTGCGGAATGGTGAGATCACGTTGGACACTCAGGTGCGCATCACCAAGGCTGCAGCGGCTGAGCCGCCCTCGAAGCTGGGTTTGCGCACTGGGCAGCGAATCGCGTTTCGCTATCTGATCCGGGCGGCGGCGGTGAAATCCGCCAATGACGCGGCAACCGCGATCGGCATCGCCCTCAGCGGGTCCGAGGCGGCGTTTGCTCGTCGCATGACCCGCACCGCCAAGGCGATGGGGATGAGCCGGACCACCTTCAAGAATGCCCATGGTCTGACCGAGTCGGGGCATTTGTCGACCGCGCGGGATATGACCACGCTGGGCCGTCACCTGCTGTATGACTATCCGCAGTACTACAACCTGTTCTCGCGCCAATCGACGAATGCCGGGATCAAGACTGTACCGAACACCAACCGCCGCCTTTTGGCAGCCTATCGAGGCGCCGATGGGATCAAGACCGGCTATACCCGCGCTGCAGGGTTTAATCTGGTTGCTTCGGCCAAGCGCAAGGATGAACGTATTATCGCGACCGTCTTCGGTGGCAAATCAGGTGCATCGCGCAACGCCCGGGTGGCCGAGCTTTTGGATATGGGTTTCCGCCGTGCCCCCTCGCGTGCGCCAATCCGTAAGCCCGCCCGCCCGGCCTATGCAGGGAATGCAGGTCTGGGTAGCGCACAAGTGGTCGCCCAAGCGGGCCCGCCGAAAAAGAGCCTGCGCCCGGTGTTGCGCCCAGTGGCGAGCGAAACGGTTCAGGTCGCGGGGTCGGTCGCCGCAACGGCTGAAAAAGACAACACCCGGATTCAGGACGGTATCGCTGCTGCGATTGCAGCAGCAGACATAGCACCGTCGGATGGCGCCAAGCCTTCCGAAAACGTTGTGCTGGCCTCGGTCGAACCGGCCAAACAGCCCGAGCCTGAACCCGAAGTTGTGACCCGCTTGTCCACTTCCGGCGGTCACCTTTGGGGCGTCAATGTTGGCCGCTACACCACACGGTATGAGGCCGAGAAGGTTCTGTTGAAAACTGCGCTGTCGGAAATGACCACTTTGGAAGGCACTTTGCGTAAGGTGAACCAAAGCTCGCGTGGGTTTGACGCGACATTTCAGGGCATGACCCGCGAGCAGGCTGATCTGGCCTGTCGTCGGTTACAGGCGCGCAATGTCACGTGTTTCATGATCGGGCCGTCATAAGACCCGGCATTCTCTCCTGGATGGGCCTGGGCTGCGATGACCTCGCAGCCCATTTTTTATGGCAAATCAATCGAAGACGTGGCCGTGCTTGTACTGTTCATCTTGCCCGGCCGCCGCAGTTAAGGCTGCAACGTTATCCTTGGTGAAGAAACCGTCGTAGTGATGACAACGTTCGATGTATTCGGTGATCAGCAGCGTGTGTTTCGAGTGCTTTGAGAAGATCTGTTTCAGGTTCGGATCATCTTTGCATTCCCCGACCACATGGGCCAGGAACGGAACGCCCTTGTCTTTAAGAGTGTTGACCACGAAATCGACATTTTTCTCACCCGCGCCATGGTCGCCGTCCTGAATTTCAACCGCCATGTGGTGCAAGCGTCGTCCGAAATTACGCACGAAATCCTCGGTTGGCATCGGCAATTGCTCGAAAGAGTTCACGAACGACGGCGTGTTGTTAGCAGTAAAGACCTTGGCAGGGGATTTCTTGTCGTCATCCACACTGGCATTGCGATTCACATTGGTCGACGAGTTCATGTCGAAGATGTTGTAGGCCCCCCAGAAGTAATAAGGCACCATGGTCAGAAACTCGAGGATCGCGTCCTCACGTTCCCCGGCCAGAATGCGTGTCGCCAGATGGTCGATCCCCAGCATCAGGGGTGCGATTTTGCTATCCATCCCAAACGCAGCGGCCTGATCCAGCTTGGCTTGTTCCACATCGCTCAGCAAAACACGATCGCCTAACCCCAGACTGTCTGTGTCGTTGAAATCCAGCGTGGAATAGCCGACGCGATTGCACGTGAAATCCGATGGCGTCGTAAAGCGGTATCCTTCCAGCGTGTAGAACGGATTTTCGGTGTCCCCAGAATATTCGAACCGAATATTCTGATCCTCCAGCGTTCCAGTCAGCGCCTTCAGGTCGGTGGCACCGTAAATCTCACCTACATATCGCGTCTGCGGCTTACCGCGCGCCAGCGGGTACATACGATTGATACGCGGGATGAAATCCTCGAATGCCGGGCTGAGCGGAGCCATCAGGATCAGCGCCGGATAATCGGCATGTGAATGCATCACCGAGAACTTGTGTGTCTGTCCCAAATAGCTGGCGGTGTGGCGATAGGGGGTCATCACATAAAGCTCGACCAGCGTGTCAAACAGCGCATCTGTCTCGACCTGAATGACAATGGCCCGCATCGCACCGACTTGATCCGCAATGCCCGAGCTGATGCGGCGCTCGTAAATCCTGGGAAGATATTCGGTGAAGAAGTCCGAGTTCTTCTTGTCGCCCCTTGGCTGGTAGGACATCAGATCAAAAGACATAGGCTCACCTCCTTGCGGCGCGTTGCTTGGATTTGTGGTAGTCAGATCATGCACTTGCCATGCATGCTAGGCGCTAAGGCCTGCATGGGCAACAGTTTGGAGATGGGGTGCCAAAGTTACGTTGTTGTAACTAACGGATGAATTTTGTGACCTCGACTCCGCCCGCGATCAGGTTCTCGCGCACCGAGTGCGCGATCTGAACTGCCGTCGGGCCATCACCATGCAGGCAGATCGTATCGATTGAGGTCTCAAGGCGTTTGCCGGATTCGGTGATGATGGCGCCTTCCTTCACCATGTTCAGAATGCGCGGTCCGGCCAGCGCCGGATCATGGATCACGGCTCCCGGCAGTGACCGATCCACCAAAGTGCCATCGTCGTTATAGGCACGGTCGGCGAAGATTTCGCCCACCCATTTGCAGTCCAGCTTGCGCACCGCTTCTTCTTGTTTGGTTACCGCCAGCACCATGATGATGATGTCCGGGTCCACGTCCAATGCGCCCTGATAACAGGCCCGCGCCATATCGATATCGACCGAGCACATATTGGCCAGCGCTCCATGTAGCTTTAGATGGCGCACTTCAGTGCCCACCGCCTTGGCCATGCCGATTGCCGATCCCAGTTGATAACGCACCAGATTGCGCAAGCTCTCATGGGGCACTTTCATGTTTCGACGCCCGAATCCCTGCAGGTCAGGAAAACCGGGATGCGCACCGATGCCCACACCGTTCTGGGCTGCCAGAGCCATGGTCTTGGCCATCACATCCGGGTCACCCGCATGAAAGCCACAGGCGATATTGGCTGATGTGATGATCTTCAGAAGGCTTTCATCGTCACCCATCTTCCACGGGCCAAAGCTTTCGCCCATATCGGCATTCAGATCGACGCTCGGCATCGCAATAACTCCTTATTCGGTGGCAGAGATCATTCCGCTGATCAGTTGGTAGGACAGGAGGTCCGGGATGTCATGCGGATCGCGGACCAATGGTTCAACACGGGCGGGCAGGCGGGCAAGGTCGGCCTTAAATGCGGCTTGCAGCGCGATGGCTTGTTCTAGTGTTACGAATTCGAAGCGCACCTCGCCTCCCGCCGGGGTCTGTGCAGCGCGGGGCAGATCACAGGGCAGAACGGTTGCGATGCGCGGGTAACCTCCGGTGGTCTGGCACTCGGGCAGTAGGATGAAGGGCGCACCGGTGCCGGTCATCTGTATATCGCCGGGAGTTATGACTTCGGACAGTATGTTCAACTGACCCTTTGCCGCGAAGCCGTTACCGTCGCTATCCAGCTGCATGCCCATCCGGTTGGCTCGGGTACCGCGGCGGAATTTCGTTTGCGTAAACCGTGCCAGCGTCTCGTCATCGAACAGTGCGGTTTGAAAGCTGGCCACAACCCGCAACGTCCCACCCGAAAACCGATCCTCCGAACGCAGTTTCAGGCCGGTCTTGCCGGTTTCCGTCGCTGGCAGGTGATCACCCGCTTGAACAGCGCGCCCGATCCTTGCGGTCAGATGGGCCGCGCGTGAGCCCAGCGTCATGTCGGTCCCGATCCCGCCACCCAGATTCAGATACCCGTAACTGCCCTGCAGCACCGACCCGACTACCAGCCGCTGCCCAGCCTCCATCTGATGCGAGGCATTCCACAAGACGGGGCTGCCATCGATACTGGCCTGCATCGGTGCGCCGGTCAGCGCGATGGCGGTTGGTGCGGTTGCCTCAAACTCACCACCCATCCCCGCCATTTCGAGGGCGGCGCTCGTTGGGGTGTTACCAAGCAACGCGGCCCCTTCATAAAGCGCCGCTATATCTGCGGCACCCGAACGCGACAGGCCTTGATCCAGATACCCGGTGCGCCCTTGATCCTGAACCGTGCAAGCTGGGCCGATGCGATGGACGATCAGCGTCATGTCGTGATCTCCTCGCAACTCGCACCACCAGAGCCATCAGTGCAGGTTGTACGGATATCCTCAAGCTCCTCGCGCGAGACTGAGATGAACTGCATCTCATCACCGGGGTTGAGGGCAAAACTTTGCTCCATGTCCGGACGAAAGCAACGAAACGCGGTTTGTCCAACATGACGCCATCCGGTTGGGGTTGGCCCCGAGAACAGGACAAATTGCGAAATTGCCAAAACCAACGCCCCTTCAGGTACCATCGGCGTCAGCTCTTTCAGGCGTGGAATGTTGAATTCGGGTCCGAGTGGCCCGAGATAAGGTTGGCCCGGCGCAAATCCGATGGTTAAAACCCGCACACGCGATTGGCTGAGACGATCAATGGCGTCCGCTGGTGACAACCCTGCTGCCAATGCCGCGTCTTCTAGCTGTGGCGCAAGATCGGAACCGTAGACCGTCGGCACTTTCCAAAGTCGTCGCCCCGCAGGCAAAGGTGCAGCGTACCAATCGCGACTGACCAGCATAGCCCGCAGCAACTCTTCGATGTCATGATGCGACAGGCTTAATGGATCAAACCTTATAAATGCAGATGCCAGCGAGGCCGAAGTCTCAAGCACGCCGTCAATCTGCTGCGCCTCGACTGCGCCCCGAAACGCCAGGGCGGCGCGGTTCGACGGCTCGGACATGGTTTGCGCAAAGGTCACCAAGAGACCGTCAAATCCAACGGTTCGCAGCAAGGGAAACTTAATGTCATTCGTCATATCAAGGTCACAGGCGTATCGGGTTTGCTTTGAAAAGACCTGAGCCTATCCATAGACAATGCGCAAGGCCCTGTAAGACCAACTTGCATTGCGCCTGGCGGCGCCGATATCGGGCGCGATTCCGGGATTGGAAATGAATCGCTGATTGCCGTCGAGTCGGTATAGTCTTGTGGGTGACTGTAATGTTCTCACTATATGTTGGGTTTGAACCAACAAGCACTGAAACCTAGGCGGTATATCTGATGTGCTTGAAGGATGATTTTCGCCGATTTCCATGAGGTGAGTTCCGCTCAAACAATTGAAATTATTGTATAAAAAATGAATTTGAAGTTTTTTGCGATATTCTTGAATTTTCCACTTGCGCGTTGAATGCGTAAGGCATAGAACGCCCTTCACCGGCGCTGCTGAGGTGCTGGGACGCGGTGGAAGCTGCGGAGACGCTCGGGAGAGACTGGGGGCATCTGAGGTTTTT
>NZ_JBQFXC010000012.1:0-65862 GCF_056540645.1 Ruegeria sp. AM5 | reverse complement strand
CAACTGACGTGACCGGCACCGTGACCCTGGCGGCGGGCACCGAGATGGTTATGCCCGGCGACAACGTCGGCTTCACCGTCGAGCTGATCGCGCCCATCGCGATGGAAGACGGCCTGCGTTTCGCCATCCGCGAAGGCGGCCGCACCGTCGGCGCCGGCGTCGTCTCGAAAATCATCGAGTAATTCGCGTAAGCGAATATACAAAGAAAGGGCGTCCCTCGGGGCGCCCTTTTTCGTTTTTGCCTAAGCCAACAGTAATGCTAACTTCTTTCGTATTGAGACATTGCAATTAGAAAGAGGTCATAAGATGCACTTTTGGGCGCGTTCAGTTTGTCTTGTCGCAGCAATTGCTTTCTCATCTACCTCTGCGTCCTCACAACAGATTGCGGATCGGATCTATTTGGGCGGGCCAATTGTAACGATGAACGATACGGCTCCGTCCGCCGAAGCTGTCGCAGTCAAAGACGGGCGCATTCTTGCGGTTGGGTCGCTATCTGACTTGTCGGCGCATCAGGGTGAGGAAACCGAAACTTATGATCTGGAAGGGCGCGCGATGCTTCCGGGTTTCGTTGATAGCCACGGACATGTCGTCATGGGCGGCTTGCAGGCCCTGTCCGCTAACCTTCTTGCGCCACCGGACGGGGATGTCATTGATATCGCCAGTCTGCAATCCACGCTGACTGACTGGGCCGAGGAGAATGCGCAAGCCGTTGAGCAGGTCAAAATGATCATCGGCTTTGGTTACGACAATGCTCAATTAAGGGAACTCCGTCACCCAACACGACAAGAGCTGGACATTGTGTCTGAGGACTTGCCGGTCGTCATTATTCATCAGTCTGGGCATATAGGTGTCGCAAACTCGAAAGCTTTGGAATTGGCTGGTATAACGGCGGCTTCCGAAGCACCTCCGGGCGGGGTGATCCAACGCGATGAGGCCGGAGAGCCAAACGGTGTTCTGGAAGAATACGCGTTCTTTTCGGTTCTCGTTCCCTTGCTGGGAAATCTGGGTGAAGAGGGTCTGGCAGCATTTGCCCGAGCTGGAACCGACCTTTGGGCAAAGTTTGGATATACGACCGGGCAGGAAGGCCGATCATCAGGTCAGATTGTCGAGGTTCTCAGGAAAGTTGCTGCGGAAGAAGCTCTTCCAATCGATGTAGTAGCCTTCCCGGATGTTCTTGAGTCGAAAGAGTTTATTGGTGCGAACACTTCGAAAAGCTACGAAAACAGGGTTCGGGTCGGGGGCTGTAAACTTACAATTGATGGCTCGCCGCAAGGTTTCACCGCTTTAAGGGATCGACCCTATTATGATCCGGTTGGGAACTATGCTGCCGGCTACGCAGGATACGCAGCCATCACGATTGAGCAACTCCAGGACGCGGTGAATTGGTGTTACGACAACGATTTCCAAATCCTCGTGCATTCCAACGGTGAAGGGGCATCTGACATGCTGATTGCTGCACTAGAAGAGGCACAGATCAAGTATGGCGATCCCGGCAACCGCCCCGTTCTGATTCACGGTCAGTTCCTTCGAGAGGATCAGGTCGCAAGCCTTAAGCGCCTTGGTGTGTTTCCGTCGCTCTTTCCGATGCATACGTTCTATTGGGGCGATTGGCACCGGGATCATACTGTCGGGCCGATAAATGCGGAAAATATTTCGCCTACAGGATGGCTGCACGAGCGTGGCATGATGTTCGGCACGCATCACGATGCGCCGGTCGCCTTTCCGAACAGCATGCGTGTTCTCGCCGCGACGGTAACCCGCCGCACACGGTCTGGTGACATTTTGGGCCCCCATCAAAGAGTCGACGTTATGACCGCCTTGAAAGCCATGACAATCTGGCCCGCCTGGCAGCATTTTGAAGAAGACGAGAAGGGGTCTATCGAAGTTGGAAAAGTCGCGGACTTTGTGATTTTGTCGGACGATCCTACTGCCGTCGATCCGGAAACACTGGCGGAGCTTGAAGTGCGTGTAACGATTAAAGGCGACGAGGTGGTCTATGAAGCGGAAGGCGATGTCAGAGAGGGAAATCTGCAATTCTCGCCATTTTCAAATGACCCTGTGATTGCACACCTTTTCATGCACGCGGTCTATCAAGGCATGAAGGTTGAAGCCCCGTGGCTTGTTAGGAACTAGCCTGTGGGTTTTGGGAACTGAGACGTCACCGAATTGGTTTTATCCGGCGACAGCGTTAGCTTCACCGTTAAGCTGATCGCGCCGATCGCGATGGAAAACGGCCTGCGCTGCGCTATCCGCGAAGGCAGCCGCTCCGTCGGCGCCAGCGTCGTGTCGAAAATCGTCGAGTAGTCACGGTAGGCCGGGCTTCAGCCCGGCACATCGGTGAACTAAAGAAGGCCGTCCCTTGGGGCGGCCTTTTTTACATTGCTAAGAACATTTTGATGATCTACTCAAGAGAGAGTTGCCGTAAGCTCAGGGTTGAGCCCCGCCTTCAAGTAGCTCTAAATGCTCCTTTAAAGTGGACGGGTGCGTTCGAGTCGCACGCGGCATCATGTTTTTCGCGAGAACGCTATGTACGAACTGAACAGAACACTGGCGCGGCGGGCGTTCAAAGAAATGCTGGGTCAAGCTAACCATTTCCTGATCACAATTTTGGTCGGTTTGAACGGAGTTAGATCGGGCCGTGCGGGTATTGAGAAAGAGTTCCACACAAGCTGGAATCCACAATCTGTCCCGCGATCAGCGGATCGAAGTAGAGAGTTCGTCTTAGACCTTGCCTTGGTTCGCGCAATTGACGCGTTTGATACATATATGATGACGACTGTTCGCAAACCGTGCGCGCTTTCAGAATCTGATTTTCTAACTAAAATGAATGCGACTGGCCAAAGCGTAGCGAGGCGGCTTGAAGTTTTCGACGAACGACTTGCTCCTTTGCCGCGCCACCAAAAAGCGGCACTTTCAGTTGCCATTGATTGGCGAAATAGACGGGTTCACAGCCTTTCAACGCCTTCGTTGGATAAGCGCACAGCCAGACTACTTTTGGGTAACTCAAAAACGTTTTCAAGTGAGTATAGTGGCTTGAAAATTGAAGAATTTGTTTCTCATTTCAAAGCTGGTTCACCTCCAACCTTTAAAGAGGCAGCATCGATAATCCGAATGGTTCACGAAGCAGTTGAACATTACGATCAGTATTTGCTTCGACATGTTCCAATCGAGAGCTACCTGAAAACTGCACTTCTACAATTTTTGAGCGCTGGTGTATCGAGCCCAGCAAATGGTATTCACAAGACTTGGAACAGCCCCAAAAAAGAGCGCAAAGTTAAACGTCTTTTGAGAATGGTAGGAGTGAACGAAACTGAGCAGGCTACAGGTAGAAAAGTACCCGATGATTTTGTTCAGCAGCTGATAACTCTTCGAAGCAATGAAGTATTGGAATTTCTTCAGGTGTGACAGTCTATTTATTGGAGACAGTAGAATTGCCCTTGCCAAACCCCACCAACCCCACTAATACGCGCGAGTTCTCAGCAAGAACATCAAGGCGGGGTGATTCCCGCCTTTTGGGTTCGATGAGGGTTGGCGATGCGCGTCTGTCCTCCTCTCAACCTCAACGCCTGATAAAAGGCTATATCTATGCAAAGCCAAAACATCCGTATTCGGCTGAAGGCATTTGACTATCGCGTTCTGGATGCCAGCACGCAAGAGATCGTCAACACTGCCAAGCGGACCGGCGCGAACGTGCGCGGCCCGATCCCGCTGCCGAACAAGATCGAGAAGTTCACGGTTCTCCGTGGCCCTCACGTTGACAAGAAATCCCGCGACCAGTTCGAGATCCGTACGCACAAGCGTCTCTTGGACATCGTTGATCCGACCCCCCAGACCGTTGACGCGCTGATGAAGCTCGACCTCGCTGCTGGTGTGGATGTCGAGATCAAGCTGCAGTCGTAAGATCGGAGGGTATAGATTATGCGCTCTGGTATTATCGCAAAAAAAGTTGGCATGACCCGCCTGTTCATGGAAGACGGCAAGCAGATCCCTGTGACCGTTCTTCACCTGGACAACCTGCAGGTTGTTGCACAGCGCACCGCTGACAAAGACGGCTACACTGCCGTTCAGCTGGGCGCCGGTGCTGCCAAAGCAAAACGCACCTCGAAGGCCATGCGCGGTCACTATGCCGCTGCCAAGGTCGAGCCCAAGCGTAAGCTGGCCGAGTTCCGCGTCTCCGAAGATGGCCTGATTGATGTGGGCGCCGAGATTTCGGCAGAACACTTCCTGAAAGGTCAGAAAGTTGACGTTTCGGGCACCTCGATCGGTAAAGGCTTTGCCGGTGCAATGAAGCGCTGGAACTTTGGCGGTCTTCGCGCCTCGCACGGTGTTTCGATCAGCCACCGTTCGCACGGTTCGACCGGTCAGTGTCAGGACCCGGGCAAGGTGTTCAAAGGCAAGAAGATGGCCGGTCACATGGGCGCTGCCCGTGTAACCACCCAGAACCTGGAAGTCGTCAAAACCGACGCCGACCGGAACCTGGTCTTCATCAAAGGCGCCGTTCCCGGACCGAAATCGGGCTGGGTCACCGTCAAGGACGCCGTCAAGAAGAAAGCACCGGAAGGCCTGCCTTTCCCGGCTGCTGTGAAATCGGCTGCAACCGAAGCACCTGCGGAAGAAGCCCCCGCGGAAGGTGGTGAAGCATGAAACTTGATGTAATCAAACTGGACGGCGGCAAAGCCGGCAACATCGAGCTGGATGCGGACCTGTTCGGCCTCGAGCCGCGCGCGGACATCCTGCACCGTGTGGTCCGTTGGCAGCGCAACAACGCGCAGGCCGGCACCCACAAGGTCAAGACCCGCTCGGAAACCAGCTACTCGACCAAGAAGATCTATCGCCAGAAGGGCACCGGTGGCGCACGCCATGGTGACCGTAACGCACCGATCTTCCGTGGTGGTGGTATCTACAAAGGCCCCGTCGTGCGTTCGCACGGCCACGACCTGCCGAAGAAGTTCCGCAAGCTTGGCCTGCGCCACGCTCTGTCGGCAAAAGCCAAGGCAGGTGAACTGGTCGTAATCGAGAACGCCGAAGCCGAAGGCAAGACCGCCGCTCTGGCCAAACAGGTTGCAAACCTGGGCTGGAAACGCGCTCTGGTCATCGATGGCGCGACCGTGAACGAAGGGTTCCTGAAAGCGTCCAAGAACATCGAAGGTCTGGATATCCTGCCGTCGATGGGCGCAAACGTCTATGACATCCTCAAGCGTGACACTCTGGTGCTCACCAAAGCGGCTGTCGAAGCACTGGAGGCTCGTCTGAAATGAGCGCGAAGGCAGAACACTACGACGTGATCCGCAAGCCGGTCATCACCGAAAAGTCGACCATGGCGTCCGAAAACGGCGCGGTTGTCTTTGAAGTGGCGATCGATAGCAACAAGCCGCAAATCAAAGAGGCCGTTGAGGCTCTGTTTGGTGTGAAGGTCAAAGCGGTGAACACCACCGTGACCAAAGGCAAGGTCAAGCGGTTCCGCGGCCAGCTGGGCCGTCGCAAAGACGTCAAAAAAGCATATGTGACCCTGGAAGAGGGGAACACCATCGACGTGAGCACCGGTCTTTGATCCGACGCTTACTGCGACTATTCACGGCCCCGGCGGTTCAACCCGCCGGGGCCGATTTCGTTTCAGACCCTGAAACTGCCCGTGCGCAGGTGTTGGAGAAGATGCGGGCTTTCAGCGCCGAGCCCTATTTTCAGATCGCCGATGAAAAGCTGGGGCTTTTGTCGGTTTTCGACGATCTGAAATACGACCGGGCGGATGTGGACATGATCTCTCCGGCGATGCGCAATCATGTGGTCGATAAGCTTGGTCCGCTGGGGTTTCGCCAGACCTCGGGTA
Organism: Ruegeria sp. AM5; assembly: GCF_056540645.1. Lineage (NCBI taxonomy): Bacteria > Pseudomonadati > Pseudomonadota > Alphaproteobacteria > Rhodobacterales > Roseobacteraceae > Ruegeria > Ruegeria sp. AM5. Next base: position 60,035 of record NZ_JBQFXC010000012.1, on the reverse strand, counting down.
CGGTGTTGGAACACGTCGAGGCCGAGATGCGTGTGCACATCCCCAAGTTCCACGCCCTCGGTGCGTCGCCCTTCGACATCACGCGCTATACTGAGAAACGTCCGCAGGATTACTGTCTCCTTACGCCCACACAGGTGGCCTGCCAGTACGTGGATCACTACGTGCTGGACGAAGCGGTGCAGCGGATCGAGGCGTTAATTACGAAGCACCCTATCAACCTGCTCAAACTGGCGGATTATCTGGAAGGGAAACCCAAGCACCGCGCATTTCGCGAGGTTTTGGGTCATATCAAACTCAAGCAACGTATCGCGGTAGAGTCTGAGCCGCTCTGCAGAAGGCGGTCGTTGGGGTAAGAGTTGCGTTGACTCATCAGAAACGCGTCAGAAGCACGTGCAACCCTGGAAGAGAGACCACACATCGATATATCCGGCGGTCCGTGATTGGACGCGTCTTTGGGGAGAGGTAAGTGGCGTGCTCATGGGGGTTGTTCTTACGCGGCGACACAAAAATTTGAGCACTAAACTCTCATATTTTGCACAATTCGCTTGCTATGTCGCGCGGGTAGTCTATCCGGCTTCCAACAAGCAAAAGACATGGCAGGCGCATGACCGAAACCTCTCTCTCGACCCGGGAAAACCCGGATAGAACTGCCGCGCGGGATTGGGTTTCGACGCTTGCCAAATACCGCGAACCTAATCAATGGCGCAGTTCCTTTGAGCTGGGTGTCAGCATTATCCCATTCTTTGTGCTTTGGGCGCTGTCCTGGATGGCATTATCCATCAGCTACTGGCTGGCATTTGCCATTGCGGTCCTGAATGCGGCCTTCCTGCTGCGCCTGTTTGCGATCCAACACGATTGCGGGCACGGGGCGTTCTTCAAGAACCGGACAGTCAGCGACTGGGTTGGACGGGTGATCGGGGTGCTGACCCTTACACCCTATGATGTCTGGCGCCGCACTCATTCTTACCATCACAACAGTTCGGGTAACTTGGACAAGCGGGGAATGGGGGATATCCACACGCTGACAGTGGCTGAGTACCAATCCAAGTCTCCCATGAACCGGTTCTGGTATCGCGTTTACCGCAATCCGGTCACACTGTTCGTACTTGGTCCCGGCTATTTGTTCCTGCTCCAAAACCGTCTGCCCTTGGGTTTAACTGGTAGCGCTCGGTTCTGGGTCAGCGCGATGGGTACCAATATAGCTATTCTGACCGCCCTTTTTGCTGTCTACTACTATGGCGGCTTGATGCCGGTCCTATTGATTTTTCTGCCCTCAACCCTGATTGCGGCAACTGCAGGTGTATGGCTGTTTTATGTTCAGCACCAATTCGAAGAAACGCATTGGGAATCGGACAAGGATTGGCAGTTGCACGAGGCGGCCCTGCACGGAAGCTCGCATTATATTCTGCCGCCGGTGCTACAGTGGTTCAGTGCCAATATCGGCATCCACCACGTGCACCATCTGTACAGCCGCATTCCGTTCTACCGCCTGACCGAAGTGCTGCGCGATCACGACGAGTTGGCAAACAGCAACAGGATGACCATTCGTGAGAGCATTGCCAACGCGCGGTTGCACCTGTGGGACGAAAAACACCGCCGCCTGTTGTCCTTCGCCGAGGTTCGCGCATTGTATCAGTGAGTGGCAAGTTACCTGAGTTCTTCCGGCCGAATAAGTAATACCCACTGATCGCGCGACTTGCGAAATTGAAACCTGGGGCAAATGCTGCGGTGACTTTTTCTTTGGTCTCCATAAGAATCTTGGGCCGCACCCTATAGACACCCATCCCCAACACTGCTACACGCTCCCAATCTTGCGGCCTCGGATTCGTTCCGGGGCCTCTGATATTTGTAACCGGGGACCTTCGGGGCCCTATACCCTTGGCACCTACGGGGGCCTATCACATAGCGGGGAAATCCCTGCACTTGCTAAACGGAAGACAGAAAGCATGGCACTCAAGTCGTACAAGCCGACGACGCCGGGCCAGCGCGGGCTGGTGCTGATCGACCGTTCGGAGCTTTGGAAAGGACGTCCGGTCAAGTCTCTCACAGAGGGTTTGACCAAATCGGGCGGCCGGAACAACACCGGACGGATCACTTCACGCCGCCGCGGCGGTGGCGCAAAGCGTCTCTACCGGATCGTTGACTTCAAACGGAACAAATTTGATGTCGCGGCAACCGTCGAGCGGATCGAATATGACCCGAACCGGACCGCATTCATCGCACTGGTAAAATACGAAGACGGCGAGCAGGCATATATCCTGGCTCCGCAGCGTCTGGCTGTTGGTGACAAAGTCGTGGCATCCGCCAAGGCCGACATCAAGCCGGGCAACGCAATGCCCTTCTCGGGCATGCCCATTGGTACCATCGTCCACAACATCGAGATGAAGCCTGGTAAAGGCGGTCAGATCGCACGTGCGGCCGGTACTTACGCTCAGTTCGTTGGTCGCGATGGCGGCTACGCTCAGATCCGTCTGAGCTCGGGCGAGCTGCGCATGGTCCGTCAGGAATGCATGGCCACCGTTGGTGCCGTGTCCAACCCCGACAACAGCAACCAAAACCTCGGTAAAGCCGGTCGTATGCGCCACAAGGGCGTTCGTCCGTCGGTTCGTGGTGTTGCAATGAACCCGATCGACCACCCGCACGGTGGTGGTGAAGGTCGTACCTCGGGTGGCCGTACGCCGGTTACTCCGTGGGGTAAGGACACCAAGGGTAAGCGTACCCGCAACAAGAACAAAGCGTCCCAGAAGCTGATCATCCGCTCGCGGCACGCCAAGAAGAAGGGACGTTAATCTATGTCTCGCTCTGTTTGGAAGGGTCCTTTCGTCGATGCTTACGTGCTGAAAAAAGCCGAAGCAGCGCGCGAGTCGGGCCGCAACGAAGTCATCAAGATTTGGTCGCGTCGTTCCACCATTCTGCCCCAGTTCGTGGGTCTGACCTTTGGTGTGTACAACGGCCATAAGCATATCCCCGTCAACGTCTCGGAAGACATGATCGGTCAGAAGTTCGGTGAATACTCTCCGACTCGTACCTATTACGGTCACGCCGCTGACAAAAAAGCGAAGCGGAAGTAAGTCATGGGCAAGGAAAAGAACCCCCGCCGCGTGGCTGAAAACGAAGCAATGGCGAAAACGCGCATGCTCCGTACTAGCCCGCAGAAACTGAACCTGGTTGCGCAGATGATCCGTGGCAAGAAAGTTGAGAAGGCTCTGACTGACCTGACTTTCTCGAACAAGCGTGTCGCGCAGGACGTCAAGAAGTGCCTGCAGTCTGCAATCGCCAACGCCGAGAACAACCACAACCTGGATGTCGACGAACTGATCGTCGCCGAAGCCTGGGTTGGCAAGAACCTGGTCATGAAGCGCGGTCGTCCGCGTGCCCGTGGCCGTTTCGGCAAGATCATGAAGCCGTTCTCGGAGATCACCATCAAGGTGCGTCAAGTTGAGGAGCAAGCCTAATGGGACATAAAGTCAATCCGATCGGCATGCGCCTTCAGGTCAACCGCACCTGGGACAGCCGCTGGTACGCCGACACCAAGGACTACGGTGATCTTCTGCTGGAAGACCTCAAGATCCGTGAGTTCATCAACAAAGAGTGCAAGCAGGCCGGTGTTGCCCGTGTGATCATCGAACGTCCGCACAAGAAGTGCCGCGTTACGATCCACACTGCACGTCCCGGTGTCATCATCGGCAAGAAAGGTGCAGACATTGAAGTTCTGCGCAAAAAGCTTGCTCGTATGACCGACAGCGAACTGCACCTGAACATCGTCGAAGTGCGCAAGCCCGAGCTTGACGCGCAGCTGGTTGCCGAGTCCATCGCTCAGCAGCTGGAACGTCGTGTTTCGTTCCGTCGCGCCATGAAGCGCTCGGTTCAGAACGCCATGCGCATGGGCGCCCTGGGTATCCGGGTGAACGTCGCTGGTCGTCTGGGCGGCGCCGAAATCGCACGGACCGAGTGGTACCGCGAAGGCCGCGTGCCTCTGCACACCCTGCGTGCCGACATCGATTACGCACATGCCGAAGCGATGACTCCTTACGGGATCATCGGGATCAAGGTCTGGATCTTCAAAGGTGAGATCATGGAGCACGATCCGCAGGCACGTGACCGTAAAGCACAGGAACTCCAGGACGGCCCTGCACCTCGTGGTGCTGGTGGCGGTCGTCGCTAAGGAGGGAAAGATATGCTTCAACCAAAGCGTACTAAATTCCGCAAGATGCACAAAGGCCGGATCAAGGGGCTCGCCAAAGGCGGTTCCGATCTGAACTTTGGCACCTACGGTCTGAAAGCACTGCAGCCCGAGCGCGTCACCGCGCGTCAGATCGAAGCTGCACGTCGTGCCATGACCCGTCACATGAAACGTCAAGGCCGCGTCTGGATCCGGATCTTCCCGGATACTCCCGTGACCTCGAAGCCGACCGAAGTCCGTATGGGTAAAGGTAAAGGCTCCGTTGACTTCTGGGCCGCGAAAGTAAAGCCCGGTCGTGTGATGTTCGAAATTGACGGCGTCAATGACGACATCGCCCGCGAGGCCCTGCGCCTGGCCGCGATGAAGCTGCCGATCAAGACCCGCGTTGTGGTCCGCGAAGACTGGTAAGCGATTGGGGCTTTGATCCCACTCGTTACAAGAATGACCCTCGTCGGGAAACCGGCGGGGGTTTTCTTTTGGTTCGGCAGCCCGTGCTTCGTGGATCGTGAAAAACGTCGACCTCCCTCTGCCGCACCACTAGGCTAGCTTGCAGGAATGGGAGGGCCCTATGGTTCAGCTACGCAAAAAGATGCTCATTAAGGAAGTCATAACCAACGACCAGTTGGGCCAACCTTGTGATCCGATCAGTCGAGTCGCAGCGATGGCGGTGATGCAGAACCCTTTGGCCGGGCACTTCTCGGACGATCTTTCAGAGTTGTTCGAGATCGGCGCCATTCTGGGCCCGGAACTCGCCGCTGAGGCAGTTTCTCAGCTTGATGGGCCGCCGGTTTCGTACGGCAAAGCCGCGCTTGTCGGCATGAACGGCGATCTTGAGCAGGGCGGGGCGGTGATCCACCCCAAACTCGGTGCGCCCATGCGCGCTGTGGTGGGCGGAGGTGAGGCGGTGATACCGTCCAACGCCAAGCTGGGCGCGCCGGGTTGCGCGATTGATCTTCCGCTGGGGCACAAGGACAATCCGTGGTCGTTCGATCATTTCGACACGATGACGCTGAACATCCCAGATGCGCCGAAACCGGATGAGATCGTGCTGTGCCTCGCCTATGCCGACGGAGGTCGCCCGATACCACGCTGTGGCAAAGGACCCATCAAGACCTAAGCGGCTGGTCTTGCCGAGAGGGCTGGGGTATGCCCAGCCCATGGCACAGATTGAATCACTCTTCGTCACCCGTCTCTATCGCGCAAACTTGTCCGAATTCGATCCCAGGATCGACGCGGAGGAATTGGAAAGTTCATGCCTTGTTATTGCTGAAGATGATGAGGCCGGGCAGGACTGGTGTGAAGCGAACGCATATCCCGGCTACACCAGTTATGCTTCGCTGACCGATTTGCCTTGGCGATTTCCGATATTTGCCGATCTTGTCAAAGTGCTGGATCAGCACGTCGCGGCTTTCGCCAAGGATTTGGAGTTTGATCTGGACGACCGCGCGTTGAAGCTTGAGGATCTGTGGATCAATATCCTGCACGAGGGCGGAATGCATGCCAGTCACCTGCACCCTCACAGTGTCATTTCGGGCACGACCTATGTGTCCATGCCGGAAGGGGCCAGTGCACTGAAACTGGAAGACCCGCGTTCGGGCCGTATGATGGCCGCCCCGACGAGGCTGAAAGGCGGGCGTCGGGAATTACAGCCTTTCATCTACATGAAGCCACAGGTGGGCGACGTCCTGCTGTGGGAAAGCTGGCTGCGCCACGAGGTGCCGATGAATATGGCCGAGGACGAGCGGATTTCTGTTAGCTTCAACTATAAATGGGAGTGAAGCGTCTTAAAGCGTCAAGGTGAAAGCGCTCCAGTTACTTCGTCGGAGGATACTATGACCAAAACAGCTCTCGTCACAGGCGCATCATCCGGAATTGGTCGGGAATTGGCACGTTATCATGCGTCGCGAGGCGGCAATCTGATCATCAGTGCGCGACGCGGAGATGCGTTAGATGCCCTCAGATCAGAGCTTGAGGCAGCCCACGATGTTACTGTCACAGCCATTCCGCTTGATCTGGGTGCTGTTGGAGGCGCGGAAAAACTTTATGAGGCCGTCAAGTGCAAAGACCTGACGGTCGACTACCTGATCAACAATGCTGGATTCGGAGGGCATGGGGCTTTTTTGGATCGCCGCCTTTCGGACGATCTGGATATGATCCGGCTGAACGTCGAAGCCCTTGTCTCTCTGTGTCATCTGTTCGGCACGGATATGATCAGTGGCGGTGGCGGAAAGATACTGAATGTCAGTTCGACTGCGGCGCATATGCCGGGTCCATTGCAGGCGACCTATTTTGCCACCAAGGCCTATGTTTCGAGTTTCAGTCAGGCGCTCGCGGAGGAGCTGAAAGGTAAGGGCGTCACTGTGACGGCGCTGGAGCCGGGCTATGTCGTGACCGAATTTGCTGCTGCGGCAAATATTGAGGGCACGAAGCTTGTTGCCCAAAAAGGGGCGACCGCTGAGGCCGTGGCCAAAGTCGGCTATGACGCCATGATCGATGGGAAGCTCACGGTGATCAACGATAAGTCGCTCGCGTTTGTGCTGGGTTGGGTCATGCCGTTGCTGCCGCGACGCGCGCGCCTGAAAATGGTTCGGAAAATGCAGGAGAAAGGTGCCTGAGCACTTGGCCGCGTTTGTCGGGATCCAGAAAGGTCGCAGTAGTGATCTGCTGCCCGGTTTCAGAGGGCGGCGGTAATTTGGAAACAGGTAGTTTCATCTGCCCGAACACGGTTTGAAACTTTCCCTTGCCACCCACCCCCCAAACCCTTATACGGCGGCATCCTACGGTCTCCCGGCGTTGTCGGGCGATTCGTATGTCTATCATTCATCCACCAGGTCAAAGGTGACCCTGTAAGGGGGCCTTCTGGTGTTTTGAGCAAAGGAAAAAGGCGATGAACGCCCAAGAACTGCGTGACAAGACCCCGGACCAGCTCCGCGAGGAACTGGCCAACCTGAAGAAAGAAAGCTTTAACCTGCGCTTTCAACAGGCAACCGGTCAGCTGGAAAACACAGCCGGTATCAAAGCGGCCCGCCGCAATGCTGCCCGCGTCAAAACCATTCTGAACCAAAAGGCCGCTGCTGCGGCATCCGAGGAGTAATCAGATGCCCAAGCGTATCCTGTCCGGCACCGTAACCAGCGATGCCAACGAACAGACCGTAACCGTATCCGTTGAGCGCCGCTTTACGCACCCGGTTCTGAAGAAAACCATCCGTAAGTCCAAGAAATACCGGGCTCACGATGAAAAGAACGCCTTCAAGGTCGGCGACACCGTACGCATCATCGAATGCGCGCCGAAATCGAAGACGAAACGTTGGGAGGTTCTGGAGGCGTAAGCCCCCAGGACTTTTCATTTGTCGAAACCCTGGGGGATTTAACGAGACCAGCCCCCACAGGTCGGGAGAAACCACATGATCCAGATGCAGACCAATCTGGATGTCGCTGACAACTCCGGCGCACGCCGAGTTCAGTGCATCAAGGTCCTGGGTGGTTCCAAGCGTAAATACGCCTCCGTAGGCGACATCATTGTCGTCTCGGTGAAGGAAGCCATCCCGCGCGGCCGCGTGAAGAAAGGGGACGTCCGCAAGGCCGTCGTCGTACGCACCGCCAAGGAAGTCCGTCGCGAAGACGGCACCGCGATCCGTTTTGATCGCAACGCCGCCGTCATCCTGAACAACAACAACGAGCCCGTAGGTACCCGTATCTTTGGCCCCGTTGTTCGCGAACTGCGTGGCAAGAACTTCATGAAAATCATCTCGCTGGCTCCGGAGGTGCTGTAATCATGGCTGCTAAACTCCGCAAAGGCGACAAGGTCGTCGTGCTGGCCGGCAAGGACAAGGGCAAAGAGGGAACTATCACCTCGGTTGACCCTAAAGCCGGTAAAGCTGTTGTCGATGGCATCAACATCGCCATCCGCCACACCCGTCAGTCGCAAACCTCGCAAGGTGGTCGCCTGCCTCAGGCAAACCCGATCGAGCTGTCGAACCTGGCACTGCTGGACAAAAACGGCAAAGCAACCCGCGTTGGCTTCCGCATGGAAGGCGACAAGAAGGTGCGCTTCGCCAAGACCACAGGGGACGTGATCGATGCTTGATAACGCAACCTACACCCCGCGTCTGAAAGCTCAGTACGCCGAAACCATCCGTGCCGCTCTGAAAGAAGAGTTCGGCTATAAGAACGACATGCAGCTGCCCAAGCTGGAAAAAATCGTTCTGAACATCGGTTGTGGTGCTGAGGCCGTCAAAGACTCGAAAAAAGCGAAAGCTGCTGTCGAGGATCTGACTGCGATTGCTGGCCAGAAGGCCGTTGCAACCAAGGCGAAGAAGTCGATCGCGGGTTTCCGCGTCCGTGAAGACATGCCGCTGGGTGCGAAAGTGACCCTGCGCGGTGACCGGATGTACGAATTCCTGGATCGTCTGATCACTATCGCGATGCCTCGCGTTCGTGACTTCCGCGGTGTGAAGCCGTCTTTCGATGGTCGTGGCAACTTTGCCATGGGCATGAAAGAGCACATCGTGTTCCCGGAAATCGACTTCGACAAGGTCGACGAGGTCTGGGGCCTGGATATCGTAATTGCCACCACAGCGAAAACCGACGCTGAAGCAAAGGCATTGTTGAAAGCATTCAACATGCCGTTCAACGCGTAAGCGCCGGGAGGATTGAGACATGGCTAAAAAAGCAATGATCGAACGCGAGAAGAAGCGCGAACGCCTGGTGGCCAAATATGCCGCGAAGCGTGCCGAGCTGAAAGAAATCGCGAATGACGAGAGCAAGCCGATGGAAGAGCGCTTCAAAGCGCGTCTGAAACTGGCGAAACTGCCGCGCAACAGCTCGGCTACCCGTCTGCACAACCGTTGTCAGCTGACCGGTCGTCCCCACGCTTACTACCGTAAGCTGAAGGTCAGCCGTATCGCGCTGCGCGAGCTGGGTTCTGCTGGTCAGATCCCCGGCATGGTGAAATCGAGCTGGTAAGGGAGACATAGATATGAACGATCCTATCGGCGATATGCTCACCCGTATCCGCAACGCGCAAATGCGCGGCAAGTCCACCGTTTCCACCCCGGCTTCCAAGCTGCGCGGTTGGGTTCTGGACGTGCTGGCGGACGAAGGTTACATCCGTGGCTACGAAGCGACGACCGGTGAAAACGGTCATCCGGCCATCGAAATCAGCCTGAAATACTACGAAGGCACCCCTGTTATTCGCGAACTGAAGCGGGTCTCGAAGCCCGGTCGTCGCGTATACATGGGCGTCAATGACATCCCGCAGGTCCGTCAGGGTCTGGGCGTGTCGATTGTCAGCACTCCGAAAGGTGTGATGTCGGACGCAAACGCTCGCTCCAACAATGTTGGCGGCGAAGTGCTCTGCACCGTCTTCTAAGGAGGTCTGCAATGTCTCGTATTGGTAAAAAACCGGTCGAGCTGCCCAGCGGCGTTTCCGCCTCTGTGTCGGGTCAGACCATCGAAGTGAAGGGTCCGAAAGGCACCCGTAGCTTCACCGCAACCGATGACGTAACGCTGTCGGTCGAAGACAACGTTGTGCAGATCAACCCTCGTGGGATGTCCAAGCGCGCGCGCCAGCAGTGGGGCATGAGCCGCACTATGGTTGCCAATCTTGTTGAAGGCGTGACCAACGGCTTCAAAAAAGAGCTGGAGATCCAGGGTGTTGGTTACCGGGCACAGATGCAGGGCAACACCCTGAAGCTGAACCTGGGTTACAGCCACGATGTTGATTTCACTGCTCCGGAAGGTGTCACCATCACCGCGCCGAAGCAGACCGAGATCGTTGTGGAAGGTATCGACCAGCAGCAGGTGGGCGAAGTCGCGGCCAAAATCCGCGAATGGCGCCGTCCCGAGCCGTACAAAGGCAAGGGCATCCGCTACAAGGGCGAGTTCATCTTCCGCAAAGAAGGCAAGAAGAAGTAAGGACGCAAACAATGGCAAACAGCAAAAGAACCCTGTTTCTGAAGCGCCGCCTGCGCGTTCGGAACAAACTTCGCAAGGTCAACGCGGGTCGTCCGCGTCTGTCCGTACACCGTTCGAACAAGAACATCTCTGTTCAGCTGATCGACGACGTACGTGGCGTGACCCTGGCCGCAGCCTCGACCCTGGAAAAGGATCTGGGCGTTGTGGGCAAGAACAACGTCGAAGCGGCCACGAAAGTGGGCGCGGCCATCGCCGAGCGTGCCAAGAAGGCAGGCGTCGAAGAGGCCTATTTCGATCGTGGCGGCTTCCTGTTCCACGGCAAAGTGAAGGCTCTGGCCGACGCTGCGCGTGAAGGTGGTCTGAAGATCTAAGACTTGCGGGCAGCTTCGCGGCTGCCCCGATGATCCGGGGGCCTCGGCAGCAGTCGGGGCTCACTTGGATTGAACAAACGGCGCCGAGAAGCGCCACATGAGAAAAGGGATGCCAAATGGCAGAACGTGAAAACCGTCGGGGCCGTGGCCGCGATCGTGAAGAAGCGCCGGAATTTGCAGATCGTTTGGTCGCAATCAACCGCGTGTCGAAAACCGTAAAAGGTGGTAAGCGCTTTGGCTTCGCCGCTCTGGTGGTTGTCGGCGATCAGAAAGGCCGCGTCGGCTTTGGCAAAGGTAAAGCGAAAGAAGTACCTGAGGCCATCCGTAAGGCAACTGAGCAAGCCAAGCGTCAGATGATCCGCGTGCAACTGCGTGAAGGTCGTACTCTGCACCACGACATCGAGGGCCGTCACGGCGCCGGTAAAGTGGTTATGCGCACCGCACCTGAAGGTACTGGTATCATCGCCGGTGGTCCGATGCGTGCTGTGTTCGAAATGCTGGGCGTTAAGGACGTTGTTTCCAAGTCGCTGGGCTCGCAGAACCCGTACAACATGATCCGTGCCACCATCAACGGCCTGCAAAAAGAGCAGAGCCCGCGTTCGGTTGCCGCACGTCGCGGTAAAAAGGTCGCCGACATCCTGCCCAAGCGGGACGAAGCACCGGCTGCTGCCGAAGCAGAAGCGTAAGGAGAGCGAACAATGGCAAAAACCATCGTCGTCAAGCAGATCGGTTCCCCGATCCGCCGCCCCGCCGAACAGCGCGCAACCCTGATCGGCCTGGGCCTGAACAAGATGAACCGCACCCGCGAGCTGGAGGACACTCCTTCGGTCCGCGGCATGGTCAACAAGATCCCGCATCTGGTTGAGATCATCGAAGAGCGCGGCTAAGCGCAGTCTTTTTTTGAGAATTGAAAGGCCCTCGAAAACTCGGGGGCCTTTTTTCGTGTTTGCGATTATGTTTGTCTGCTGCGAGCCCAACGCAGCTATAAAACATGAGCGCGTTTGCGGTGAAGTGTTACCCCTCCGGAGTGTACCAAATGGGCGAAGTATAAGCCCGTTCTTGTGTGGATGTAGGTACTTCTTCAGGTAGTTCGTCGCCGAACCGAATAGCTTCGTAAACCGTCCATCGCGGCGTGGGGATTTCCAGCACGCGCGCGTAGTAAAAGGCTTTTTGTCCCGGATCAAACTCGGGATCAGACCAGACGGTTATCAATTCCGGCGATCCGATTGAATTCGTGAACGTGCCGGTTTCGACGTCCACGGTATTGCCGACAGGCGGTAGCTTGCCATCGGCACCGATATCCCGATCGCCGGACCAGACGACATCAAAAACCTTTTCTTGTGTCTCACCGGCTTCTGTTAGCCAGCCCTTGACTATCTGAATACGATCCAGATTACCCGAGTACGGATCCTTGAGTGCAGCGACGAGAAAATTCGGCGCAAAGGCATCACCGGGCGCTTCCGGTAGATCTGCCCCCATCGGTACGCCTTTGCCATACCCAATCTCCGCAGGAAGCCGCGATTGAGCATCGTGTTCTTCGAAATCCCATCCCCCGAAGAAACGTACCGTGATCCGACTACCCGTTGTGCCATATACTTCCTTGCGTTCCATTGCGTCGAAAATAGATGCTCGCGTATTTTCCTTGGCCCAAACCGCCGCATAACCAGAGGCAGCCATCTGCCAGCCCAGAATTCTGGTCGCTTCAAACTCGCCGACAACATGCTGCCAGCGCCCAGGCTCAGGTTCCACGCCTGAGTGCTTACCAAAAAAGTTATCTTCCTGGGCTGTCGCCAAGGCCGTGTGACTGTCTGTGGATCCCACGACACCGAACTTGTAAGGGTTGGTCCCAAGCTGCGTCTCAAGCTTCAATCCATTTTTTAAAGCCTCGCGAGCATACTCGTACTGCAACATCCAGTCTTCTTTGGGGACAGGGCCAAGGTTTGCGACGTCCCATGTTTCGTAATCTGCAAACTCGTCATTTGGGCTCAGGAACGGGTGGGCCTCGCCGTCGCCTTTGATCTGAGTAATCTCATACAGTGGCTCCCATTTGGCGCGTCTTTCCGCGTAATCTCCTGTGAGCGGTTCGCCGGTATCGGGGTTTGTCTCGACAGGAAACATCAAACCATTGGAAACATTTCCGTTGTGCGCCAATGCAAGGACGCGCCCGCCTGTCGTTTCTTCGTATCTTTCCATCCAATCCCACAGATCTTCAGGATTGAAAGTCTCGGCAGTCGTAAACGGCAACATTTGCCGCGCCCGAATTTTGTCGTCCCTATAGATGACATTACGGTGCAAGTTGTTACCACCCTCTGTCGACGTCCATTCGTAGCCGATAAACGCTGTGAACGATCCCGGTTGATCATAGGCATCTGCAGTTTCCGTAAAGTCATCCCAAACCGACTGTACAAAACGACGGTCCGCAATAGCCTCTGGCAAAGCTTCACCGGTAATTCCGGCGAAAGTTTCGATAACCTCCATTGTCGCTCCAAGGGCCACATTGCCTCCTTGGTTCAACCTGTCGTTCCAATCGCGTAAAGTTGGGTCGCCCATCAAAGTTGCGTTCCCCGCGACGATCTCGTTCATCGCCCCCATCGCGTCTGAATGGTCTGAAACAACGAGCCAATCGAGCGGGCGAGACAACTTCGCCCGTAGGCCGTGAGAAGTAGTTACTTCTTCTCCACGTGCAAACCGAAACGCGTCTGAAGGCGAAAGAAGTACACCAAACGCACGCGCGTCAAGTGAGAGCGATGTATGCAAGTGGGTGTCGCCCCAAAGAGGTCTAGTTGGAAAGTCACGTCCCGCATAAGGCGAAAACGCATCTGATGCAGGGGCATGCATGTCGGCCTCCGAGATGGTCATTTCACCAACTTGCCCACCCTCGGCGGTTTCTTGTGCCCACGCAGAGGTAGATGACATACAAAGCCAAATAAATAAGGTCGCACTGAAAGGAATTTTCATGGCTATATTCCCTGCTAATCAGACTATAACTTATGCGACCATTCTCATATGCTTGCTGTCAATCTCGTTTTTGTTTCCGCGAGGAGCATCTGTGCTTGATTGAATTTGTGTGTAACTACCCGAATCCGTCGCCGCAGCTTAGTCTCGTATACCGCGAAATCAAACAGCGGCTTTGCCTGCTGAGCGGACACTCGGTGCATTCAGAGTAGCAGGTGGACCCTGTATTGCCATTCACAAAACGCATACCGGCTAGACCGAAACACGCGTTGTTAGCGTTATCGTCTGCGCCTATCTCACGCCTGTCCAATGAAGGAACAAATCAAGTGACATCGGGGAATGCGCCCCGACATTCGAAAGGATTATAGATATGGCACATACAGCTACACTGACACATGGCGGTTTCAACCTGAGCGCGCGTATTGCGAACTTTGTTGAGAGCGTGAAAGAAAACCGCGCACGCGCTGCACAATACAGCCGCACCTATCGCGAATTGCAAAGTCTGACCAATCGCGAGCTGGACGATATCGGCGTTCGCCGCTGCGACATCGCGGATATCGCACGCGATCACGCTTATTGCTCGTAACACCCCAACCACTCACCGTTGAAGAGGCGCCAATCCGGCGCCTCTTTTGGTTTTGCAGTTGTGATGTAACAAACCTTGCAACCGCAGCCGCAACGCTGTAGAGCGCTCCGGTGGATTTCCGTCCACGAGAATCAAAACCAAGAAATGCCGTGTTTGGCCCATCACGCTTCGGGGGTCACATCCGGCTTAGGAGAAGCGAAATGAAACTGAACGAATTGCGCGACAATCCTGGCGCCGCACCGAAACGCACTCGCGTTGGCCGTGGCCCCGGTTCCGGCAAAGGTAAAATGGGTGGCCGTGGTATCAAAGGCCAGAAATCCCGTTCGGGTGTGGCCATCAATGGCTACGAAGGCGGCCAGATGCCGCTGTATCAGCGTCTGCCTAAGCGTGGCTTCAACAAGCCGAACCGCAAGGAATTCGCCGTTATCAATCTGGGCCTGATCCAGAAATTCGTCGACGCCGGCAAGCTGGATGCCAAAGCTGCGATCACCGAGGACGCGCTGGTTGCATCCGGTCTGGTCCGTCGCAAGCTGGACGGTGTCCGCGTTCTGGCGAAAGGCGAGATCAGCGCCAAAGTGAACCTGGAAGTCACCGGTGCTTCGAAAGCTGCTGTTGAAGCGGTTGAGAAAGCGGGCGGCTCACTTACGGTCACAAAAGCTGCTGCGGCAGAGTAAGCGCTTGTGAGCGGGCGCAGACCCGCTTACATAGACCTCAGAGTTTTCCAAGACGCCGCCCGAGCCGGAAAACGGTTCCGGGCGGTGTTTGCATAAGAGAGACCGATTTATGGTATCAGCAGCAGAACAAATGGCAGCCAACACAAGCTGGGCTGCTTTGGGCAAGGCCACCGATCTGCGCAACCGCATCCTGTTCACGCTGGGTTTGTTGATCGTCTATCGTCTGGGCACCTTCATTCCGGTCCCAGGTATCGACGGGCAGGCCCTGCGCGAGTTCATGGAGCAAGCGGGGCAGGGCATCGGCGGCATGGTTTCGATGTTCACCGGCGGGGCGCTGGGGCGGATGGGTATCTTTGCCCTCGGCATCATGCCCTACATCTCGGCCTCGATCATCGTGCAGCTGCTGACATCGATGGTTCCCGCGCTTGAGCAACTCAAGAAAGAGGGCGAGCAAGGGCGCAAGAAGATCAACCAATACACCCGTTTCGGTACCGTGGCTCTGGCCACCGTTCAGGCTTATGGTCTGGCGGTTTCGTTGGAATCGGGCGATCTTGCGACCGATCCGGGCATGTTCTTCCGTATGTCGACCATGATCACTTTGGTCGGCGGCACCATGTTCCTGATGTGGCTGGGCGAGCAGATCACCGCACGCGGCATCGGTAACGGTATCTCTCTGATCATCTTCGTTGGCATTATTGCCGAGGTTCCCGCCGCTCTGGCGCAGTTCTTCGCTTCGGGCCGCAGCGGTGCAATCAGCCCCGCCGTGATCGTGGGTGTGATCATCATGGTCATCGCCGTGATCACCTTTGTGGTGTTCATGGAGCGGGCCCTGCGCAAGATCCATATCCAGTACCCGCGCCGTCAGGCGGGTATGAAAGTCTATGAAGGCGGCTCCAGCCACCTGCCGGTCAAAGTGAACCCGGCGGGCGTCATCCCTGCGATCTTTGCAAGCTCGCTGCTGCTGCTGCCGGTGACGATCTCGACCTTCTCGTCGGGCGCCACTAATGGCCCGGTCATGTCGTGGCTGCTGGCCAACTTTGGCCCCGGACAGCCGCTGTACCTGCTATTCTTCGCGTCGATGATCGTATTCTTCGCCTATTTCTATACGTTTAACGTGTCGTTCAAACCGGACGATGTGGCGGACAACCTGAAAAAGCAGAATGGTTTTGTGCCGGGTATCCGTCCAGGCAAGAAAACTTCCGAGTATCTGGAATACGTGGTCAACCGCGTGCTCGTTCTGGGCTCGGCTTATCTGGCGGCCGTCTGTCTGCTGCCTGAAATCCTGCGGGGCCAGTTTGCTATTCCGTTCTATTTCGGCGGCACCTCGGTTCTGATTATCGTCTCTGTGACCATGGACACGATTCAGCAGGTTCAGAGCCATCTGTTGGCGCATCAATACGAAGGGCTGATTGAAAAGTCCCAACTGCGCGGCAAAAGCAAGAAACGCGGCAGAAAGGGAGCTGCTCGTCGATGAACATCATACTTCTCGGTCCCCCGGGGGCAGGCAAGGGCACGCAGGCGCGTCACCTGGTTGAAACCCGCGGTATGGTGCAATTGAGCACCGGAGACATGCTGCGCGAGGCCAAAACCTCGGGCACGGAGATGGGCCAGAAGGTTGCTGCGATCATGGACGCGGGCAAGCTGGTCACAGACGAGATCGTGATCGGCTTGATCGAAGAGAAACTGACCACCGAAAAAGGTGCGGGTTTCATCTTTGACGGCTTCCCCCGCACGCTGGCACAGGCCGATGCCCTATCGGCTTTGCTGACCAAGCTGGGCCAGTCGCTGCATACAGTGATCGAGATGCGTGTGGACGATGACGCGCTGGTGGGCCGGATCACGGCGCGGTCAACCTGCGGCGGATGTGGTGAGGTCTATAACGACAATACCAAGCCGATCCCGGCAGATGGCAAATGCACCAATTGCGGCAAGGAAAATGACTTCGTTCGTCGCGCCGACGACAACGAAGACAGCCTGCGCACGCGGTTGATGGAATACTACAAGAAGACCTCACCGCTGATCGGCTATTACTACGCCAAAGGCGATCTGCGCCCGGTGAATGGGCTGGCGGATATCAAGGAAGTCACCGCGTCGATTGAGGCTGTTCTTGGCTGATATGAATATGGGCTTGACGGCGCTGCCAAAAGCCCATATCGACCCCCATCCCTAAAGGGAATCAAGACCGCATGCGGGATTCGTCCCGATTGCCCCGACCACCTCGAATAATACTGGACCCTCTGGCGTCACTGCCACGGTCAAGTGTTGTGAAAAAAGGTTCCGGAGCTACGGAACCGCAACAAAAAGGAAAGTGACACGTGGCACGTATTGCCGGCGTAAACATCCCGACTGCAAAGCGGGTACCAATCGCCCTCACATATATCACCGGTATCGGAAACACCTCGGCCAAAGCAATCTGCGAAGCCGTGGGCATTGAAGCGCACCGTCGCGTCAACGAACTGTCCGACGCCGAAGTTCTGGCCATCCGCGAGCACATCGATGCAAACTTCACCGTCGAAGGTGACCTGCGTCGTGAAGTTCAGATGAACGTCAAGCGTCTGATGGACCTGGGCTGCTATCGCGGTCTGCGTCACCGCCGCAACCTGCCGGTTCGCGGTCAGCGTACCCACACCAATGCTCGTACCCGCAAAGGCCCCGCAAAGGCCATTGCCGGTAAGAAGAAATAAGGGAGGGTCTGACCGATGGCACGTGACAAGACTCGCGTAAAGCGCAAAGAGCGCAAGAACATCGCATCGGGCGTTGCCCATGTGAACTCGACCTTCAACAACACCAAGATCCTGATCTCGGACGTACAGGGCAACGCCATCTCGTGGTCGTCTGCCGGTACCATGGGCTTCAAAGGGTCGCGGAAATCGACTCCTTATGCGGCTCAGATGGCTGCAGAAGACGCAGGCAAGAAGGCGCAGGAACATGGCGTCAAGACGCTCGAAGTCGAAGTTCAGGGCCCCGGTTCGGGTCGTGAATCGGCTCTGCGTGCGCTGGCTGCCGTGGGCTTCAACATCACGTCGATCCGCGACGTGACACCGATTGCTCACAACGGCTGCCGTCCGCCGAAGCGTCGTCGCGTCTAAGCGATTTTGAATTAGGCTGGGGCTGTGTTTTAGCACGGCCCCAGCACGTCATTTTGAACCTCGGGCGTCTGCACCTTGTTGGTCATGGGGCGCGGACAGGAATGGAGGGATTACATGATCCATAAG
Source organism: Ruegeria sp. AM5 (assembly GCF_056540645.1). NCBI lineage: Bacteria > Pseudomonadati > Pseudomonadota > Alphaproteobacteria > Rhodobacterales > Roseobacteraceae > Ruegeria > Ruegeria sp. AM5. The sequence goes on along the minus strand of NZ_JBQFXC010000012.1, from coordinate 42,135 downwards.
AATTGGGCAGAATTGATCAAGCCGACCCAGCTTGACGGCAAGCCGGGCAACGACCCTGCACGTCAGGCAACACTGGTTGCCGAGCCGCTGGAACGCGGCTTTGGCCTGACCCTGGGCAACGCGCTACGCCGCGTTCTGATGAGCAGCCTGCAAGGTGCGGCCATCACCAGTGTTCAGATCGACAACGTCCTGCACGAGTTCAGCTCGGTTGCCGGTGTGCGTGAAGACGTCACCGACATCATCCTGAACCTCAAAGGCGTTTCGTTGCGCATGGAAGTCGAAGGACCCAAGCGCCTGTCGATCAATGCCAAAGGCCCCGCAGTTGTCACCGCAGGCGACATCAGCGAAAGCGCCGGTATCGAGGTTCTGAACCGTGATCACGTCATCTGCCACCTGGACGATGGCGCTGACCTGTTCATGGAACTGACCGTCAACACCGGCAAAGGTTACGTCTCGGCTGAGAAGAACAAGCCCGAAGACGCACCCATCGGCCTGATCCCGATCGACGCGATCTATTCGCCGGTTAAAAAGGTTGCCTATGACGTTCAGCCGACCCGTGAAGGTCAGGTTCTGGACTATGACAAGCTGACCCTGAAGATCGACACCGACGGTTCGATCACGCCGGAAGACGCGCTGGCATTTGCTGCACGCATCCTGCAGGATCAGCTGTCAATCTTCGTCAACTTCGACGAGCCGGAATCGGCTGGCCGCCAGGACGAAGACGATGGTCTGGAGTTCAACCCGCTGCTGCTGAAGAAAGTGGACGAGCTGGAACTGTCGGTCCGTTCGGCAAACTGCCTGAAGAACGACAACATCGTTTACATCGGCGATCTGATTCAGAAGACCGAAGCCGAGATGCTGCGCACTCCGAACTTCGGCCGCAAGTCGCTGAACGAGATCAAGGAAGTGCTGTCCGGTATGGGTCTGCACCTCGGCATGGATGTCGAGGACTGGCCGCCCGACAACATCGAAGATCTGGCCAAGAAATTCGAAGACGCGTTCTAAGCGCGTCTTCACAAATGCCCGGGCTGCCGGGGACCATATGGGCACTTCCGCCCCAAGGAGAGCCGGTGACACGCATCGCCGGCCAGACAAAGCAAAACGCGAAATAAGGAATTGAAAAATGCGTCACGCACGTGGTTACCGCCGCCTGAACCGTACTCATGAGCACCGCAAGGCTCTGTTTGCAAACATGGCTGGTTCGCTCATCGAGCATGAGCAAATCAAAACAACTCTGCCGAAGGCAAAAGAACTACGCCCGATCATCGAAAAACTGATCACTCTGGGCAAGCGCGGCGACCTGCACGCCCGTCGTCAGGCGGCAGCACAGCTGAAAGAAGACAAAGACGTCGCAAAGCTGTTCGAGGTTCTGGGCCCCCGCTATGCAGAGCGTCAGGGTGGATACGTCCGCATCCTGAAAGCTGGCTTCCGCTATGGCGACATGGCACCGATGGCGATCATCGAATTCGTTGATCGTGACGTCGACGCCAAAGGCGCGGCCGACAAAGCCCGCGTTGCCGCCGAAGAGGCCGCAGCCGACGAATAAGCCTCGTCTATATCTGAGTTTCAGCCCCCGCGTCACAGTCGCGGGGGTTTTCTTTTGTACCTTTCGGACGTCCAAATTGGGCGCAACCTAATTGCTTTCGGCTTTCAGAATGCCATCTGCCGACGCTCCTGCGGATAGATTGGCGTCAGAGAAATCCTCTGTCTCTGGCAGTTCCAGATGCAATGAAGAGGTGTGATCAATTTCGATCTTTCCCCGGGTCAATGTGTAATCAAGAACGTGCCCACCGGTAGTCCGGTCGTCAGAGATGAAATGCAAGTGGTAACCCGGAACGCCGATCCCGACCGCGTAGTCAGGGCAGCGGAACCCAAGAATGGTTCCATCAACATCATCCAATTCGAATTCGGCCTGCGTTTTGACCACTTCCAGCAAAGGTTTGTATGGCCGTTCCTGTTTCAACACGTTTCGATACCTAATGTGTTTGATCAATCCGGTGAAACGAACCGCATAAAACAGGTTCTTTGCATCGGCCATGTCATCCAAACCCTCCTCGAAACCGGATTTGTTAATCGGAGAATCCAACGCGAGCGAAATCGTTGGTTCAAAGTCAATGACGGCTGCGTATGGTGTCAGCGCGCCGTTATCCGCAATTGTCGCTTTGCCTTCCCCATCCAGGCGATAAGCGACACCATCCAGCACCACCATTTCTCCGTCCAGGGCGTTGAAGGTACCGAGACCGAAATCTCCGTGTTCCAGCAGCTGACTGATGGAAACAGTCCCGTCATAGACTCCCTGCATGACGGCACTCAGTAGTGAGGCCTGGTAATACTCGTGGGCGTGCTCTTCCCGCACAAAGCTCTTATTTTGATGATGAGAGGCAAGGGCCGTTGCAAAGGTCAATTCCCGGTCTTTGTGCATGGTCGTTCCCTCTGATTGGATTCAGCGCCAAGTCCAACACATAGCACAATTCCCTGTGAAACTTTTGCAACGCTTTGCGAAGCCATAATGCTCAAGCAGGATATTTGTGCGAATAGCTCAAAAGAAAGCGGTAGGTCCTCAGCATTGTCGAAGGCAGCGGGTTATGTCGCTTGCAATCTTTGCATCGGCCCCGCATATCCGGTTGGCGATATTGCCGGAGGGCCGATGATGCTAAGACTATTGTGTTCCCTAGTATTGCTGATGGGCGCAATACCGGCAGCCGCGGAGACGCAGGTACCAAAAAGCCAGACCGAAATCAGCCTCGGGTTCGCCCCTGTCGTAAAGCAGGCTGCCCCGGCGGTTGTGAACATCTACGCCAAGATTGTGCGCGAAGGGCGGGCAAATCCACTGTTTTCTGACCCGTTCTTTCAGGACTTCTTTGGCCGTGGATTTGGGACGCCACGCCCCCGTGTGCAGAATTCGCTCGGCTCTGGCGTGATCCTCACTGGTGATGGGTATGTGGTGTCAAACTACCACGTTGTGGGGATGGCATCGGAAATTCAGGTCGTGACTACCGACCGTCGTGAATTCACTGCCGAAGTCGTTCTGGGTGACAAAGAAAGCGACATTGCAATCTTGCGGCTGAATGAGGCAAGCGATCTGCCGTTCCTGCAGATGCGCGATTCCGATCAGGTTGAAGTAGGAGAGCTGACGCTGGCGATTGGCAACCCCTTCGGCGTTGGCCAAACTGTTTCGTCAGGTATTATTTCAGGGCTGGCGCGCACAGGAACCGCAACCGGAAACGCAAGAGGGTACTTCATTCAAACCGATGCGGCGATCAACCCGGGCAATTCCGGTGGCGCGCTGATCGATGTGAATGGCGATCTAATTGGTATCAATACTTCAATCCTGACCCGCTCGGGCGGGTCGAACGGTATCGGCTTTGCCATTCCGGCCAATTTGGTAGCCGAATTCCTGCGGCAGGCGCAGTCTGGCAACGAAAGCTTCGTAAGTCCTTGGGCAGGAATGGCCGGTCAACACATGAGCGCGGATATAGCCGAGTCTCTGGGTATGGCCATCCCACTCGGTGTGGTGATTTCTGACTTACATGAACTGAGTCCGCTGGTAGAAGCGGGTCTGCGGGTCGGCGATGTGGTCACCCATGTCGACGGGGACGAGGTGAATTCTCCGGCCGAGATGAAATTTCGCATGGCTGTTGCCGGGGTGGGTGGAAAGTCGGTCCTGACTCGGCTGCGGGGCGAAGACCGCTCGGATATTGAAGTGGCGCTGATCAAACCGCCTGAAACGCCTGCGGCGGATGAGACTACGCTGGACGAGGATACGGTCATGCCAGGTCTGATCGTTTCGGGCGTAAATCCGGCGGTGATCGTAAAGCTTGGCTTGTCGCTGTCTCAGACCGGCGTCGTGGTGGTTGATCCGAGCCGCTATAGCGGCCGCGCAGGATTGCGTGTGGGCGATGTCGTAAAAGGTATCAACGGAACCAGAACCGAGACACCGGAGGATATCGTTCAGGCCCTGACCGATCCAGGTCGCCGGGTACAGATGGAGATTGAGCGGGGAAGCCGGTTAATCTCATTGCGGTTTCGGTTGTGATCCGTGAGTGACTTGTTCGATACCGGTTCTGCGGAACCAACCGCTTCGCCGCACAGGCCGCTTGCGGATCGCTTGCGCCCACAATCCCTGTCTGAGGTGATCGGGCAAGAGCAGGTTTTGGGACCAGATGCGCCATTGGGGGTGATGCTCGCGTCAGGTAGCCTGTCCAGCCTGATCTTCTGGGGCCCGCCGGGTGTAGGAAAGACAACCATCGCCCGGTTGCTGGCGCAGGAGACCGATCTGCATTTCGTACAGATCAGCGCGATTTTTACCGGTGTGCCGGATCTGAAGAAGGTATTTGAGGCTGCTAAAATCCGTCGTCAGAACGGGCAGGGCACCTTACTATTTGTTGACGAAATCCACCGTTTCAATAAAGCGCAACAGGACGGGTTTCTGCCGCATATGGAGGACGGCACGATCCTCCTGGTTGGCGCGACGACCGAAAACCCTTCCTTCGAGCTAAACGCGGCGGTACTCAGCCGGTCTCAGGTGTTGGTTCTGGAACGCCTTAGCCTTGCTGATCTTGAGCGTTTGACACAACGCGCCGAGAAAGAGCTTGACCGCGCCTTGCCACTAACGTCTGCCGCCCGCGAGGCGCTGCAGGAGATGGCGGATGGCGACGGTCGCGCACTACTGAACCTGATTGAACAGGTAGCTGCTTGGAAAGTGGACGCCGATCTGGACCCGGATGCATTGTCGACGCGCCTGATGCGGCGGGCCGCAAAATACGACAAATCGGGGGATGAGCATTATAATCTGATCTCAGCCCTGCACAAATCGGTGCGTGGATCGGACCCTGACGCGGCGCTGTATTGGTTTGCGCGGATGCTGACCGGCGGCGAAGACCCGCGCTATCTGGCGCGGAGGATCACGCGGATGGCGGTTGAAGATATCGGTTTGGCCGATCCTCAGGCGCAATCGATCTGCCTGCACAGTTGGGAAACCTATGAACGGCTGGGCTCGCCCGAGGGCGAGTTGGCACTGGCGCAGGCGTTGGTGTATCTGGCTCTCGCTCCGAAATCGAACGGGGCCTATGTGGGGTATAAGGCGGCGATGCGGCTGGCCAAGCAATCGGGCAGTGAACCGCCACCCAAACATATCCTGAACGCTCCGACATCGCTGATGAAGGATCAGGGATATGGTGCAGGGTATGCCTATGACCACGATGCCGAAGATGGGTTCTCGGGTCAGAACTATTTCCCGGATGATATGAAGCGCCCGGTTCTCTATCAGCCGGTAGAGCGTGGTTTTGAGCGCGAGCTGAAAAAACGGCTGGAATACTTCGCCAAGCTGAGAACGCAACGCAATCAGGGCTAGACTTGACTCTGCACCCGATGCGCGCGACAGACGCGCATGATTTCTAAGGCACTGAAACAAGCACAATCCGGGCGGATCAGCCGTGCGGAACAAGGGGCAATGGCATGAGCGGCGTACAGGTGATCACCGTAGCAGAGGGCGATGGCGACCAGAGGCTGGATCGTTGGCTGCGCCGCCTGTTTCCTCATGTCAGCCAGGGCCGGATCGAGAAGATGTGCCGCAAGGGTGAACTGCGCGTAGATGGCAGTCGGGTCAAAGCTTCGACGCGGCTAGAGGCCGGGCAGTCTGTGCGCGTGCCGCCGCTGCCAGACGCCGACCATAAGCCCGCTGTCGTAAAGCATCGTGTTTCGGACGCTGACGCAAAGATGATCCAGTCTTGCGTGATTTATAAAGACGATCACGTGCTGGCGCTGAACAAGCCGCATGGCTTGCCAGTTCAGGGTGGCAGCGGTCAAACCCGCCATGTGGACAGCCTGTCCGAAGCGTTGCGTTTTGGGTATGACGAGAACCCGCGCCTTGTGCATCGTTTGGATAAGGACACATCTGGCGTTCTGCTGATGGCCCGTACGCGCGAGGCCGCCAAAGGGCTGACAGCAGCCTTCCGGCACCGAAACACCCAAAAGATCTATTGGGCGCTGGTAGCTGGTGTTCCAACTCCGTACCTGGGCGAAATCAAGACCGGGCTGGTCAAGGCACCGGGGCATGGCAAGCATGGCGAAGGCGAGAAGATGATCGCTGTTCATCCGAGCGAAGTGAACGATACGCCCGGCGCGAAACGTGCGCATACGCTCTATGCAACGCTGTATCGCGTTGCAGGGCGGGCAGCCTGGGTCGCGATGGAGCCGGTGACGGGGCGAACTCATCAGTTGCGTGCGCATATGGCTGCGATCGGCCATCCGATAATAGGCGATGGGAAATATGGCGGTTCGGGGCAGGAAAACCTCGGCGATGGCTGGGGCGCGCAGTTGGGAGGTATCATCAGCAAAAAGCTGCATCTCCACGCCCGCAGCCTGTCCTTTGAACACCCGATGACCCGCAAACACATCTCGCTTACGGCGCCTTTACCGGATCATATGAAACACAGCTGGGATACGCTAGGCTGGACCGAAGACCTCGCTGCAGATGATCCGTTTGAGGAGTTGCGATGAACGCCCCATTGCGGCTGGTCCTGTTTGATGTGGATGGCACTCTGGTCGATAGTCAGGGTGCCATTGTTTCGGCAATGACCGCCTGTTTTCAGGCGCAGTCACTGCCGGTCCCGGATCGTGACGCCATCCTGTCCATCGTCGGTTTATCTCTGCCCCATGCAATGGCGCGTCTGGCAGCAGATCAGTCCGAACGGATACAAAGCGCATTGGTTGACGGATATAAGCAGGCCTATCACGCGCAAAGGTTGGAGCAGGGCGCCGCAAGCTCGCCGCTTTATCCCGGTGCGCGCCAAGTGATTGAGGCACTTCACGCTCAGCCCGAGGTACTATTGGGAGTGGCCACAGGCAAGTCTCAGCGCGGGCTTGATGCGCTGCTTGAAGGGCATGGGTTGCAGCAGCATTTTATTACTCGTCAGGTAGCAGATCACCATCCGTCCAAGCCGCACCCGTCGATGATAGAAACAGCTTTGGCTGAAACGGGCGTGCCGGCTGCGCAAGCCGTCATGGTGGGCGACACCAGCTTTGACATGGATATGGCCGCAGCCGCGCAAGTTGCCGGGATCGGTGTCAGCTGGGGTTATCACGATCGTCGGGTACTGACGGCTGCGACACATGTGATCGAAACATTCGAAGAATTGCCAGGCGCACTGGCCAAGATCTGGGGCTAAAGAGATGAGCGACTGGAAACCCAAACGCTTCTGGACGACAAGCACGGTCGTTGAGACCGACGTGGGCTATACGGTTGAATTGGATGGTCGACGCGTCAAAACGCCCGCCAAGGCTGCGCTGGACCTGCCCACGCGTGCCATGGCCGAGGCCGTTGCACGGGAATGGGATGCACAGGAAAAGGAAATCGATCCGACCACGATGCCATTCACCCGTTCGGCCAATGCGGCGATCGACAAGGTGCGGCACCAGCATGGTGAGGTTGCCGATATGCTGGCCGATTACGGCGACTCGGATCTGCTGTGTTATCGGGCGACCCATCCCGAAACGTTGCAGCAGCGGCAGTCCGAGGCCTGGGATCCTGCATTGGATTGGGCTGCGGACGCGCTGGGCGCGCGGTTGATCCCGCGTGCAGGGGTGGTGCATCAACCGCAAGCTGCCGAGGTGCTGCAAGGCCTGCGTGACCGGGTGCATGGACTGAATGCGTTCCAGCTGGCGGCGTTTCATGACCTCGTCAGCCTGTCGGGGTCATTGATTCTTGGTTTTGCCGCTGCGCAGAATTGGCGCAAACCGGACGAGATATGGCGCATTTCTCGGCTGGACGAGCTTTGGCAGATCGAACAATGGGGCCACGACGATGAGGCACATGCTGCCGCCGAAGTGAAACGGGCCGCCTTTCTGCACGCAAAGCAGTTCTTTGACCTCTCGTTCTGAGACGGATTCTCGTCAAATCGTGAATTTGTGTCCGATTCTGGCAGAAAAGACCTATCGTTTTCCCTGATCCAGCCCTTGACGTTTGTTGATGAATACGCCCAAACTCGGGCCACTAAAGGGGAGACACCTTTTGGGTAACCTTTCTGGCGCCTATGCGCCGGATCGAACCGTTCCATTCAGGGATGGAAAATCAGGAAGAGGTAAAAATGAAAAAATCCGTAATTTTGGGCGTGGCAACCATTGCCGGCCTGGCTGCTGGCGCAGCTGCAGCGGGTACCGTTGACGACGTGAAAGCCCGCGGCAAGCTGAACTGCGGCGTCGCAACCGGCGTACCCGGCTTTGCCAGCCCCGATGCCAATGGTGAGTGGCAGGGTTTTGACGTGGCCGTATGCCGCGCGGTAGCCGCTGCCGTTCTGGACGACCCAAGCGCCGTTGAGTTCATCCCGACCACCGGTAAAACACGTTTCACCGCGCTGGCTTCGGGCGAGATTGACATGCTGGCCCGTAACACCACGTGGACCTTCAGCCGCGACGTCGACCTGAAGTTCGAATTCGTCGGCATCAACTACTACGATGGTCAGGGCTTCATGGTTCCCAAGGCACTGGGCGTCAGCTCGGCCAAGGAACTGGACGGTGCAACCGTTTGCATCCAGACCGGCACCACAACTGAGCTTAACCTGGCGGATTTCTTCCGCATCAACAACATGAGCTACGAGCCGGTTCCGATCGAAACTAACGCCGAAGCGCAGCAGCAGTATCTGGCTGGTGCCTGTGACGTTTACACCACCGACGCATCGGGTCTGGCTGCTACGCGCGCCACCTTTGAAAACGCAGGCGACCACGTGATCCTGCCCGAAATCATCTCGAAAGAGCCGCTGGGCCCGCTGGTCCGTCATGGCGATCACGAGTGGGGCGATGTGGTCCGCTGGACCCTGAACGCACTGATCGCAGCGGAAGAACTGGGTGTAACCTCGGCGAACATCGACGAGATGTCCAGCGGTGCCACCGACAACCCAGAGGTAAACCGCCTGTTGGGTACCGAAGGTACGCTGGGTGAGATGCTGGGTCTGGACGCGAACTGGGCACAGCGCGCGATCAAAGTCGGCGGTAACTACGGCGAAGTGTTTGCCAAGAACATCGGCGAGGAAACCCCGATCGGTCTGGCACGCGGCCTGAACGCACAGTGGACCGATGGTGGCCTGCTGTACGCACCGCCTTTCCGCTAAGATCCACGGAAAAGGGCGCGGGGGAACCCGCGCCCTTTTTCCTTCCATAAGAAACACGCCCGGAACGATCTGAGCAGAGGCAAACTCTGCCAACATCCGGGATGCACGGGGATATACATAGGTCATGACGACACTCACTGACCCGCCGAAGGAGCACTTCCGGCTGTCCATGCTCCTTTATGATACGCGGTACCGATCTGCGACCATTCAGGTCATAGCGATGATCGGTTTCATGCTTCTGGCAGCCTGGATTATCAACAACACCATTCAGAACCTTGAAACGCTGGGCAGAACAGTCGGGTTCGACTTTTTTGCCGAACCGGCCAGCTATGACATCAACCAACGCCTGCTGGAATACGACTCGCGCGATACACATCTGCGCGCGGCGTTTATAGGCCTGCTAAACACTCTGGTTGTTGCAGTTCTGGGCTGTATCACAGCAACGATCATCGGTGTCATGGTCGGTGTTTTGCGCCTGTCGAATAACTGGCTGATCGCGCGGATCATGACGGTCTATGTCGAGATGTTCCGTAACGTTCCAGTGCTGCTTTGGATCGTGTTCGCCATGGCGATCCTGATTGAAAGCCTGCCAGCACCGCGCGCCTTCCGAGGTGAAAACCCAGAAGCCACGATGGATCTTTTTGGCACGGTCGCGGTCACAAATCGCGGGGTCTATATCCCCGAGTTTCTGTTCTCGCGCGGATTGGGCGATATCCACCTTTTCGGTACATCAAGCCTGCGCTTTGATGTTTCGCTTGACCTGATCGCCTTCCTGATCGTGTTTGGCGGCAGCATCTTTGCGATGCGCAAGGTTTCGGCTTGGGCCAATTCAACGCAAGAAAAGACCGGCGATCGCCCGACCATCTGGCACATCCAACTGGGCCTTTTGTTCGTGCCGTCAGCCATCCTGCTGGGCGTTCTGGGTTTTCACCTGGGCTACCCTGAGCTGAAAGGCTTCAACTTCAGCGGCGGTACCCACCTTCGTAACTCGCTGATTGCCTTGTGGCTGGCCCTGTCGCTGTACACTGCGGCATTCATCGCCGAGATCGTGCGCGCTGGTATTCTGGCTATTTCCAAAGGTCAGACCGAGGCTGCATCCGCACTGGGCCTGCGCCCGGGGCGGACCATGCGTCTGGTGATCTTGCCGCAGGCGTTGCGGGTGATCATCCCGCCAATGATCTCGAACTATCTGAACCTGACCAAGAACTCGTCGCTGGCGATCGCGGTCGGATATATGGACATCACGGGTACGCTGGGTGGCATCACCATGAACCAGACCGGTCGCGAGCTGGAATGCGTTCTGCTGCTGATGCTGGTCTACCTGTCCATCTCGCTGAGCATTTCGGCGGTGATGAACTGGTACAACAACCGTGTCAAACTGGTGGAGCGGTAATATGAGTGATGTTTCATTTGTCCGCACGGAAATGTTGCCGGAACAGGCACCACCCGCCTCCGAGGTCGGTGTACTGGGCTGGATCAAGCATAACCTGTTTTCAAGCTGGCTGAACGCCATCCTGACAATCGTCTCGCTGGTCTTCATCTACTATGTGCTCTCCAACATCCTGTCCTGGACGTTCGAATCCGTTTGGAACGCCAATTCCCTGTCGGAATGTCGTGAGATCATGATGGCTACGTGGGGCGATACGCATGGTCATGCCTGCTGGGGTGTGATCAAGGATCGTTGGCTACAGCTGCTATATGGGTTCTATCCGCCGTATCCGGCGCATCCGGATGCCACATGGTCGAACCCGCCTGAAACAGGGGCATGGCCGGCCTATTTCCGTCCGAACCTGACCTTCATCCTGTTGTTGGTTGCTATTGCGCCGGTGTTGTTCACCAAGGTGCCGCGTAAGCTGTTGATTGTAACGGCGGCTTATCCGTTCCTGCTGCCTTGGCTGATGTGGGGTGGGTCGATCTGGGGGCCGCTCATGGTCGCCGCCGGATTTGCCATCGGGTATTTCGCGTACAAGTTTGCGCTTCCGGTTGCCGGGTCTCTTGCCGCGATTATCCTTGCGATTGCGCTGCCCATACTATGGTGGCTGTTTGCTGCCGGTTCCGTGGCTGACGCAATCAATGCAATCATTCCGATCGGTATCGCGCCGGTGGAAAGCCGCGACTTTGGTGGCTTTATGCTAGCGATCCTGTTGGGTGTCGTGGCCATTGGTGTTTCGCTGCCTATCGGTATCGTGCTGGCGCTGGGTCGTCAGTCCGATCTGATGATCGTCAAATACCTGTGCGTGGGCTTTATCGAGTTCATTCGGGGCGTGCCGCTGATTACCCTGCTGTTTGTGGCATCGCTGTTGCTGAACCTGTTCCTGCCGCCGGGCACTAATTTTGACATCATCCTGCGGGTGATGATCATGATGACCCTGTTCTCGGCTGCCTATATGGCCGAGGTGATCCGGGGTGGTCTGGCTGCCCTGCCGCGTGGTCAGTACGAAGGCGCAGACAGTCTGGGCCTGAACTACTGGCAGGCGCAACGGCTGATCATCATGCCACAGGCGCTGAAAATCTCGATCCCGGGCATCGTGAGCACGTTCATCGGTATTTTCAAGGATACGACTTTGGTCTCGATCATCGGTCTGTTCGACGTGATTGGCCTGACCAACGGCATCCGCGCCGATACCGCCTGGAACGGCGTCTACTGGGAACTGTTTGCCTTTATCGGCGTTCTGTTCTTCGTGGTTTGCTTCTCCATGTCCCGTTATTCCATGTACCTGGAGCGCAAGCTTCAGACTGGCCACCGTTAAGGAGTTCAACACATGTCTGAACTTGCAATTGAACGCGAAATCGACCGCTCCAAAATGCAGGTGAGCGACGAAATCGCCATCGAAATCACCAATATGAACAAGTGGTACGGGGCCTTCCACGTGCTGCGCGATATCAATCTGACCGTCAATCAGGGCGAGCGGATCGTGATCGCGGGGCCGTCGGGGTCGGGCAAGTCCACCCTGATCCGCTGCCTGAACGCGCTGGAGGAACACCAGCAGGGCACGATCATTGTGGATGGGACCGAGCTGTCGAATGACCTGAAAAACATCGACAAGATCCGGTCCGAGGTTGGCATGGTGTTCCAGCACTTCAACCTGTTCCCGCACCTGACCATTCTGGAAAACTGCACGCTGGCCCCGATCTGGGTGCGCAAGACGCCCAAGAAAGAGGCCGAAGAGCGCGCGATGCATTTCCTGGAAAAGGTGAAGATCCCTGAGCAGGCCGACAAGTATCCCGGACAGCTATCGGGTGGCCAGCAGCAGCGTGTGGCGATAGCCCGCTCGCTGTGCATGATGCCGCGGATCATGTTGTTCGATGAGCCAACCTCGGCGCTGGACCCTGAGATGATCAAAGAGGTGCTCGACACCATGATCGAGCTGGCCGAGGAAGGCATGACCATGCTGTGTGTGACCCACGAGATGGGCTTTGCCCGCCAGGTCGCCAACCGCGTGATCTTTATGGATGCCGGTCAGATTGTGGAGCAGAACGAACCGGAAGAGTTCTTCAACAACCCGCAGAGCGAACGGACCAAGTTGTTCCTCAGCCAGATTCTGGGACACTAAATTCGGATCAGAAAACCAAGAAGGCGGGGTGTCGACCTCGCCTTTTTCTATTCCAGCAGCTCGCGTGGGATCGTGAAGCCCAGAACCTCACCCTGATGCCATTCGAGCGCATTCCAGTCGGGGATATCGAACCGGATTACAGTCGTTGCACAAGTCGGATAGTCGTAGAATCTCGAATGATCGGGCTGGTTGCGTACCAGCCGATTTGCAAATGCAGCGATGCCGGGATTATGCCCCAGCATGAGTACGGTATTGCCGGTGGCTGTGGCCAATTCGGCGAACATCTCATCGGAGCCTGTCAGATACAAGGCGGGGGTAAAGCGGATTTCCGGGGTGCTCAGCCCCAGCCTGTCCCACGTTTCCCGGGTGCGCTTGGCGCTTGAGCAGATAACGTCATCCGGCAGCCAGCCATTGCTTTGCAGCCACGCCCCAATCGCGGGGGCCGATTTGCGTCCTCGATTGTTCAACGGGCGGTCGTGATCTTCGGCAAAGGGATCGCCCCAACTGGACTTGGCATGGCGCATTAGGATCAGTGTGCGGGTCATGATCGGTGAAATGCTTTCATGTGATGCGCAGATTGCTCTGGCTGGCGCTCTGCGCCGGCGCTGAGAGGGCAGGCGAGCCGGGCAAGGCAGCCTTTATTCATGCAGCTGTGTCCCGTCTTGGTATCGAGATGATCATGACAGGCTGCCACGTCATAGAAGCTGTGGGTGTTCAATGCCCCAACCGGACAGGTTGTTGCACAAGGCGCGGGGCATTCTGTGCAAGGTGACGATTGAGACACGGATGGAATTGAAAGCTCATCCGCAAAATGCAACGCACCACGGAATGATATCATCATCCCTACCGTATCGTGCACCAGAGCCCCGACCGGACTGCTGAAGGTGCGACCGGACTTAAGTGCCCAGTCAATGAAGGGTGCGTATGGTGGGCCGCCGAACGGATAGTAGGCGGTGCCCCTCATGTCCTGCGCAAGCTGGCCGATCACCCGTCTGGACCAGCGATCAACCGGGTCGGGTTGGCCATCCTGCCACTCAGCCGAGGCCTTCAGAGCAGGCCAGAATGCCCCCGCAGCCCCCAGAAGGATCAGGGTTCCGTCATTAAGTTGCTTTGCTTCACTGGGCCTTGGATGAAGTGCACCCATAACTATCAGCCCAACCTGAGCGGCTGCTCGTTCGACATTGGCGTAGGTCGTCAACGGCGGAAGGGCAGAGCCAGGCTCCAGCCCAGTTTTGTTGGTCGATCGTCCTGCCATTCCAATCCCACGCTCATTTGTTCGTGCCCGTCCCGAGGTTGTGCGATGTAAGTCCCCAGCATTCGGTCCCAGATAGACAGTGCAAAGCCATAATTGCTGTCATGCTCTGTTCGGAATACCGAATGATGTACGCGATGCATATCGGGTGTCACAAGAATCCTACGTACCACAGCGTCAAGGGCAAGGGGGAGCTTCAAGTTTGAATGATTGAACAACGCTGTGCCATTGAGAAGGATCTCGAACAGGATCACAGCCAGGGCGCTGGCGCCGAGCAGATAGATTAGCCCGATTTTCAGGATCATGGACAACGCGATTTCAACAGTGTGAAAGCGGACTGCAGTAGTGACGTCCATGTCTCGGTCGGCGTGATGCACACGATGTAGCCGCCAAAGGATTGGCACCTTGTGGGTAATCAGATGCTGTAGCCAGATTGCAAAGTCCAGAATCAGCACACACAGAATAAGCTCAACCCACCCTGGCCAGGCGAGCCAATTAAAAACGCCCAATCCATTTTTCCCGGCATCAATGGCAGCGCCAACTGCCAATAAGGGCAACCCAATCGCCATAGTCCTGAGCATCAGTGTGTTCAAAACAGTGATTGATAGATTGGTTAGCCACCGATTTTTTCGCGGACAGGTTCGTAAGCGTTTTGGCGCAATTGTCTCTGCCGCCGCAAACAAAACAAACAGGATCAAAAACACGCTTAGGCGAAATAGGGGCTCGTTCTCCATACATTCACAATCGGGCATGTTAATGCCCGGTGCAAGATGTTGAAGATCACTATGGCGTTAATCAGGACGGATCAAGGATCCAGCACCGTGTTCCGTAAACAGTTCGAGCAACACCGCATTTGGCGCGCGCCCGTCCAGAATAACGACCGCCCGAACGCCATTATGCAGCGCGTCCAGCGCAGTTTCGGTTTTTGGAATCATCCCACCCGCAATAGTGCCTTCACGCGTCATCTCACGAATTTGGCCAGCCTTGAGCTCGGTCACGACATCGCCTGCTGCGTTCTTGACGCCCGCTACATCGGTCAGCAGCAGCAGGCGGTCTGCCTTAAGAGCTGAGGCGATCGCCCCGGCTGCAGTGTCGCCATTCACATTGAAGGTTTCGCCATTCCGACCTGCGCCCAGCGGCGCGATCACAGGGATAACATCATGCGCAAACAGGTCATGCAGGACTTTGGGGTTCATCTCGGACGGTGTGCCGACAAACCCGAGCGAGGCGTCGGTCTGTTCGCACATCATCAAATGGGCATCCTTGCCCGACAGACCCACAGCCATGCCACCCTGCGCATTGATCGCCTGCACGATCCGCTTGTTCACAAGGCCCGACAGGACCATTTCGACCACTTCGACTGTGGCTTTGTCCGTCACGCGTTTACCACCCACAAACTCGGACTGGATGTCCAGTTTGTCGAGCATCGCATTGATCATTGGGCCACCGCCGTGCACGACGACCGGGTTTACGCCAACCTGACGCATAAGCACCACATCGCGCGCAAAGCTTTCCATGGCTTCGTCGCTGCCCATGGCGTGGCCACCTAGCTTGATGACGACAATCGCACCGTCGTATCGCTGCAGATAGGGCAGGGCGCTGTTCAATGTGGCGGCGGTGGCGATCCAATCCCGGTTCATATCTCGTGTCTTCATGGCTGATTGTCCCTCTGGGACCCTGTGTTAGGGCGTTTGGAGGATGGTGCCAAGACCGGATCGCGGAAACAGCCAATCTGAACGGGCCGTACCCGATGGGCGCGACCCGGCTTCCTTAGCTCATGACTTGTATATTGCTGAACAGCGTCACTCCAGATGCGCAATGATCGAACGCAGGGTCGGAATGCCGTCGCCCTTCTCGGATGAGGTCAACACGATCTCCGGGAATGCCGCAGGATGTTTTGAAAGCGCGGCGCGTACCTGGTCCAGCACCTTTTCCCGGTCTTTTGCTTTGACCTTGTCGGCCTTTGTCAGAACGCATTGAAAGGTCACTGCGCTGGTATCCAGCAGCTTCATGATCTCGGCGTCCACAGGTTTCACCCCGTGGCGCGAGTCGATCAGGACGAAGGCACGGCGCAGGGTCTGACGTCCACTCAGATACTGTTTCAGCAGACGTTGCCATTTTTCCACGACCTTCACCGGCGCGTTCGCATAGCCGTACCCTGGCAGGTCGACCAAATAGAGTTCAGGCCCTTGCGTGAAAAAGTTGATCTCTTGTGTACGCCCCGGCGTGTTCGAGGCACGTGCTAACCCCTTGGTGCCCGTTAGCGCGTTGATCAAGCTGGATTTACCGACATTCGAACGCCCGGCGAAACATACCTCCAGCCGATCGGGGGCAGGCAGGCCATCCATGGCAACGACGCCTTTGACGAATTCGGATGGCCCGGCAAACAGCTTTCGACCGGTTTCCGTTGCGAATTCATCTGGAGTTTCAGCTAGTGGAAAGGGAAGTGTGGTCATAGAACCTGAACCTCGTCACCGGTGTGAATGGTGGCGCCTTCCAGAACTTCGGCATAAACGCCAAAATCCTGATGATCCCAGCTGCTCAGCGCACCCAGTGTGTCGGCATCCCGCTCACCCGTTTCAGGGTTGGCGGTTGTCGCCAAACACCGCGTGATGCGTTCGCGCACATGAAAAACGGCCTCGCCGATCCGGATGTCGCGGCCAATCCAGTCGAACTCATTCCACAGCGGCAGGCCATCGAACCAGATATTTCCGCGCCAGCGAGCGATAGAAAGATCCCTGCCTAGCTTCTGTTCGACCGCCCGATGCGACGACATGTTGCACAAACTGATCGAAGGAAAATCGCTGTCCGTCATGCCGCGATTAGCGGCGCGGACAATGCGGGCAGACGCAGCGCGATCTGCAGGCATCAGCGGTTTGACCCAGTCCAGAAAGGTATCCTGTTGCACGTCGGGCTCAAAGCTTAGATCGGGGCGATTGGGATGGCTCAGCGTGACCGAGTCGCCTTGCAGCTGCGCCGAGATTGCCATCAACTGAGGGGCCTTCGCGCCTCGGCTGAAATTGGCGCAGGGTGCCCATTCCGATCCATCCGCTTTCGACGCCTCATGTGCAACCGCCCAAACACGATCCCCGGGCATGGTATGCCCGGGGATCATGGTAATGCGATCAAGGCGTTCACGCCCGTGACTTTTGATCGGGTGCCGCCAAATGCTGGTGACCGAACCGCTCATTTGTCGTCCGTCTTTGGCGTTCGTTTGAAGCCTGATTTGATGTTGCCGAATACATCGGGCGTATAGCCCTGACTCCGCATGATCAGGTATTGCTGGGTAAATGTGATCGTGTTGTTCGCGATCCAGTAGACCACCAAACCGCTGGCAAATCCGCCCAGCATGAACATGAACACCCATGGCATCCAGGCAAAGATCATCGCCTGTGTTGCATCGGTCGGTGCCGGGTTCAGTTTCTGCTGCAGCCACATCGAGATACCCAGCAGCAGTGGCAGGATACCGATAAAGATCAGCGCCATGAAGCTTTCAGGCTGCGGTGCCGCCCAAGGCAGCCAGCCAAAGAAGTTGAAGATTGAGGTCGGATCCGGAGCGCTGAGGTCCTGGAACGGGCCAAACCATGGGGCTTGACGCAGTTCGATGGTGACAAAAATCACCTTGTACAGCGAGAAGAAGATGGGGATCTGCATCAGGATCGGCAAACAGCCTGCGGCCGGGTTAACCTTTTCCTTCTTGTACAGCTCCATCATGCCTTGCTGCATCTTCTGGCGGTCATCCCCTGCGGCCTCTTTCAAGGCCTCCATCTGGGGCTGCAGTTCCTTCATCTTGGCCATCGAAACGTAGGATTTGAACGCCAGCGGGAACAGGATCGCCTTGATGATCAGGGTCAGGCCGATGATCGACCAGCCCATGTTGCCGATCAGCAGATTGATGTTGTGCAGCAGCCAGAAGATCGGCTTGGTCAGGAAGAAGAACCAGCCCCAGTCGATGCTGTCGATGAATTTCTGTACGCCTTCTGCCTGGTATTCCCGAATGGCTTCCCATTCCTTGGCACCAGCGAACAGGCGTGTGGTCACTTCAGCAGTCTCACCCGGCGCTACGGTCAGCGTCGGCAGCACCGTTTCGGTTTGATAGATTTTGCGGCGCGAGTCATATTTTGCGGCTGCTTTGAAGGTCGAGCCCGGCTCTGGGATCAGCGTGGTCATCCAGTAGTGATCCGTGAAGCCGATCCAGCCGTCTTCCTTGACCTGATAGACCTCGGCCTGCGCCCGTTCGTTCGGGTCGATGTCAAAATCGCGGACATCACCATAGTCAACTTCTGACAGCGTGCCGTCCGCCATGCCGATCACACCCTCATGCAGGATGAAGAAGTTTTTCAGGCCCGGAAGGTCGCCATCTTCACCAATACCGTGGCGTGCAAGAATGCCATAGGGGGCCATGCCCACCTCGGATTGGGTCGCGTTTTCAACCGATTGGGTAACTGTGAACATGTAGTCCTGGTCGACCGCGATGGTGCGGCGGAAAGTCAGGCCATTGCCATTGTCCCAGGCCAGCGTGATGGGGTTGTCTACGCCAAGCGTCTCACCCTCTTCCAATGTCCAGAGCGTGTTGGGGCCCGGGACATCCGCACCTGCAACCCCTGTACCCGGTGCCCAGCCGTAAAGGGCATAATAAGCCGATTCCGAACCAACCGGAGACAGCAGCTCAACAATAGGCGCGCCTTCTTCGATCGAGACTTTGTAATCTTTCAGAAACAGCTCATCGATCCGCCCGCCGGACAGGGACAGGCTGCCTTTCAGACGGGGGGTGTCGATGTTGACGCGAGGGGCCTGTTCCTCTGGCAGTGTTTCCTCGGCGGTCGCTGTGGCTTCACCCACGGTGCTGGTCGCGCTGGGTGTTTGCACCTCGTCGCCTTCCAGAGCTGCAATTTCTGCAGCGTCCTGCGTCGTGGTTGATTCCGGCGGTGGGAACAGCACGAACCAGACAAGGATCACCAGAAAGCTGAGCGCGGTTGCAAGGATGAGATTTTTGTTCTGATCGTCCATCGGGGACAGCCACCTTGAGCAGTGAAACACACCCGGTGGGTTCAACAGAGTGCAGCCCCAAAGGTCAAGCGGAATCGCCCATCAAATCGCTCCGGCGCTGGATTTGGCGCACCGTAATTGCAGATTTCATCCCATTTTGCGACCGATCTTGGATGCACCCCTGATCTTGGCACGATGCGCCGCGATCCAATCCAGGGTCTGCTCAAATGGCATTGGCTTTGCAATTCCGAACCCCTGAACGTGGTTACTGCCCAATTGCGCCATCAACGCGTGTTCGCCGGGCGTTTCCACACCTTCAGCGAGCGTTTCGAGATTCAGGCGTTCAGCCATGGTCAGAATGGCGCTGACCAGTTGCTGCTGGCTGGGATCCTGATCCGATTTGGTGACAAACGTCCGATCAATCTTGATCCTCGAGACGTCAAACCGCTTAATAGAGGCGATTGAAGCATGTCCGGTGCCAAAGTCATCCAGGTCGATACAACATCCAAGCGCAGCCATGCCGGTTACATTCCGGGTGATCACGTCATCCGGCCTGCGAGAGAACACGGTTTCCAGAATCTCAACCGCCAGCCGATCCGGTGTCAAATCAAACTGATCCAACTCCCATTTCAGGCGGTCGATCAAGCCGGGATTGCGCAACTCATCGGATGAGAAATTGATACCGATCCGGGGCACAACGCATGCTGCACGATCCCAAGCTTGCATCGCTTCAAAAACATGGTGACGCATGATTTGACCTAGCCGCTCCATCAGTTCGGCTTGCTCCGCGAAGGGCAGGAATACCTGCGGGCCGAGAACACCTTTTATTGGATGCTCCCACCTTGCCAAAGCCTCGAACCCTGTGATGTTCCCATTATCCGTTGAAACCTGAGGCTGAAACCAGGGCCGAATCTCTCCATTGTCCAATGCCGCCTCGAACTCTTTTCTCAAATTGGCTCGGACCAGGGATCGCCGACGGGTCGCGGTTGAATAGGCGCGTATGGTGGAGGGACCGCTTCTTTGCGCCTCGGACAGTGCAGCGGTGGCGGCGCCAATCCACTCATCAGCCTCGGCCTGTCGCAGGTCTGAATGCAGGCAGAACCCGATTGAGCAGGATTGGTAAACTCCTGTGCCATTCAACAAAAGTGGCTCTTCGACTGCGCTTTGGATGCGGCCAGACATTTGAATGCAGGCTTCCAGATCAAGATGTGGGGAGGGATGCAGGCCAATGAGAAACCGGTTCTGATCGATCTGCGAAAAGATGTCCTGATTTCGGATGATCGACAGGATGCGATCACTGAATTGCTGCTTTACATGAGTGGCGGCAGCCTGACCGTGCAGATCCTGAAGGTCGGCATAGCCGTCCAAAGCAATTGCGATACAGGCGGCATTCTCACCTGATTTGCTGACCGATTCACTCAACGCCTCCAACTCTGATTGGAATACGTCATATGGAACCAGGCCGCTGGGGCGCATACCTGAATTGTGGGCTGTATAAGAACGGCTTCCCCAATTTCCGATGACGGCAAAAGCAAGAGGCAACCCCAACGCTGTGGTAACAAGCGCCCGTTCACCGCCCAACCAGAAGGCGGCTAAACACGCCGCAGGAATAAAGGCCAGAACCTGCGGTCCGGTGAGAAGTATCCGCAGTGTTTCGGAACAACGGTCGACAAAGAGGAATTTCCGCATAGATTTTACGGCCTTCAGCTTGGGCTAGGATCGCGCAAGCCAACCGTAGGAAATCAATCTGAGTCAGGCGTTAACGTAACTGGGGAATTTCGTCTGAATTTTCGTCTTTTTGAATCGGATCGATCGAAAGGTTTGCAAAATCAAACAGTTTCGGGTCCAGAAGATGCGAAGGCCGGGCATTGGTCAATGCCCGAAACATCACTTGCCGCCGACCGGGGCTGTTCTTTTCCCATTGATCGAGGATTTGCTTGACCTGTTGGCGCTGCAGCCCGTCCTGACTGCCGCACAGATCGCAGGGTATGATGGGATAGTTCATCGCCTTGGCGAATTTCTCGCAATCCGCCTCGGCCACATGGGCCAGCGGGCGATAGACGAACAGATCACCTTCTTCATTCACCAGTTTTGGTGGCATGGTTGCAAGACGACCGCCATGGAACAGGTTCATGAAAAAGGTTTCAAGGATGTCATCGCGGTGATGGCCAAGCACAACTGCGGAACAGCCTTCCTCGCGCGCGATACGATAGAGGTTGCCCCGACGCAGGCGTGAACACAGCGCACAATAGGTGCGGCCCTGCGGAACTTTGTCCATCACAACGGAATAGGTGTCCTGATACTCAATCCGATGTGGCACCCCCATACGGTCTAGGAATTCTGGCAGGACTGTTGCCGGGAACCCCGGTTGCCCCTGATCCAGATTGCAGGCCAGAAGATCCACGGGCAGCAGACCGCGCCATTTCAGTTCGTAGAGCACCGCCAGAAGGGTATAGCTGTCCTTACCGCCGGATAGGCAGACCAACCAGCGGGGTGTTTTACCTTCGGCGGTGCGGTCCACCATGCCGTACTGCTCAATGGCCTCGCGCGTCTGGCGCACGATGCGCTTGCGCAGCTTCTTGAACTCGGTGGTTGAAGGCGCACCGGCAAAAAGCGGATGGATATCGTCGGCTTCATCAAACATGGGCGGGGCCTATCGCAGTTGGGTGAACCGGGCAAGGGTCAGGATCGTTCGTCGTCGGGCACAGGGTCATAGCCATCGCCACCCCACGGATGGCAGCGCCCGATCCGGCGCGCCGCCAGCCATGCGCCCTTGATGGCGCCGTGTTTATCAAGCGCTTCCAGTGCATAGGCGGAACAAGTCGGCTGATAGCGGCAGTTAAATCCAACCCAGGGGCTGAAGATCAACCGGTAGGCCCGGACGGGCAGGGCGAGGAGATGGGCAAAGAGGGTCATTTGCCACCCCCGTGTATTTTGCGCAGCGCATAGCGCAAATCGTCTTTCAGCGCATCAAAGGGCCGTGCAGCGGTAACCTCGGCGCGGCCGATCAACACGTAGTCCCAGCCCGCATGCCCATGAATAGGTAATACGGCCCGCGCGGCTTCACGCAGGCGGCGTTTGGCGCGGTTGCGGGCGACGGCATTGCCGACCTTCTTTGAGCAGGTGAACCCGATGCGAATGCCCGCAGCCTCATCAGCGCCACGTTTACGCGCCTGCACCATCATCGATGCAGTGCCTTGCCGTTTGGCCCGCGCGGCTTTCAGAAAGTCCGAGCGATTCTGCAGTACGGTCAATGATTCAGATGCGCAAACGGACGCCGCCGGGGGCATCACCCTCGGCTGGTTGTTACCATCCTCAGGGGCCTCCGGCGGCGTCATGTTCATAACCTGAAAGGTCGAGCGGTTTATGCGCTCAGCGACTTACGGCCGCGTGCGCGACGTGCGTTCAGGATTTTGCGGCCGGCTTTGGTGGCCATGCGCGCGCGGAAACCGTGGCGGCGTTTGCGAACCAGGTTCGAAGGCTGATAGGTGCGTTTCATCGCTCCGTCTCCAATCTATAGCGGTGGGTGCGGCGCGGATTCGCCTAGCCCTAGTGTTCGAAGCCCGTCCTCTACTGGGTAGCGGGGGGTAAGTCAAACCCCTAGGTGGGGGTTTTGGTGCGTTTTGCAACAAATCTGTAATCTGCCCGGGCAAAAGATTTCAAAAACCGGGTTCAGAGCGCGTATCCCTCACATTAAGTGCCATAAACATCAAGGCCCCGTGAGGCCTCTGTTGCAGCGCGCGCGGGCGGCGCATGTTGTGGGCAAGATGAATGAACAAGAACCTGCTACCCAGATGAACGAAACCACCAAGATCCCGCGCAACGGGCTGGCACGTCATATCCCTTTGGCGGTGATTCTCGCCGTTGCCGCCGTGGGGTTCTTTGCGCTGGGCGACTATCTGACCTTTGAAACCCTGCGCGACAATCGCGAGGCTTTGCTGGCCTGGCGCGATTCAAACTACTGGGCGATGGCTGCGGCTTTCGTGGGGATTTACATCATTATTGTTGCCTTCTCGCTGCCTGGCGCTGCGGTTGCTTCGATGACCGGTGGGTTCCTGTTCGGGTTGCTTGCAGGAACGGTTTTTAATGTTTTTGCCGCAACCATAGGCGCTTCGACGATCTTTCTAGCCGCACGCTGGGGTTTGGGTGAATCTCTGACCGCCAAGCTTGAAGCCTCGGAAGGGACGGTCAAGAAACTGAAGGACGGGCTACGTGAGAATGAAATCTCGGTTTTGTTCCTGCTGCGTCTTGTACCTGTGGTGCCCTTCTTCGTTGCCAATCTGGTGCCCGCATTGGTTGGGGTAAAGTTCCGAAACTTCCTGATTACGACGGCGCTGGGCATCATCCCTGGTGGGATTGTCTATACCTGGATCGGTGTTGGGCTGGGTGGTGTCTTTGATCGCGGCGAAACCCCGGATGTCTCGCTGTTATGGGAACCCTTCGTGATCGGGCCAATTATTGGCTTGTGCGCGCTGGCAGCGCTGCCGATTGTCATCAAATCCCTCCGTGGTCGAAAGGGCTCCTGATCCATGCAAGAGTTGAAAACCGATATCCTGGTGATCGGGGCCGGGTCAGGCGGGTTGTCTGTAGCCGCCGGGGCCAGCCAGATGGGTGCGGATGTCATCCTGCTGGAAGGCCACAAGATGGGTGGGGATTGCCTGAACTTCGGCTGTGTCCCATCCAAAGCTCTGATCGCCAGCGGCAAGGCTGCACATGCTCAGGCCCACGCGTCGGCTTTTGGTGTCGCGGATGTGACGCCACGGGTGGATTATGCAGCCGCCAAAGAACACGTGCAAAACGTCATCGCTCAAATCGAACCCATGGACAGTCAGGAGCGTTTTGAGGGCTTTGGCGTCAAGGTAATCCGGGAGTACGGTCGTTTCATCTCACCCACGCAGGTACAGGCCGGAGATCATCTGATCACCGCCCGACGCGTCGTGGTGGCCACCGGTTCATCGCCCTTGGTACCGCCACTGCCCGGGTTGGATCAGGTGCCGTATTACACCAACGAGACAATATTCGACCTGCGCGACAAGCCCGAACACCTTTTGATCATCGGCGGAGGTCCTATCGGCATGGAAATGGCGCAGGCGCATATCCGGCTGGGCTGCAAAGTGACCGTGATCGAGGGCCTTAGTGCGCTGGGCAAAGACGACCCTGAAGCTGCAGCCGTCGTGCAGTACAGCCTTCGGACTGAAGGTGTCGAAATCCATGAAAACGCCATGGTGTCCCAGATCCGAGAAAATGCAGGCACCATTGAGGTGGTCACTGAGAATGATGAGGTCTACGCGGGCTCTCATCTGTTGCTGGCCGTCGGACGCAAGGCCAATATCGACCGTCTGAACCTCGACGCTGCCGGGATCGACAGCACGCGGGCAGGCATCAAGGTGGACGACTCTTTACGCACGAGCAATCGCAAGGTCTATGCCATTGGTGATGTTGCAGGTGGGCTGCAATTTACCCATGTCGCCGGATATCATGCGGGGATCATAATCCGCTCTGCCTTATTTGGGCTTCCGTCGAAAGCGAAGACCGCTCATATCCCATGGGCCACCTATACAGATCCCGAACTGGCACAGGTCGGCCTGACCGAGGCACAAGTCCGTGAACAGCATGGCGACGCGGTGGAGGTTGCCCGGTTCGACTATCACCACAATGACCGCGCAGTTTCCGAGCGCAAGACCAAGGGGTTCATCAAGGTGATGGTCGTAAAGGGCCGACCAGTGGGCGCGACAATCGTCGGATATCAGGCCGGAGAATTGATCAACTTGTGGTCGCTGGCGCTGGCCAATAATCTCAAGATGGGTCAGATCGCAGCGATGGTTTCGCCTTACCCAACGGTCGGAGAGCTTAACAAACGTGTGGCAGGGGCCTATTTCTCTCCAAGGCTGTTTGAGAATCAAATGGTTAAAAGAGTGGTCAGGTTCGTCCAGCGCTGGATTCCCTGACCCAAGGAGGAGCGCAAAGTGAACTCGCTGTCGGGCCGATTTCTGATCCTGACGACGGTCTTCGTCATGTTGGCCGAAGTACTGATCTTTGTGCCCTCGATCGCGCGCTTCCGAGAAGATTTTCTGCTGAACCGGCTGGAACGCGCCCAGATCGCCTCGCTTGCTTTGTTGGCCGACGATATGCTGGCTGATGAGCTTGAAGCGGAATTGCTGTCAAATGCGGGGGTCTATAACGTCGTATTGCGCCGCGACGAGGTGCGTCAGCTCATGCTGTCTTCACCGATCCCGACCCAGATCACCAAAACCTTTGATTTGCGTAATGCCAGCGCTTGGGTGCTGATCCGTGATGCGGTCTCGAGGCTGTTTACCCCCGAAAACGAGGTCATTCGTGTGATTGGCGCGCCGGTCAAAGACGCAGGATTGTTGATCGAGGTGACAATGGACAGTGAGCCCTTGCGCATGGCCATGACGGATTATGGGCTCCGCATCCTTGGGCTGTCCTTTGTGATCTCAATCATAACGGCCTCGTTCCTGTTTCTGGCTGTGCGCGTGGTACTGGTGCGTCCGATCAAAAGCGTTGTTGGCTACATGCAGCGCTATGCCAGCGCACCTGAGGATGCGCGCGGCATCATCTCCCCCAATTCAAAGGTGACCGAACTGCGCGAGGCCGAAGAGGCCCTGCAGATGCTTCAAACCGATCTGACCCAGGCCCTGAAACAACGTGAACGTCTGGCCCAGTTGGGCGGGGCGGTGGCCAAGGTCAGCCACGATCTGCGCAACATTCTGACGTCTGCTCAGCTGTTTACCGATCGAATTGAAGCAAGCAATGACCCCCTGGTGGCGCGAATGGCACCCAAACTTGTCAATTCGATCACGCGGGCGGTTTCTTTGTGCGAAAGCACCTTGGCGTTCGGACGCGCCGAAGAACCAGCCCCAACCCTGACCATGGTGCGCTTGCGGGACGTT
This sequence comes from Ruegeria sp. AM5, assembly GCF_056540645.1. Taxonomy (NCBI): domain Bacteria; kingdom Pseudomonadati; phylum Pseudomonadota; class Alphaproteobacteria; order Rhodobacterales; family Roseobacteraceae; genus Ruegeria; species Ruegeria sp. AM5. Next base: position 16,319 of record NZ_JBQFXC010000012.1, on the reverse strand, counting down.
ACCGCAGATGTTGTCGCCAGCGAACAACTCGCCATTGCCGATGCCTGCGTTGAGATTGTGAACGACGTACCCGAAGATCTTGTTATCCGTGCCGACCCGGAACAGATTTTCAGGGTTGTCATGAATCTTGTGCGCAATGCCCGGCAAGCACTTCTGGTCTCGGGTAAGGCGGGGCGCGTAACGGTGTCTGCATCTGAGCTTGAAACCGACTGGTGCATCGAAATCAGCGATACGGGTCCAGGCCTGCCCCCTAAGGCCCGAGAGAATCTGTTTACACCATTTCAGGGTGGTGTTCGCAAAGGCGGCTCGGGACTTGGGCTTGCGATTTCGCAAGAATTGGTGCGGGGTCACGGCGGAGACCTGTTTCTGAAAGACACAGGGCCTGATGGAACCACCTTTGAAATAAGGCTTCCACGCGGCGATATGACTTTTTGAAGTTTTTTTGAAGAATCGACTTGCGCGCCCTCGGCCTCAGGTCTAAACACCGCCTCACCAACGCGGACCGATAGCTCAGCTGGATAGAGTACTTGACTACGAATCAAGGGGTCGGGGGTTCGAATCCTCCTCGGTCCGCCACTTAAACCCTTGTCAGGCGACAAATAGTTCTGCCACCAGCGACAGAACCTTTCCATTTTCGCCTCACATCCTTCCATCCAGCACCTAGACCGGTTTCAATGATCCTGACTTCTCCATTGGGAAAATCAGGGCCGATTTGCAGATCAGTCGCCGAAGGCGCCTGTTCCTGCTGATCTGCCACGTGGCGAACGCGGATGGGGGCGAGGCAATGCTATTCGACAATAGTGGTGCGGCTCGCAGGCGTAGCCGAGGACACGGTGTTGTCTAATAGGGTTGCCCGAGGGGGAAGGCAGCGCCTTGCCCCTGATGGCCAGGGGCGTTTGGCTTGTCCAAATCCCGCTGCCCCAAAACAGGTGCAGCGGAGCAGGCTGCGCGAGTACTGTTTGCGCAAGAACGCGTTGTTATTCTAATGAAACGGGCGGAAAGCAGGCATTCGCTGCGCTTTGCGCCAATGACCGCATTGCGGACTAATGCGGCCGCTCAATGGTCACCGGCGCGACGACCGCTTTCTTTCGAATGCAATCTTGGCGTTCTTTCCAACATAGATTGTCCAGACGGAGACTTTCCACAAAATTGGGCCGTGCCTCAGCGACCCGCTACAGTGGCCTGATAAGCGTCAAGCTCAGTGATCAGCTCAGTACCTATAGGCGCGTCGTTTCTGGCGCAAAATTCAGACCACACCGCTCCGTAGGGTAGGTCCTTCAGTTCCTCTGTCACAACAAATCGGCTTGTGAAATCCAGCGCGTCCTCCGCTGCTCGCAAGCGATCCCAGGGCTTCAGAAGCGCCTGCAGAAGCGCCTTTTGCATGTTGCGCGTGCCGATAACCCAAGCGGCCGTGCGGCTGATCGTGGCGTCGAAGAAATCAAGCCCGATATGGGTCTTGCCCAACAGGTCGCCGCTGACCAGTTCATGTGCCATCGCCAGGATGTCATCGTTCAGCATGATCACATGGTCGCTGTCCCAACGCATAGGGCGCGACACGTGCAGCAAAAGCTCATCCAGAGACAGGGCCACGGCGCTCAGTTTGTCGGCGATATTCTCGGTCGGGTGGAAGTGCCCCATGTCGAGGCACAGCAGTGTCTTGTTGCGGATCGCATAGCCCATGTAGAACTCATGGCTGCCCACCGTGCAGGCCTCGACCCCGATGCCGAAAAGCTTGGATTCGACCGCATCCAGCATATCCGATTTCGCCTGGGCCAGCATGGTGTCGAGCGAGGCCTCAAGCCGGGCCCTTGCCGCCATACGGTCGATAGGAAGGTCCTTGAACCCATCCGGAACCCAAATGTTGTTGATGCAGGGTGAACCAAGCGCGGCTCCCATCTGCGCCGCGATGTCCCGCGTGCGTTTTCCATGTTCGATCCAAAAGTCCCTGATGCCCTTGTCGGGGTGTGCCAACGTCAGGTTGTCATCGGCCTTTTGATGGGCAAAGAAAGTCGGGTTGAAATCCAGCCCGATGCCGATGCCCTTGGCCCAGTCGACCCATGGCGCGAAATGGCGATACTCGATCTCATCACGGTCCGGGGTATCGTCTGTGTCCATGTACATCGCGTGCAGATTCAACCGATGTGACCCGGGGATATTTGCATAGGCAAACTCAAGATCCGCCCGCAGTTCGTCGGGGTTGCGGGCCCGGCCGGGATGGTTTCCGGTTGCCTGAATGCCCCCGCCCGAGGTGGCGGTCTGGTTTTCGAACCCCACCACGTCATCGCCTTGCCAACAGTGAACGGAAATCGGGATGCCCTTCAGAGCCTTGATTGCAGCATCAGTGTCGACGCCCCAGTCAGCGAATTGCGCTTTGGCGCTTTCATAGCTCATGGACCGTCTCCCTATCGCGTGAAGGCCTGAACGTTGCCCGCATCAACGTTCAGAATGTTACCCGTGGATTTGGCCGACGTCTCGGCGGCGAAGAAATAACAGGCCTCGGCAATATCTTCCGGCAGGACTGAGCGTTTCAGCATGGATCGGTTGCGGTACATCTCTTCCAGCCCCTCCTTATCCGTGCCGTAGGTCGAAGCCCGCTGATCCAGCCAATCGCCTTCCCAGATCTTGGAACCCCGCAACACCGCATCCGGGTTCACAACGTTGACCCTGATCCCGGCCTCAGCACCTTCAAGCGCAAGGCAACGGGCCAAGTGGATTTCCGAGGCCTTCGCCGTGCAATAGGCCGAGGCATTGGGCGAGGCGGCAAGCCCGTTTTTCGAAGCCACGAAAACGATAGATCCGCCCATGTCCTGCACCCGCATGATCTTGAAAGTTTCCCGGCTGACGAGGAAATACCCCGTGGACAAGATGTCCATGTTCTTGTTCCAAAGGTCGAGGGACGTTTCCTCAACCGGGGCAGAGGATGCGATCCCGGCGTTCGAGACAAGGATGTCGATGCCGCCAAATTCGACGGATGTTTCAGCCAACGCCTGGGCCACGGCATTTTCATCCGTGACGTCCATCAGGACGGTGCAAACGACGTCCTTGCCGAACTGCTGGGTCAGGACCCCTTCCGTCGCGGTGAGGCTTTCAGGATTGATGTCGGCCAGCACGACACAGGCGCCCTCGGACAGATAACGTTCTGCCGTTGCCGACCCTATGCCGCCGGCGCCGCCGGTGACCAGCGCGACGCGACCAGCCAGCGATTTTGGTTTCGGCATGCGCTGCAACTTGGCTTCTTCCAACAGCCAGTATTCAATGTCAAAAGCTTCCTGCTCTGGCAGGCCGCAGTATTCGCTGACGGCACTTGCCCCGCGCATAACATTGATCGCGTTGACGTAGAATTCGCCGGAAATGCGGGCCGTGCCCTTGTCTTTGGCAAATGTGATCATGCCAACCCCGGGGATCAGGTAGACAACCGCGTTGGGGTCTCTAAGCGCAGGCGAGTTATCGTGTTTGCAACGGTTGTAGTAAGCCGTGTAGTCCTCACGATAGGCCGCGACTTGCGCGGGCAGGCCTTCAAGCACTGCGTCGATGTTGTTGTGGGCCGGGTCGAAGCCGACGACCAAAGGACGGATCTTAGTGCGCAGGAAATGGTCGGGGCAGGACGTACCAAGGGCCGCCAGCGCCTCCATGTCCTTAGAATTCACGAACTCAAGCACCGAGTCGCTGTCGTTGAAATGCCCGACCATGAGCTGGTTGCCACTGACAAAGCCACGGATCGCGGGCATCAGCCTGGCGGCAACGGCCCGCCTACCTTCCCGGGCGAGGCTCTGGTGGACCGCTCCGCCAAAGGCCGGAACATCGGCGGTCTTCTCGGCCAACCACTTGGTCGCGACGTTGATCACGTCGATGGTGCAGTAATAGCAGTCTTTCGCCGTGTCAGCCCATGTGAACAATCCGTGACTTTCAAGGACAACGCCATCGGCATCCGGGTTTTCCAGGCAGAACTTTTCAAGCCACAGGCCCAGTTCATACCCCGGCCGTTTCCACGGCAGCCAACCGATCCGGTCACCGAAAATTTCCTGGGTCAGCTCCTTCGAATTCTTCGACGCTGCGATCGCAATAATCGCGTCGGCGTGGACGTGATCGACATGTTTGCGCGGCACATAGGCGTGCAAGGGCGTGTCAATTGAAGCCGCGCGCGGGTTCAGTTTGAAGGTGCAGTGGGGCAGATAGCCGACCATTTCATCTTCAAACTCGACCCCGCGATAAAGCCCCTTCAGCGCGTTCAGCTTGTCCATGTATAGCGTGGAGAAGCCGTCAAGTTTCATGGACCCGATGTCACCGCCGGAACCCTTGACCCAGAGCACCTCGACCTCTTTGCCGGACAGTGGGTCGGTTTCCATGACCTTCGCAGAGGTATTGCCACCGCCATAGTTTGTGACGCGCTTATCCGATCCCAGCGTGTTGGAGCGATAGAGAAGCAGTTCCGATTCGGACATACCACCTGCCACAGCGTCATCCCAGCGGTTCTCAAGAAGCTGATTTTCGATGGATTTCAACGTTCTGCCCTCCTCACGATGCAGCGGTCGGTACTGCACCATCGCATTTAGGCTTAGTAGTGTGCATCGTTATGTCAATCAAAAACAATCACAATCAGTCATTCTGCAATGCAGAATGATTGAAAGTGATCGAAAATGATTGACAGCTGCGGCGAATCTGCGCAGCGTGGAGTGAATGGGAGGTGGCTTTGCACGAAAAAGAACGCCATAGGATCATCATTTCTGCGGTGCAGGATCGCCCCGTCGTGACGGTTGGGGACCTGTGCACCTTGACCGGCGTGTCCGAAGCCACCATCCGGCGCGACATTTCAACACTTCACATGAAACAGAAGGTACGCCGTGTCAGAGGCGGCGCTGAGGCGATAACGCCACCTCAGTTCGCCGGGCTGGCGGGCCGTCCGTTCGTCGTCAACGAAACCATGAATATCGCAGCGAAGCAGGCGATTGCGCGCGCGGCGGTTGAGATGTGTAGCGAAGGTGACAGCATCATCATCAACGGGGGCACAACGACCTTTCAGATGGTGCATCCGCTGGCCAACCGCAGGATGCAGGTCTTTACCAATTCGTTCCCGATTGCTGAGCACCTTCTGAAGCATTCGAAGAACACGATCATGTTGTCAGGCGGCGCGATCTACCGGGAACAGAACATAATCCTGTCGCCCTTTGACAACGACGTGACCCGCAACTTCTATGCAAAGCGCATGTTCATGGGGGCGCAGGGGCTGGGCCCCATCGGCCTGATGGAGGCCGATCCGCTTTTGATCCAGGCAGAACAGAAACTGATCGGACAGGCGGATGAGCTTATCGTTCTGGTCGACAGTTCGAAATTCGCGCAGCGCTCCAGCCTGGTGCTTTGCCAGTTGGACCGGATCACGACCGTGATCACCGACGAAGGAATTCCTGACAAGGCGGCGGCCATGCTTGAGGCTGCCGATGTGAATCTGATCGTTGCCCAGTCGGGCAGCGGTCAAGAAAACGAGGTGGCCTCTTGACCGCCTCCGAAACCCGAGACCCAAACATGACTTTCTGGGAGGAACTATCATGAAGCGTCGTACTTTCACATCACTTGTCGCAGGGATGAGCCTTGCTGCCGGTATGTTTGGCACCACGGCGATGGCGCAGGACAACATGCGCATCGCTCTGGTCGTAAAAGCGCTTGGGATCGGCTTCTTTGAAGCGGCCGCCGAAGGCGCTGAAGAGGCTGCCGGAGAGCTTGGCAATGTCGAGATCATCTACACCGGCCCGACCGACACCACTGCGGAAGGTCAGATCGAGGTCATCAACTCCCTGATCGCGCAGGGTGTCGACGCCATCGCGATTTCGGCAAACGACCCCGATGCACTTGTGCCAGCGCTGAAACGCGCGATGGACCGCGGTATCACCGTGATTTCCTGGGACTCGGGTGTGGCTGAAGGCGGACGCCAAATGCACCTGAACCCATCCTCGACCCCGCTGATCGGCAATACGATCATCAAGCTTGCCGCGGATCACATGCCGGATGGTGGTGAAGTCGCGATACTGTCGGCGTCGGCCACGGCAACCAACCAGAACGCCTGGATCGAGGCCGCGAAAGAGGTTCTTCCGAACTATGACGGCGTAGATCTGGTGGCCACCGTCTATGGCGACGACCTCAGCGACAAATCCTACCGAGAAGCACAGGGCCTCATGGCATCCTACCCTAACCTGAAGGCGATCATCGCGCCAACGACCGTTGGCATCCTGGCGTCCTGCCAGGCGGTGACCGACGCGGGCAAGATCGGTGAGATCAACGTGACCGGTCTGGGCCTCCCGTCCGAGATGGCAGGCTGTGTTGATAGCGGTGCAACCAAGAGCTTCGCAATCTGGAACCCGATTGACCTTGGCTACTCGGCCACCATGCTTGCGCACGCAATCGCCAACGGTGCTGAAACCGGTGCCGGTGCCGAAATCCCGATGGGCCGCATGGGCTCGGTGACGCTGGATGACACCGGCTCGGCAGCCATGGCTGATCCGTTCACCTACGACAGCTCGAACATCGAACAGTTCAAGTCGATCTTCTAATCTGAACGACGTGTCTGGGCGTGTGCGATGACCCACGCCCCGACACCCCATTCTTCCCACATCCAGAAACACCGTCCATGCAGTTGGAATTGAGACCAGACGTGTCGAACGCCGCCGCCCCTACACCGCTTCTGAGCCTGTCCGGCGTGACCAAGACATTTCCCGGCGTGCGGGCCCTTTCAGATGTTTCGCTAAACCTCTACCCGGGCAAGGTCACGGCATTGGTGGGCGAAAACGGTGCTGGCAAGTCTACCGTGGTGAAGGTTCTGACGGGCATTTATCAACCCGACGAGGGTGACATCCGGATCGATGGCGAGGCTCTCAGTTTCCCGACACCGCAATCCGCCGAAACTGCTGGCGTGACCGCCATCCATCAGGAAACCGTCCTTTTCGACGAACTGACGGTGGCGGAAAACATATTTCTCGGCCATGCGCCAAAGGGGCGATTTGGCCTGATCGACAAAACTGCCATGGCGACCCGTGCGCGCGAGATTCTGGATGGAATCGGGGCCAAGATTGATCCGGGCGCGACGCTCAAGGACCTTGGAACCGCGAACAAGCACCTGGTTGCCATTTCCCGGGCGCTGTCCATCGACGCGCGCGTTGTGATCATGGACGAACCGACCGCAGCCCTCAGTCAGAAAGAAATCGAAGAGCTTTACGAACTCGTTGAAAGCCTGAAGGCGCAAGGCAAGGCGATCCTCTTCATTAGCCACAAGTTTGACGAGATCTTCCGCATCGCCGATTTCTACACCGTCTATCGCGACGGCCAGATGGTCGGCGAAGGGGCGATTGTAGATGTCAGCGAGCCGGAACTGGTCAAGCTCATGGTAGGCCGCGACGTCAGCCAGATTTTCCCCGAACGCGACCACAACGTCGGCCACGATATCCTCGAAGTCGCAGGGTACGACCACCCGACCGAATTCGCGGATATCGGTTTCACGCTCAGGCGCGGCGAAATACTCGGGTTTTACGGGCTGGTCGGCGCAGGTCGGTCCGAATTCATGCAGGCCCTTTTCGGGATCACCCGCCTCTCGGGCGGAAGCTTGAGGATCGACGGGGCACCGGTTTCGATTGCATCGCCCGCCGACGCGGTCGCAAGTGGCATCGTCTATGTCCCGGAGGACCGGGGCAAGCAAGGCACAATCAGCGCGCTGCCGATTTTTCAGAACGTGACGCTGCCGTCACTCGCTCGCACCTCGCGCAAGGGGTTCATCAGGCTGGCCGAGGAATTCAAGCTGGCGCGGGAATATACCGAACGTCTCGACCTGCGCGCCGCTTCGCTGGACACCGATGTCGGCAACCTGTCGGGCGGCAACCAGCAGAAGGTCGTGATCGCCAAATGGCTCGCCACCCAGCCCAAGGTCATCATCCTGGACGAACCCACCAAGGGCATCGACATCGGGTCCAAGGCCGCCGTGCATGAATTCATGGCGGAGCTTGCCGCGCAAGGGCTCGCCGTCATCATGGTCAGTTCCGAAATCCCCGAGATCGTGGGCATGTCGGACCGTGTGATCGTCATGCGCGAGGGGCGCATAGTGGCGGAACTGGCCCGCGACCAGATCACGCCCGAAACGCTTGTCAGCCACGCCGCAGGGATCAGGGAAGCCGCGCAATGAAACGTATCCTCGCCTCCCGCGAACTTTTGCTGCTGGTCGCCATCGCATTGGTGCTTGGCATCATCTCAAGCCGCTTCCCGGCGTTCATCACGCTGTCGAACCTGGCTACCGTCTTCAACGACACCTCGCCGCTGATCCTGCTGGCTATCGGCCAGATGATCGTGATCTTGACGAAGTGCATCGACCTCTCGGTCGCCGCCAACCTCGCGCTGACCGGCATGGTCGTGTCCCTGATCAATATCTCGGCACCAGGTCTGCCGATTATCGTAACGCTGGCCGTGGCCACTGGGTTCGGGGCGTGCCTTGGAATGTTCAACGGTATCCTTGTGTGGAAACTGGACATCCCGCCTATCGTGGTGACGCTTGGCACCATGACCATCTTCCGGGGAACCATCTTCCTTCTGACCGAGGGCAAATGGGTCAACAGCCACGAGATGAGCGACACTTTCAAGGCATTCCCGCGCACCGAGCTTCTTGGCCTTCCGGTGCTAAGCTGGTTTGCCATCGCGGCGGTGATCCTTTTCACCATTGTCATGACCCGCACCACCCTGGGCCGCGCCTTCTACGCTGCCGGGGGCAACCCCCATGCGGCGACCTATGCCGGGATCAACGTGGGCCGGACCCAGTTCTGGGCCTTCACGATCTCTGGCGCGCTGGCCGGTCTGACCGGCTACCTCTGGGTCTCTCGCTTCGCGGTTGCTTATGTCGATGTTGCTGGGGGGTTTGAATTGACCGTCGTGGCGGCCTGCGTCATTGGCGGCGTGTCGATCATGGGTGGCATCGGTTCGGTCCCCGGCGCGCTGCTGGGCGCGCTGTTCCTCGGCATCATTGCCAATGCCCTGCCGGTCGTGAACATCTCTCCCTTCTGGCAGATGGCCATCTCGGGCGGTGCGATCATCATCGCGGTTGTTCTAAACGCCCAGGCCAACCGGACGAAGGGCCGCGTCATCCTAAAACGCGCGGAGCACGCGACATGACCACGACGGCACGCTCGATCCCCGATCGCCTGCGCTCGCCGCTGGAGCGGAACCTAAAAAGCTGGGAAAGCCTGCTGATGCTGGTCGCAATCGGCATCTTCATCGCCAACAGTTTCGCCTCACCCTATTTCCTGAATGCCTGGAACCTCTCCGACGCGACCTTCAACTTCACCGAAAAGGCGATGATCGCCTTTGCCATGGCCCTGCTTATAATCTCTGGCGAAATCGACCTCAGCGTCGCCGCAATCATCGCACTGGCTTCGACCGCCATGGGCGCCGCCGTGCAGGCGGGTGTCGGGACAGAGGGGCTGGTCCTCATCGGTCTGGCCGTCGGTCTGGCCTGTGGCGCGGTAAACGGTTTCCTCGTCACCGGCCTTGGCTTGCCATCCATCGTCGTCACCATCGGCACGATGAGCCTTTTCCGCGGGATCAGTTTCATCGTGTTGGGCGATCAGGTCTACAAGGGCTATCCAGCCGATTTCGCCTTTTTCGGGCAGGGCTATGTCTGGTGGGTGATTTCCTTCGAATTCGTCCTCTTCGCCATCATTGCGGTGATCTACGCGGTCGTCCTGCACATGACCAATTTCGGCCGCGCGGTCTATGCCATCGGAAACAATGCCACGGGGGCGCTGTTTTCGGGCATTCGGGTGGGCCGGGTGAAGTTCACCCTGTTCCTGCTGACGGGCCTGATGTCCGGGGTCGCCGCCGTCTGCCTGACATCCCGCCTCGGCTCGACCCGACCCTCCATTGCCTTCGGGTGGGAGCTTGAGATCGTGACCATGGTCGTCCTTGGCGGGGTCAACATCCTCGGCGGCTCCGGCTCCATCCCCGGCGTTGTGATCGCGGCCTTTGTCATGGGGCTTGTGACTTTCGGACTTGGCTTGCTGAACGTGCCCGGTATCGTGATGTCGATTGTTATCGGGGCGTTGCTGATCACGGTCATCGCGCTGCCCCGGCTCTGGACGATGTGGAGGGGCTGACATGGAAAAATACGCCTTCAAGATGAAGCTCAACCCGGGCTGCAGGGATGAATACGAAAAGCGCCACGATGAGATTTGGCCAGAGCTTGCCACGCTGCTGAAAGACGCGGGCGTGTCTGACTATTCGATCCATCTGGACGAAGAAACGAACATTCTTTTTGGCGTCCTTTGGCGCACCGACGACCACAAAATGGATGCCTTGCCCCGCAACGAGATCATGCAGCGATGGTGGGCGCATATGGCGGACATAATGGAAACCAAGCCCGACAACGAACCCGTGGCGGTGCCGCTGACGCCCGTCTTCCACATGCCATGACCCCCCGGCACGTCGCCGTCATCGACATCGGCAAGACCAACGCCAAGCTTGCGCTGGTCGATGCGACTGACATGTCCGAAGTGGAGGTACTGACCCGGCCTAACATGGTTCTCGTCGCTCCACCCTATCCGCACTTTGATGTTGAGGCGATCTGGCGCTTCCTTCTGGACGGGTTGGAGCAGTTTCAGAAGGCGCACGGCGTAGATGCCATTTCCATCACGACCCACGGGGCGTCTTGTGCCCTGATCGCGCCAGACGGCGCCCTTGCTGCCCCGATCCTCGACTATGAGCACACAGGCCCTGATGATCTGGCCGCGGCGTACGACGCCATCCGCCCGCCCTTTGAGGAAACCGGATCGCAAAGGTTGCCGATGGGTCTGAACCTGGGTGCGCAGTTGCATTGGCAATTTGAGCAGGACCCCGCGCTTCGCGAACGCACCGCCGCCATTGTTACCTATCCGCAGTACTGGGGGCATCGCCTGACAGGAGTGCCGGCCAGCGACGTGTCGTCCCTTGGTTGTCACACGGATCTGTGGAAACCGTCCAAGGCGCACTATTCTTCGTTGGTCGAACGGTTGGGTATATCTGAAAAAATGGCGCCCGCGCGCAAATCTGCGGAGGTTCTCGGACCCGTGTTGCCGCAGGTCGCATCGCAAACCGGCCTGCGCTTTGACACGCCGGTGTACTGCGGTATCCACGATTCAAACGCATCGCTTTTGCCTCATATACTGACCCGAACCGGGCCGTTTTCCGTCGTTTCGACCGGGACATGGGTCATTGCCATGACCATCGGCGGCGAAGAAGTAACTCTGGAACCTTCGCGTGACACGCTTCTTAACGTCAACGCACTGGGTGCCCCGGTACCCTCCGCCCGTTTCATGGGGGGACGCGAGTTCGAGTTGGCGATGAACGGTCAAACCACTCAATGTGCAGAGCAATTCCTTGACCTGGTCGCGAAAGACGGCCCCATGCTCTTGCCCGCAATGGTCCCGGACAGCGGACCGTTTCAGGGGCAAAAACACAGCTGGATGGGGTCAGAGCCTTTGCCCGGAACCCAGGAACGCGCGGCGGCGGTGAGTTTTTACCTCGGATTGATGACCGCGGAATGCCTGTCGCTGACCGGACACAAGGGCCCCATTATCGTCGAAGGTCCATTTGCCAGGAACAAAGGCTTCGCCAGTATGCTCGCCGCGGCGACAAACTGCAGGGTCGACGCGACCGTCACCGCAACAGGGACGAGCCAGGGAGCCGCCCTCTTGGCGACAGGCGCACTCCCCGAGCGCGCGGCCTTCGACGTCGAAACCTATTTTCACAAGACCGACGTGAGCTACCAACGTTACGCGAACAGTTGGCACAGAGCCGCAAAAGCAGGCCTGGAACCACGCCCATAGGATACCCTAAAAACCTGCACGGAACTCCGATTTCAGACATTGGGGACCAGCGTGAAACTGAACGGAATGGGCTCGAACCAGACCTTCGATGCGGCTGACGCAAATGGCCGCTTTGGGCCGTTACGCGAAGTGCTTCGCACCGGCCACGCAAATCACGACGAAAACCGTTACCCCGATCATCGAAGGCGCGACCGGTTCCGCTAGTAAGGCCGCTGCAAGGATCAAGCCAAAAAACGGCTGAAGCAGTTGTAGCTGCCCAACACCTGCTGTGCCTCCGCGAGCCAGGCCGCGATACCAAAACACAAATCCAACCAGCATCGAAAAAATGGAGACGTATCCCAAACTGAGCCAGACAGGCATGCTCAAATCGGCAAATGTGTCAGGCCATGTGAAGATTGCGAGAATGGCCATGAACGGTGATGACAAGACAAGCGCCCAGGAAATCACCTGCCAGCCGCCCAATCTACGCGAGAGCAGCGCCCCTTCGGCGTAGCCCAATCCACAGGCGAGGATTGCCGCCAGCATCAACAGGTCTCCGATCAGGGACACTTCCGCACATTGCGTGAGGGCAAAACCAACGACGGCCGCACCCCCCAAGACGGAAAACATCCAGAACATTCCGGCCGGACGTTCGCCGCCGCGCAACGCGCCAGATGCAGCGGTGCTCAAGGGCAAAAGCCCGATGAAGACGATTGAATGCGCAGCCGTGATGTGCTGAAGGGCCAAGGCTGTCAGCAGAGGAAAGCCGATCACGACGCCCAAGGCCACTGTTATGAGGGATCCCAGATCCGCCAGCGACGGTTTAAGCTCTTTGAATAAGACCAGCAAACACAGTGCCAGAGCTGTCGCCAGCACGGCACGAGCCGAAGTCAGAAAAAGAGGGTCAAATCCACTTATGGCCACTCGTGTCGCGGGCAAGGACCCACTGAAGATCAGCACACCGATCAATCCACTGCCCCAACCCGAAAATGAAGACGTCATCGCCACACAATCCTTTTTGGATCTTGTAGTGGAAGCGCTGTAGTAAATGCAGATACAGAACAGTACAGTTCACTCGAACTGTAACGATAGATGAACCCAAACAGATTGATTGTACCATGGCCAAAGCGACCCGTCGCACACTTGTGATGGACCATATCACACGCAGGATACGGTCTCGTACATATAGCACAGGAACCAAGCTGCCGTCTGTCCGGGTGCTCGCACGTAGATTGGGCGTCTCACCCTCGACCGTAGTTGAGGCCTACGACGTCTTGGCCGCTGAGGGCGTTATCTTTGCCCGACGCGGTTCTGGTTTCTTTGTTTCCGACCGCGTTCAGCCCTTTGTCGTGTCGCAAACCGGGCCACAGCTTGAGCGAGAGATTGATCCGCTTTGGGTCGCTCGGCAATCCATTGATGCAGAAGACAGCATGGAGAAGCCCGGATGCGGGTGGATGCCGTCAGACTGGATGCCTCTGGAGTCACTGCGTCGGGCCATGCGTAATGTGGCACGGGGCAACAGCAATGTGTTGACCGATTACAGCAATGCAAAGGGGCATGCGGGCCTGCGCCAACACGTGGCACGCATGTTGGGCGATCAAAATATAGACGTCGACCCAAACACCGTTTTGCTTACAAATTCTGGGTCACAAGCGCTGGATTTGATCTGCAGATTGCTGCTCAAGCCGGGTGATACAGTTCTGGTGGACGATCCGTGCTATTTCAATTTTCAAGCCCTCTTGCGTGCGCATCAGGTCGCACTTGTTAGTGTGCCCTACACGCCCAATGGTCCCGATCTCACGATATTCGAAAGCGTTCTACGCAAAGAGCGTCCCCGGCTCTATCTGACCAACTCGGCATTGCACAATCCAACTGGCGCTACGCTCTCGGCAGCGACCGCGCATCGCGTGTTATCTCTGGCCGAGACCCATGATCTGCTTATCGTGGAAGACGCTATCTTTGCTGAGTTCGAGCCGGACCTGTCTCCGCGTCTAGCCGCGTTGGATGGGCTGGACCGTGTTCTTACGATTGGCAGCTTCTCCAAGACGCTTTCGGCGTCGCTACGATGCGGATACATAGCTGCCAGGCCTAGCTGGATTGCCGCCCTGACCGACCTTCAGGTCGCAATCAGCTTTGGTGGGCCGAGCCCGATGGTATCAGAATTGCTGCACGCAGCCCTCACCGATGGGAGCTACCGCAAACATATGGACACGCTGAGGGCCAAACTGGATCGCGCCCGCGCGCGTTCTATCGAGGAGTTGGGCACCCTAAACATCAAGCCCTTCGTGTATCCCAAGGGCGGATTTTACCTATGGTGTGAGCTGCCAGACGGAAGGGATTCGGCCATGCTGGCACGGGAAGCTCTCAAACAAGGCGTTGTGCTTGCCCCGGGAAATGTCTTCAGTCCGACCCGGTCCAAGAACTCGTTTATGCGCTTCAACGTGAGCCAGATGACGGGAGTGACGCATAAAAGGCTGCTTCGTGAGCTGATGAGTGCGGCCGAGCCACAATGACCGCTTTGCGGAAGCCGCATTGCAGCGTTGTTTGATGAAGCAAATGTCGGCATTGGGCCGAACCAAGAGTTTTCTAGGTCTGCTAGTATGCCCCTGAGGCGTATATGAAGAGCCTAAGGCGGCCGTGATGATTTTGAGAGTTTTCTCGGTCGACCTTTGTAACCCACGATCAGCTTTTCATCCTCGAGCAGACGTAGCGCCGTTTCCCAGTGGATTTTGAGTTTTCGTGCCACCCTGTTGATTACTTGGGTCTCTGTCCAGATGCGGCGCAGTTTATGTTTTGGCACTTTGGGTCTGCGAACCCCACGCTGTACCTCAAAGCCTCGTTCCCTAAAGAGTTTGGACAGTGTTGCAGGCTTCATCCCGTTTGCGTTGGCAATATCTGAGCAGGTTTTTCCCTTTTTATATTGCCTATAGAGGCGTTGAACATAATCGACGCCAATCAAGTCCAAGAGCCGTCGCACAACCAACGGGCTAGTTCCGAGTCGCGTGGCAAATTCCTTATGGGTTTTACTTTGTCTAAGCAAAGCGAGGAGTTTGCGGCGCAGGTATGGCTGCCACGCATTTGGCGTCTCTCGCAGGAAAATAGTCGGAACTCTGCCGCATTTTATTTCGACTATTGTGCTCAAGCCTAATCCAGTTTCTTCAACGTCAGATACCTCTATTTGCGTCTCTAGGCGCAAAGCCGTCGGCGTTACAGCAACTTAGCTGATTGTCTTCCGACATTGCATTGAAATTTTGAGGCGCAAATACGTAAACGTCAGAAATTAAACAATAAAAATGACACCCGTAAAGTCATTTGTTAGGTTTCGTTAACTGGAATCAGTCGGAACATTTGACATGACCGGGAATTTGATTGTCGATCTCGCGAAACATGAACAGATCAAGTGTGACCTTCGGCTAGGGCACTATACTCAGGACCGATATTTGCACGAACCCTACCGCGAATGCACCGGTCATAGCCGTTGGTGCCTCCTTTAAAAGGGGTAACACTCTAACGTTTGCGCTCGACTTGATCTCTGGCGGGGTTGTGCGCGTTGCGGCGATCACAACGATTGCGAAGCAGTACAGCAAGGTGACCAGAACAAACGCCCTATCCAAATCGTCGGGTGCCAGAACAATGACGATTTGACTGGTGACTGACATGATCCCCATTACAACAGCATAGATTGCCAGCAATCGGCCACGTGACGCCTTATCCGCAGCCTCATTTATCCATGAATCTCCAATCGCAAATAGTCCGGCTGTCGCCACGCCGGTCATAAGGCGAACGAAGAACAAGGCAGGCTCGAACTCGGTGAGCGAAAACACAAGCGCGGACCCGGCAGATATCGCAGCCCCTGCCGAGAAGGATCGGATATACCCGATTTTGGAGATAGGCCCGGCAGCAAAGAAGCAGCCAAGCAGGAAGCCTAGAGAGTATGAAGCGGATGCGATGGCAGCGCTTGCTTGTGAAGCTCCTGTTTCGGCAAAATAAAGAGCCACTAGCGTACCGGAAGCCGCCGTCACCAACTGTATGGCCGCCATCGCCAGCATGACAGATCGTAGTGTTATGAGTTGTGCCTGCACCACCACTCTTCCGTTATTCAGCTTCGTCTCTATGCCGGCCAAGGGAACACAGCCATAGCACTATTCGCAATTGAAAATGCGTTCGAGTAGATCGCCGGCACGACCATGATCTACCGGTCAATCTGTAGGCTACGTCGCAACTACACTTACTCGGGATTGAATTTTCGTACTCGTGTACGCCGACTAGGTGTCCGTCGTCAGACAGTTTTGAGAGCTTCTGGGTCGTCGAAGGTCAGCTTTACTTTGTCTGAACGCTTTTTTGCCTTCTGTTTCGGGCTGAGAGCAGACATTAATCAGATAGTGTCTAATGACAGCAAAATCCGCAGAGGCAGCCTTTCGTACTGAGCAGCCTCATCTGACTGGTCCAATTTGATTGTTAGTGCATCATCGGCCTGTGATCCATCGGGATGATGGTTTCCGGCGCTGGCGGGCG
>NZ_JBQFXC010000011.1:0-87800 GCF_056540645.1 Ruegeria sp. AM5 | reverse complement strand
CAAGCGCGGGCGCAGCCCGCGCTTGCCTGGCCCCCTGCCGTCCGCAGGACGCAAGGCCGAAGGCCGCGCAGGGTTTGGCTGTTGCTGGCGTTGATGCCTGACACTTCGCCTGCCATTGTGATCACGGAGTAGTCAGACCTGAAGGGAACCCGGTATGGAGAAGTCCAACAAAGATCGCATATCTGCCCTGCTCAAAAGCATCGAAACGGGCGATCCGGGTCCGGTTTCAGTGGTAAATGAAGCACGATACATCCAGCACAATCCGCAAACCCATGAAGGCAGCGAAGGGCTTGCATCCCTATTCAAACGGCTGTCCCAGACCTCACCGCACGTGAATATCGTACGCGCCTTTGAAGACGGCGATTTTGTCTTCGCGCATACGGAATATGATTTCTCACGGCGGAATATCGGCTTCGAAGTGTTCCGGTTCGAAGACGGGCAAGCGGTAGAGCACTGGGACAATATCCAGAAACGGATGGGGCCAAACGGCTCGGATCACAGTATGGTGGATGGTCCGACCGAAGTTCGGGATGTCGAGAAAACCGAGGAGAACCGGGCCTTTGTTCGCGCCTTCGTCGAAACCGCGTTGATTGCCGGGAACCTCGACCAGATAGAGGCCTGTATCAACACTTCCGCTTACGTAGAACACAGTCCGCAGTTCTCTGATGATTTGACTGCCTTGAGGACCGCATTGGCCGATAGGAACGCCCTAAACTATCAGCATCTGCATCGGGTATTGGCGGAAGGGGATTTTGTACTGACCGTATGCGAAGGAGCGTATCAGGGCAAACACAGCGCATTCTATGATCTGTTCCGCGTTGCAGATGGAATGATCGTTGAACACTGGGATACGGTTGAGTCCATTGCACCACGCAGCGAATGGAAAAATGACAACGGTAAGTTCTGAGGTTGCGTTAGGCGTGGGCGTCTGCCCAAATCTGTTCACTGATCCAGGCTTGGAAAGACCGTAACGGCTCGGGCATCGAGCGGTCATTCGGCCAGACCAGATAATAGCTGCCAAGGCTCACGCGCGGCCCGTCCCATGCCTGGACAAGCCGCCCGGTGCGCAAATCATCCTGCACCAGATATGACGGTAACAGAGCCACGCCCAACCCATGAATCGTGGCCTGAATCATGGTCGAAAACTGATCGAACAGCATTCCCCGTAGGCCGGTGACGGGCTGGCCCTGTATCTCAAACCAGCGCTCCCAGGCATCCGGACGCGACTCCAGATGCAGCAGTGGCGCGGCGCGGAGAGCACCCAAGCTATTGAAATTGACAGCGGTAAGGGCAGGGGCGCAGACGGGCAGGACTTCTTCCCGCATGATCGGTAAATACTGAACGCCCGCCCAGTCTTGCTGACCGAAATGGATCGCGGCATCAAATGGTTCAGACATGAAATCAAACGGTTTGAGGCGGGTCCCCAGATTGACGGTGACCTCAGGGTGCCGTCGCGCAAAATCCTGAAGGCGGGGTGCCAGCCAATGCATGCCGAACGCGGGAAGGATCGATAGATCAAGTGACCCACCCGCCGGGTTGGCTTTGAGTTTCAGTGCGGCCTGCGCCAGATCCTGAACAGCAGACCTTGCGGTTTGCACATAGTCTTTGGCTGCTGGCGTCAAGTGCAATCGCATCTGGCTGCGCTCAATCAATTGCACGCCCAGCTGATCCTCCATCGTCTTCAATTGCCGGCTGATCGCGCTTTGTGTCAAGGACAGCTCAGCCGCAGCAGCAGATGCGCTGCCCAGCCGATCTACGGCTTCAAGCGCAAGCAAGGACGAGATTGAAGGCAAGAAACGGCGGGGTGCAATCATATGACAATTCCTCATACCTATTGAACGCAATAGCACTGGTTTTTTCCTACCGCCAGAGCGATGAGTGGTGCGCCACATCACTTTTGTGGTCGAGCGGGTGCCGTACCATCCGCGATCTTGAAATTCACGTCGGAGCGCGGGACAAATCAGCAAGCGGGTCGCGCCCGCGCAGAGGTTCCCCAAGGCCGATGACACCAACAAGACAAAAGCGAGAGACATGGACCGCGCCCAGATCGTACATGAGAATTTCCTGACCCGTGTCGCAAATCGTGATTTTCCCGACGGAGCCCCGCCGCGCGTCGGTCTGGGCGATTCTGAAGCCGTTTCGCTATTCCGGTCGCAAGTTCTCAGCCGCGCGTTGGATTGGACCAGCCGGGCGATGCAGAAGGCAGGGCAGGGGTTCTACACCATCGGCTCATCTGGCCACGAAGGGATGGCCGCCGTCGCGCACGCATTGCGCCCAAGCGATATTGCCTTTCTGCATTACCGGGATGCTGCGTTTCAGATCGCGCGCGCCGAACAGGTGCCGGGCCAGCAGATCGCGTGGGATATGCTGCTCAGCTTTGCGTGCTCGAAAGAGGACCCGACCTCGGGCGGGCGGCACAAGGTGTTGGGATCAAGGGCGCTGATGATCCCGCCGCAGACCTCGACCATCGCCAGCCATTTGCCCAAAGCCGTTGGTGCGGCTTATGCGCTGGGGGCAGCCCGGCGACATGCGCCCGAACATCGCGTGTTGCCGGAAGACGGGATTGCGATGTGTTCATTTGGGGATGCCTCGGCCAATCACTCCACCGCGCAGGGGGCGATCAACACGTCAGGCTGGACCAGTGTGCAATCGACACCGCTGCCGCTGCTGTTCGTGTGTGAAGACAACGGGATCGGGATTTCGGTCAAAACGCCCAAGGGCTGGATTCAGGCGTCGATGGAGCATCGTCCGGGGATCAAGTATTTTCAGGCCAATGGGTTGGACATTTATGAAACCCATGCGGTCGCGAAAGAGGCTGCAGATTATGTCCGCAAGCGCAGGAAACCGGCCTTCCTGCATCTCAGAACCGTGCGGCTTTATGGCCATGCCGGGGCGGATGTGCCCACGACCTATCTGCCGAAAACTGAGGTTGAGGCGGATGAGGCCAATGATCCGCTTTTGCACACCGTACGACTGCTGGATCAGGCGGGTGCATTGTCGCCGGATCAGGCGTTAAAAATCTACAGCGATACCTGCACCCGAACGGATCGTGTGGCTACAGAGGCTGCCAGCCGTCCCCATCTTGCCAATGCGACCGAAGTGATGGCAAGCCTGATCCCGCCTAAGCGCTCTTGCATACCGACCAACGGCCCGAGCGCTGAGGCGCGTGCGAAGACCTTTGGCGCAGATATGCGCGCGATGGATGAGCCGCAGCCGCTCAGCCGCCTGATCAACTGGGCGCTGACCGATCTGATGTTGGAACATGCCGAGATTGTTTGCATGGGCGAAGATGTGGGCCGCAAAGGTGGCGTTTATGGCGTCACACAAAAGCTGCAGCAACGCTTTGGTCCGGACCGCGTGATTGATACGCTGCTGGATGAACAATCCATTCTGGGTCTCGCGATCGGTATGGGCCATAACGGTTTCATCCCGATCCCCGAGATCCAGTTTCTGGCCTATCTGCACAATGCCGAGGACCAGATTCGGGGCGAAGCCGCAACTTTGCCGTTCTTCTCGAACGGGCAGTTTACCAACCCAATGGTGCTGCGAATTGCGGGGCTAGGATATCAGAAGGGCTTTGGCGGACATTTCCATAACGACAACTCTCTGGCCGTTTTGCGGGATATCCCTGGTGTCATCATCGCCTGCCCGTCGACCGGGGCCGATGCAGCACTGATGCTGCGCGAATGCGTGCGGTTGGCGCGCGAAGAGCAGCGGGTCGTGGTGTTTCTTGAACCGATCGCACTCTACCCGATGCGCGATCTGCATGCGGCGCAGGATGGCGGGTGGATGACCACCTATCCTGCGCGGGATCAGAAAATTGCGCTGGGCGATGTGGGAGTACACGGGGACGGCACCGATCTCGCCATCGTGACCTATGGCAACGGGCATTACCTGTCGCAACAGGCCCTGCCCGAAATTGAGGCGGCAGGTCTGAAAACCCGGATTATCGATATGCGTTGGCTAGCTCCTCTGCCGGTTGAGGCTTTGCGCGAAGCCACCAAAACATGCGCGCATGTTTTGATCGTCGACGAATGCCGCAAGACCGGCAGCCAGTCCGAGGCGCTGATGACTTTCTTCGCCGAACAAAGTTCTTCTACCCGAACTGCCCGCGTTGTGGCCGAGGATTGCTTTATCGCAACCGGCCCGGCCTATGCCGCGCCTCTTCCTTCGAAAGACGGTATCGTTGCCGCAGCGCTGGCTTTGACAGGAGCAGCCTCATGACCCGCACCGCCGTTGTGATCTGCCCGGGCCGGGGCACTTATAACAAGCCTGAGCTGGGCTATCTGCACCAACATCATTCGGATCGTATGGACTTGTTCCGCAGCTTCGACGCCATTCGCGCCGGAACCGGACAGGATGCGATTACTGCCTTGGATGGGGCTGATCGCTTTAGCGTCGGGAAGTACTCGCGCGGCGATGTGGCCTCACCCCTGATCTATGCTGCCGCGTTGGCCGATGCGCAGGCATTGGCCAACGATATTGAAGTCGTCGCCGTCACTGGTAACTCGATGGGATGGTATATCGCGCTGGCCGCCGCAGGGGCATTGACCCCTGGGAACGGGTTTCGCGTGGTCAATACGATGGGCACGCTGATGCAGAAGCACCTGATCGGCGGTCAACTGGTTTACCCATTCGTCGATGAGACATGGGCGAATGATCCTGCCCGCAAAGCCGCATTGCTGGATGAGGTGGCGAGGATCGATGCGTTGCGCGATCATTCTCTGGCGCTTTCGATCGATCTGGGCGGGATGCTGGTATTGGCAGGCAATGAGGCGGGTCTGACGGCGTTTGAGGCGGCACACCCCACCGTGCAGGATCGGTTCCCATTGCGGCTGGCCAATCACGCCGCCTTTCATACGGCGCTGCAGGCCCCGGTGGCGGCGGAAGGTCGGGCGCAATTGAGTTCTGATCTTTTTGCTCAGCCCAAGTTCCCGATGATTGACGGGCGCGGCAAAATCTGGTGGCCCGGCGCAACTGACACGAGTGAGTTGTGGGACTACACGCTGGGCCATCAGGTGACCGAGACCTATGACTTCACCCATGCGATCCAGACGGCCGCACGCGAGTTCGCGCCCGATCTGTTCATCGTCACCGGCCCCGGTGCAACGCTGAGCGGCGCGGTGGCGCAGTCACTAACACTGGGGCGCTGGCGGGGCATGACCGACAAGGCGTCATTCCAGTCGCATCAGGAGGCGGATCCATTCCTCATCGCCATGGGGCGGGCTGACCAGCGCGCCCTTGCAACCAACTGAGACTAGCCTGATGATCGGCGAAACTTTGGCGAGGCCCGGGCATGCGCGACTATGATCAATCGTTATGGCGGCAGACCTGTCGCGAGCGCATCGACACGCAAAAGCTGTCTGATGACGTAAGCGTTGATCTTGCCGTGATCGGCGGTGGTTACACCGGGTGTTCTGCGGCCTTGACCGCAGCAAAAGCGGGGGCTTCGGTGTGCCTGCTCGAAGCGCATCAGATCGGCCATGGTGGATCGGGGCGGAATGTCGGTCTCGTCAACGCAGGGCTTTGGCTGCCACCCGATCAAATTCGGTCGCATCTGGGGCAAATGGCGGGGGATCGGTTGATCGATCTGCTGGCTAACGCGCCGTCAGACGTGTTCGAGTTGATTGAAGCGCACGGGATTGACTGCGAGCCTGAGCGGCAAGGCACGTTGCATTGTGCTCATTCGGCCTCGGGCTTTGGTGATCTACGTACACGCCACGCACAGCTGAGCGCTTCTGGTGCGCCGGTCGAATTGCTCGATCCTGACGCGTCGCGCCAGCGGACGGGCAGTCCGGCTGTCCACGGCGCATTGTTTGACCCCCGCGCGGGTACAATTCAGCCGCTGAGCTATGCGGTGGGACTGGCCCGCGCCGCACAGAATGCGGGGGCGCAGATATATACGCAAAGCCCGGTTCGATCTTTGCGGCAGGAAGCCGGGGTTTGGGTGCTGCAGGGGGATGGTGGAACCGTACGCGCAAGATCGGTTATTCAGGCGACCAACGCGTATCATCTGGGCATCGCCGATACGGCACCAGACTATGTGCCGGTCTACTACTTCCAATACGCCACCGCGCCGCTGTCCCATAACCTGCGGGCCAGCATATTGCCCAAAGCAGAGGGATGCTGGGATACCGGCCTGATCATGACATCCTTCCGTTTGGATCGGGCAGGACGGTTTATCATTGGCGGTATGGGCGACCTATGCAGCGCCGGAGGATTTGCACACAAATCCTGGATCAAGCGCAAACTGGCTGCACTTTATCCGCAATTGGCGGATCAGCCGTTGATTGAGGGCTGGCATGGGCGGATTGCCATGACTTCGGATCATATTCCCAAAATCATTCTGATCGGTCCAAATGCGTTAGCAGCGCATGGGTTTTCAGGGCGTGGGATCGGGCCGGGCACCGTGTTCGGGCGTTTGATGGCCAAAAGCCTGCTCAAGGACGATCCGTCCCTGCTGCCGGTTCCGTCAGTGGCTGAGTATAGCGAAAACTGGACTGGTCTGCGCCGCGCTTTCTTCGAAACCGGCGCGGCGCTGACACATCTTGTTAAGGCGCGGTTCTGAATTCAGACAGACCGGGTGATGCCGCCATCGACGCGGATGTTCTGCCCGGTTATGTAGCCTCCGCCTTCGGAGGCGAGCATAGCCACGACCGAGGCGATCTCATCATAGCTGCGCCCGTAGCGACCCATCGGGATGCGTGCGCGGAACTCTTCCTTTTCCGGGAGGCTGTCGATGAAACCGGGCAAGACATTGTTCATGCGGATATTCTCGGCGGCGTATTTGTCCGAGAACAGCTTGGTGAAAGCAGCCAACCCAGCGCGGAATACGCCCGAAGTTGGAAAAACCGGGTCCGGTTCAAACGCAGCAAAGGTTGAGATGTTGATGATCGATCCACCGCCCTGCGTTTGCATGATCGGGGTCACCAGTCGGGTCGGTCGGACGGCATTCATGAAATAGACATCCATGCCGGTGTGCCAGTCCTCATCGGTCAGCTCCAGCACCGCTGCGCGGGGTCCGTGCCCGGCTGAGTTCACCAGCACATCGATCCGCCCCCAATGGGACATTGCAGCATCGACCAGTTTCTGCAGGTCATCATTCGACTGGTTCGAGCCCGTGATGCCCACGCCACCCAACTCATGCGCCAGCGCCTCACCCTTGCCTGACGAGGACAGGATGCCGACTTTGAAACCATCCGCCGCCAATCTGCGCGCGGAATCCGCGCCCATACCGCTGCCGCCTGCCGTGATCAAAGCTACTTTTTCCATCTTCACGCTCCTTTGCGATGTTTGGTATAAAGATGGCTGGCAGCGTTCACTTTGACCAATCAGTTCTATTGCGCATAGGCTGTAGAAAATCTACAGTCTAGTTATGCCCGCTCTTCCACCTCTCAATGCGATGCGCGCCTTTGAGGCCTCGGCACGCCACTTGAACTTTCGCTTGGCTGCGGAAGAAATCGGCGTAACCCAAGGGGCCGTTGCGCAGCAGGTGCGGGGGTTGGAGGCGCGGCTGGGCACTGCACTCTTTGAACGACTACCACGTGGGTTGCGCTTGACCGAAGCGGGGCGTCGGTTCCACGCGCCGCTGCGTCGGGCGTTTCGGCTGATTGAAGAGGCTGTCGATGAGCTGGCTGATCAGCGGCAGATCACGATCTCGGTCACGCCCAGCTTTGCCTCAAAATGGCTGGTGCCGCGTCTGAATGATTTTGTGACCCGCCATCCCGATATCTCGGTGCAGGTTGACGCGCGCGAGCGGTTGGCGGATTTCCAGTCTGATGGAATCGATATTGCAGTACGCCAGAGCCGTTCACCGGTTGCTCGAGATCTGCAAGCAACACCTTTGTTCTCGACCGAATTCGTTGTCGTGGGCAGTCCGGACCTCGCATCGCAAATTTCAGGTCCAGACGACCTGATGCAACACGTTTTGCTCAGCGATTCCCATGGGCTGTGGCCGTTGTTTCTTGAACGCGCCGGGGTCGAGGGGAAGCCGCGGATGATGAGTTTCAGCCAGACAAGTCTGGCGATAGACGCCGCTGTCTCGGGGCAAGGCTTTGCGCTGGCCAATGCGCCACTTGTGTCTGCGGAACTGGCTTCGGGTCGGTTGGTGCAGCCGCTCTCTGAGGTGCTGGTTGACGATTTGAGCTTTTTCATCGTCACCCCGCAGAAACCGCGCCAACCGGAGCTGGTGAAACAGATGCGCGACTGGTTGCTATCTCAGGTCTGAAGCGAGGCCGCAATCGCGTCGATCCGGTCGCGTAACCAACGATGTGCCGGGTCGTTGGCCGAGCGTTGGTGCCAGACCATATAGATTGACACTGCTTCGCATTTGAACGGCAGTGGCGCACTGTCCAGCGTGGCAAGCGGCCCGCATTTCATCAACTCCGTATCGGTCGAGATCAGGTCGCTGCCTTTCACGAATGGCGGGATCGCGTTGAAATGCGGCAGGGTTACGACGGGCGGTTTGATCTGGCTTTGATCCACGCCACGCATCACGGCACGGGCGTTGCGCCCGTCGGCAAATCGCACCTCAACATGATCGCTATTGCAATAGGATTGCCAATCCTCAGGCGGATCACGGTGAGCGGCATCATAGAATACCAACAACGGGCTGGTGATCAGCCGCTTCTGAAAGATATCCGGCCCGTCCGGTGGCAGCGGAGTGAGCATCAATTGACACCGGTCGCTGCGCAGCAAGTCCGGGTCGGGAACACCCGACGGGATGAACTCCAGCCGCAACCTGACGCCTTCGGCGCGTGTCGCCCGCAGAAGTTCGGGAAAGATCAACTCACGCGGCATGTCGTTGGTGGCGATCTGAATGTCCATCTGTTCGGACAGCGGATCAAACGGGCGACCTTCGGTCAGGGCGCGCATGTTATCCAGCACCTGTTGCACCGGCTCTTTCAACGACAAAGCGCGTTCGGTCGGGGTCAGCCCCTGTCCGGATCGGACAAATAGTGGATCGCCCAGCACTTGCCGCAACTTGCCCAGCGTATGGCTGATGGCCGATTGCGTCACCCCTAACCGGTCGGCAGCTTTCGACACCGAGCTTTCTTCGAGTATCGTCAGGAACACCCGTAGGACCTTGCCGTCCAGATCTGTGAAATCAATTCTGCTCATATCATTTATGATTATTCATGAATGGATTTGGTGTCCATGCCGGGGTAGGGGAAAGGGCAGCTAACTGGAGGCGCGCGATGGGGATCCGCTTTTTCTCGGACAAGAACAGACCTGTTCACATGGGTCCGTTCCCGCTGGAACGGCTGGCGCGGCAGGGTCGGATGCCTGATCTGGCGCAGGTCGAACCGATGTGTGCGCTTAGCTTTCGCAGGCCCGAGCAGCCCGAAAGCATCGTGAATGCGATGGGCGAGTTTCAGGCGATGATGGACGCAATTCGGGATGGATTTGTGAACCCCGTAGCATCGGAAATTCCTGCCAACCCAGCAGATCGTGCCAATCATCTGAAAGCGTTTGGCTATTTCAACGATGCGTCGATGATGGGCTGCGGGTCGCTACCCGCGGAGGCGATGCTGGCTGAGCCTCGGCGTAATCCGGATATCGACCGGCTGGCACATGCGCTAAGGACACGGCAAACCAAAACGCTGGCCTCAGGCATCGATGTGATCATGGCGGATCTAAAAGAAAGCATGGAGGCCGCGCCACGCCCGATGGACCGTCATCGCCATACGCTCGTGTTTCTCTATGAGTTCAACCGCGATCCGGACCCCTCGGAGCCCGGGTCCGATTGGATCATGGATGCGCAGGATCACCGCGCCTGTTTGCTTGCCACCGAGAATGCTGTGGTCATTGCCAACTACATCCGCCTCCTGGGTTTCGATGCGCGGGCGCATACGGCGATGTCCTCTGAGGTTGATCTGGGCAAGCTGGCAGTTGCTGCGGGTCTGGCCTCGGTTGAGGATGGTGCGGTTGTGGTGCCTTGGTTGGGTAAGCGGTTCGGATTGGCCGCTGTGACCACCGAAATGGAGATCGCGCATGACCGACCCTTGCGACCGCTGGCCGAACAACCGTGGTTCCGCACGCAAGGACCTGCATGGTGGCTGGGTGCAGGCTTCGCCAAGAACGCTGTGAACCGGGATGCCTATGCCAAGCGGCGCTATGTGGACGGGGCACATCCTTTTGAAAACCTCAAACGAGTCGACACACCGACCACCTATATCGACGAGCAAAACGTAGCCCGGGTGCCCAAACGCGCAGACATGTTTGCGCGGGCTCAGTTCGGCGACATGGGAAAATCGCTGCAGGATGCGACAAAGGGCGGGCATTACGTGCGCAAATCCGCCCCCAGCTTCGCCCAACGCCGCGCGCTGGGCGCATTTGTTTTGCTGCAGGACGGTGACAGCGCCGAGGCTGTACAGCCCACAGATACCGAAAGAAATGCCGCGAATATCAAGGCTGCAACCTATTTCCTTGGGGTCGACGCCGTCGGGCTCAGCCGGTGCCCCGAGTGGAGCTGGTATTCCCATGACGCCACCGGAGACGAAATCGTTCCGCCCCATGATCAGGCGATCAGCATGATCATCGACCAGGGCTATGAGACGATGGAAGGCGCCAGCGGGGATGACTGGATCAGTGTGGCCCAATCTATGCGCGCCTACCTGCGGTTTTCACTGCTGGGGGGCGTGATCGCGCAGCAAATCCGAAATCTCGGCTACAAGGCCAAGGCGCATACGGTGATGGATGGCGAGGTGCTGCAACCGCCGCTGCTGCTGTTGTCGGGGTTGGGCGAGGTCAGTCGGATCGGTGAGGTGATCCTGAACCCCTATCTTGGCCCGCGCCTGAAATCCGGTGTCGTGACAACCGACATGCCGATGACGCATGACAAGCCCATCGATTTCGGCCTTCAGACGTTTTGCGAAAGCTGCAACAAATGCGCTCGGGAATGCCCTTCGGGCGCGATCACTGCCGGGCCAAAGCTGATGTTCAACGGCTATGAAATCTGGAAATCCGACAGCCAGAAATGCGCCACTTACCGTATCACCACGCCCGGGGGGGCGATGTGCGGACGATGCATGAAGACCTGCCCATGGAATCTCGAAGGTATATTCAAGGAACGCCCGTTCCGATGGGCCGCGATGAATATTCCGCAGGCCGCGCCTGCATTGGCCAAACTGGATGACGCCGTCGGTAATGGTGGTCTGAATGACACCAAGAAATGGTGGTGGGATATCGAACTGGAAGCCGACGGAGCCTATCGCCCGTCGCAGCACCCATTGAACCGGCGGGACCTACAAAAAGACCTCGATTTGAAGTACGAGGATCAGACGCTTGCTGTCTACCCCGCTCCGCTCGCTCCGCACCCATGGCCCTATCCCTTCAACATGGACCGGGAAGCCGGAATTGCCGCCTATGAGGCGATGGTCACAGCTGAAGACTACAAAGCGCGCAAAGCGGCAGGCGATATGTCTGTGATCCACCGATATAAGGTCGCCGGGGACGCCCCGGTGATGCGGGTGGAATTAACCAAGGTCGACAAGATGACCTCGGATGTCACCAAGTACGAGTTCTCAACCCTCGACGGTGCGCCCTTGCCGAAATGGACTGCGGGCGCGCATCTGGACGTGCTGGTTTCGCCCGAATTCCTGCGGCAGTACTCGATGTCGGGCGATCCCTCCGACCGCAACACTTATCAGATCGGCGTGCTGCGCGAGGATGAGGGGCGCGGCGGCTCGGCCTTGCTGCATCGCATCTTCAACGAAGGGCGCAAGGTCTTCATCTCAAAGCCGATAAACCATTTTGAGCTGGACGAGACTGCAACCAAAACCTTCCTGATGGGCGGTGGTATTGGCATCACGCCGATGATTGCTTTTGCCCACCGACTACATGCGATGGGCAAACCGTTCGAGTTACACTATTCCGCCAGCACACGAGCAGGTGCCGGATATCTGGACGATCTGGCGGCTATGCCATGGGCCGATCACGTGCACTATCATTTCTCGGACGAAGGCACGCGGGCCGATCTGGAGGCTGTTCTGGGCGGATATCAGGACGGATGGCACGTTTATACCTGCGGCCCCGACCGCTATATGGACGGCGTCATTCACGCAGCCGAACGGCAGGGGTTTCCGGAAGGTGCACGGCATCTGGAGTATTTTTCGGTCCCGGAACAGCCCGAATATGAGAACCATCCGTTCATTCTGAAATTGGCGAAATCGGGTCGGGAGTTGACTGTTCCCGCTGACAAAGATGCGGCGCAGGTACTTAATGAGGCGGGCTTTCACGTGGATGTGAAATGCGCTGATGGGATCTGCGGGGTCTGCAAATGTGACGTGATTTCAGGTGAGATCGAACACCGCGATTTCGTTTTGTCCAACAAACAACGCGAAGGTGCGATCATACTGTGCCAAAGCCGGGCGGCCCGGGCAGACGGGGTGATCGAGATCGATCTGTGATTGCTCTCGATAAAACGACATTTTGAATCCCAAAAATTGGTCGTTCCAGCCATGGACGCCGCCGACTTGCTGCACTAACGTCCCCGGCGAACCCCAGTCTATCCTGATCAACAGGTGCGAGGTACTTTCATGGATTATCACAGCCCCGCCAGCTTTGCCGAGGCGTCGGCTCTGGCCGCAAATGCAACGGGCATCACTCGGTTTCTGGCAGGCGGCACCGATGTGCTGGTGCAGTTGCGCTCGGAATTGGTGACGCCCGATACGCTGATCGACATCAAGAAGATCGACGGCGTTAGCGAAATTACCCGCAATGCCGATGGCAGCTGGACGCTGGGCGTCGCCGCGACCGGCGCCGAGATGAGCGAGCACGCCGCGTTGGGCCGCGATTGGCCGGGTGTGGTCGAGGCGATGGACCTGATTGGATCGACTCAGGTACAGGGGCGTGCGACGCTGACCGGGAATCTGTGCAATGGCTCTCCGGCGGCGGACTCGGTGCCAGCGATGGTTGCGGCAGGCGTTACAGTCACCGTGACGGGCCCGGACGGCACACGAGAGGTGGCGGTCGAAGACATCCCGACGGGACCCGGCAAGACCTCACTGGCCAAAGGCGAACTGATCTCGGCGGTCAACATTCCAGCGCGTGGCGACAACGCCGGTGACGCCTATCTGCGCTTTATCCCGCGCACCGAGATGGATATCGCGGTGGTTGGTGTGGGCGTAAACTTACGACTGGATGGCGATACCATCACCGAGGCGCGCGTCTCACTGGGGGCTGTCGCACCAACCGTCTTGCTGGTTGAAGACTGCGCCAAAGCGCTGATTGGCAGCGCGTTGGATGACGCGGCGCTGGACGCGCTGGCTGCAGCGGCATCGGCTGCCTGCAATCCCATCGATGACAAACGCGGCACTATTGCATTCCGCACCGAAGTTGCTGGCGTTCTGGCCAAGCGCGCCGCAAAAATCGCCTATGCCCGCGCAAAGGGAGAAGACGTATGAGTAAGTTCCACGTATCCACCACCGTGAATGGGGACGCGGTCGAATACCTCTGCGACCCGCGCGAAACCCTGCTGGACTGTCTGCGCGACAAGCTGAACCTGACCGGCGCGAAAGAGGGCTGCGGCACCGGCGATTGCGGTGCTTGTTCGGTCAGCGTCGATGGCCGTTTGGTGTGTTCGTGTCTGATGCTGGGCGTCGAGGCTGAAGGTAAGCAGATCGAAACGGTTGAAGGGATCGCGGACGGCGACGTCCTGCATCCGCTGCAAAAGAAGATGATCGAGTATGCCGCCCTGCAATGCGGCATCTGTACCCCGGGCATTCTGGTGGCGGCCAAGTCGCTGCTGGAAAAGAACCCCAATCCCACCGAAGAGGAAACCCGGTACTGGCTGGCAGGCAATCTCTGCCGCTGCACCGGCTATGACAAGATTATTCGCGCCGTGATGGATACGGCGGCTGAGATGCGGGAGGCTTCGTAATGGCACTGGACGATCGCAAATCTGACTTCACCTTTGTCGGCACCCGACCCGATCGCCCTGACGGTCTGGACAAGGTGACGGGCCGCGCCAAGTTCGGTGCGGATATCTCAGCCCCCGGCATGTTGCATGGCGCCATCCTGCGTTCACCCCATGCCCATGCGCGGATCGTCAAGATTGATGCTTCAAAGGCCGAGGCCCACAAAGACGTCAAAGCCGTCGTGACCCGCGCCGATTTCGCCGATGTTCCGTTCAAGCCGGGGCTGGAAGGCGAATTCTGGAACGTGCTGGAAAATGTCATGGCGGGCGAAAAGGCTCTGTATGACGGCCACGCGGTAGCAGCAGTTGCAGCGACATCAGCCTTGGCGGCACGCGATGCGCTGAAGCTGATCGAGGTTGAATATGAAGTTTTGCCCCACGTCACAGATGTGGACAAGGCGATGGCCCCCGACGCGCCTGTCATCCGCGAAGGCGCAGCGGACTACTCGGTGCCCGAGGGGATGCACCCCAACGTAGTGCGCTATCACGAAAGCGGCCACGGAGATGTCGAAGCCGGATTTGCCGAGGCGGATCTGGTAATTGAGGACAGCTTCGTTACCGAGGCAACCCATCAGGGTTACATTGAACCTCATGCCTGCATGGGGTCTCTGGGTACTGACGGCAAAGGTGAGCTTTGGTGCACCACCCAAGGTCATTGGATCGCACAGAAAACCTGCGCGGCGTTGCTGGGCATCGAAACCTCACAACTGCGTGTGACCGCGTCTGAGATCGGCGGCGGCTTTGGTGGTAAGACCACTGTGTTCATCGAACCGGTTGCGTTGGCGCTCAGCCGCAAGGCCAACCGCCCCGTAAAGATCGTGATGACCCGGTCCGAGGTATTCCGTGCGACCGGCCCGACCTCATCGGCGTCGATGGATATCAAGATCGGTATGAAGAAGGACGGCACCATCACAGCAGCCCAGGGCATCTTCCGCCTGCAGGGCGGTGCCTTCCCGGGTGCGCCGGGCGACATGACTGCCATGTGTGCCTTTGCGCCCTACAACCTGACCAATGTACGTCAGGTCGGCTATGACGTGATGGCCAACCGCCCGAAACAGGCCGCCTATCGCGCGCCGGGCGCTCCGATGGGTGCGTTTGCGGTCGAATCTGTGTTGGATGAGCTATGCAATCAACTCGGCCTCGACCCGGTGGATGTGCGCCTAAGAAACGCCGCGCATGAAGGCACCAAAGCCAGCTATGGCCCGACCTATGAGCGTATAGGTCTTGTCGAAACGCTTGAGGCCGCCAAGGCGCATCCGCATTACTCGGCCCCGTTGAAGCTGGGGCAAGGGCGCGGGATTTCCTGTGGGTTCTGGTTCAACCATGGTGGTGAGACCTCGGTATCTCTAGCGCTGTCCGAGGACGGCTCGGCCCAAGTCATGGTCGGTACACCGGACATCGGCGGATCACGTGCGTCGATGGCTCTGATGGCGGCCGAGGTTCTGGGCATTCCCTACGAGAACATTCGCGTCACCGTCGCCGATACGGCAACGCTGGGTTACAATGATGTGAGCCACGGCAGCCGCGTGACCTATGCCTCGGGTCTGGCGACAATCAAGGCGGCGCGCCATGCGGTCGAGCAGCTATGTGCCCGCGCAGCGGCCAGTTGGGGAATTCCGGTTGATGCGGTGAAATGGGAGAACGGTTGTGCCGTGCCCTCAGGCCCCAATGCCGGTGACTTCGATCCGCGCCCGCTGGCCGATATCACCGCCCATATGGGCGCGACCGGCGGCCCGATCTCGGGCCATTTCGAGGCTACGCCGGAAGGCGCGGGTGTATCCTTTGGCACCCATATCGTGGATGCCGAGGTCGACCCGGAAACCGGCAAGACCAGCATCACCCGCTACACGGTCATTCAGGACGCGGGCAAGGCGATCCACCCGACCTATGTCGAAGGCCAGTATCAGGGCGGAGCTGCGCAGGGCATCGGCTGGGCGCTGAACGAGGAATATATCTATGGTGAGGATGGCCGCTTGCAGAACTCGATTTTCCTCGATTACCGCATCCCGGTCGCCAGCGATCTGCCGATGATCGACACGGTGATTGTCGAAGTGCCCAACCCCGGCCACCCGTTCGGTGTGCGTGGTGTGGGAGAGACCGGCATCGTGCCGCCCTTGGCCGCCATCGCCAACGCGGTCTCCAACGCGGCCGGGGTACGCCTTAAGCAACTGCCAATGTCCCCGCCGCGCATTCTTGCCGCGCTCAAGGACAATGGTTGAGGTCCACCTCTGGTCTAGCCTCCGGTCTTTGACCGGGGGTCGCGAGGTGGTCGAGGTTGAGGCCGCCACCACGGGCGAATTGCTGCAGGAACTGGTGCGTATACATCCCCGGCTGCAGGCACCGATCGATGCTGGGGTCTCGGTGGCGTTGGACGGGCGCATCATCGCGACCGGACTGTCCGAGCCGATTCCGGAAGGTGCCGAGGTTTATCTGATGCAGCGCCTCAGGGGCGGTTGAAGGCGAAAGGTCTAATCGACCCCCTCCCTCACGCGAAATCACGGGACAGGATGAACGCGCAACACTGCTCGGTCAGATCTTGGAAGCGCGAACGCTCGCGGACATAGAGATACACTTGCCTTTTGTCGTGAAGGTCCGTGATCGGGCGGTAAGACACCGCCTCCGGCAAGAATTCGGCAACGGTTTGAGGAAGCACCGTGATCCACTCGCCCGATCGCACCAGCGTGATCAATGAATGCGTGTTGTGAATTGTGATCTCGGCGTTTTTGATTGCCGTATGGAAAGCCGGCGTTTGAATCAGATCGCACAACGTGTTTCGGACAAAGGGTGCGGTGGCGATGTCGGGGATATTCAGCGGTTCTGCGCGTGTGATCAGAGGATGATCCGAGGCCGCGACCAATCCAAAGGAGTCCTGAAATAGTGGAATGGTTTGGATGCCGTTCAGGGCGTGATACCCGGATGCGATTCCGATATCTGCCTGATCCTGAGCGATGGCATCCAACACCTGCTGCGTGTCGGTGTCGCGCAGCTCGATCTTCACCCCGGGGGATTCGCTGCTCATGTGGTGCAATAGTGGTGGAAAGATCAACGCGCCAACCGACGGGACGGATACGATCCGGATCAATCCCTGTTCAGCCAGCGCGGCGGCCTCGATATTCTGGACGGTCTGATCGAATTGGCGCACTTGCCGCAAGCCCAGATCGAGTACCTGCTCACCCAGCGGGGAAAGCTGGTTCTTGCGCTCGCCTTCGAACAGCTTTTTGCCCAGATGGTCTTCGAGCTGCTTCAATGTCATCGAGACGGCTGATTGCGTTCGACCAAGGCGGTCGGCGGCCTCGGACAGGTTCCCGGTCTGGGCCACCGTGCAAAAGCAACGCAGCATCTCAATCTTGATTGCCAACTTCAGGTTCCTTGAAGTTTGTTTAAGTTATTTGAGTTTGACTGATTTGCATCGGAAAATCCATCCTGTGACAAACGAATTCTGACTCTGGGGCGCATTGTGACCAAACTGAACCTGATCGCTGGCGAATGGCTGGCAGGCGAAAGCGAAATCGAAAACCGCAACCCTTCTGATCTGACTGACCTGGTTGGTATGTTCGCGCAAGCCAGCAGCGACCAACTTGAAGCGACGCTGGATCAGGCACGTGTCGCGCAAGCTGAATGGGCTGCCTATGGGCTGGAACGTAAGCAGGCAGTTCTGAACGCCATCGGTAACGAGCTGATGACCCGCGCCGAGGAACTGGGCACGTTGCTCAGCCGGGAAGAGGGCAAACCGCTGGCCGAGGGTAAGGGTGAGGTCTATCGAGCGGGTCAGTTCTTTACCTACTACGCCGCTGAATGTCTTCGTCAGATTGGGGAAAACGCCGACTCCGTTCGACCCGATATCGAGATTGACGTGCGCCGCGAAGCGGTGGGTGTTGTCGCCATTATCAGCCCGTGGAACTTTCCCACCGCGACCGCTTCGTGGAAGATTGCGCCCGCGCTGTGCTATGGCAACGCTGTAGTGTGGAAACCGGCGAACATCACCCCGGCCTCGGCCGTGGCACTGACCGAAATCATCGAACGGCAGGACATTCCCAAAGGTCTGTTCAGCCTCGTTATGGGCTCAGGCCGCAGCATCGGGCAGCGTTTGGTCGAAAGTCCTAAGGTCAACGCGATCTCTTTCACCGGCTCGGTTCCAGTAGGCAAGGGCATCGCGGCGGCGGCGATCCAGAACCTGACCAAAGTTCAGATGGAGATGGGGTCCAAGAACGCGCTGGCCGTGATGGACGACGCGGATTTGGATCTTGCGGTTTCGCTGGCATTGGGCGGCGCATTCGGCGGCACCGGTCAGAAATGCACCGCCTCGTCGCGGCTGGTGGTGCATGCAGGCATCCATGATGCTTTTGTCGAGAAACTCGTCGCAGGCGCGCAGGCGATGAAAGTTGGCCACGCGCTGGAAGAAGGTGTTCAGATGGGCCCCGTCGTAAGCCAGCAGCAACTAGGCGAGAACCTCGCCTATGTCGATCTAGGTAAATCTGAAGGGGCCGAACTGGCCTGCGGTGGACAGCGCCTAGAGATGCCGCATGAGGGCTTCTACATGTCGCCGGGCGTGTTCCTGAACACCACCAACGACATGCGCATAAACCGCGAGGAAATGTTCGCGCCGCTGACCAGCGTCATCAAGGTCGGCAGCTATGACGAGGCGCTGAGCGTGGTGAACGACACCAATTTCGGCTTGACCTCGGGCATCGTGACCAAATCTCTGGCCCGCGCCACCCATTTCCGCCGCAACGCGCGCACCGGCGTGGTGACCGTGAACCTGCCTACGGCAGGCACCGATTATCACGTACCCTTTGGCGGTCGCGGCGACAGCTCTTATGGGCCGCGCGAACAAGGCAAAGCAGCGGCAGAGTTCTATACCACCGTCAAGACCGCCTATATCAGCGCGGGCCCCGTCTGATGCGTATCGACGGGCTGCAATATGCCAACTGGTCGGAGAAGATTTTCCGCCAACTGCGCGAAGGCGGCGTGGATGCGATCCACGTCACCATCGCTTATCATGAGAATTTTCGTGAAACCGTTCTGAACTTTGAGAAATGGAATCGCTGGTTCGAGCAATACCCGGACCTGATCATGAAAGGCCGTTGGGCCAGCGACATCGACATCGCGCGCGAAACGGGGCGGACGGCTGTGTTCTTCGGGTTTCAGAACCCATCCCCGATCGAAGACGATATCGGTCTGGTTGAGGTTCTACATGATCTGGGCGCTCGCTTCATGCAGCTGACCTATAACAACCAGTCGCTGCTGGCGACCGGCTGTTACGAGGCCGAA
Organism: Ruegeria sp. AM5; assembly: GCF_056540645.1. Taxonomy (NCBI): domain Bacteria; kingdom Pseudomonadati; phylum Pseudomonadota; class Alphaproteobacteria; order Rhodobacterales; family Roseobacteraceae; genus Ruegeria; species Ruegeria sp. AM5. Next base: position 68,611 of record NZ_JBQFXC010000011.1, on the reverse strand, counting down.
GACACCGGCATCACCCGCATGGGCAAGCAGGTGATCAAAGAGATGAACCGCGTGGGCCTTGTTGTCGACATGAGCCATTCGGCGGATCGGTCGACCATCGAAGCGGCGGAATTGTCCGAGCGCCCCATTGCCATCACCCATGCCAATCCGCACGAATGGTCACCTGCTTTGCGCAACAAGCGCGATGCGGTGATCCGGGCGGTGACGGAAAATGGTGGGATGCTGGGCTTTTCGGTCTATCCTCATCACCTGAAGGACAAGTCCGACTGCACGTTGGAGAGTTTCTGCGAGATGATCGCCCGCACGGCAGATACATATGGCGTCCAGCATCTGGGGATTGGCACCGACCTGTGTCAAGATCAGCCCGACAGTGTGGTTGAATGGATGCGCGTGGGGCGCTGGACAAAACAGATCGACTATGGCGAGGGTTCGGCCTCGGCCCCCGGTTTCCCGCCAATGCCGGGCTGGTTTCGGGACAATCGCGACTTCGGCAACATCGAGTCCGGCTTGCGCGCCACTGGCATGAACTCCGACGAGGTCGCGGGGATCATGGGCGGCAACTGGTACCGCTTCTTTGCCGATAATTTTGAGCCACAAGGCACATGATGGACCAAAACCCGCATATCGCACGCCGCGACCCGGCCACTGTGATGCGCCTGTCCCGTCTAGGATCGTTGCATCAATGCCGTCTAAGTTTCATGCGGCAATTGACCCGTCGGATGGCTGCCGAAAACTGGACGTTCACCCGCCCAGTCTTCCAGATTGATGAAAAGGGCGTCGGTCACGCGGTCTACACTGCACAAGGTCCGGAACGCGCTTATTCGTTGGTGGCGTTTGCCCATGATCTGCCACCCGAGCAACGCTCGGATCGTGTGATCGCCGAGGCATGGGACGCGACCTTTGCGTTGTTTGACGGAATTCCTGACCCGGAAGACATTGAGCGGCTTTCGCAAAACGTACCTCTGCAAGAGGCCGGGCGTGTAAGCGAAAGCGAGCTGTCCTTGTCACGGGCCAACCGCTCGGTGCGTCTGTGGGCACATGTCGTGGATCGTCTTGCCACCGGTCAGCAGCCCGACCTCGAACAGATTTACAAGGTCGGTTACCTGATGCGGACAACCGCCGTGTATGGCTCGGGCAAGTTCGGCGCGGCAGATCGTGAGAGGATTGCAGACCGAGGCGAAGTCAGCGCGCCATTTCAGGCCGAGATGCTTTCGGTCTACCTGACGCGGACCTTCGTGCGCGATCTGGTGCAACATATGGCCCGCGCCAAGGGTGGCGACCAGACCGCAGAGTTGAACCCGGAAATCGCGCGTTGGCTGGGTATAGGCAATTCGACCGGGCTAGGTATGGCACCTTTCATCGTCAATCACCCGATCCTGTTCAACAACTGGATCATGGTCCGGGAAGAGGCGATCTCGCGGGTTCGGTCCATTGAGACCGCAACAGAGGCAGAAGCGGCCAATTTTCGCAACATCTTCGCCAGTAGCAAATTGTCGATCTCGTGGTGGAAGTCCGAACATCCAATCCAGATCGAAAAGCTTGCGGCGCTGAATGCTGACTTGTGCGCAATATCGGACTATCTCGACAAGACCGATCTGACGGGCAATCAGCCGTGGGACCGCTTGATATTGTGGTCTCAGGCTGCGCTCAGCGAAGAAGGGCAGGAGTTGCTGGCCTCGCTGATCCTTGAACCCTACGGAGAACTGGTCGATGGGCTGACCAGCTGTATGGCAGACAGCAACAGTGCGGCGCATGTGATTGATGGCACGATGACCGTTGGCGCGGTGCGCGACCTGATCCGCGCCAGCTTTGGCTGGGCAATGGGTCTGGACTGGAACGCGCCCGAACACTGCGCGCGCGCTTGGTATGTGTCCGAGGAAAAGCTCGAGCCCCGGCTGGGTGAGCGGTTTGACGAACCGATTGCAGACTACGAACAGCCGCTTGCCCCGGCGCGCGACGCGGCTCTGGCCGAAAGCGCGCTTTCGGAATGGGCGGATGGTGCACCCATCGCCGAGTTCCTACTTGAACACCCTGAACACCGCCACACGATCCGTCGCGCGCAAATGAGCCGCGTCGCGCCTTACGGCGAAATTCGCGACAACACGATCAGCGCGGATGTTCTGCCGATCAACATGCTGCGTGCCAAACTCTCGTTCTTTGGTGCCACGCATTTCGATCCTCGTTCAGACCGCTGGGTACGTATCTGCATGTATGCTGGCGCGCCTTATCCCGAAGAGTTAAGCAGCAAGACTGCCGATCTGTGGGTCTATCCGGAGCTTGGACCGTGAACGTATCGCTGAATGAGGTCGAAGCCACGGCCAAACGCGCCGCGCGCGGAGCCGGATACCCCTGGGGACTGGCGGAAGAGGTCGGCAAAGCCACACGTTGGCTATGCGCGCACGGGATTGATGGCACGAATTCCCTTGCGCAATTGTTGGAGCAAGGTCTGGCGGCCTCGCTCAAGAATCACCGCCCGGTTGAGATGCAGTCGGCTTGGGCGGGGCAAGGCGTGCTTTGCCCGATCATCACGGGCGCGTTGCTTTCTGATCGGTCTGACCTGCTGCACGCAGGTCCCATACGTATCCAGAAGCTCGCAGTACCTGTCTTTTTGCTGCCCTTCGTAGCCTCGGCAGCGCGCGCCCAGAATAACGTGATCACGCATACGTGCGATCTGTTCAGGGCCGCAACGGATGGCGGTCGTCTGGAGGCGGGGCAGGATTGGCCATCGTTTTCTGATCACACCCAGATCACGCTGGGCGGCCAACTTACCACCCCTCGACCGCACGTGACCCGCGCATCCCCGGACCCGGTTTGCTGGGACACCCTCAACCGATTTGCCCATCGCACCTACGCGCCTGCTACCGAAGAATCCCGACTGTTGGGTGCCGGCGCTGGCCTGTCCGACAATGACTGAATGAGAGAGCGACATGATCGAAACCCGTACCCTTAGCCTAGCTGAAATCGAGGATCTTTCTTTCCGTGCGTTGGTGTCCGCGGGCACCAGCGAAGAAAACGCGCGCCCATTGGCAATTGCAACCGCCGCAACCGAGGCGGACGGGGTGGCGAGCCATGGTCTGGCCTATATCCCGATCTATTGCGAACATGTTCAGTGCGGCAAGGTAGATGGGCAGGCCACCCCTCAGCTGTCCCAGCCGCGCCCCGGCGTAGTGACGGTCGACGCCGCGACCGGGTTCGCCCACACGGCGATCGACGCGGGGTTCGAGGCATTGATCGCTGCGGCGCGCACGCAGGGCGTTGCGGTGCTGGCGATCCGCAACAGCTATAACTGCGGCGTTCTGGGTTATCACACCTACCGGCTGGCGCAGGCTGGTTTTGTGGGACTTGGGTTCACCAACGCGCCCGCCTCCATCGCGCCGTCCGGTGGTGCCAAACCGGTGGTCGGAACCAACCCATTTTCAATCGCGGTCCCTGGAAACGACGGCCAACCCGCATTACTGATCGATCAAAGCGCCAGCACCATCGCCAAAAGCGAGGTCATGAAACACGCGCGCGAAGGCAAACCAATCCCGGTTGGCTGGGCGTTGGACGCAGATGGCAACCCTACGACCGACCCGAATGTTGGGCTTAAGGGTTCCATGGCCCCATCGGGTGGGTACAAAGGGGTTGGCGTTGCCCTGATGACCGAGGTTTTGGCTGCAGCGCTGACCGGTGCCACGCTTGGGATACACGCCTCACCTTTTTCGGGAACCGCCGGTGGGCCTCCGAAAACAGGCCAGTTCTTTATTGCAATTGACGCTTCTGCGACTGCGGATGACGCATTTTCTTCCAGAATTGTCGATCTTGTCGAAGCGATCCGATCTCAGAACGGCGCACATTTGCCCGGTGACGGCCGCCAGGCAAAGCGTTTGGTGGCCAAGAACGATGGTGTGGCTGTCAGTGTAGCGACCCTCGACAAAATAGAAGCTCTGCTGACGTAGGGCTCGATGGCGAAGCTCCGGGACGCTCATGAAGATCTTTCTGGAAATCAGGACACGTGCGAATAGGGAGGAAACACATGTCTATGAAGGAACCTTTTACCGATCTGGAGATCAAGCGATCTTCGGGTGGGTTTTATGAAGGGCACAGTGTTGAGATTGCCTTGCTGAGCAAGTCAATCATGGTCGCGCTGGTTATCTGGGCACTTGTCTGGCCCGCAAATGCAAACGGAGTTCTTGGAAGTCTGAACTCGCGTCTGCTGGAAGATTTTAACGCCTTCTATATCGTTATTGTCGGCTTTTTTGTCTTTTTCCTGTTTGTCGTGGCGGCGTTGCCGCAAACCGGTAAGCGGCTTATGGGCCCAGAGGGCGAAAAACCAGAATTCTCGGATTTCTCATGGTTTTCGATGATGTTTGGCGCGGGCTTGGGCGTCGGTCTCATGGTGTTCGCTACCGCTGAGCCTTTAGGGCTGTGGGGATCGAACCCGGTTGTCATCGCGGGCGATGTCGTCGGAAATAGCGAAGACGCATTGCAGTCGGGATATCGCTACACTTTCCTGCATTACGGGTTTCACGCCTGGGCGATCTATGTGGTGACCGGCCTGTCGCTGGCCTATTACGCCTACACGCGCAACATGCCCCTGACTATTCGCACCGCGCTGACACCTCTGTTCGGCAAGCTGATGAACGGCTTCCTGGGCCACGTCGTGGATGTGCTGGGCGTGGTAGCAACCATTTTGGGTGTTTCAGTTACCATCGGGTACGGGGTTTCGCAGTTCATCGACGGCCTATACGCCATTTCGGGTATGGAATGGATGATGGATCTGACCGGTGACGCACCAGCCCCCAGCACTGTTGGTCTGCTGGCTGGCCTCATTGTGATCATGGGCCTCTCGATCATCTCGGCTGTCTCTGGTGTTGGTCGTGGCGTCAAGTACCTGTCTAACCTGAACCTGGTGTTGTCGCTGATCCTGTTGCTGGTCTTTGTTGTCTTTGGGTCGTTCCTGTTCGCGATGACGACTTACGCAACTGCATTTGTCGATTACATCCTGCACTTCATTTCGCTCAGCTTTGGTGCTTTCAATCCGCAATCGGCGGCGGCGTTTGATGCTGCCCTGCCGAGTGAAGCAGCGCCGTTTGCCGATGCGCTTTATGCCGGTGCGACCAATCCTTGGGGATCGTTTGACGGGTTCAAATCTGGCCTGGAAGGCGACGCCGCCGCGCTGCCGGAATCTGTTCTGGCTTCGGTCTACGCCGCAGGTGATCCGGGTCGGCAGTTTGGCTGGCAAGCGGGTTGGACCACGTTCTACTGGGCCTGGTGGATCGCGTTTTCGCCTTTCGTCGGCCTGTTCCTGGCACGCATTTCCAAGGGACGCTCTGTGCGTGAGTTCATCATCGGTTGTGTCTTTGCCCCTGCGCTGGTCTGCTTTGCGTGGATGACCATTCTGGGTGGCACCGCGATCGATCTAGAACTGAATGGCACCGCCGAAGGCGCCATCATCGGCGCGTCAAACACCGCCAAGCTGTTTGTCACCTTGCAAGAGATGATCACCGGTGGGCTGTTGTCTGGCATCACCGTGATGTGCGTCGTCCTGATCATGACCTTCCTGGTCACCTCGGCGGACTCGGGCATTCTGGTGATGAACACCATCATGTCTGGCGGAGATCAGAACATCGGCAACAAGCACAAGATCGTCTGGGGCCTTATCCTGACAGCGGTGATTGGCGCTCTGATCCTCGCTGCGGGTGAAAACAATCCGATGGACGCCTTGCGAAATGCGATGATCATCGGTGCGCTACCCTTTACGATGGTCATGGGCCTGATGTGCATAGCGCTCGCCAAGGCGCTTTATCGCGATGGTCTGAGGCAAAAGCAGACCACGGCACCTGCGGAATAAACCTAGGCACGGGCGGTTGTGATGCAACCGCCCGCTGTCATCAGGCGCTTGCGCGCGTCAACTTCAACTCAATTCAATGAAAATGCCAGTGGCTGAGACGCCACGTGATCGTGCACCACTCGAAGCATTATGTCGGACGTGAAGATGGTGCTGCTGGAGAGAATTGAACTCTCGACCTCTCCCTTACCAAGGGAGTGCTCTGTGTGACGCTAGAGGCACAAGGCAACCAGAACCCTTTGAAACCTTTTACATTATGTTGCGGTGAGTTATGTCTTGTTGTGATGAGTACGCGTATCGGTGGTCGCCATGTGGTCGCCAGCGGTGGTTACCAACAAGGAAATCAGTTCATGTCCCAAACGGCTCTTAAGATCGTCCAGATTGGCCCGAAACAAAGCGCCCAGCGCCAGTCCCTGACTGAAGCCAAGGTTCGTAACGCAAAGCCACATGCCCAACGATACGAAATCAATGACAAGGATGTTCCCGGCCTCGCACTGCGTATTGGGACCGACGCAAAGGTCTACATTCTGCGCTCACGCCTCGGGACCGGTCGCCAAGCCAAGCGCGTCCAGATCAAGATCGGTGACACCCGGGCGATCACGCTTAAACAAGCGCGCGACCTTGCTCGTTCTCACATCCTCGATTTGCGCAATGGAATCGACCCGCGCGTCCCGCAAACCGGTGCGATCCTTACAGCCCGGCTTCTGGATCTTTACGAACAGGACCTGATTGCGCGCCAGATCGTCCGCACCACCGACATGATGCAATCGCTGCGCACGAACCTGTACCCGCACCGCACTCGTCCCATTGGCGACCTGTCCCGCCTCGACCTGACCGCGATCATCAACGGCATCGAAAAATCCGGTCGTCCCGGTGCTGCCGACTACTTCCGCAAGAACGCCACTGGTTTCCTGAACTTCGCTGCAGACAAGGGACACATCCCTGTCTCGCCTCTCGCAGGCTACCGCAGGCCGCGCCAGACGCGCGCACAGCGCCTCTCGGACGAACAATGGACCATGACTTCCCCCGAGCAGGTTAAGCGGTTCCTCAAAGCCCTGAACACCTCACCTGATCCGATCTACCAAGCCTTGATGCGCCTAACGCTTCTGACCGGCCAGCGCCGCAACGAAATCGCGCACATGCGCTGGGCAGAACTCGATAGAAAAACCAGCCTCTGGACTATCCCCGCCGACCGAACCAAGACTGCCACCACCCACACGGTCCCTCTCGGTCCATTGTCGCGCGCCTTGCTCAAGGACCTCACGAAACTGACAGGTGCGAAACCCGGCAAGACCGACGCGCTCATCTTCCCTAGCGCACGCGCGCCCAACACCGCAATCTCTGGCTGGTCCAAGCGGATTATCCCGGTCCGTAAGGCATACGGAGACGACCGCCTGTCCATCCACGGTCTGCGCCGCACCTACCGCACCGGCCTTACCGAACTCGGGGTCGATTTCGACACTGCCGAACGGATGATCGGACACAAACGCCCCGGTCTAGCGGGCACATACGACAAATCCACAATCCTCGAACGCAGGCTTGAGGCGCAGAGAATTTGGGAAGATTACATTGCCGCTCTATCGGGATCGAATAGTTGAGAAGCTGCACAACAAAGGTCAATTTTGACCAAAGCCGCAAATGTGCGTCTCACGCAGTCGTCGGGTTACAATCAATCAACAGCTTAAAGACGAACTCTTCCGCTCTTATCCATTATCGTCGTGTTGAGCCCAGATTTTCTGGGGCAGTGGGTTCTGCTGCAGCATCCGCCAAAGCCGCCAGTCGCCTTGCTGGGCCGCCTCCCATGCCGCCACTAAGGCCGCCTTTCGCAGGATGCCATTCCTCGTTCCCAGCGTATCCGTCGCCCGCCATTCCGGTGTGTTTACCAGTTCGCGTGATGGCCGGTTCTCCATGAGCCAGTTGCGCGCAGCGCGCACCTCGCGATTGGGACTGGGCTTGCCCGCGAGCCCTCGCGCCCCGTGCTTGATGCATTTCGGGGTTCTGAAGGCTGCCCAACCGCGACAGGGCTGGCCGTCCATTCGCGTCGCATTGCAGCGCTTGTGGTTGCCTGAGCCGAAGGGGGCGACCGATCCGCGACCACTTTCGTTGTACCGCCTCAGTGCCGCTAGTCGGCGCTCTCTGCCCGCAGCGCGGCTCCCTGCATCCATGACGCGCTCTCTTACTCTGCTGCGATGGGCAGCGTTTCTTGCCCACCGATCCTGACCGTCACTTTCACGTCCTGTGTCGTAGTCATATCTACGGCTTTCAGCTTCGGCATGAAGTACGGCAGCAGGGCGAGGCCCAATTTGATCTTGCGGTCGCCAGTGGCATTCCGCCAGCTTTCGGCCAGATCGATCAGGATGTCTTCTTTGGTCAGCTCCATCTTGGCGCATATATGTTTCGAAACCTTTGCTCTCGGAGTGCTGGGCATCTCTTGTTTCTCCAGACTGGGCAGTTTTAGTTATCAATTTGCGGTATCATGATACCACTTTTTGGTTTTGGCGAGAACTGAAGTTTGCATGTCTTTGCAGGTCATTTGGTGCTCGCCACGCGCCGACTTGTGAGAGGTGTCAGAGGACTGTTATCACACTCCTCTGACACCTCTCACTAATTGCCACCCGTTGTGAGTGGCGCGCCTGTCCCGCCCCGCCACAGGCGGGCGGGCCGCTCATAGTAGGGGGCACACGATTGAAGGCTGATTTCATCACTTTTCACCTCCACTTGTGAGAGTGTGAGAAGAGTTAGAACCTCTCTATATATAGGCAGACTTCTAACTCTCATGCATTTCGGCTATTCCTCGTCGTCTTCATGCGGGTCATTCGGGCCGAGGACGGAACGGTTAATCCCCGTCCGATTTTCGGAATTGGGCCGCTTTTCATTTACGGTGGTAATCCACCCCTCGCTCTTCATCTGATTGCTGATTTTGTTTGCTCCGCCCACTGGCATCCCGTGCTTCTTCAGTGCATCTTCGACAATGCTTTTCAGCGTTGGTTTCTTAGAGCCTGAGAAATCTGCCACCCACTCGGTGATCAGGCGATGCCTGACATCCTCCCAGATGATATCGGCAATTCCGGCTGTCTGCGGCGGCTTGTATTCCTTGGCAGTGCCCACGATCTCGGTATTCCCGTCCGCGCACAGTACCTCCCGCAGGGTGATCTCGTAGTGGGTGACATTTGACGGGCCGATATTGCTTTTGGTCGTGGCCGCCTTGACGATGTTCCGGTGGGGGTCGACGCCCCACTCCTGCAGCTTGGTACGTGAGATTTTGTTCATGCTGATTGCACAGCGTGCCGTGTCTACGATCTCCGTCCCGTGCTTGATGTCGTGCTGATCCTGATCGCCGCGATTGCTTCCCGACGGTTTGCGGGTGTGAACGCCGCAGACGACGGCAATGAAGCAATCGACGCAAATCCGTGAGAACATATCATACAGCACGTTGCTGGCCTCATTTGTCATGGGCATGCCATGATAGAGGTTCTTCATGGGGTCGAGGATCAGCACCTCGATGCCGAGGCCTGTGATGATGTCTTTCAGAGCCTGTTCGGCGTGCGGGTTCACTGCCACGATGCGCGTGTCGGAGTCTTGCGTTAGGATATTGAGGTCCCTGCCGCCCAGCGCCTGCCTGAATGTGTCGCGTCCCATGGCGACCAGGTTGTCGGTCCGGCTGTGGCCATGCTCATCCATGGAAGCCCTGACCATCCGGTCAACCATGATTTGCCCGTCCTCCAGATTGACGTAGAGCACCTTATAGCCGTCGAGGTTTGCCGTGCAGTGTATGGGTTCACCCAGACCATTGCCGCCGCCTTGAGCTATATCGAGGGCGGCAGTGATCATATACGTCGATTTGCCGACGCCGCCGCCACCGGCGACGAGGGTCATGAACTCCTTGGCGATCCTGTGCGACATCACCCGCGAGATGGCTCGCTCGGGTACCATGTCGCCGGTGACGGGTTTGAACAGGCTCAGGTCGACATTGAACGGTTCGCCGCCTTTTTGCGCGTCCGCCGCGACAGAAACATCGTCAAATTCCTCGTCGCTGAAGACATAACACCCGTTTAAGCGCGCGACTGTGTGGCCGAATTCCTTCGTCTCTTTCTCAAGGACGGCCATGTTCCCTTTGTACTTTTCGACAAGCTGTTTTGCCCGACGTTCGAAGCCAGCTTGATCTTTGCTGTTTCGATTTTTAACCCCCATTTCTCATGACCTCCCTCATGATGTCCGCTGCGATCCGTGTTGCTCGGCGGCTTTCGTATTGGAAAATTCCCCTGACATCCGTTCCGCTGAAGTGCCCCATGGCGGTCAGCATCACAAAGGCGGTATCGTCGCGGTTTCCGTTCAGCATGAAGCGTGCAATGCGCTGCAAGGCTTCCCGATCTCCGTCAAAGGCCCTGTCCATCAGGCCGACCATTTCAATTCGCGGGTGAGGAATGTCCTTGGGGTGCATTTTGCTGTGCCTTGGCGACCATCCCAGTTCACGGGCCTTGTAGAAGAATGACCCGACACCGATTTCGCGCACATTTCTGATGCTACGCCAGAGACGCTCGGGGCTTGATCCGTCCTTACGACCAATTCCGTGCGTGTCCCCCCGTGCCGACCACTCGTAGAAGGCCTGCTCGATTCTGAGGGCCGTGGCGCGGTCAGCCTCCTGCGCGGCGGCCCAGCAGGCGTGTGCCATGCTCACCCAGTATTCTCTGCCCAGCGCCGGGTTGGGTAGTTGTGCCAAGATTTCTGGGATGCTTTCGATGCTGTGGTGATCTTCTGGCAGTGCCAGCGAGAAATTGACGCGCTGTGTATGCTGCACGCCCATGCGATCCCTGATCACCCTGCGCGTCTCCGGTGCACTGTTGAGGCTGATAGGCGCTCCGGCGACCTGATCAAAAGTGAGCAGGATAAACCGTGCATTGCTTGCATACAGCCCGGCGCCATTGCGCTCCCGTGTGCCAGCGTCAGCTTCCTCGCGGGGCATGAGGACATGCAGCCCCGTGCCCGAGGCTGACACTTCGGTGTAGCTCTCCGGCTGCTCCATGACGGGTTTCAGCCACTCGGCGGTGATGTCGCCTGTGTCGGGATCGCGGACCTTGTCAAAGTCGGCGACGACCATGGCCGATCCGGCGCGGGGCAGGTATCCGACGCCAAACCTGACAACATGGTCGAAGGGAACGGCGCGGTCTTCATTGGCGCGGTCGATCTTGGCATTGATCTCGTCAATCCATTTATTCAGGTCATTGGCCTTCTGCGCGGCCTTGGCCCGATCTAGGAAAGCGGCCCGTTCGCGGTCACAGGGGAAGCCTGTCGCGGCGTTCACCGGCACCTTCGTCGTGGTCGTTTCGGCCGCCACACACCAGTTCTTTTCGGCTTTTGCGATGTCCCATGCGGGACCCTCAGGCAAGCGTTTCACGCTTGATTGGTTAACTTGCTCCGCGAGCTTCCCGACTTTGTCTTCGGACATTTCAGACTAAGCTATTTTCGATTACGTCTCCGGTTGGAAGCCCGTCCGCCCAGCGCAGGACATCCGCGCCACGGTACCGGATTTTGCGTTCACCGATGCGGACGTACTGAGGGCCCGTGCGGTTTGCGCGCCAGCGCCGTACGGAATGGACCGACACTCCGCAAAACGCAGCAACATCGTGGTCGGTGTAAAGGCGATCTGGGATTATTTGCATTGTCTTCTCCTCTTGGGGGAGCAGACAATCACAGCACACTACACCCCCTATGGTTTCAGGGTAGGCGAGGGTGCCGATTGGCCTCTTACAAGCTATGCCTCTTGCATAGAGGAAGCAAATGGTGTCGTCAACGAACCAAGAGTCACCAGTGAAGGCGTTTTGAGTTGCAGCATGCAAAATAGAGCGTACCCGGGCGCGCTAGTCTCTGAAATTCCTTCCAGAAATTGATCCTACTCTCGCGGAAGGGTTCCGATTGGAGGCCGAGGAGTGGGAGCTTTAGAAGGCGGAATTTGGTGACAGTTCTTTCGATGCGGCGATCTTTTAGGGCAGCGGTCCGCCACATAGCGGACATTGGAATAAGGGCGTCTTATGGCCGCATTGAGCCCTAATCAGACGTTGAATTTAGAGAAATAGGAAAACTAGTTTTCGACCTTGAACAAAGGCCATTTGTCGGGGACACCCTTTAGTTGCCTTTCTCCGATTGGTTCAAACTGCAAGCCCGAACCCACGACTAGGCTTCTAACCACACCAGAAACCCATGTTTCACCTCCCGGTACGAACTCAAGAATTCGGGCGGCAATGGTAATTGCCAAACCAGAAACATCGTTGTCCCGTCTTAGGCACTCACCGGTATGGATACCGGCACGTACGACCAGACCAAGATCCGATGCCTTTGTTTTAATGTCGTTGGCACACGCAATCGCGCGGCTAGGGCCCGTGAAAGTTGCGAGTACCCCGTCACCCATAGTTTTAATCAGAGTGCCGTCGTACCGAGCAATCGCCCGAGCAGCTGCCGCTTCGTGCTCCTCAATAGTGTTTTTCCAGTTTTCGTCGCCAATGCGCGATGCGATAGCAGTTGACCCTTCGATATCGGTCATAAGGATTGTAGACAGGACACGGGTTTCCCTTGTCTCAGAGGTGGCATTACAGACGAAATCAGTGATTTGTCGAACAATACCGCTGGTATCCCCGATCCATGGAAGGTGATCTGAGTTATCAACGAATTCAAAGCGAGCATCTTTAATATTCTCGGCGAGGTATTTTCCGTCTTCTACAGAAACTGCGATATCCTTTTCAGGATGAAGGATCAGCGCAGGAGCTTCGATTGCTGGGAGGACCGACCTGTAATCGATTTCGTAGTTCAGACGCGTGATGGCAATGGCTGAACTCGGGCTTGCCGACTGTGTAAGTAGCTTGTTGAAAAACGCCTGTTCTTCTGGGTCGTCCTTAACGGAAGGGGCCGCCCACTCTAGCTCGTGACCGAGATCGCCCCAACTGGCTTCGAGTTGTTTGAGGTCATCCTCGAATTCCGCACGGCGTCGGCCTCGTGGCCAATCAGGTTTCCATGCGTCGCAGGGACGGCTGCCAATCATAACTATCGAGCTGACCATTTCCGGATAACAAGCTGCGAAGACGGCAGTCATGGCACCCCCTTCGCTTATTCCGAAAATTGCGGCCTTGGTGCTGCCAACAGCAGACATGACTGCTCGAATGTCTTCCGCGCGTTCTTCCAGCGTTGGCGCTCCAACGTTGCGATCCGACATACCGGTACCGCGTTTATCAAAGATGATGACTCGGCATTTCTCGGCTAATCCCTCAAGAAACTTTCGGTATCCGGGGTGTTCCCAAACGATCTCGATATTATGGAGCCAACCAGAGATGTAGATAAGATCAATGGGTCCGTCTCCAATTACTTGGTAGGCAATCGCAACATCGCCAGCGCGTGTAAACTTAGTAATTGGCTTAGCAAAAGGGACCATGGAGCATTCCGCAGGTGACACAAACCTAGTATTACTCAGTGCCGACGAATTCCAAAATTTTTTCATGATTCAGAATACGCGGAAATGAGTTAGTCGCAGAAGGAAAGCGTTAGCAGTGAGTTCCGCTGCACCAAAGAACTGGGTTTGTTTTTCAAAATCAGAATTTCGGACATAATCGGATTGTAGTTTACAGGATGGCAAGATGGACGATCTAGACTCTCGCGCGACCCAAGTTCTTGACCTATGGTTTCCCGATACGAAGCACTGGAACAGCCCCCAAACACACATGCAGTTCTGGGACGAACGCATGCAGGGTGGCATGGACGAAATAATCTGCAGCGAGTTTGCCGAATTGACCGAGGCCGCGGCTCGCGGCGAGTTGGATGGATGGTCCGAGACTGCCAGAGGCAGGATGGCGCTCATCTTGTTGCTGGATCAGTTCCCCCGCTCACTCTGGCGGGATACACCCGCCGCTTTTGGCCAAGACATCATGGCGTGCCGGCTATGTTTGGAGGGCATAACCAACGGGCACTATGCCGCGCTGTCGACGCCATGGGAGCAGATGTTCTATGTCATCGCAATTGGCCATTGTGAAGGGCCTGACCACCTTGACCGGATCGACTTGTGTATCCGTTTGGTCGATGGAATGACATCGCTGTGGCCGGAGGCCTTGGCGCCTTTGGCCGACGGTGCGAATGGGCAAAATAGAACTGTCCGCAGGGTGATAGAGCGGTTCGGGCGCCATCCGCACCGGAACAAGGTACTCGGTCGAACGTCTACCGCCGCGGAGGAAGTCTACATCGCCGCCGGTGATTTTCCTCACCAGCGCAAAGCTTCGGACGTGATATCGGACACCTGAAGGGACAATCGAAAGTGGTGCAGATCTAATGGCGGCTGTATTCGCGGAAAGGCATTAAGCAGAGAGCAACGAAGGACTGCGGTTAGCGAATGCTTTGTGACATAGTCTTTTGGGAGCTCTGTCATTATTTCATGCCATAACATGCCACCGTGTTAGAATTCATTGAACGTCCGCAGCGATCCCAAATTGACCGATCCTGCAAGTTGCCCCCGTGTCCGTTCGCATCGTAAGCTTTGCACCGAAACAAATCGTCCCGTCATTCTGATCTGAGCAGTATTTGGAGGTAAGATGCCCAAGAACAGCAAACTCAATACTGCGTTCCTAGTCCGTGATGAAACTGATCTGAGGACGCAGTTCTCTGAAACGCATGAAATCGCTATAAAAAAATGCTTGAAACATATCGATGAGCACGCGCGGAAGTTTATTGAAAGATCTCCATTTGTTTGTATCGGAACCCAATCACCGGATGGGTCTGCGGACGTAAGTCCTAGAGGTGATCCGTGCGGGTTTGTAAAGATATTGGATGACACGACCCTCTTGATCCCCGACAGACCGGGCAACAACCGTTTGGATACACTGTCAAATATTCTGACCAATTCCAAAGTCGGACTGCTATTCTTAGTGCCCGGATTCGATGACACTATGAGGGTAAATGGTCACGCGGAACTCACGCGTGATCCTGATTTGCTTTCCATGATGGCCGTAAATGAACGAGTTCCCAAAATTGCTATCGCGGTGCATGTCGATGAAGTCTTCATTCATTGCGCGAAAGCTCTTCGCCGATCAAAGCTTTGGGATGCCGATCGGCATCAGAACCGTGACGACGTACCGTCTCTAATGAAGATCATACTGGATCAAACATCTGGCGCACCGGCCGATCCCGAGGAACAACTTAGGTTGGACGAAAATCTGGAGCGAGAGTATCGCCAGACAATGTACTGACCAAAGTTAGTGGTGTATCTGCTGCCACAAGCGGTTACTTGTTGGACAAATCAGAAGGTCCACCCAATCACAATGCTGTCACTCGCTTTCGGACTCACAAACAAAGCCCGACGTTATACTGACGTGACTTGTATCGAGCAGAGCCCAATAACCGCTTTCAACTAAGATACCGTCTGGAAGCATCACGAAAGTCATCACACTGGCGCCGCGCTCGCCGAAGCTCTCTGACCTGTGGCACGCAGATACGCCTTTTCGCTGGTCATTGCACTTGAGCAGCCAAGTGCGTTCGATGTCGTGGTCGTCCCAGGTAAAGACACCCTGATCACCGGTAACGCGATAAGAGTGATTAGGCCTTTCGGGGTGAGTGCAGGAAATCTCCAAAGATACCGCCGCCGTACTAACGAGCATCATAGTGATTGCTGGAATTGTGATCAGCCGCAAGATTGACATGCGTAAATAGTGCATCTCTGTCCTTCCACCTTGCAAGATCCCTGGAACCGAAGGGACGTTGGTTGAATTGGCATTGGCCTGCGCTTTAAATGTCTGCTTAGTCCGCATAGCAGTCGTCCAACTTAATCGCAGCGAACCTCTTCTACGAGCCCAACGCGGACCAACACCAAAATCCATAATTTTCTGGCACCGGCGATAGCTTCAAACGTCGGTCATTTTTACCATAGTAGCAGGCTTGCTTTTTGCGCCTCGAAACCCTTTGGCGTTGGAAAAAGCGAGCGCATCCTGGCAACAAGTTCGATCTCACCATCCAGCATCTTTCGGACAGTGTTTAACCAGTTATTGAAGGTTTCAGATTCCCAATGATCCTGGACCGCGGCCTCGTTACTGAACACTTCGTAGAAATAGAAACGATTTGGGTTTGTTTCATCCACCATAATATGAAACTGGAAAACTTCGAGCTCTTCACTGACAACATTTTGCGCTTGGAAGATGCTGGCGTCCAAAAAGGGCTGCCGATACTCAGGTTTTACGTTGATCGCGAAGAACCCACCAAACATTGCATCGTCCATATTTGTCTCCTTCATTGACCTAAATGCGGCGAAGGTCGCAAAACACACCTGTCCTGCTGGATGGTGTTAACCTACAGCACTGCGATACCCACTAACCTAAGCGGGTATCCTCTCTTTATCTGCTTCACCCCATCCTAGCGCGCGAGCAAGTTCGTGTGACATTGTGGTAAGTGTATGGCCAATCTTTTCTCGCTCGGAAGGTGTAAACACCCGAAGAGACGCCGTAGCGCCGATTGAAAGCGTCGCACCAACACCTGTCTTGGTCAGCGTTGTAGCGACAGAACTGATTCCGCGCTCGAGCTCTTCAACACATTCGGCATACCCTTTGGTTCGAATGACATCGAGTTCCGCGGCCAGATCCTTGGGGTCTGTAATCGTGTGATCTGTGTACTGCTTAAGCTGCCCATCCAATCGGTCTTGAGACAGCAGTTCAGGCGAAACGGCGGCGATTGCCTTGGCGCAAGAGCACGCGTGCATTGGTCGTTTGCCCATACCTGGATGAAGAAAAGACACGCCCGTCTGCGGTGTCTCCACATGAATAATCTCGACCCAATGGCCCCGTAGCCGAGACAAGAAAAATGCAGCGCCATAGTCATTCGCGGCGCCAGATAGGACAGGCGCAATCACTTGCAAAAGAGCGGGATCAGAGTGATCGCTCAACGTGATACGCTTTAGCCTATTCCCAATCGCAAACTCTCCGCGGGTTGGTGATTCAAGGAGGCCGGACGAAACAAGGTCTTGAACCAGCCTGTAGGCCGTCGGTTTAGGTATATCGGACTGGGCACAGATATCCGCTACGGACGCACGTCCTTTTTGACCTACGATTTCCAAAATCAGCGCTAATCGTTCGAGATGCATTTTTCTCACTTTATGATAACTAAATTTTCGATATACGATACAATTTAGGGAATCAAGGGAGGAGCACTCGATGGATGGACAATGCTGTGGACCGGGCTTCAGGAGTCCGCAAGAAGCCATCAAAGCCCCACGAGAAAAGCTACTCTACACGATCGCCATCTACACCGGGACAGGGATCCAGAAACCTGATTACCTTGCCACAGTGGATGTCGACCCTGACAGCCCGACCTATTCTCAGGTAATCCATAGGCTGGAAATGCCGGGGATCGGGGACGAGCTTCACCACATGGGGTGGAACGCCTGTTCGTCCTGTCACGACGACGGCTCGATGTCCCGCAAATACCTGATCTTGCCGGGCGTACGCTCCAACAACCTTCACATCGTTGATACAGCCACTGACCCGCGTGCGCCGCGGTTGCATAAGATCATCGACGGGGCCGAGATCAAGGCCAAGGCAGATTTATCGGGCCCGCATACGGTGCATTGTTTGGGCTCGGAAATCATCATTTCCTTCCTTGGAAATGCTAGGGGTGAGGCTCCTGGAGGCTATTTACATCTCGACAAAGAGTTCAACATCGTCGGTCGTTGGGAAACCTCGATGGGCGATATCAAGTTTGGCTACGATTTCTGGTACCAACCGCGCCACAACGTGATGGTCAGTTCCGAATGGGCTGCGCCCAATACCTTCATGCCGGGTTTCGATCTGGAAGAAGTGGGCCATCTGAAATATGGGCGGGAGCTGCATTTTTGGGATTTCGAAAAGCGCGAACCGGTCGAAAGTTTCTATTTGGGTGAAGACGGGCTGTTGCCACTGGAAGTCAAGTTCCACCATGACCCCGACAGCACGCATGGGTTCTGTGGCGCAGCTCTTTCGACCAATGTCATTCATTGGTGGCAAGACGATGCTAATAAGTGGCAGTGGGAAAAGATAATCGACGTAGAAAACGAGATGCATCCGGAATGGCCGATCCCGTTACCGGGGGTTATGTCGGCGATCCTGATCTCGATGGACGACAAATACTTGTATCTAAACAATTGGCTGCATGGAGATATGCGCCAGTATGACATCACCGATCCTCATAATCCCAAGCTGACTGGCCAAGTGTTTATGGGGGGGCTTTTGGGTAAAGCTCCAAGCGTAAATGGGGTTGAGGTCGCAGGTGGTCCGCAAATGTTCCAGCTCTCTCTCGACGGACGAAGGCTTTATGTCACGACCTCGCTGTTCTCGACTTGGGATAACCAGTTCTATCCTGAGATCCGCGAAAAGGGCGGGGTGATGGTGATGATCGATTGCGACCCTGAAAACGGTGGTATGAAGATCAACGAGGATTTCATTGTGGACTTTGGCAAAGAACCAAATGGTCCATCGCGCTGTCACGAGAGCCGGTATCCGGGCGGTGATTGCACAAGCGACATCTGGCTATGACTATGTATACCGTGACCATCGCGAACAGAGATGGAGCGCAATACTGTGTGGATGCGCGGCGTTCACTTCTGGAAACGCTGAGAGAACAGGGCGTCGACTTGCCTTTTGGGTGCAAGTATGGCGGCTGCATTACCTGCGCGGCAAAACTAAAGACTGGCGCGATCGATCAACGCCGACAGGTTGCGCTGAATAATCGGCAAATTGCTAACGGCTATGTAATCCTTTGCGTGGCACGTCCGACATCCGACATCACGCTTGAGATAGGGGTCGAAAGCCATGACAAGTTGTACCGCAATCCGTTTCTCGACCCACTCAAACCCCACGAACTCAAGGCTGACATTGCGACGCCGAAGGAAGGTTAACCGATGCCCGAAGCAGACATCGATCGCATCTACGATTACGACCCCAAGTACCTAGCCGACATCCTGCAATCGGTCAAAACCATTGCAATGGTGGGGGCCAGCGCGGACAAAACAAAATTCAGCTATGGCGTTCTGCGACAGCTCAGCGAAATCGGCTATGATATTCTACCGGTGAATCCTAACCCGAATGTTTCTGCAATTAGAGGACTCAAAGTATACCACTCGCTGGAAGAGATCGACAGACATGTTGATATGGTAGACGTCTTCCGCCCAAAAGAAGAGTTTTATGGCTTTGCCGAGAAGGCCATTGCAATCGGGGCAAAAGTTCTTTGGGGTCAGATCGGCGTGTACGACGACAAAGCAGCGCAACTCGCCGAAGCGGCGGGCCTTAAAGTCGTGATGAACCGATGCCCCAAGATTGAACTCTTCCGCCCTTTTTGGAAGCCGCGCCTGGACCTAAAGATATGATGAAATTCGATTGGTAGCGGCCTCCTCAGCATCCAATAAGGGTGCCAATTGAGATGTTATGCTTACGGAAGAGAAGACACGTAATCCTGCCCGCTTTTCGAAACCCGCGTTCTCTAAACCCAGGAATGGCCGTTTTGTTTATACAACCAACGACCACGTAGTCCGCGAACCAGATATTCAGGCTACGTCCCAGCGCCGCGCAGCGGCAAACGGCAGCTTTGTCCGCACAGCGGTCGCTCGCGACATTTCGGCGAATGACCGCACCGAGCCCATGCTCGACTTTGGTTGATGCCGCATCATTTGGAGCGATGGGCGAAAACCGAACCTTCGCTGCGACGGCTAGATGCCGATACCAAACCACGTCTTGAACGTGCTCTCGGTACTACCTGAAAACTCCGTCAAGTACGTGATTTGAACAATCGGCAAGGCACCCGACTTGCACTACAGTCCATCCGCAAGGGCTCTAGAAAACTACGTCATGAACAGCCGCTGTCCGTGATCTCGGCAATCGTCAGGTAGTTCACAGACGCTGCGACCACACCCGCGATAAACCCTAGCAGGATCACGGCAAACGCCAGCCCGACCTCCACTGTCCCGAAGACCCATTGCCACAAAACTGCGACTGCGACCACAGTGCCGAAAGTTACAAGCCCATGTTTTATCACCAGCTTCAGGGTGGTCGGGACAAATGGCTTCTTCGGTCCTTTCACCGTGAAATGAGTGACGGCCGTCAGGATCATCGCCATCGATACTGCCAGCAACACCGCGCCGCCCAGAACCGAATGACTGCCGCCACTGATCGAATCCAGCGTGAGTGGAATTGGTGCCGTCCCACGCAGCAAAAAGTACTGAATAAAGCCGTTGATTATCGCATTGATCACCCCGGACAGGAGTGCCCCGCGCATAATTTGATCCGACGTCATCGGCATCTCGCTGGACATGGTCATCTTGCGCCGCTCCTTTGTTTGTGCAGGTTCGAAACCCGGCAGACTCACTGGCCCTGCCGCGCAACCTCTTCAATGCTTGGGAAAAATATCTCGCGACAGCGATCGAGGCGGCTGGCCCGGTTTTCATAGTTGGAACGGGCAATGCGCAGGTCAGCCTCGCGCTGGAGCACTGTGGCATCAGACAGGTTTCCGCGGCTGTTTAATTCGCGCGCCCGCATTAGCGCCTTTTCCGCATACGCCATCCAGGCCTCGTTCGCGCGCACCTCTGCCGGTCCCTTGTCACAGCCTGCGTTCCAGCCTTTGAGATAGGCGGCATAGAGGTCGTCGAGCGGCACCGACTTGCCCGCGAAATGGTCCCCAATCAACTGCAACGCCGCCACCTGCGCCGCTACCGTGGTCAGGTTCTTCTCGGCCACGACCATCTGCAGCCGATTCCAAGCATCCTTAAGCTGCGAAATCTCCAACTCAAGCTCGGAAATGGCGCTGCGGTCAAACAGTTCCAGATTTCGGGCCAAGATGGCTGCATCCCGGTCCACCTGCGCCTTAAGCGTTTCCAGTTGGATAGCCATTATCATGCTCTGAAACCCGACCGAACGGCCTTGGTCCGCGAACATCATCATGAAAATCTGATCGTTGGTTACAGGGGCGCCTGTGTCCAGCTGTGCCGCCTCCTGCGCCGAAACCCAGGAGGAAGCTAGCACAAGCGATGTCGCTATTGCTGACGCGCGCACGGCGCGCAAGAAGGGTAGCTTCACGGCCCGATCCTCAGCTTCCGAACAAGCGCACGACGCCACCGCCGCCATGAACATTGATGGTCTGGCCGCTGACCCAACCGGCTGCCGGCGAGCACAGGTACAGCATCGCGTTGGCGATATCTTCGGGGCGGCCGGGCCGCCCGGTCAGATTGTCGGGATGGGCGAGTTTTTCCTGCATCTCGGGCGAAATGCCCGCGTCGCCGTAACCGGCGGTCATGACCGTTCCGATCAGGATGGAGTTTACCCGCACCCGTTTGTTCAGCATGTGAGCCAGCGACACCATCATCTGGTTCAGGGCTGCCTTCGCCGTGCCATAGGGCAGGATGTCGTAAGCCGGAACGGCTGATGAAAACGAGCCCGAGTTGGTGATCGAGCCGTTCTCCGCCTTCTCCAGATACGGCAAGCAGGCCATGCTCATACGGTAGGCACTGATTGTGTTGAGTTTGTAAGAATTGATGAACTCCTCTTCAGGAATTGCCGAAGGGTCCGGCTGGCGACCGCCCCAACCGACATTGTTCACCAAGGTCGAGATGCCACCAAACGCGTCGGCAGTCGCGGATACAACCGCATTGATCTGATCCAGATCGGTCACGTCGCAGGCCATGCCACGACAGTCATTTCCGGTTTCCCGGGCGATCGCGGCAGCGGTTTCGGCAGCCATGTCACTGTTCAGGTCGGCAATCATCACCTTTGCTCCCGCCCCCGAGAGCGTCTTGGCAATTCCCGCGCCGATATTCTGTGCGCCGCCGGTGATCAGAACGTTGTGACCGTCCATGCGAAATTCTGCAAAAGCGTCAAAGCTCATCAGTTTGTTCCTGTCTGAAGTATTGGGATATCAATCGAGTTCCTGCACACCGCCGCCGGACACAGTGAGCACCTGACCGCTTATCCACGCGGACGCTGGCGCGCAGAGGAACAGCGCGGCATAGGCAATGTCGTCTGGCTCGCCCAGCCGTCCGAGCGGCGTGTGCTTCAGCATTGCCTTTTCGATGTCGTCGTTCAGCACCGATGCCAGCGCGTCGGTCTTGATGGCGCCTGGCGCAATGGCGTTCACCCGCACACCCATCGCACCTAGGTCGAAGGCGACATTGCGTGTCAGGTGATTCACAGCAGCCTTGGATGACCCGTAAGATGCCATGCGCTGATTTTTGTTCTCGCCCGCCATGGAAGATATGTTTAGAACCGCGCCGCCGCCTGCCGCTTCCATGTGAGGCGCCGCCAGTTGAGTGAGGCGAAACAGCGAGAAGACGTTCAATTCATAGGCCCAGCGGAAATCGTCCATCGGCATGTCAAACGGCTTTGGCCCGCCCCCGCCCGCATTATTGACAAGGATCGATAATCCGCCGAACTCCGATACGGCCAAGTCCACCGACGCTTTCAGATCATCTTCGACCGTCACGTTGCAGGCCAGTGCAACGGCCTTGCCGCCCGCGTTCGTGATCTCGTCGGCCACCGCCTGCGCGGTCTCCGCCTTCAGGTCGCTCACCACCACCGAGGCCCCAGCCCCGGCAAATAGTCGGGCCACGCCCCGGCCAATTCCCGCGCCGGCACCGGTCACAAGGGCCACTTGGCCGTCCAGCCGGAACTTATCTGCTTCGAACATTAGAAACTCCTGCATCGCTTCAATCTCTAGGTACTACGCAAATCTCTAGGTACTACGCAGGCGAGTTGGCTCCAGATCAGTGCTGGGCACTATTTTTTTGGCAAGTGTCAGAACAGCATGGATTGGGCGTGTCGAATTGCGAAGATGTGCGATGCAATGGCGCCCCCAGCAGCCGGCTGGACCTCAACATCGACAACGCACCGTCAAGGTCTGCTTAGGGTTCTTTACCGCATCCAATACGATTGGCCGCTTCGTCCGCATAGCGGTCGCTCGAAATATTCAGGCGAACGTCGGCATTGAGCCCATAGGCGACATAGGTGATGAGCGTAGTATTTGTCGTTTGGGCGGAACAGGAAGTTTGCTGTATTCGCAAAAGATCGACGGGCCGGAAAATACACGAACTTTTATCAATAGGCCTGTCTGGAACCTGCCAGCTGCGGTCTGGCAAAAAAAGTGCCGAGTGATGCTGTCAACCGGCTTTTGGTTCCGGACGGGAAGATCTGCAAACCCGAAGGAAAAGACACTGGCCGCACCTCGCAAACCTGGCATGGCATCGGGACAACATTTTTTTCAAAGTGGCCGCCGAAGGTTCCGCTCCTTGGGAATAATTATTAACTTGCGAATATGAAAAACTTAATTTCCCGCGGCATATCGAAGGCCCTTGGCCGTGGCAGACCACAGCCACTCGAAAACTCAGAGGCTATTCCGGAGGAAATTAAGAGTACTCAAATGCCACGGGAACAATCCGAAATCTTGTCGCGCTGTCTGTCGATTGATTTGGAAGTTGATCCCAAGGAAGCCAAGTTGTTTGCCTTTGCAGCCGTGCCGGAAGGCGATGGAGAGGGGATTATTCATCGGAAAGGTGATCCGAAGGCCGCGCTTAAAAAGCTCGACTTGTTTTGCGCCGGTTTCGCACATGTCATTGGTCACAACATTCTGCGCCATGACCTGCCGCATCTCATGGCGGTCTCGCCGCGCTTCGCAAAGCTCGCGGACGGACCGATTGACACGCTGTGGCTCAACCCCTTGGCGTTCCCGCGCAATCCCTACCATCATTTGGTCAAGCACTACCGCGATGGGCGGCTTCAAAGTGGTCACGTCAACGATCCCGAGCTCGACGCGCGTCTTGTGTTCGAGGTTCTTCACAACCAGATCGACGCCTTCGTCTCGCTGAACACGTTGTCGCCAGAAACGATGATCGCCTATCACTGGCTGTGCTGCCGAGGTCCCAGTAGCGTCGGATTTGATCGGTTGTTCAGCGACGTGCGCGGGGCGCCCATCCCGACGGAAGCGGAGGCGCACGAGGCCATTCAGGCGTTGCTAAAAGACGTGGCCTGTGGCAGGCAAGTGGACGCTCTGCTCGAGCGGCTCTCGGACACTGGACTGGGTTGGCCGATGGCATATGCGCTCGCTTGGATTTCGGTCGCTGGTGGGGATTCTGTCATGCCGCCTTGGGTGCGGGCGCAGTTCCGTGATGCAGCGCGGCTTGTCAAAGACCTGAGAGATACAAATTGTCGTGATCCGAACTGTGCCTATTGCGCAGAGCACAATGAGCCCACCCGTGCACTCGAACGTTGGTTCGGCTTTCCAAGTTTCCGCCCGGAACCAGTCGACGAGAACGGACGCCCGCTTCAAGAAAAGATTGTGGCGACGGCCATGGAAGGCGACAATTTGTTGGGTATCCTGCCGACGGGCACTGGTAAATCCATCTGTTACCAGATCCCCGCGCTGTCTCGGTTCGACAAGACCGGGGCCTTGACCGTCGTAATATCGCCGCTTGTAGCACTGATGGCAGACCAGGTTCAGGGCTTGGTACGGGCCGGAATTTCCTCAGCGGTTACGATTAACGGGTTATTGTCTTTGCCCGAGCGTCAGGATGCGCTCGACAAGGTGCGGCTTGGGGATGCTGCGATCCTTTTGATTTCGCCCGAACAACTGCGCAGCACAACAGTTCGGTCTGTTCTGGCACAGCGCGAGGTGGGACTTTGGGTACTGGACGAAGCGCACTGCGTGTCTAAATGGGGACACGATTTCCGACCCGACTATCGCTACGTTTCGCGGTTTATCAAGGAAAGCTCAGGCGACGAACCGGCTCCGGTGCTTTGCTTGACCGCGACAGCGAAGCCGGACGTCGTGCAGGACATCCGCAGTCATTTCAAAGAGCGGTTAGGGTCCGAGCTGGTGTTGATCGACGGAGGCGCATCACGGTCGAACCTGAGTTTCCAGGTGCTGCCAACGCAGCGGGCAACCAAGATGGCCGATATCCTCGACACGATCGAGGCCAAGCTTCCGCGTGAGGGCGTGTCGGGAGCGGTCGTCTATTGTGCGACCCAAAACGCTACCGAGCGCGTGGCGGAGTTCTTAAAACAACAGGGCGTCGCCGCTGAACGGTATCACGCAGGCCTCAGCCCCGATGACAAACGTGAGATTCAGGAGGACTTCCGCGTCGGCAATCTCCGCGTGATCGCAGCCACCAACGCCTTTGGGATGGGGGTCGACAAGCCGGACATCCGTCTGGTGGTTCACGGGGACGTGCCTGGGTCGTTGGAAAACTACCTGCAAGAGGCGGGTCGCGCCGGGCGGGACCGCGAGCCTGCAAACTGCATCCTGTTGTTCAATACCGAAGACGTTGATCGTCAGTTCAGCCTCAGCGCGCGTTCTCGACTCGCGCGGCACGAAATCGGCGCGATCCTGAAGGCGCTTCGACGCCTTGATGCTCGGACTGGAAAAGGCGGCGAAATTGTCGCCACACCCGGTGAGATCGTTCATGAGGAGAAAGAGCGAGACTTCCAGCGGGACAGCAACACCGACGATACGCGGGTGAAGACGGCCGTCGCCTGGTTGGAAGAAGCACACCTTCTGAACCGCGAAGAAAACCGGGTGCAGGTGTTTCCCGCCTCGCTCCGAATAAGGAGCATGCGGGAGGTCCGTGAAATCCTGGCATCCGCCGAGATTACCGAGCGGCGGCGCAAGGATCTGGCCGTAATCGTGCAGCATATCATCAACGCGCCGCAGGAAGAGGGCATCACCACGGACGAGCTCTGCGGCGTCAGCGGGCTTACGATGTCGAGCCTGCGTAAAGCCTTGGCGGATCTCGAGGCCCTGGGGATCGCAAAGGACGACACAAACATCACCATCTTCGTGCATGTAGGCGTCGAGAATGCCTCGTCGAAGCGTTTCGAAGCGGCATCCCGGTTGGAAGCTGACCTGATTGCAGTCCTTAAGGAGCAAGCGCCAGACGCGGACATCAATGAGGCTGTGCCCTGCCATCTGGCCTCAGTGGCGCAGGCCTTGCGGGAGCGGGGACACGCCTCCGTACGGCCCGATATTGTCGAGGGTTTGCTCCGTGGGATGGCGCAGGATGGCCGCGACATGGACGGCGGAAAAGGCAACATTGGCGTGCGCAAGGTGTCCAAAGGCAGTGTCATGGTGCGAATCCAAAGATCATGGGGGGTAATCGAACAGACCGCTCAACTTCGCAGGCAGGCCGCAGAGCGTTTGGTTTCACACTTGATAAACAAGGTTCAGGCAGGTCTGCGTCGGAAAGACGTTCCTGTCGAGGCCACGCTTGGCGACCTTCTTGCAGCGATCAACAGCGATGCGCTGTTGCGAGAATCTGTCAATGATCCAGCAAAACTTATGGACCGGGCGCTTCTTTGGCTGCACGAACAGCAGGTGGTGACTCTGGGCAAGGGATTGTCCGTGTTCCGATCCGCCATGACGTTGCACATCAATCCGAAAGGCGGCGCTTTTACCACCCAACATTTCGCGCCGCTCGAAGACCATTACACCGAACAGACCGTCCAGACCCACGTGATGGCGGCTTACGCGAGCAAGGGCATCGACGATATCGATCAGGCCCAGCAGCTCGCGCATGACTATTTCGAAATGGAGCAGTCCGACTTCATGAAAGCTTGGATGCCGGGGAAGATTTCAGAGTTCCGACGGCAGGCAACGCCTCAGTCTTACGCCGAGATCGTCGACAATCTGGGGAATGCGACACAAGAGCAGATCGTGCGTGACGACCGCGAACAGACCAATGTCCTTGTGCTCGCAGGGCCGGGATCGGGCAAGACACGCGTGTTGGTCCATCGCATCGCCTATCTGGTTAGGATCAAGCGCGAAGATCCAAACGGTATACTGGTGCTCGCCTACAATCGTCACGCGGCCGCCGAGATTCGGGAACGCTTGCGTACGCTGATTGGCGAAGATGCTCGCTTCGTCACAGTCTTAACCATCCATGCCTTAGCCATGCGGTTGGTTGGCGCGAGTTTCGCCGGACGGGTAGCGGCCGACGAACCTGATTTCGAGACGCTTCTGATTGATGCGGCACGTCTCTTGCGTGGCGACGGGTTGGACAAAATCGAGGCCGAAGCCTTGCGAGAGACTTTGATCCAGGGGTTCCGCTGGATTCTCGTAGACGAATATCAGGACGTGGGACCAGAGGAATACGCCTTGATCGCGGCGGTGGCCGGTCGCAGTATCGACGACCCCGATCAACGGATTAGCCTGTTCGCGGTCGGCGACGACGACCAAAATATCTACGCGTTTGCCGGCGCATCGGTGCGCCACATCCGGCAATTCGAACAGGATTATTCAGCCAAGCCGGTCTTTCTGACTGACAATTACCGCTCGTCGAAAAACGTCATCAGCGCATCGAACGCCGTGATCGAAGGATCTCGGGAACGTATGAAAACAGGGCATGGGATTACCGTCGACAAATCGCGGCAAAAGGACCCCGCAGGGAGTATCATGGAAAGCCTCGATCCGGTTGCGCAGGGACGGGTCCAAATCCTTGGCTGCCCGGCCGGAAATGACGCTCAGGCCCTTGCGGCTGTCAACGAGATGATTCGCCTGTCAAAACTGATCCCGGATTGGAGCTGGAAGGGCGCGGCAATCATTTCTCGTGATTGGCGCAAGCTTCTGTCGGTCCGTGATTTTGCCGAGGCGCATGGAATTCCAGTCGAAATGGCGAACGAAAACTTACCAAGTGTTTGGCGCACCCGTGAGATGCGGAGGTTCATCGACGGCCTACGCGAGAGGCACGCAGCCTTGGTCAGCTTGAGCGACCTTACCGAAACCCTGAACACGATACCCTCAAGCCGTTGGACTGACCGTATCGGCGAGGGACTTGGCCAACTTGCGCGTGAAGTTGATGGTAAAGCGCTCCCGAGCCCTGACGTGATGGAATGGTTTGCTGAATGGTCGAAAGACTCATGGGGCGAGCAGCGTGGCCTCAAGTTGTTGACGGCGCATCGCGCGAAAGGCCTCGAATTCGACGATGTCGTGATCCTGGATGGTGGTTGGGAACGGCCCTCGCGAAACGAAGATCAGGACGCGCCGAGGCGTTTGTTCTATGTCGCAATGACACGTACGCGGCGCAATTTGATCGTCATGAGTAACGACAATCACGAATACCTTCCCACCGAGTCGCCTTCCGTCGTCAAGCGGCACGTGGTGCCCGACTTGGCGACAGTCCCTGGCCCGCGCCGGTTCTTTCAATCGCCAGAAATGAAGATGGTCGACTTGTCATTCGCAGGGCGCCAAGGTGATCGGCACATTGTTCATGACGCGATCGCTGAAGCGCAGGTCGGCGCGCCAATCAAGCTCGCCAGTGTTGGAGATCGCTGGCAGATCGAGGATATTCAAGGGCGGGTCCTCGGGCGGATGGCAAAAGCATTTACGCCCCCGATTGGCACGAAATTTGTCACCGGCGAGATCGCGGCCATCATACACTGGCGTAAGGAAGATGCCGATGAGCGTTTTCATCACCTGATGAAACGCGCCAATTGGGAAGTCGTGGTGCCTGAACTGGTATTCGAAGAGGTCAAAAGCGGCTGAAAGGGTCATCAGAAAGCTTCAGGGCGGCAAGTAAGTCGGTCAAGCCGTCGTTCGCTGCACTTGCAATATAGGACTGCTCGTGGTCGTAATTACACATTCCAACAAACTGATTTATCGGCAACTTTGTCCCGCATCTCGTACATAGGGACCGGTTTGACAAGCGTCAGTTTCCGCCGGAAGCGGTGCTTCGAGATCGAAACCACAGTTGGGCACCCGTCAATGGCCGCTTGGCGTTGGAGACCTCCCTACCGCGATCAGTTCAGGGAATGCGTCGATACGTGCTAAGCCGGCTCAATCTCGGCCAACTTCTCAATCAGCTTACGGTTCAACTCATCCCCATGCGCCCCGAAATGAATTTCTCGATGAACTGTCGGGCAGATTGCTGCCACGTAACGGGGATCGTCAGGCCCATCATCCGATAGCCGCCGGGTATGATGCACCTCAAGATAAGGTCGTCCCGATCGCGTTTGGAATGGCGCTGGTTCTCCGGTTAGTTCACATCTCCCGTTGGCTCGTGCCAAGACGTAGTCACGAACCGTGGCTGACCTCTTTCGATAAGCGACTCGCGCCTCCCGCCAGTTCTTAGCCCGCTGAGGCTTAGCTGCTTTCTGTGCCGCACTACGAAGCCTTTCAATCGGTAATTCTGCCTCGGCTTCATCAGGCTCATCGCGAACGGTCTGCACGTCCGCCGAAGCTCTGACGAGATGAAAGCGGATGCATTCACGGTTGTTTCCGTCAGTGTCTAGACCTTTGAATGTGTCCCACGATTGGCACGCAAATCGCCCAATGAAACGAACAGGAAGCCCTTTCCCTAGGGCCTCGAATAGTAGTAGCTCCCTTCCGTTGATGTCATGGTCTCGGATGTGGGCGTTCCCAGCCTTGAACTGCATATCACCCTTTTGACCCTCACCAGTATAGAGGAAGACGCCCTCGTGCTGCCAACCATCTTCATAGCCGTGCTGTTCGCCACTCTTGCCGGTGAAGATGAATACAAATTGGCTGTCCTTTGGCGTCGAGATGCCGCCCTGTCGCTGCCCACCGAAGACGTCGTGAATGTCTTTAGCGCGCGAGTATTCCACTCCTTCAATAAACATGTCGGCCCCCACCTGGATCACTATCCGGTTTAGACAAGATCACACCCCACTTAGACAAGATCACACCCCGCGAAAGCCCCGTGTTTGTCGATCTTCAAATTGCAGCCTGCTCTGGGCCCTCCCTTAGAGAGGGTGGCCCTTGCGAAAAAAACTTGCTGCAGACAATATTGGTGCCTCGCAGTTATCCACGTGACCGGCTGAGAGGGTGCCAGGGGGTGGGGTCACCAGATAGATGCAGCCCGTACCTGAATTGCCGCCTCTAGCGACTAAGTCGGCAACGGTTTGCTAAAACAAGTGAGGTGGTCGCCATGTGGTCGCCAACCCCTTGTGGGGCCAAGTCAAAAACCTCGAAAAGCGCTGATTTTATGGTGCTGCTGGAGAGAATTGAACTCTCGACCTCTCCCTTACCAAGGGAGTGCTCTACCTCTGAGCTACAGCAGCGCTGTGGGCGGGTGATTAGACTCAAACGAAACGCGGCGCAAGGGTGTCTGGACGGTTTTTTTCTACTCCTGTAGAGAAAGGCAATGGCAGACAAAAATTCACCTAAAAAACACGGCAAGTCCGGGGAAACGCGCGAAGACCGTCTAAAGGCGGCGCTAAAAGCGAATATGGCGCGGCGCAAGGCTCAGGCCAAGGCGCGAGCCACCTCCGGGGACAAAGCCGGCAAGGACGAGGGATAAGAGCAAATGGATTCGATTCTGGTTACGGGCAATGGCCCGCTGAACGGGCAGATTCCCATTGCGGGGGCCAAGAATGCGTGTCTGACGCTGATGCCCGCGACCTTGCTCAGCGAAGAACCGCTGACGTTGACCAATGCGCCGCGTTTGAGTGACATCAAGACCATGACGGCGCTGCTGCGGTCGCTGGGGGCCGAGGTGTCTTCGCTGCAGGATGGTCAGGTCATTGCGATGTCCAGCCATGACCTGAACAGCCACACGGCGGATTATGACATCGTGCGAAAAATGCGCGCTTCGAACCTGGTGTTGGGGCCGATGCTGGCGCGGCTGGGACAGGCCGTGGTGTCGCTACCTGGTGGATGTGCCATTGGCGCGCGCCCGATGGATTTGCATGTCGAAGGGCTTGAGGCGCTGGGCGCCGAGATCGAGCTTAGAGATGGCTATCTGCACGCGAAGGCGTCGGGCGGGCTGAAAGGTGCTGTGCATGAGATGCGTTT
The DNA here is from genome assembly GCF_056540645.1 of Ruegeria sp. AM5. Classification (NCBI taxonomy): domain Bacteria; kingdom Pseudomonadati; phylum Pseudomonadota; class Alphaproteobacteria; order Rhodobacterales; family Roseobacteraceae; genus Ruegeria; species Ruegeria sp. AM5. The sequence goes on along the minus strand of NZ_JBQFXC010000011.1, from coordinate 38,010 downwards.
TGCATCCGTGGGCGCGACCGAGAACATCGTCATGGCCGCCACGCTGGCCAAGGGCACCACGGTGCTGAAAAACGCCGCGCGCGAGCCCGAGATTGTCGATCTGGTCGAATGCTTGCGCAAGATGGGCGCTCAGATTTCGGGTGAGGGCACCTCGACCATCGAAATTCAGGGTGTCGATCGTCTGCACGGCGCGACCCATCAGGTGGTGACCGACCGGATTGAGCTGGGCACTTATATGCTGGCCCCGGCGATCTGCGGGGGCGAGGTTGAGCTGCTGGGCGGGCGCATGTCGCTGGTCGAATCCTTCGCCGCCAAGCTGGATGCGGCGGGGATCAGTGTTTCTGAAACCGACAAGGGGCTGAAAGTTTCTCGTAAGAACGGGCGTGTGACCTCGGTCGATGTGGTCACCGAACCCTTCCCCGGCTTCCCGACCGATCTGCAGGCGCAGATGATGGCGCTGATGTGCACTGCCGAGGGTGTGTCCGTGCTTGAAGAGCGTATTTTCGAGAATCGCTTTATGCATGCGCCCGAACTGGTGCGCATGGGCGCGAATATCGAGGTACATGGCGGCACGGCCACCGTAACCGGGGTCGAACGATTGAAAGGTGCTCCGGTGATGGCGACAGACCTGAGGGCCTCAGTCTCGCTGATCCTTGCCGGAATGGCGGCGGAAGGTGAGACGGTTGTCAGCCGGGTCTATCATCTGGACCGCGGATATGAACATGTGGTGCGCAAGCTGGAAGGCGTGGGCGCAAAGATCGAACGGATTAAGGGTCAATGACAGACGCAAGTTTCAAAGATGGCCGCGAGGCACCGCTGAACCTTGGAGCCGAGGATGCCGATGACCTGCGGGTGATTGCGACCCTGACGCAGGATGCGGTTTTCCCGGTGACCGAGATGACATGGCAACCCGGCCAGCGCCGCTTTGCGCTGTTGCTCAATCGCTTTCGCTGGGAAGACAAGGATGCCGCTGCCCGGCGCGGTCGCGCCTACGAGCGGGTGCAGGCCGTTTTGATGTTCGGCTCGGTTCTGTCGGTAGCCAGTCAGGGCATCGACCGCAGCGACAAGGACATGATCCTGTCACTGCTCTCGGTCGAATTCGAGCCAAGCGAGGATGGTGCGGGGCAAATCCTGTTGACCTTGGCAGGCGACGGCGCGATCCGCCTGTCGGTTGAGGCCATCGATGCAACGCTCAAGGATGTGACGCGTCCCTACAAGGCGCCTTCTGGACAAGCGCCCCATCACCCCGAGTGAAGAATAAACGTGGCATCGCTCAGGCCTTCCCGAATCCGCCACGCGGCATCGCGGTGCGGCGGGCAACCGTGTTTGATGTATTCGACATCAGCCGTGTTCTGATCCGATCGATCCGTGACCTCTGTCGGGCGGATCATCTGGATAATCCCGAAAACCTTTCCCGCTGGTCTGCCAATAAGGATCCGGCTTCGGTCCGAAACTGGATCGATAGTGGAGCAATCCTTTGGGTCGCTACGCAAGTGGGAGTGGTTACTGCAGTGGGCGGTTTAAGTGGCGAGGGTGAGATATCTCTGCTCTATGTCGATCCCGATCACGCAGGGCGCGGGCTCGGAACAGCGCTGCTGCATCGGTTGGAAGAGGAACTGCAGACACGTGGCGTCTCTGAGGCGCATCTGCACGCGACCAAAACGGCACATTCGTTCTATCTGGCGCACGGCTGGCATGATGTCGGCGACCCGACGGAATGGCACGGCATCCCCCAATTCCCGATGCGCAAATCGCTGCACCCAGCGGCCTAAGGGTTGAGGCCACCCGGCCCGGGCGATAAGACCCGTTGAAACGCTTCCGGAGTCTCTCACATGCCCGCTTTCCTCGATACGACCTCCGCCGATTTCGAACCTGCATTTCAGGCGCTGTTGTCCGCCAAGCGCGAGGACAGCCCCGATGTGGATGCGGTCGTGGCGCAGATCATCGATGATGTGCGGACCCGTGGTGATGCTTCGGTGATCGAACTTACCGCGAAATTCGACCGGCTGGAGCTGGCGCCCGAGACCATGGCCTTTTCATCCAATGAGATCGCCGAGGCCGTTGCGCAGGTCGCGCGCCAGGACCGGGCCGCGTTGGAACTGGCTGCAGAACGCATTCGTGCATATCACGAAAAGCAGATGCCCAAGGATCATCAGTGGACCGATGAGGCAGGCGCAACACTCGGCTGGCGCTGGTCGGCGGTGTCGGCCGCGGGGCTTTATGTGCCGGGCGGATTGGCTTCATACCCGTCGTCGGTTCTTATGAACGCAATACCTGCGAAGGTGGCGGGCGTAGACCGGTTGGCCATTGTCGTCCCCACACCTGAGGGTCAGGCAAACCCGTTGGTCCTGTTGGCAGCGCAATTATCTGGTGTGGATGAGATTTACCGCATCGGCGGTGCGCAGGCGATTGCCGCTTTGGCCTATGGCACCGATACGATTGCGCCGGTGGACAAGATCACCGGGCCGGGCAATGCTTTTGTCGCCGCTGCCAAACGTCGGGTTTTTGGCAAAGTCGGCATCGATATGATCGCGGGCCCCTCGGAAATTCTGGTCATTGCAGACAAGGACAACGACCCCGACTGGATCGCGCTGGACCTGCTCAGCCAGGCCGAGCATGACGAAAGCGCCCAATCCATTTTGATCACGGATGACGCAGAATTTGGTCAAGCCGTGACGCAAGCGGTGGAAAAACGTCTTGAGACCCTGCAACGCCGCGCCATCGCCCGGGCCAGCTGGCGCGACTTTGGTGCCGTAATCACTGCGCGCGATCTGGACGAGGCTGCCGCGTTGTCCAACCGCATCGCGCCCGAACATCTGGAACTCTGCGTGGCCGACCCGGTGGCGTTAAGCCAGCAAACGATCCATGCCGGTGCCATTTTCCTTGGCCAGTACACGCCCGAAGCCATTGGCGATTATGTCGGCGGCCCCAATCACGTGCTGCCCACAGCGCGTTCGGCGCGCTTTTCGTCTGGCCTTAGCGTGATGGATTTTCTCAAACGCACAACGCTCAGCCAGATGACACCCGAAGCTTTGCGCGCCATCGGCCCGGCGGCTGAAACGCTTGCGCAATCCGAAAGCCTCGAAGCGCATGGCCTGTCCGTTTCGGCGCGCCTTAACCGGCTGAATGGCTGAAGTGACGCAATGACTTGGCACGCATGGCGCTTCTGTACGTTGCTCAATGAAAATCGTTGTTATAGGTCTGTGCAGACGCAAGGATTGTGACCGTTAAGATGACCCGTATTTCGCATATCGAACTGGACGACCGAAATCTGCCCCCGCCGACACCGGAGATCGAGCAGGAGCGGAAGGTCGCCATATATGATTTGCTTGAAGATAACTCGTTCACGCTGCCAGCGCGCGACGATCGGATGATCCCCGACGGGCCCTACCATGTGCAGCTATCAATCCGTGACAAGCGACTGGTTTTCGATATCGCCACCGAAGCCAGCGAGAAGGCGGCTGAGTTTCATCTGTCGCTTGGTCCATTCCGGCAGGTCGTAAAAGACTATTTTCAGATCTGCGAGAGCTATTTCGATGCGGTGAAAACACTGCCGCCCAGCCAGATCGAAACGATCGATATGGCTCGGCGCGGCATCCACAACGAAGGCAGCCGCGTGTTACAGGAAAGGCTGGAAGGCAAAGCTGAGGTTGACACTGATACTGCCCGCCGCCTCTTTACGCTCATCTGCGTCCTTCATTTTGGAGGCTAACGGGTGACGCCTCTGCCGCAGTCCATTCTGTTCTGTTGCGACCACAATTCGGTTCGGTCACCCATGGCCGAAGGCATCATGAAGAAGTTTTACGGCACCGGCACCTATGTGCAATCTGCTGGCGTGCATAACGATCTTGAGATCGATGGGTTCTGCATCGCAGCCTGTCAGGAGATTGGCGTTGAGCTGTCCCGTCACCGCTCGCGTTCTTTTGACGAAATGGAGCAATGGGGCGATGACCTCAGTTCATTTGATCTGATCGTGGCCCTGTCACCCGCCAGCCAGCGAAAAGCGCTGGAACTGACGCGTTTTTTTCACCTCGATGTCGATTATTGGCCAATTATGGACCCTACCGGACTAGGTGAAACCCGCGAGGACAAGCTACGTCATTATCGACAAACCCGAGATCAGATCATCGCGCATCTGAAAGACCGCTGGGGTGAACCGACGGAGTGACCATGAACCCGACCGTGAAAACTTACTTTGATGCCTTCAATGCCGGTGACGTGGATGGCATGGTGGCCTGCCTGTCGGATGACGTGGCCCATCATGTCAACGAAGGTCAGATTCGCGTCGGCAAAGAGAAATTTGCCGCCTTCTGCGCGCATATGAACCGCTGCTACCGCGAGAACCTGACGGATATCGTGATCTTCGAGGCCGAAGGCGGTACCCGTGCCGCGGCTGAGTTCATCGTCAACGGAACCTATCTGGAAACTGATGAAGGTCTGCCAGAAGCGTATGGGCAGACCTACCGCTTGCCTGCGGGTTCGTTTTTTGACCTTAACGACGGGAAGATCACCCGCGTGACCACGTTCTACAACCTTGCGGACTGGACCAAACAGGTCTCGAATGGCTGAGATTTCGCAGGTCCGCGCAATGACCGGATCGACATTGGTCGACGCGTTGGGTGAAGTCGCGCGCCTGCGGATCGACGTATTTCACGCTTGGCCATATCTCTATGATGGCGATCTGAAGTATGAGCGAAAATACCTGCAGTCTTACGTCGATAGCGCCAGGGCCATCGTTGTCGGAGCGTTCGACGGTGATACTTTGGTGGGTGCTTCGACGGGTGCGCCCTTGACGGATCACGCCGACGATTTCGCGGCCGCGTTCGAAGGCTCGGGCCTGTCGCTGGGCGATATCTTCTATTGCGCAGAATCGGTTCTGCTGCCTGAGTATCGCGGGCAGGGCGCAGGCCATACGTTCTTTGATCTGCGCGAAGCCCACGCCCATGCGATGGGATTCACCAAAAGCGCCTTCTGCAGTGTAGTACGCCCTGACGACCACCCCATGCGACCAGATCATTACCGCCCGTTGGATGCCTTCTGGCGCGCGCGGGGATATGCGCCGCTTCCTGGCGTCGTGGCGCTATTCTCGTGGAAGGATCGAGGCGACGATTGCGAAACCCAAAAGCCGCTTCAATTCTGGATTCGGGATTTATAAGCCATCCATGCGCGTCGCGCCGGGTGTTTGAAACGGGTTGTGGCATTGTGTTTTGGCGATGACATGTGCGGCCGAATTTGCCTGAAACACCCTGTGATTGTATAGTTTCACTTATTCAATTGCGCGTTTTCATGGGGAAATTTGATGAAGTCCGTTTTCAATCGCCTGATTCCGGCCTTGGTGCCGCTGACTTTGATCACCGGTTGTGCCTACGAGAACAGGGCCTTTAATGCCGAGCAAACCGTGCTGTCGAATACATCGGGAGACGTTATCCAGCACGCTGTAGGGATCGGGGGTGCGTTTGAAACGGCACCAAAAACATTTCAGTCCACAAGCCTGTTGCTTGAACGCGGTCCTATTCGTACGTCGTATTATGCGCTGCAACTTTCAGATGCCTACAAAAGGCTGGGCGACGAAGCAGCGCGCAATCGGGACCTGACAGCGGCGGCACTGATCACTGTAGCAGGCGGTGCCGCGCTTGGAAGTGCGGCCTCGATCTCAGGGAAAGACCTGGCCTTGGTCTTGGCCGGTGGAGCTTTGATCAATGAAGGCGTTAAATACGTAAACCCTAACAGCGCGGCGCAGGCTTTCTACGTGGCATCCGAGTCAATGGCGTGCGCAAGCGCTGCGATTGCCGCCCATGTGCCCGTGGACACTCCACCTGACATTCGTGTGTCTTCTCTGGCCCTTTGGTACATTCGAAAAATTGAGGTTTTGCTGCGCGCGGGATTGAAGCGGGACGTACCGGACTGGAACACGTTGCTCAAAAACCTTGGTTTGACGAGGCAAGGAGCCAATGAGGTGGACGCTCTTCGAGCTGGAGACATAAACCTCAGTGCATTGGAAGTAGACTTGGAAAAGTGCCTGAGGCGAGAACCGGTCGAGAAAGGCAAAGCCAAGACTTAGTACGTCGTGCGGGAGACTTTTCCGTGGTACAAAAGATACGCCTCTGTTTTTGACCTCAATCCGAAAACTGCCGCCGTTTTGCTGCGCGGATCTCGCGAGCTTGTTGTTCTTGACCAACGCGAAATGAATCCTCGACGAAATCCATATGCGTGCGGGCAGCGGTTTCTGCGCGGTCCGGGTCGCCGTCGATGATGGCCTGCGCGATTGCCTTGTGCTGCTCAAGCAGTGCTTCACCCGTGCCGTCCATCGAGCGCAGGAAGCGGCGGTTGTAGAACACGCCTTGGCGCGTGAGGTCATAGATGGATGCCATCATGTGGATAAGGGTCGTGTTTTGGCTCGCATCGACAACGGCGGCGTGCAGTCGAAAATCAGCCTCTTCACTGGCATCCTGATCATCATTCTCCCAGGCTCGCTGCATTTCATCGATGATTTCAGCAATCCGTTCCTTGTCGGATTGTGTAGCGCGCTGTGCGGCGAGGCGGCTGGCAAAGGCCTCTTGCTCGCGCCGGTATTCAAGATAATCGTAGAAAGCACTGCCGTGCCGGGCATAGAGCGACAGAAGGGCGGGCGACATGGCACGACCGGTCAGTGGGGCGATAAAGGTGCCCTCGCCATGTCGCACGGTCACCAAGCCGCGATTTTCGAGGATTTGGAGTGCTTCGCGCAGCTTGGGGCGTGAAACGCCTAGGGCTTCCGCAAGCTCCCGTTCAGACGGGATTTTGCGGCCCTCTTTCAGGATTCCATCAACAATCATTGTCTCGATTTGTGCGACGACCGCATCGGCAATTGATTCGTGACCAACGGGATCAAAGAGGCTGTTCGTGCTCATAATTCCTGTCCGGTAGTTAGATTAAAGATCGTCGAGGTTGTTTATAATATTTACCACTAGCTTTTGGCATTGCAAGAAAAACTACCCAAAAATACGGATGCTCGCCGCGCATATAAGCGTTTGTTTTTATTGAGTGTCGCAAAATTATTCGAAAATTCCGGGTTATGAAAGGTCAATCTTGGTTATGAGCCACATCACCACGGCGTAGCCAAATTGGTAAAATAAATTGTTGACTGAATGACAAGGTAAACAATATTTACCACTTAAGCCGTGCTCGCGGCGAAAGTGACAGCCAGACCACCGGCTGATCTTTACCTTGGAGGAGAACCCATGAAGACCACCCTGACATCGCTTGCCGTTGCGGCCTCGCTGCTGGCAGCCCCGGTTGCCCACGCGGCGGATAAGATGCTGCTAAAAACCCCAATCGCGTTTTCAACCGCTCTACCGGGCCTCGGCTCGCCGATCCCGCGCGTGGCCGAACAGCTGGACCTGATGTCCGGCGGCACGCTGAAGATGAAGGTTTACGAACCGGGCAAGCTGGTCCCGCCGTTTGAAATTCTGGATGCGGTGTCTTCAGGCAAGATCAATTCGGGCTATACCACCGCCGGCTACTGGGCGGGTAAGATCCCGGCTGCACCGTTGTTCTCGGCCGTTCCGTTTGGCCCCGAGGCGGGCGAATACATGGCGTGGCTCTACTATGGCAACGGCATGAGCTTGTATCAGGAGATGTATGATCAGGCCGGTTTCAACGTCCATGTCATTCCCTGCGCCATTATCGCTCCCGAAACCTCGGGCTGGTTCGCGAATGAGATCAACAGCCCCGAGGACCTGAACGGCCTGAAGATGCGCTTTTTCGGTTTGGGTGGCGAAGTGATGCAGAAGCTGGGTGTGGCCACCTCGCTCCTGCCCGGAGGTGAAATCTTCCCGGCACTGGAAAAAGGCGCGATCGACGCGACCGAATTCTCGATGCCTGCCATCGACGCACGCCTCGGTTTCCACAAGTTGGTCAAGTACAACTACTTCCCCGGCTGGCACCAGCAAGCGACAGTGTTTGAACTGATGATCAACAAGGACGTCTGGAACGAAGCCAGCGATCAGCACAAAGCGATCATCGAAAATGCCTGTAAGGCTTCGATGGCTGACAGCTTTGCCGAAGGTGAGGCGATCCAACACGCTGCGCTGCTGGACAACGTTGAAAACAATGGTGTTCAGATCAAGCAGTGGAACGACGAGATGCTGTCGACCTTCCGCGCGACCTGGGAAGAGGTTGCCGCAGAACAGGCCGCCAACGACGAATTCTTTGCCAAGGTTCTGGCCGACATGAACGAATTCCGTGACGGTTATGCGGTCTGGAAAGAGAACGCATTCCTCCCCCGCAAGTAAATTTGCCACTTGCGATTATCCGGGGGCGGCTTCCTTCCGCCGCCCTCGGACCCTTCTGATTTTCTTTATTTTCCCCAACGACCCGGACGCATTCACGTCCCCACTGCCAAACTCTTGAGGAGGAGACCATGGCCGAGACACAGCGTCATCAGGACGACCCGATTGAAGTCTATGAAAGTATCCTTGAGCATGGTGAGCCCGACCGTCAAAAGCTGGCAGTAGCGATCGACAACGGCGTCAAAGCGGTAGGTCATGTGGTCATGTGGGCCAACCTGTTGCTGGTTGGGGCCATCGTTTCACAGGTGGCGATGCGCTATCTACTGAACCAGAACTATCCCAAACTAGACGAGATCCAGTGGCATTTCTACGGGTTGGTGACGATGGTCGGCATCTCGTATGCGCTGGTCACCGACAGCCATGTGCGAGTGGACTTGCTGCATATACAACTCAGCCAGCGTGCGCGGCGGATTATCGAGATCATCGGAATTTTCACCCTGCTCGTGCCGTTCATCTATCTGATGATCGATCAGGGCTATGACTATTTCTACGAAAGCTGGAGGGTCAACGAATCCTCGGACAGCCCCACCGGCCTGCCCGCGCGTTGGGCCTTGAAAGGTGTGATCCCGGCCAGTTTTGTATTGCTAGCATTGGCTGCAGCGGCGCGGCTGATTCACGACGTGCACGCGCTATTCATGAATTTGGATGAAGAGCGTCAGGGCAAGGGCCTGCGCCTGATCATCTGGGCCCTTCTGGGCTTTGCTGTGGTCGCAACAGCGCTGACCTTCCTGGTTGAAACAACCGAGGAAAAACTGGTCATCGCCATGTTCCTGACCTTCATCGCGTTGCTGTTCACCGGATTCCCGGTGGCGTGGACGCTGGCCGGGGTTGGCGTTGCCTATTGCGGTCTGGCCTATCTGTTCGACAATGGCATGATGAACTGGACCGGGCTTGAGGAAACGCTGACCGGTCTGGACTATCTGACGCTGGGCGCGGTGGTGAACCGGGTCTATGCCACCATGTCAAATGCGGTTCTGGTGGCGCTGCCAATGTTCATCTTCATGGGCCTGATGTTGGACGAATCCGGTGTGGCCGAGCGTTTGATGTCCTCGATGCAGCGCCTGTTCGGCACGGTGCGCGGCGGGCTGGCGATCACGGTAACGATGATCGGCATCATTCTGGCTGCTTCGACAGGTATCATCGGGGCGTCTGTGGTTCTGTTGGGCGTGCTTTCGCTACCGTCGATGATGGAGCAGAAATACAGCCCCTCATTGGCCGCCGGTGTGGTCAGCGCTTCAGGCACGCTGGGCATCCTCATCCCGCCGTCGATCATGCTTGTCATCATGGCGGACCAGATGGCGCTATCGGTCGGCGACCTATTTATGGCTGCAGTGTTCCCCGGCGTGATCATTGGCGGGCTCTACCTGTCCTATATTTTTGTCATCGCCCTGATCAAACGCGACGTGGCCCCAGTACCCGAAGGCGCAACCCGTCCTGACTGGAACGCAGTCAAGGACGTGCTGATTGCAGTCTTGCCGACGCTGGCCCTGATCCTCGCCGTGCTGGGCTCGATCTTCGCGGGTTTGACCACACCGACCGAAGCCTCGGGCGTGGGCGCGTTGGGAGCCACTCTGCTGGCGCTGGGATATCGCAAGCTGACGCTGGCCAAGCTGGTGAATGTGCTGAAAGCAACGTTCAACACCACCGCCTATATCTTCGCGATCTTCCTTGGTGCGACGGTGTTCTCCTATGTCTTGCGCGAACTGGGCGGCGACGCGCTGATCGAGGATATGATCCACGGTACCGGGCTCGGCCCAAATGGCACTGTCTTCATGATCCTGTTCATCGTCTTCCTGCTGGGCTTCGTGCTGGACTGGATCGAGATCACGCTCATCGTTCTGCCCTTGATGCGCCCCATCGTGAACGGGCTGGGCCTGGATATCGACGGCTTCGGTGTCATCGATGAACCTGCGCTGGTGTGGTTCGTAATCCTTGTGGCGGTGACGTTGCAGACCTCTTTCCTGACACCTCCGGTTGGATTTGCGCTTTTCTATCTGAAAGGGGTCTGCCCGCCCGAGATCAAGCTGACTGACATCTACAAAGGGATTATCCCATTCGTGATCCTGCAGCTGACCGGCCTGTTCTTTGTCTTCTTGTGGCCGCAACTGGCCACGTGGTTGCCCTCGGTCGCGTATTAACGGAGGGTAGCGGGATGAACGATGCCGATCTGATCAAGCGTCTTCAGGCCATTTGTGGGCGGCGGCGCGTTTTGACTTCGTCGCGCAGCACCCGCCGCTTTCGCCGGGGGTTCAGATCGGGTGAAGGGGACGCGCTCGCGGTGGTTCAGCCCGCTACGCTGCTGGAACAATGGCAGGTGCTGCAGGCCTGTGTTGCCGCTGACAAAATTGTCATCATGCAAGCCGCCAATACCGGCCTGACCGAAGGGTCTACGCCCAAGGGTAGCTACGATCGTGATGTAGTGTTGATCAACACGCGGCGGATGGACGATCTGCATCTGATCAATGATGGCAAGCAGGTCATCAGCTTTCCGGGCAGCACACTGTTTGCGCTGGAAAAGCTGCTGGACCCGATTGGCCGCCAGCCGCATTCGGTGATCGGATCTTCGTGCATCGGTGCCTCAGTCGTTGGCGGGGTGTGCAACAACTCGGGCGGTTCGCTGGTCGAGCGCGGCCCCTCCTATACCGAGCTGTCACTGTACGCGCGGATCACTCAGGACGGCGAGCTTGAGTTGGTCAATCATCTGGGCATGCAGTTGGGTGATACACCCGAAGAAATCCTGACCCGACTGCAGAACGGTGATTTCTCAGCAACTGATATAGAGACCGACAATCGCAAAGCCTCTGACACCGATTACGCCCGTCGGGTGCGTAATGTAGATGCTGAAACGCCAGCACGCTTTAACGCTGATGAGTCGCGTCTATACGAAGCAGCGGGCTGCGCGGGTAAACTGGCGGTTTTTGCGGTTCGGCTGGATACATATGCCAAGAACGAAGCAGAACGTACTTTCTACGTCGGGGCGCGTGACACCGAGGCATTCACGGAATTGCGCCGTCGCATCCTGTCCGACTTCAAAACCCTGCCGGTCAGCGCTGAATACATGCATGAGGAGGTATTCGATATCTCTGACCGCTATGGCAAAGACACCATGGTGATGATTGACAAGTTGGGCACCGATCGTTTGCCCACTTTCTTTGCGCTGAAGGGCGCGGTGGACGCGCGTTTGGAAGGCATACCGGTTCTCGGCAATTTTACCGATCGATTCATGCAGTTCGCGATGCGACTTTGGCCCGATATCCTGCCGCGCCGGATGCGGGCCTATCGGGATCGGTATCCGCATCACCTCATACTCAAAATGCGCGATGGCGGTATCGATGAAGCGCGCGATCTACTCAATGACATGACTGCCGAAGACAAGCTGGATTTCTTTGAATGCGACCTGCGTGAGGCAAAGATCGCTGGGCTACATCGTTTTGCTGCCGCAGGTGCAGCCATTCGTTATATGAAGGTTCATGCAGCCGAAGTGGAAGATATCATCGCCCTTGATATCGCGCTGCGCCGCAATGATGTCGACTGGTTCGAAGATTTGCCAGCTGAGATCGCGGATCAACTGGTCGGCAAGCTCTACTATGGCCACTTCATGTGTCATGTTCTGCATCAGGATTACATCGTCAAGAAAGGCGCAGACCCGAACGCGTTGAAGGCCGCAATGCTAAAGTTGCTGGACAAACGCGGCGCTGAATACCCGGCGGAACATAATGTTGGCCATCTCTATGCAGCCAAACCCGATCTGGCAGCTTTCTACAAGTCGATCGATCCCACGAACAGTATGAACCCGGGAATCGGAAAGATGTCCCGCAACAAGCACTATTCGTGAGACGGAACGCTGCTGACCCGTATCCGTTGGATACTACTTGAAGCTGCGGCTGTCCTTGATCTGATCCCAGGCCCAGACGACCTCTTGCAACTGCTCTTCCTGAGATCGGTCACCACCGTTCATATCCGGGTGCAGCACCTTGATCAGCTTCTTGTAGGCTTTGCGAATCTCTGCCTTCGACCAGCTATCTTGCGCTTCGAGGATCTCTATCGCGCGGCGCTCGGTCGGCGGCAGGCGTCGACCGCCGGAATTGGCGCGGCCGGGATTTTTGGTGGCGTTTTCGCCTAGAACCTGATGCGGGTCCTCGATCCCCAGACGTGCCCAGGCACGGGCCTCGGGATCGCCCATCGGTTTGGTCTCACGCTCCCACACTTTGTCCTTCGAACGCTGCGCGTTCAGTTCGGCCTCGGTGGTGCCGTCGAAGAAATTCCACTTCTGGTTATATTCGCGCACATGTTGCTGGCAGAACCAGAAAAAATCATCCAGCACGTCCGGAGCTTTGGGCGCGCGAAACTTACCGGGTTCTTCACAGCCCTCATGATCACAGATTCGCACCGAAGTTTCGGACGCACCTGACATACCCCGACGGCCGCGCGGCTTCTTTTTCTTAGCGCTCGACACGGACATATCGAATCCGAAGGGATCTGACTTTACCATCTGCACAACCTCACGAAGGCATCTTTTCGACTCGGAGGCAGCAGTTTAATCTAAGCAGCCGAAAGTAGAAGAGGGGGACGGCAATTTATTTGCCGTTGAGCATAAAAATGAGCGTGACCGACGAAATCCGTGAACGATTGCAGGCAGCATTTAACCCGCGTGAGCTGGAGGTGGTTGACGACAGCGAGAGCCATCGTGGTCACGCTGGATATCAGGAGGGCGGTGAGAGTCATTTCAACGTCCTTATTCGTTCGGCGGCTTTCGAGGGGCAATCCCGCGTTGCCCGCCATCGCGCAGTACATACGGCATTGGGGGATATAGTCCCCCGTATCCATGCGCTTGCTCTGGATATCGACGTCTGACAGTCGCGGCCTTGGTTCAGATAAGCGACGATTACGTCGCCAATTCTCTGCGGATTTAATCTCGATCAAGGCATCGCGATACATGACCCTCTAATATTCGCCTCGTCGATCTCCGGTTAACCGGAGCGATCAGATTTGCGGATAATGAGGGCTTTTTAAATGATGACCAAAGCCAGAACGTGGTTCTCGGCACTGTCGACAGTTTCATTGCTGTCGGTGGGTGTTGCGTTCCCGGTTCACCATGCCCAGGCGGAACAGCCGGGCCCGGTAGAAGCCATTGAGTTCGACCAAGCCAAGGCGGCACTTGGCAAACGTTTGTTTTTTGACCCGCGCCTGTCTGGCGACACCGAACTGTCCTGCGCCAGCTGCCACCAGCCGGAAAACGGCTTTACCGACGGGCAGGCCCTATCGGATGCCTATGCCGGCAGCCTGCATTTCCGCAACGTGCCGACGCTGATTAACAGCGCCAAGCGCGCCGCGTGGTTCCATGACGGGCGCATTGGCACCAACCTCAACGACGCGACCCGCGAAAGCATCACCGAGACATACTCGATGAACATGGATATGCGTTTGATGCAGGAACGCATCAAGCAAGATCCGGTTTATGTCGAGATGTTCGAAGCCGCCGGATTTGGCGAGCCGTCGAACGGCGGGGTCCGTAACGCCATCCCGGAATATCTGAAAACGTTAATTTCGCGCGGCGCGCCGTTCGATTCCGGCGAGATGTCGGAAGACGCCAAGGCGGGTTATGAGCTGTTCAATGCCAGCGGCTGCAATTCCTGCCACTCGGGCGAGCGGTTCACGGATGATCTGCCGCACAATATCGGCGTGGGCGACAACCCCGTTATCTGGGCGACCCCGGAACGTCACATCACCTTTGTGACCATGATGAAGTTCCTCGGCGTCGAGAATTACATGAACCTGCGCGCCGACCCCGGTGCGTATATCCGCACTCACACCGCCGATACCTTCGGCACGTTCATGACCCCCACGCTGCGTGAGCTGACCTATACCGCGCCATATATGCATAACGGCTCGATTGCGACGCTCGAAGACGTGGTGGCCTTCTACAACGCCGGTGGCGGCGACGATAAAAACAAGGATCCGCGCATCAAGCCGCTGAACCTGAACGAGACCGAGCAAGCGCAGCTGGTGGCCTTCCTGAAGACATTGTCCGGCGACCCGCTGACCGGCCCCGACTTCGTCGCCGAGGATATCGATACGGACTATGCGCCGATCGAAAACTGGCAAGACGCGACAAACTGAGGAGTGGACCCATGAAAGACCTTAAGTCTTACCTGTCAGGCACAATCGCCACCGCTGCCCTGTTTGCCGTTCTTGGTTCGCAGGCCATTGCGGAAACCAGTATGGAGATTGAGGCCGGTATCGGCGGCGCAGACCCCGATGTAGACTCGCCGCTGGTGGCGCTGGGCGAGCCGCCGATCCCGCTGGACAACCCGCAAACCGACGCCAAGATCGAACTGGGCAAGATGCTGTTCTTTGATGCCCGTCTTGGCGGGAATCCGTCGACGCCCTGTTCGGCCTGTCACATGCCAGATGTCGGCTGGGACGTCGAGGCACCGATCTCGTTCGGCTATCCGGGCACGACCCACTGGCGCAACAGCCAGACCATCGTGAACTCGGCCTATTACGGCAAGCTGTTCTGGGCAGGTTCCTCGAAAAGCCTTGAGAGCCAGGCCAAATCCGCCGCAGGCGGTGCGGTCGCCGGCAACGGCGAGGCCGACATGATGGAGGCCCGTCTGGCCTTTGTCCCCGATTATGTCGAACGCTTTAACGATGTCTTCGGCGATCAATGGCCGCGCATCAGCAACGCATGGCGCGCCATCGCAGCGTTTGAACGGACCATCGTTCAGACCGACACGCCCTTCGACAACTATCTGCGCGGGGATGATGCGGCGCTAACCGACGAACAGAAACGCGGGCTGGAACTGTTTACCGGCAAGGCGCAATGTTCCGAATGCCATAACGGTGCGTTGCTGTCGGATGAAAAATACTACAACACCGGTGTGCCCGCCTATGACGGTTGGCAGGACGATGGTCTGGCGCAAGTGACCTTCCGGTATGAGCTTTACGCCAAAGGCTCGACCGAAGAAATGTACCGCCACACCAAGGACGACCCCGGCTTCTATTTCCGTACCAAGGAAAAGGCCGACAAGGGGAAGTTCCGCACGCCAAGCCTGCGCTACACCCTTTATACCGAACCCTACATGCATAACGGCATGTTGGAGACGCTTGTGGATGTGGTCGAGTTCTACAACCAGGGCGGCGGCGAGAATGAGTTCTCGGCCAATAAATCTCCGCTGATCCAACCCCTTGGCCTGAATGATCAGGAAAAAGCGGATCTGGTGGCCTTCCTGAAATCCCTGTCCGGTGACGAGATTCTGGTCGAAGAACCTGATCTGCCGGATTACCAGCCGCTTCCCGCGGCAGCAAAGGAGTAAGCGTCATGAAAGATCATAACGCAACCGGATGCAGCTGTTCGGGCGAGGCCAAAAAGGCCTGCACCGTGAACCGCCGCCAGTTCCTGTTCGCCTCGGGTGCCACCACCTTTGCCGTGATGGTGACCATGCCCACCCGCCATGGCCAGGCGGAACAGGTGCCCGCTTTGGTATCGACCTATCCGCGCAAGCTGATCGGCAAACTGTCCGAACTGGAACAGGATGTGCCGGTCGAGTTCTACTACCCGGACGAGGGCGACTATTCGGACTCGATCCTTGTGAAAACCGGCGTGGAAAGCGGCGGCGGCATTGGTCCGCAAAAGGATGTTGTGGCCTTCAACCTCACCTGCACCCATCAGGGCGGGTCGATGTATGACAGCTACAAGCCTGAACATAAGGTGCTGGGCCCGTGCCCGTTGCACCTGTCTACCTATGACGTGACACGGCACGGCATCCTCGTCTCGGGGCAGGCCTACCAATCGTTGCCACAGGTCCTTTTGGAACTGGATGGTGACGATATCTACGCCGTTGGCATGTTCGGCCTGATCTACGGCCGTTACGACAACCTCATTGCATAAGGGAAGCGGAATCATGGCAACCCCGTATTACGTACCCGAAACCAACGTCCCGCTGCCGCCCAAAGGAGCCGAGGTCATCTCGACCGCCTGCGACTACTGCATCGTGGCTTGTGGTTACAAAGTCTACCGCTGGCCCGTGACGGCCAAACCCGGGGGCCCAACTGCGGACGAGAACGCCTTTGGCGAGGATTTCCCCGTTGCACCGTTGGGT
Source organism: Ruegeria sp. AM5 (assembly GCF_056540645.1). NCBI lineage: Bacteria > Pseudomonadati > Pseudomonadota > Alphaproteobacteria > Rhodobacterales > Roseobacteraceae > Ruegeria > Ruegeria sp. AM5. The sequence continues at coordinate 21,578 of NZ_JBQFXC010000011.1, read as the reverse complement.
GCCTGGGTCGCGCCGAACCAGCACAATATCGTACTGCACAAAGGTCAGCCGCACCACGTGGTGATCATCCCTGACAAGGACACGCAATACGTCAACACCGACGGCGACAGTTCCTTGCGGGGCGGATGTATCGCGCAGAAATGCTATAACCCTCAGACGCCAACACGCGACCGCCTTAAGACGCCGCTGATGCGGATCTATGGCACCTTGATGCCGGTTCCGTGGGATCTGGCGCTGGATGTTGCGGCTGAGGTGGGCAACCACGTGATCGCCAAACACGGCACCAATGCCTATGGTGTGAAGACTTTCAGCTATCAATATATCGAGAACACCTATGCGATCTCGAAATACGCGCTGCGCCATATCAACACCGCAAATTTCACCTTCCACGACACGCCGTCCGACGTGACCTCGACCCCCGGTTTCCGGGACGCAGGTTTCGACAACTTTGGTCCCTCGTACGAGGACTGGCGGGATGCGGAAACCCTTCTGGTCTGTGGCACCGACCCGTATGAGACCAAGACTATCCTATATACCCAGTGGATGATGAAGGGGATGCAGAACGGTCAGAAAGAGATCTATCTGATTCCGCGCCGGTCTGCCGGTGTGGCCCATGCTGAAAAGATGGGTGGCCTGCATATCGACGTTCTGCCCGGCACCGACCTTCTGGTCGTCAACGCCATCGCCCGCGTCATCGTGGAAAATGGCTGGGAAGACAGCGACTGGATCAAGAAATGGGTCAACAACAAATGGGAAAGCTCGTCGGGCTTCGGTCAGGGTACGCGCAACACGCCATGGCAGTGGCGCACGACCTGGGGCAAGTTCCAGACCAAAGGCTTTGAGGATTGGAAAGAATGGCTGCTGTCGCAGGACGAATTCGCGCCTGAAACCGCTGCAGCCATGGCCGAGATCGACGTGCAGAAAATCTATACTGCCGCCGAATGGCTTGCCAAGCCCAAGGCGGATGGCACCCGGCCCAAGACCTCGGTCATGATCGAGAAAGGGTTCTACTGGTCGAACAACACCGGCAACACGCAGGCGATCTCGGCTCTGGGCATCATCTGCGGCTGTGGTGGTCGTCCGGGTCAGGTGATTGGCCGGGCCGGTGGTCACCAGCGGGGCGGCGTGAAGGGCGGGAAATACCCGCGCAACAAGTCGCCCGAGAAACTGCCGGGTCGCCGTCGCCGCGCCATGGATACGGACCGGTATCTGATTGCAGGTCATACCCGTATGGCCCATGTGATCGGCACCACATGGATTCAGGCGATGTGTGGTTCGCAACAGTTAGCTGACAAGTTCGAGGAACTGACCGTACGCAACCCGCATCAGATTGCGTCTTTCGACAAGCAAGAAATGATCGACACGCTGAAGGCCCGCGCCGACAGCGGCGGTATGGTGGTCATCAACCAGGACATCTATCTGCAGGATCCGATCGGCAACCGCTATGCCGACATCGTGTTCCCTGCAGCGACCTGGGGCGAAGAGGACTTTCTGCGCGCCAACGGCGAACGCCGCCTGCGCCTGTATCAGAAGTTCTATGATGCGCCCGGTGCGGCCAAGCCCGACTGGTGGATCATTGCGCAACTGGCACAGCGGATGGGCTTTGACGGGTTCGACTGGCAGAACTCGAACGAGGTTGCCGAAGAGGCCGTGCGCTTTACGCGCGGGTCGCGCAAGGACTTCCACGCGGTCCACCGTCTGGCAAAGAAAGAGGGCAAGGGTCTGCACCAGAAGGTCCGAGAATTCGGCACCGATGGTGTGCAATGCCCGGTCATGCTGGATGCCGACGGTGTCACGCTGATTGAAACCAAGCGTCTGCATGACACAACCCGCACGCTGCCTGATACCGGTGCGGCTGGTGCGGATGTATTCAACAAGAAGCTGACGCACTTCAACAGCCAGACCGGCAAGTGCAACATCCAGAAATCGCCGTGGGGCCTGTTCTCGGATTATTGGGAATGGCTGAAACCCAACAAGGACGAAGGCGAGTTGTGGGCCACATCCGGTCGGATCAATGAACGCTGGCAGTCCGGTTTCGACGACCGCCGCCGCCCGTATATCGTGCAACGCTGGCCGGAGAACTGGGTCGAGATTCACCCCGACGATGCGGCCGAGCGTGGCATCGAAAGCGGCGACTATGTGATGGTCTATTCGGAACGCGTTCCGGGCAACAAGACCACGCTGCTTGGTGTGGAAGGCGATGACTTCCAGTTCTCGAAACTGATGGAGAACGGGCACATCGAACTGACCAAAGCGGCGATCACAGCCGTGGCAATGGTCACGCCCGCCATAAAGAAAAGCGTCGTTTACATGGACTTCCTGCACATGCAGCAGCCCGCCAACGCGCTAGAAGGCCGGATCGTCGACTGGATCAGCGGCAACTACAACTACAAGATGGGCGTTGCCAAGGTCCGCAAGCTGGGGCCGAGCCCCTACAAGACCTCGTTTCGCACGATGTCCTTCGCGCCGCGCGATATCGCCTGACGCTTTTCCGGGGGGCGGACGCCATGCCGCCCCTCGGGTCCGGTTCCGCTGCAGAAGGGACCACCTGGAAGGCAGTCTTCGGTTGGGAAACCTGTCTTCCACTTTCACCCTACCCGTCCCAACGCAAAACATGGCAGACCTGATATGAACATGCATTCCGATACCGCCCTGCGTGACGAGGCCACCAGCCTGTTCTCCGACTACGCAAAATCTGATTATGACGTGATCCGCCTGCGCGCCATTCAGGCCCTGACCGCCATTGGAGCCAGCAACAGCCCGGCCTTGGTCGAGGCGTTGCTGGATGATGACGAAGACGTCCGTCAAGACGCAGCCCAAGCGCTGGGCGCGCTGGGCGTAACGGAGGCCGCGCCGCAACTGCTGGAAAACCTGATCCACGATCCCTGCGGTGAGGTGAAACTGGCCTGCGTCACCGCCTTGGCACAGCTGAACGCCAAGGACGCCACGCCGTACCTGCGCACCCTCGTCACTGGACGCGGCGAGGATATCACGTGGGACGAGGACGAGCTGCATCAGGATGAATGGGACGACTGGCTGGATACCCAGATCGCGGCGATCAAAGCGTTGGGTCGCATGGGCGATGCGGCTGCGATTGAACCCATTGTCATGGCCCTGATGGACGAAGACGGGCAGGAACTGGGGGATGTGGCCTGCGAAGCGCTGGGCCAGATCGGTACGCCGTCCGTGCCGACCTTGGGTGTGTTCGCTCAATCCTCGAACCGCCGTCTGCGTCACCGCGCTCTGCGCACGCTGGCCACCATCGGAGGACCCGAGGCCGAAGCCATCTTGCGCAAAACCACCGCCGACAAGGACGGGGCCGTGCGTCTGATCGCTTATGAGGCGCTGATGCCGGGTGATCCGCTGCTGGTCGAACAGGCGCTGACCGATGCGGTCGAAGACATCCGCATCGCGGCGCTGAACCTTTCGGGCTTTTCGGAGCCCGAACTGCTGGACCGCATGATGCGCGACCCCGGCGCCAAGGTGCAATTGGCGCTGATCGACCGGCTGGACCGCGAAACACCGATAACTGACCAAGAGGATCTGCGCTGGCAGGTGCTGGATTTTCTCGCCACCGGTCAACAGCCCGAGGTCGCGGCACAGGCGCTGGGCCTGCTGGCGGCGTTGGCCCCGCAACTGGTGGCGGATCGGCTGAACGCGCTGTTTTCGGTTGATGCCGATGACCTCAAGGCCGAGCGTCTGCAATGGGCTATCGTTGATGCGCTGGCGACCTCGCCATTGCGCGAGGCGGTAGAGTGGCTGCAGCGCGCCTGTCGTTCGCCCTTCCGGTCGGTGCGGCTAAAGGCTGTTGCGTCGCTGGCTATGATTATCACCGATGCAGACCGCCCGCATGTGAACCAGCAGCAGGGGCGCGAGCTGCTGTTATCCTTTGCGCTGGCCCCGATGCCCGCTGCACCCGAGATCGTGGAGGATACCCCGCAAACCGACATCGCTGCGCTGGAAGAGGCGGGTTTGGATGTGTCTGAAGGTGATGAAAACGGCCTTACCTCCAGCCTCGGCGCGATCCTTGGCCATGACGCTATCGCGGCAGAGATGAAGAAAGAGGCCGAGGATGATGACCTGCACCCCCTGACGCCACGCGAGCAGGCATTGTTGGTCAAGGCCGCCCGCCATCCCAAACGCCGCCGCGTGGCGTTGGATGACAATGCCGAAGCCTTGGAGCGTGAGACCCGCATTTCGGCCATCCGCCTGCTGGGCGACGTCACAGGTATGCAGATCATGCTGGCGCAGATCGCGCAGGACCCCGAGACCGAGATCGCTGCGCAGGCGCTGGCGGCACTGGGCTTGTCGGTCGCGCGCAACGGGTCCGAACTGAAGCAGTCGCATTTGATTGAGCTGATCACACAGGGGCTTTCGCATACCGATGCCAATCTGTCCCTGCAGGCGCTGAACCTGCTGCAACAGGCTGACCTGCCACCGCAGGATGCGCTGCGGGGCAAATTGCGGGCAATGCTGAAAACCGGAGATACTGCCTTTCGTATCGACGCCATGCAGATTCTGACCCGCTGGGACGGGACGGCCGATGTGGCGCGCAGCTTGCTGGACGATGTCTCGGCCCCGGTACGGCAGGCGGCGATGCGGCTTTTGTCTGAAACGGCCCCGGATCAGGCAGGTGCGGCCATCGTACCCTTCCTTCTGGCCAATCCTGAGCAACGGATCGTGACCTATGTCAATGACAGCACCCCTGCCTTGGTGTCCATTGGGCGCGAATTGTTGGCCGGATTGCGCGACGAGAACCGCCGCGCCCAGTGGCCGGTGTTGATCAGCGCTTTGGCCGACCTGTTGGGAGACCCCTACCGGGCGGTCTGAAACCGGAGGGATAGATGGCGATTTCGCTGAAACTAGGCGCGGCGATTCTAACGGGGGCAATGGCTTTTGGTAGTGTCGCACTGGCCGAGGAGATCCCTGAGGTTGCCGTAGTTCATCAGGTCATCGACCTGAACGCCGACACTCCGGCGCATGCATTTCGGTTCGAACCCAAATTCCTGCAGGTTCCCGCTGGGGCGACTGTGCGTTTCAAAGGCTCGACCGGGCGGCACACGGTCACTGCCATTCCTCGAATGATACCCGTGGGCGCGCGCGTCTTCGAGATTCGGGGCAAACCCGAACTGGATCTGACTTTCGAGAAAGAGGGAGTCTACGGCATCCGTTGCCGCGTTCATGGGCGTCACGGAATGGTCATGCTGCTGGTAGTTGGTGATCCAAGCTCGAATCTCGAAGAAGCCAAGGCCTATCTACCTAAACTTGGAGAGGCCGAGCGGGTCGGTTTCGAAGAGCTCTTTGCGTATATTGAGGCCCAAAATGGCTGATGGATGTGCCTGCGACCACCATGCTCATATGTACCTGACCGTAGATGACGCCCTAAGGCGCGGTTTGTCCGTGGCCAACCCCATTACGGATACCGAAACACTACCGCTGGCGCAGGCTATTGGCCGGATACTGGCCGAGAATTGCGACAGCAAGGTAGACATGCCCGCCTTCGATAACTCGGCCATGGACGGCTATGCCGTTCGCAGCGCCGATCTGGGCGAGGGGCCTGTGTTCGAACTGCTAGTTGGCGGGCGCATAGCCGCCGGCGATAGCGGCGCACACGATGCGCCCGATGGCAGTGCCTTGCGTATATTCACAGGAGCGCCGGTGCCGTCCGAGTTCGATGCGGTATTAATGCAGGAAGACTGTGAGTTTCAGTCCGATCGCATCCGGTTCAACCGCCGTCCAAAATCCGGTCAGCATATCCGTCGCGCGGGCGAGGATTTGAAAGCTGGTGCCCCGATCCTGCGGCGCGGGTGTGAAATTTCCGCGCGTGAGGCTGCCGCGTTGGCCTCGGCTGGTTATGGCGAGGTGAAGGTTTTTCGCAAGCTCAAGGTCACGATCTTCTCGACCGGTAGCGAGCTTCGCCAGCCGGGTGAAGCGCTTGGCCCCGGACAGATCTACAACTCGAACCGCTACATGCTGTTGGCTTTGCTGGATAAACCCTGGATCGAACTAGCCGACCGAGGCCCGGTCGAAGATGATCCGGTGCTGCTGAAGCAGGTCTTGAGGGATGCCTGTAATAGCTCGGACCTGATCATCACCACGGGCGGTGTTTCGGTCGGGGACGAAGACCACATGCCGCGCCTGTTCAGTGAAATCGGTGGCAAAACCGAGGTGATGAAAGTGGCGATGAAACCCGGCAAGCCGATCATGTTCGGTTGTCGGGGTGATGCGCTTTATGTGGGCCTGCCGGGAAATCCGGTTTCGGCCTTTGTGACGTGGCAGATCATTGGTGCGCGGATGATGGAACGCCGTGCCGGTCTGCATCGGAACAAACGCACACCCGAGCAGGCGGTTTTGGCAGAACCTCTTCAACGCCGCGCGGGGCGGCGTGAGTACCGCCCGGTAAGCATCGACGGATGTACACCGAATGGCGCACCGCGATTGCGCCTGATGGCCGAGTCTTACAGCGGGCGCGTTGCCCTTCTTGCAAAGGCCGATGGTCTGGTAATTATTCCGGCAGAAACTGAGAAGCTGCCAGCCGGAGAAGCTCTGGAGTTCCTTCGATTCTAGATGGATCCCGATGCGCTTGAGGTATCAAATTCTTTGGTCAACGAGCGCCCTTTGCTGTCGATGGAGCGCGGCTGTAGGCCTTTGGTGCCGACCTATGTCGGGACCTTCGGGGATCGCCGAATGCTCTGTCGCGAATGCGCGCGCGACGGGCAGCTAGGTGACGTCCTTGAACATGTAAGTGGTCGGCTCCAGCCGATCCTCAAACGGGTTTCGGCAATAGTTCGGGATCTCTCCGGCAATCTGAAAACCCATCGACTGATACAGCAAGCGTGAAGGATCGCTGCTACGGGTGTCCAGCACCAGCATCGTGCGTTTCAATTCCCGAGCTCGCTCATGCAGTGCCTCCATCAGCGACCGACCCAAACCGCGACGGCGAGCCTGCGGATGAACCAGCAGCTTTGCCACATCCGCGCGATGTGGCTGGTTTGGCATTGCGGCGGGAATCAGTTGCACCGTGCCCAGAATGCGTCCGTCACCATATGCGACAAACAGATCGAGTGTCTCCGCGCGGAGTTCGGGCTGCACCCTGTCCCGCCAATAGGCGCGGGCATCGTCCCGCGAAAAAGGAAGGATGAACCCGATACTGGCACCGGTATGGACACAGCGGTGCAGGATATCGGTCAGATCCTCAAGCGCTTCGTCGAAATATTCCTGTGGCAATCGCGTAATCATATCAGCACCAACAGATAGCGCGCACCGCGTTTGGGTCCGGTTTCGAACTGCGTTGGCCCCGACAGGTGATAGCGAAGGCAGTCGCCGCCGCTGAGCGCATGGGCAATCCCGTCCACTGTCAACGTTAGCCCTCCATCAAGTAGGATCAGGTGGTGCTCCTGTCCCGGCTTGGGCGGAGTATCGTAGGTGATGACAGTACCTGGGGGCAAATGACCTTCCATTACTTCCCCACTGAGGCCAGTCGCCGGTGGTGAAACCGAACGGCGGGTAAACCCGCTTTCGGGGTCATGCCATTCAGGCTGCTTCTCGAAAGGTACTTTGGGATCGAAACTGTCTTCGACCATCATCAGCAGGCGTGACATGGGCAGGCCGTATGCTGCGCATAAACGGCCAAGCGTTTCAGCGGTAGGGCTGACATCACCGTTTTCCATTCGCGACAGTGTCGCCCGGCTGATCCCACTTTGGTCTGCCAGCTGCTCAAGCGACCAGCCATGACCCTGGCGCAGCTCGTTCAGACGCTTAGCGAGGCGGTTTGATAGTGTGTCGAGCATGGCTCACATATGGGAATCAGTTACGAATATGGGACTATTGCCTTGCTTTACTTCAAACACAATAGAAAAAGGGCGCAGAAATCTGCGCCCTTTTGCTGCTCGGGTATCGGACTGGATTACTTCCAGCCAACTTCGTTAAAGATCTTCTGTGCCTCGGGGATGTTTTTGGCGACTTCTGATAGGTTCACCTTATCCGCTTTGAATTCCCCCAAAGCGGCCACGTTCTCAGCCAGCGCAACGCCTTCGACAGCGGGGAATTCATCGTTTCCGTTCGAGAAGTAGACCTGTGCCTGATCGCTTGCGAGATACTCTAGGAACTTAATCGCGTTCTCTTTGTTCGGCGCGTTAGCTGCGACGCCCGCACCCGAAAGGTTCATATGCGCGCCTTCGGCGTCCTGTGCCGGGAACTGCACGCCGATCATCTCGATATCCGCGCTCAGGTCTTTGACGTCTTTGCGTATGGCGCGGGCGAAATAGTATGAGTTCGAAACTGCAATCTCGCACTCACCCGATACGATGCCGCGCAGTTGGTCGGTGTCACCGCCCTGAGGTTTGCGTGCCATATTGGCAACGATACCTTCGGCCCATTTCCTGGCTTCTTCCACACCGTGATTGGTGATGATCGATGCCAAAAGCGTCTGATTATAGGTATTGCTGGACGAGCGAATGCAAACCAGCCCCTGATACTCAGGCTTTGCCAGATCCAGATAAGTTGCAGGCGGGTTGGCGACATCAGCCTTGTCAAAGAAGATGATCCGTGCGCGCTGCGAAAAGCCGTACCACTGATTGTCTTCGTCCTGTAGGTTCGAAGGGATACGCTCCTCCAATACCGTACTTTCGACTGGTTGCAGGATGCCTGCGTTTTTGGCGCGCGCCAGACGCGAAGTGTCGACCGTCAGCAAGATATCAGCGGGCGAGTTTGCGCCTTCGGCTTCCATCCGCGCGATCAGTTCGTCGGCCTTGCCTTCGATGCGGTTGATGGTGATGCCGGTGGCCTCTTCGAAGTCGGAATACAGGCGTTCGTCGGTGTCGTAGTGGCGCGAGGAATACAGGTTCAGCTCGCCCTCGGCTGCGGCAGAGGTGGCGATCAGGGCCGTCAGGGTGGCGGCAAAGCAGGTAGAGGATTTCAGCATCATTTGTCCCAACATTGAAAATCGTGACGGGAATTAACCCGACTGATTTGGTCAATTAAACGATTCTCGGTGGGATGCAAGGAAATCCGACAAAATTAGTTGGTCAAAACGTCGCTGAACTTACCTTGCCGGACGGCCCCTTCAGGATTGACGCCGCCTACTTTGTTTTCTTTCGGGTTGCGGTGGGACGGGTGACGGTGCCGGCTCGGGGTCCGGATCGTCGCTGAGCACCGGTTCTTTGGTCAGCATCGCCTGTGTTACTGCTTCCATGTATTTCTGCAGCATGACCGGCGGATCGGCTGGGGCCAGTTTGATTGATAGCCTGCTTGCGCCTTCCTGATTATAGGCATAGCGCGAGGAATAACTTGCGTTGACCTGCGCCGCCACGGGTCCCCAGCCACCTTTGACCGATGCGCTGCCTGATTTCTCGGTCTGTTTGGTCATCGAGATCGCCATCTTTACCTCGATCTCGGCCTCTTGCACCGCATAGAACGCGGGCAGGAAACCCATCGACACGAGGCTGAATTCCTTTGGGGGACCATCGGGGTTGGATAGGTCGGGAAGCTGGATCTTCTGATCCGCCATGTATTTGGCGATATCAGTCGAATGTCTATCCAATTCAGTTTGCGACTCTGCCACGGAAATCGCCAGTTTCTGAACCATTTCCGCGAAAGGGACGTTTAGCAGTTCCTGCCCGATACTCATTTCCAATCTCCTTTGTGAATTCAGTCTCTATCAATAATCTTCGTTGCGGACCGTCTTTTGACCGAGAACGAGACCTTCGCTGCGTTCTGGCTGACCGCCTGTTTCTTCGCGTTTGTAGCGAACTGGGCTTTGTCGCCATCCCGACCAAGCCCAACAAAGGCTTCGACCTGGACATTGTCGATGGTGAAATCGTCGCTGCCGTCGGATCCTGCAAGGATCTGTTCGCCCAGGGCCTGCGAAAAAACCTGCGCATCCACGATCTGCGTATCTTTGTCTTCAACCTCTATTCCGCTCTGGCCTCCGGCCATTGGGTTCACCACCGGAGAACCCGAGCCCATCAGCATGCCACTGCCTCCTTCTTCCAGATCGTCGATCTGGTCTTGCAGGTCTTGGATAGTCTCCAGCAACACGACCTCGCGCGCCTCCAGCGCGGTCAGGCGGTTTTCCAATGACTGAAGCAGTGTGGTGAACGCCTCGGGCAGTTCGGTGATGCGCACATCTATAGGATGTTTTTTGGGGGTCTTGTCCTTTTTAGTCGCCATCGACCCCTCCACCGGAACCACCTTCATCCACCGGTCCCGGCGCGAACCGCATCCGCATGGTCGACGCGCTGCTCGCATCGAGCGTATCTGTTTGCGTCAGTTTTGGCCCACACAGAAACGCGCCAATGATCCCGCGTTTGCCTTCTTCTGTGGTGCTGGTCATCTCCATGACGACCTTCAATTCTACATCGACATCCTGCATGTGGTAAAAGACTGGCGGAATGCCCATCTCGCGCAGTTCCTGAGGATAGTTCTTCAGCGCGTTCAACTGATCCAGGCTAAGCTGTTCGGCGGCTTGGGCCACGCTTCGGCCTATATCGGCCACCATCTCGGTCAGGGTTGTTCCTAATAGCGTATCCAGATCATCGTTGGCCAACCCGACCTCCCGTCATAAAAAACAGGGGAAGCGTAGCACGAGACCGTCTCATAACAATACTAAATCTCAGAACCGGACTTTCGGAGCGATTTCCGGCACTTCCGCCGACACGAAAGGGCGCTAGAAGCAGGGCATAAAAAAACCGCGCTCGAAAGCGCGGTTTTTGAATTAAGTTCGTGTAGCCCTTAGCCCTGGCGAGCTTTGAACTTGCGCTGCGTCTTGTTGATCACGTAGACGCGGCCTTTGCGACGCACAACCCGGCAATCACGGTGCCGGTTCTTGAGCGAGCGGAGCGAGTTCTTGACCTTCATGGGTCTGTCTCCAATCTGCGGCGCCTTCATCAAAGACGTGGCCAGCGCCTGGGTTAATCGGGTGCCCCGGAAAGACCAGAGCAATGAATTCATGGTGGGCGGTACAAGGATCGAACTTGTGACCCCTTCGATGTCAACGAAGTGCTCTACCGCTGAGCTAACCGCCCATGAAACCGTTGCGTGACCTGCCCCATAACGAAATGGGGCGCGGAACCCCGCGCCGGTAGCGGGGTCTATAAAAGGAGTCGTTGGGGGGATCAAGGGGTTTGGCAGAACTATTTTACGGTCTATGTTGAGTGCGAACAACGGAGAGCCCATGCCCGACGCCGCCACCAATGCAGCCTATATTCTGGATATGCCCGCAACGCGTACGTCCTGCGTGGTATTTGCCTCGCCCCATAGCGGTCGGACCTATCCCGAGTCTTTGTTGAAGCGGTCTGTTTTGAACCGCAATATGATTCGGTCCTCCGAGGATGCGTATGTCGATCAGCTTTTTTCCTCAGTCGCTGAATTCGGTGCACCGCTGCTCGCCGCGGCCATGCCGCGCGCCTATCTGGACCTGAATCGCAATTCGGATGAATTGGACCCCGCTTTGATACAGGGTGCGCGTCATCACGGACATAATCCGCGGGTTACCTCGGGCCTCGGGGTGATTCCCCGCGTGGTCGCCAACGGCAGGGCGATCTACAGCGGCAAGCTGACTATGGATGAGGCGCGCCTGCGGATCGATACCTATTGGCGTCCATACCATACTCGTCTGAAATCTCTGCTGGCGGAATCGCATCAGATGTTTGGGCAGGCCATTCTGATCGATTGCCACTCGATGCCGCACGAGGCGGTGGCGCTGGCCGGCGGCTCGCGCCGGGCCCGACCGGAAATCGTTTTGGGCGATCGGTTCGGTGCGGCCGCTTCAGGTGTGATCGTTGATCAGATCGAGGCCGCTTTTGCCGACGCGGGTCTGAATGTGGCGCGCAACACGCCTTTTGCTGGGGCCTACGTCACCCAGACCTATGGTCGACCTGCCCGCCATCAGCATGCGGTTCAAATCGAGATCGATCGGTCACTTTATATGAACGAGGAAACGATCCAGCCGAACGGCAACTTTGAGGCGTTGCGTGATGTGTTGCGGCAGGTCACCGCGCAGATCACCAGTATCGGGTCCGATCCAATGTCACTTGCCGCCGAATAGACCTAGCGCAGCGCACGACCTTTTACGATTGCATCACTGCCGAAACGGCGCCGGATTTCGTCCGTCGCACGTTCGGCCTGTGATCGGCGTTCTGCACCGGGATCCAGAAGGTCGCCCGAGATATCGGCCTGATCCTCTGAACACAGGTCAGACAGGCCGCATCCCAAAAGGCGATAGGGACCCTGATCGCCAACCTGATCAAATAGCCCACGAGCGGTGCGATAAATCCGATCCGCTATCTGAGTCGCATCGCGTAGTGATATCCGCCGGGTGATGATCTTGTGGTTGGCCTGTTTCAGCTTCAGCGTCACCACTCGCCCAGCCAATCCCTTGGCTTTGGCCCGGTCGGCTACCTTTTCAGACATACGCCACAGATGCCCGTCCAGAATTTCAAGACTGGCGGTATCCTCGAAAAAAGTGGTCTCATTACTGATCGACTTCATCGGCTCATGGGCCGATACGCGCCGTTTGTCCTGCCCTCGCGCCAGATGCCACAGACGGTAGCCCATTGATCCGAACCGCGCGGTCAGCGCCTCCTGATCCCAGCGCAGAAGATCAGCAAATGTGCGAATCCCTGCGCGATCCAGAGATTCCTGCGCCGCCGGACCAATTCCCCAGATTAATCGCACCGGCCGGTCATGCAGGAAATCAGCCGTCTCGGCCTTGCCGATCACTGAAAAACCCCGAGGCTTGTCGAGATCCGAGGCCACCTTGGCCAGAAACTTGTTATGGCTCAAGCCAATCGATCCCGTCAGGCCCAGCTCATCTTTCATCCTCTTGACCAGACGCGCAAGCATGACCGCTGGCGGTGCACCATGCAGCCGCTCGGTGCCGGATAGGTCCATGAACGCCTCATCCAGCGACAGTGGTTCAACATCAGGTGTCAACTCGTCCATCATGGTGCGTATCTCGCGCGAGACGCTGGCATAGACCGACATGCGCGGTTTGATCACCACCGCTTCGGGGCATAGTTGAAGCGCCTTGAACATTGGCATTGCTGAACGTACCCCGCGAACGCGGGCCACGTAACATGCAGTTGATACCACCCCGCGCTTGCCGCCGCCAATGATCACAGGCTTGTCGGCAAGTTCGGGATTGTCGCGCTTTTCGACCGAAGCATAAAAAGCATCGCAATCCATATGCGCGATCGTCAGGTCAAACAGCTCTAGGTGCGATTTGACCCTCGGGCTACTGCAAGTTGGGCAGCGCGGCCCTTGCTTAATTTCCTTCAGGCAGTCGCGACAGATGGCGGGCATGATGTAGTTTCTTTCCGGCCAGCGGCGGATTGATCAAGACATTCGATAGGTTAATAAGTATCGCGAATGGATAAGGATAAAAAGAGTACCGATGGACTTCGCCGGCGCAAAAATAGCGTTGTTTCTGGGGCGCAAGCTGCTGGTCATTCTAAGAGATGATCGATCAGATATTCCGTTTCCAGGTCATCTCGATTTTCCAGGCGGCGGGAAAAAGTCAGGCGAAACACCGATCGAATGCGCGTTGCGTGAAACAGATGAAGAGGTTGGGCTGCGCCTGTGCGCAACCGATCTTGTCTGGTCACGGCAATATGGTCAAAGCTGGTTCTACGTCGCCCTGCGCCCGCCGGAAGATGTTGGTCTGATCCGTTTTGGGGACGAAGGGCAGGGGTGGAGGCTGATTTGTCCGCAGGATTATCTGTCGAATCCGTTGGCCATTCCAAATTTTGCAGATCGCCTTCGGGATTATTTGTCGGAAACGGCGCAGCTTTGAACGGGACTTCGAAAGAAAACCCCCCGCGCCTGCGGGGGGAGGTAACGAGCCTCAGGAAGAAGAGATGGCCCGTTGGGGAGTGTCTTGCGTGTAGAATCGCCGAAAATGGCGTTTTTCGATAGCCACAAGCCGAACGCCATAAAACTCACGTTTTTCATGTGTGTTTTCGGGCACAGGGACGATTTGGCGCGGTGGCGCGAAAAATTGACCTAACGTCAATTGCTTGAGCACCGTTCCTTCCGCAATTTTTGGCTTTTCGCCTAATGGTGAGTCAATGAATTTAACTCGCTCAAAACTGCTTGTGCGGCGGCTTTGGGATCATCCGCCTGATAAATCGGGCGACCCACGACGATATGATCGGCCCCATCGCCGATTGCACTGGCCGGGGTTGCGACCCGCTTTTGGTCGCCCAAAGCTGCGCCAGCAGGGCGTACCCCAGGGGTTACAATCAAACGACCTTCGGATTGGGGCAGGGCGCGGATTAGCGCGGCTTCCTGAGGGCTGGCGATGACGCCATCAGCTCCGGCCTCGAAAGCCTTGGCCGCGCGTTCTACAACGAGGTCCTGCACGTCACCCGCTTTCAGAAGGCTTGCATCCAGATCGTCCCTGTTCAGTGATGTCAGGACGGTTACCGCCAGAATTTTCATGTCCTTGCCTGCAGCGCCCTCCTTTGCGGCGCGTACGACATGCGGATCACCATGCACCGTCAAGAAGTCCAGATCGAACTGAGCCAACCCACGCACTGCATTTTCTACAGTGTTGCCGATATCGAACAGCTTCATGTCCAAGAAAATGCGCTTTCCGTGATCCTGTTTCAACTCGTTGGCCAATGCCAGACCGCCGCCAGTCAACATACCCAGCCCGATCTTATAGAACGAAACCGAGTCGCCCAGCCGCTCGGCCATGGCTAGACCCTGCAGGGCGTTTGGGACGTCGAGGGCTACGATAAGGCGGTCATCGGACATGGGGCGCTCCTTTTTGGCAAACGTTTGCGTCCTAACGGGTTCAGGGCGATCTGTCCATGTGTGAAGCCCGAGGTGACGCAGTTCACTCACTATTTTGCGCAATGTGCTAAAGTGCCGACGTTCAGAACAGGGATAGAAATGATGAAAAAGGTAATAGTACTTGGCGTGGCACTGATGTTGGCCGCATGCGAAGACGCGCCTCAAAGCGATCCGCCCGAAACCGGTGTCGCGCCGGCTCCAACCAATGACAATCTTCTGTTAGTGCGTGGGTACCGATCGGAAGACGACTGGTGTCAATTGACCGGGGAAACAGCCTATACCGGCAACTTCCTCGATCATACGGCTGATCTGGTTTCATGCCCCACAGGCAGCAGTGCCGAGCAGTCTTTGGTCGAAATGTATAACGCTGAATTGATGGGAGAAACTGGCGGTTATTCCGTCTACTCGATTCCGCGCGGATGACGGCGTCTTGCCACCCAATAAGCATTGAGGGCGATCAGACTGATGCCTGATAGCTCCAGCAGCCAGTTGATACGAATGAACAGGAACTCCGTATTAATCAGCGCGTCGAAATTGTGAAATCCGGCGGCGCGGATCAGCACGAAACAGATCAGGGCGATAAACCCGATCAAAGCTAGGCCGATGTGTCCTAGATGCTTACGCAGGAGCCAAAGGCTCACAAGCGCGATCCAGAAGCCGCTGGACATGACAACCAATATGAACCCAATCTGTACGGATCGACGATCTTCGTACCAGCCCTGTATCTGTGACAGACATCTGGCCGAAGCAGTGAGTGCCGATTGCAGGTCGAGCTGCTTGTTGATCATCAATGCGATCAACAGGAACGACAGTATCAGCCAGAAAAGCCGCACTGTGCGGTTGCCAGGTATTCGCGCGGCTCTGAAACATAGAATGGCGGTTATCCCATAGGCGGCAACGGTGAACCATCCCATGGGACTTGGGTCGCCGATAATGGGAGACCACCGGTCAGTAGTGCAGCGGTAGAGGTCTTGAAGCAGGCTCATCGTTAGGTGTTCCTGAAAACCGTTTGAGTACCATTGGTTTGTGGCAAATTCACATGATATTTCAATGGCAGAGTTTGGGCTGTGTTATTATGCGAAACAGTCTTGAATACACGCCGATATTACCCAAATTGAATGTGAGGCCCAGACCGAGGCGTGCCGCCAAGCGGGCGCATTAAAACGGGTGCTTAAGAAAAGGAGAATACTATGGACTTGAACAAGTTCACCGAGCGGGCACGGGGATTCGTGCAGGCGGCGCAGACTATTGCGCTGCGCGAAGGGCACCAAAGGCTGGAGCCCACACACATACTCAAAGCATTGATGGACGATGATCAGGGGCTGGCCAGCAACCTGATCACACGCGCTGGCGGCGCACCGAACCGCGTGGTTGAGGCGTTGGACGCGGCCATGGGCAAAATCCCGAAGGTCAGCGGCGACGCGAGCCAGATCTATATGGACGGCCAGACCGCCAAGGTTTTGGACGAGGCAGAGAAGCTCGCCACCAAGGCGGGCGACAGCTTTGTGCCGGTCGAACGCGTTCTGATGGCGCTGTGTATGGTGAAATCCAAAGCCAAAGAGGCTTTGGAGGCCGGTGCTGTATCGGCCCAGAAACTGAACGAAGCGATCAACGATATCCGCAAGGGCCGCACTGCTGACACCGCATCGGCGGAAGAAGGCTACGACGCGCTTAAAAAATATGCGCGCGACCTGACCGAGGCTGCAGCCGAAGGCAAGATCGACCCGATCATCGGGCGGGATGAGGAAATCCGCCGTTCGATGCAGGTTCTGTCGCGCCGCACCAAGAACAATCCGGTACTGATTGGTGAACCCGGCGTCGGTAAGACCGCGATTGCCGAGGGCATGGCCCTGCGCATCGTCAATGGTGATGTGCCGGAATCATTGAAGGACAAGAAGCTTCTCGCGCTCGACATGGGTGCGCTGATCGCCGGTGCTAAATATCGCGGTGAGTTCGAAGAACGACTGAAGGCTGTTCTGACCGAAGTGACCGAAGCCGCCGGTGAGATCATACTGTTCATCGACGAGATGCACACGCTGGTAGGTGCAGGTAAATCCGACGGTGCGATGGATGCCGCCAACCTGATCAAGCCTGCGCTTGCCCGGGGTGAGCTGCATTGTATCGGCGCGACGACGCTGGATGAGTACCGCAAATACGTCGAGAAAGACGCGGCCCTCGCCCGCCGGTTCCAGCCGGTGATGGTCACTGAGCCGACAGTTGAGGACACGATCAGCATCCTTCGCGGTATCAAGGAAAAGTACGAGCTGCACCACGGTGTGCGCATCTCGGACTCGGCGCTCGTGTCGGCGGCGACCTTGTCGCATCGCTACATCACTGACCGCTTCCTGCCTGACAAAGCCATCGACCTTGTAGATGAAGCGGCGTCGCGTTTGCGGATGGAGGTGGATTCCAAGCCCGAGGAACTCGATCAGCTGGATCGTCAGATCCTGCAAATGCAGATCGAGGAAGAGGCGCTGAAGCTTGAGGATGATGCGGCATCAAAAGATCGTCTAGAAACCTTGCAAAAGGACCTTGCCGATCTGCAGGAGAAATCCGCCGAGATGACCGCCCAGTGGCAGGCCGAACGTGACAAGCTTGCCGGAGCGCGCGATCTGAAAGAACAGCTCGACAAGGCGCGCGCTGATCTGGAGATCGCCAAGCGCGAAGGCAACCTCGCCAAAGCGGGTGAGCTGTCCTATGGCGTCATCCCCGAGCTTGAGAAAAAGCTGACCGAGGCCGAAAACGCCGAAAGCAACGCCATGATGGCCGAGGAAACGGTGCGCCCAGAACAGATTGCGTCGGTGGTCGAACGCTGGACCGGTATCCCGACCTCGAAAATGCTGGAAGGCGAGCGCGAGAAACTGCTGCGGATGGAAGACGATCTGCATTCCCGCGTGATCGGTCAGGATGCGGCGGTCACTGCCGTTGCCAACGCCGTGCGCCGTGCGCGTGCCGGTCTGAATGACGAGAACCGCCCATTGGGCTCGTTCCTGTTCCTCGGCCCGACCGGCGTGGGCAAGACCGAGCTGACCAAGGCCGTGGCGAACTTCCTGTTCGACGACGACAACGCGATGGTGCGCATCGACATGTCCGAGTTCATGGAGAAACATGCGGTCGCCCGTCTGATCGGTGCCCCTCCGGGCTATGTCGGCTATGACGAAGGTGGTGTGCTGACCGAAGCCGTGCGGCGCAGACCCTATCAGGTCGTGCTGTTTGACGAGGTCGAAAAGGCACACCCGGATGTGTTCAACGTGCTGCTGCAGGTCCTGGACGATGGCGTCCTGACCGATGGTCAGGGTCGTACCGTCGACTTCAAGCAGACGCTGATCATCCTGACGTCGAACCTTGGGTCTCAGGCACTCAGCCAGTTGCCCGAAGGGGCTGACAGTGCGCAAGCGCGGCGGGATGTCATGGACGCGGTCCGGGCTCATTTCCGGCCTGAATTCCTGAACCGTTTGGATGAGACCATCATCTTTGACCGGCTCAAGCGGGCCGGTATGGATGGCATCGTCGATATCCAGATGGCACGTCTGCAGAAACGTCTGGCCGCCCGCAAGATCGAGCTGGCACTGGATGATGGCGCGAAGGAATGGCTGGCAAACGAAGGCTATGATCCGGTCTTCGGTGCCCGCCCATTGAAACGCGTGATCCAACGCGCCCTGCAGAACCCGTTGGCCGAAGCACTGCTGGCCGGTGAGATAAAGGATGGTGAGACCGTTCCGGTGACCGCCGGAACCGATGGTTTGATCATCGGCGACCGGCTGGGAACGTCCGAGCGTCCGCGCCCGGATGATGCAGTCGTGCATTAAATCTCAGGTAATGAAGAGACCCGCCATCCAGGCGGGTCTTTTATTGGTGGCTTGTATTGCGACTAAGAGCGTTCAGGCCTGCCCGGTCAGATCCTGCGCCAGCATCATTGCGTTGCCGTCCGGGTCGTAAAATGTGGCAGTGCTGACCATCCCCTCGATCGTCTCGGTTTCGCCGTCAAACCGAACTCCGGCCCCTTCCAAAGCATCGCGTGCGCTTGCGATATCAGCAACACCAAAGACCGGAACGGTGTTTCCGGGCGCTGGTTCTGCCTGCTCGCCCAAACCAAGGGTGACGCCTTCGGTTTTGGTGAGCATCTCGCTCCAACCCGCCTCATCAATATGATGGATCAACTCAAACCCGAGCTTGTCATTATACCAGCGCGCGCTGGCGTGGCGATCTTTGACCGAAATGGCAAGAGTGATGGTGTTTTCTAAGGAAACGAGGGCCATGGAACTTTCCTTTTGTCCTAAAATAAAGTAAATATATTTTATGGACATAAAATTACTTGTCAAGCTTACCTCCCGGGCCTGGTCGCTGAACATCCTTGCGCAGCTGCACCAGGGGGTTCCGGGCAGGCAGGCCCCATTGCTCGCCGCGACCGGGGCAAGCCGGACGTCATTTGCGGCAAGTCTTGAGCATCTGGTCAGCCTTGGCTTGCTTGAACGGAACCCGGGCCACGGCCACCCTTTGCGCCCTGAATTCCGTTTGACCAAAGCCGGGGTTCAGGCGGCGGCTGTAGCGGCAGAAATCGTGGCCTTGGTGCCGCATGATACCGAATTGAAGCTACTGCGTCGTAGCTGGACGGTCCCTATTCTGGCGTTGACCCGCCAACCGCGGCGCTTTTCAGGGCTCAGGTCGGATCTTCGGGTGATCACTGATCGCGCATTGTCGTCCTCGCTCAAGCAGTTAGAGGCGCAGGACTGGGTTCGGCGCGATATCGAAATTTCGGCCCGGCTGCCTTTTCCGACCTATCAGGCGGTCAATCTTGGGTGCGAAATAAACCGTGTTGTCGGCTTGAACATCGGGTGACCGTTATCCTCGCGCCCAAGCGTACCTAATTTTCGTTACAATCTGTTCGCTCAATCGTGACGCCTGTTTCCTTGGCTCTGTGCTATCAGACCTTACCTCAGTTACGAGGTTAATGGATAACGGAGAACCAAATGGCGCATCGCTGGACCAACAAACTGACGCATGCGGACGTCACCCCAAGGGCGGCGTTTCTGAACCGGCGACAGGTCATGGCCGGTTTGGCGGGTGTCGGGCTGGCGAGCCTGGCGCGGCCAGCGGCGGCCGAGGCGCTTGAACCGAATACCTGGGAAGAGATTACTTCCTACAACAATTATTATGAGTTCGGGACACGCAAGGATGATCCGGCGAAATATGCACACACACTGGTAACCGAGCCCTGGAGTGTAACCATCGACGGTCTGGTCGACCGCCCTGGTGAATATGATTTCAAAGACATCATGTCTGAAATGACTGTTGAGGAGCGAATCTATCGGTTCCGCTGTGTTGAGGCCTGGTCGATGGTGATACCTTGGAACGGGTTTGAACTGGCAGATCTACTCGGCATGGCTGGCGTTCAGGACGGCGCGAAATACGTGGCGTTTGAGACCGCCTATCGTCCCGATGAGATGCCGGGTGTGGCGTATCCGGTACTAGACTGGCCATATCGCGAAGGGCTGCGTTTGGATGAGGCGATGCATCCGCTGACCATTATGGCTACTGGGATCTACGGCAGGGACATCCCGAACCAGAACGGCGCGCCTTTGCGATTGGTGGTACCGTGGAAATACGGCTTCAAATCGATCAAATCGATCGTGCGGATTACCTTGACGGATACCCAGCCTCCGACAAGTTGGAACATGGCAGGTCCTAGGGAATATGGGTTCTACAGCAATGTGAACCCCAATGTGGATCACCCCCGCTGGTCGCAGGCTTCGGAACGTCAAATCGGCGGAGGTCTGTTTGCCAAGCGAATCCCGACGCTGATGTTCAACGGATATGAAGATGAGGTCGCCAGCCTTTACGAAGGCATGGATCTGGCGAAGAACTACTGAGATGATGCGGCGGCTCAACGACCTCTTGCGACGGCTTCCCAATTGGGCTGTTTATCTGCTGGGCGCGCTGCCTGCGCCCTGGTTGTTTTATCAGGGCATGACCGGTGGTCTCGGGATCGAGCCGATCGAGGCGCTCGAGCACGAGTTTGGCGAACTGGCGCTGCAGCTTCTGATTTTGGGTCTCGCGATTTCACCCTTGCGTCGCTTCGCTGGCCTAAATCTGATGAAGTTCCGCCGCGCGATAGGTGTACTGACATTTTCCTATGTCGCATTGCACCTGTTGATCTGGCTGGTTCTGGATGTTCAGATTCCCAGCCAAATCTGGGCGGACATTATCAAGCGGCCCTATATCACGGTGGGCATGGCTGCTTTTGTATTGTTACTGCCGCTTGCAATCACGTCTAACAACTGGGCGGTTCGCCGTTTGGGGCCTCGTTGGCGCAAATTGCATCGTCTGGTCTACCCGGCAGCAATTCTGGGCGCGCTTCATTATGTGATGCTGGCGAAGGGGTTTCAGATCGAGCCATTGGTCTACCTGGCGATTATTCTGGGCCTTCTGGTCATGCGCCTGCCGGTCACATCATTCCTGATCCGGTTTAGGCAAGCCGACTCAGCCTGACTCGTAGGCGAGTCTGTGGGTAACAGTGTGAATAACATATCCATGGCGCTGATTTGCGATGGTCTGTGTCCGCGACATCCGGGTTGAATGGCTGGATATTCTACGTAACAATTTGTTTTTGTATGATAAAATACTGTTTTTGCGTTTTTTTGCGTTTTTTTGATTTTTCCACTTGCGGCTTTTGGGCGATATACTTAGAACGCCCTTCACCGGCGCTGCTGAGGTGCTGGGACGCGGTGGAAGCTGCGGAGACGCTCGGGAGAGACTGGGGGCATCTGAGGTTTTTGATTGGG